>NZ_JBARXZ010000023.1:0-11068 GCF_049647605.1 Mycobacterium sp. | reverse complement strand
GAATGAATAGTGGTCAGGCCGCGACAGCGACCCGGGCCCGGCGGAACCGGCTGACGATGAGGCGTACCGTGCCGGGGTGCAAGCCCAGGGGTTCGGTCACCGAGTCGGCGCTCGATGACTTGAGCCGGTCCTGAAAAAGTCCGTCCGCCAACAGGTATGACGCTACAACCACCCGGCTAGCGCCACGGGCCCGCACCATGGCGACCGCTTCAGCGACCCGGGGCTCATCGGTGGCTGCGTAGGCCAGCTCGACTCGGCTGCCGATGGCCGCCGAGAGCAGGGTGGCCGTCACCCGCAGGTCCCGTTGTGCGTGGCGGTCGGAGGTACCCGCCGCGGCCAACACGACGGAATCGCCGGGCCGCCAATCCGATTGGATCAACCGATCGGTGACCACTTGCACGATCTGCGGGCACGGACCAAGCGCGGGTGTGACGATGACATCGGAATGCCCACTGGCGGCCACGTGTTGGGGGATGTCCTTGCGCACGTGATAGCCCGACGACAGGAACGCCGGCACCACGACGGCCGGCCCGTCCAGCGACATCAGCACCTCGGCGGGTGTCGGCCCGAGCACGTCGACAAATGCCACCCGCACCGGCTGGCCCAGCGATGTTCCGACGCGGTCGGCGAGTTCGCCGATCATCTGCACGCCGGCGGCTTTGCGGGTGCCATGCGCCACCAGTACGGGTTTCACAGTTCGTCCACCGCCAACCGGTAGCCGCGCTTGACGACGGTGGACACGATCTTCTTGTCGCCCAACGCGGTGCGCAGGCGCAGTACGGCGGTCTCCACGGCGTGGGTGTCGCTGCCGGATCCGGGGAGCGCGGTCAACAGATCCTGTCGCGACACCACGGTGCCCGGCCGCAGCGCCAGTGTCCGCATGGTGGCCATCGCCGCGGGGGCCAGCGATTTGACCATGCCGTCGACCAGCACGCAGGTGCCCCGGATCTCGACGAGGTGGCCGGCGGCGGTCAGCACTCGTGACTGCAGCACCGGCAGCTCGTCGGTGATGTGGCGGGCCAATGCTCCCAACCGCATTCGCTCCGGTGCCGAGGTCGGTACCCCCAGCCGTACCAGCGGGCGTGCCGTCACCGGTCCGACGCACATCGCGTGCACGTTTGTGCGCAGGGCGTCGATCACCTGATCCTCCAGGCCGAGTTGGCCGGCCCGCATCAAGGTGGCGGCGACCGCGGGTGCGGAGGTGAAGCTCACGGCGTCGAACTGTTGCTCGGCGATACCCGTCACCAGCTGATCGAATGCGCCGCCGGTGGGCACTGGCCGCCAGCGGTAGACGCGAATCGGGACGACGTGGGCGCCCGCGTTGCGTAGCTCGTCGAGGAATTCCGGGAACGGGTCCCAGTCGTCGGTGGCGCCGTGGAGTTGGACGGCGATCCGTTGCCCGCCGATGCTCTTCTCCAGCAGGTAGCGCAGCACCTCTCGGGAGCTTTCGGAGTCCGGCGACCATTCTTCGGGTAGTCCGGCGGCGCGCAGTGCGCCGGTGGCCTTCGGCCCGCGGGAAACGATGCGAGCCTCAGACAGCGCGGAGATCAAGTTGTTGGCCACACCCCAACCGTCGGCGGCGGCCACCCAGCCGCGGAAACCGATCCCGGTGGTGGCGACCACGATGTCCGGAGGCGTTGTGATGAGCTCGTCGGTGTAGCGGTGCAGTTCCTCGTCATCGGGCAGCGGCACCATCGCGATGGCAGCCGCGCTGGTGACCGTGGCGCCCCGGCGGCGCAGCAGGGTGCACAGTTCCTCGGACCGCCGCGCGGATGTCACCGCGACCCGGTAACCGGTGAGCGGTGCCCAATCGACCTCACTCATGCGACCTGTGTATTCAGCGATTGTTTCCACGACGTTACCGAGTGATTGCGGATGCATGTCGCACCTGTCGGTGGTCCCGTTCCGCAGGGCTGACGGGGAGCATGAGCTCACGGTAGGAACACATTGTTGCTCCTGCGCACCGGCCGATGACTCGGGCGTGAAATTGCCCTCACTCCCGGTGTCGACGTGCTGTGAGGTTCAGTCCACACGGGTGGCGTGCACCACCACAAACGGCAGATGGACCTGATGACCGTCGAGCCACGGCGTGATCGCCGCGAAGCGGTCGCGCATCCGGGCCAGGCGGTCGAGGTGCCCGGGCGGCAATTGGTCCAGCATTGTCGGCGGCAATTCTTCTGGTCCGGTGAACCCGGCTGGATCGCCCAGGTAGGTGGTCGGTCCGGTGAAGTCGACGTGCCAGCCGTGGCGGGTCAACACATCACGTAAGGCGGCCTCGCCCACCGCGTCCATCGGGGCGATGATGCCGTTGACGTTGTCATCGGAGAAGGTGTACAGGAACCAGCGGGCGCCGGCCCGGGTGGCGCGATGAATGCCCGCGGCGTACGCGTGGCGGCCGGCGTCGTCCAGACAGTGCAGCAGCGCGCTGTCGATGACGGTGTCGAAGCGCCCGTCATAGCCGGTGAGGTTCGTGGCGTCCGCGACGCCGAAAGTGACGGTGGCCCCGGCTGCCGCGGCTCGTTCCCGGGCCTGCTCGATCGCCGCGGGGGAACCGTCGAGCGCGGTCACCGAGTAGCCGCGGGACGCGAGGAAGATGGCGTTGTCGCCGAGCCCGCAGCCGATGTCGAGGACTTCGCCGCTGATGGCGCCGAGCGCTTCGAGTTCCATCAGCCGTGGCTGGGCCCGCCGGACATCCCAGGGAATCGCGGTGGGTGCGGGTGCGCCGTCGAACGCCGGCTCGCCGCGGTAGAGCTTGTCGAAAGTGTCTGCGCTGGGACGGAATTCCTCTTCTGCGCTCATGACGTCCAACCTACGCCTGTGCGGGGTAGCCGGCCGACGCCGATTACCAGACGTCTCCGTCGCGCCAGTCGCAGGTCAGCTCGGCCGAGGTGTCCAGGGTGCGGGCGACGGGCAACACGTAGACGGAGCCGTCGTCCTCGGGGGTGCGGGCCAACCCGTCCGGTGTCAGCACGCGGGTCGGGCCGCGCCAGGGCAGCCAGCCGCGTCGCTCGTAGAGAGGTTTGCCCAACTCGGATGCCGACAGGGCGCCGATCTGGTGGGCCCCGCGGATCACCTGCTCGACGGCATCCAGCAATGCGGTTGCCAAACCCTGACCGCGGTGATCCTCGCGGACCGCGACGGCCTCGACGTACCCGCAGCGCAATGCCTGGCCCTGATAGATCAGTTGACGCTGTACGACGGCGGCATGGGCGAGCAACGCACCGTGATGCTGGATCAGGGCGTGCATGCCGCCGAGCGCGTGTTCCCAGTCGACGTCGGTGAACTCGCCGTCGGGGAATGCGTCGATCACCATGGCGCGGGCACCGTCACGAGTCTCGGTGTCGAGGTCGGAGGTATGGACCAGGCGGGCGGTGTGAACCTGGGTGTGCACCACCCCGGTCTACCAGTTTCTCGACCGTCAGGCAGTGATACGGGGGCGCGACCAGTGCAGTCGGATGGGTTGGCCGGGCCGGATCTGGGCGACCTTGTCGATATCGGCGTCGATGACCACACCTGCCACCGGGTAGCCGCCGGTGACGGGATGGTCGGGGCCGAGGATGACGGGTAGTCCGCTCGGCGGCACCTGGATGGCTCCCCGGGTGGCGCCTTCAGATGGCAGCTGCCGGTCCGGCCAGCGGTGTCGCATCGGGGTGCCGTTGAGCCGCATCCCCACCCGATCGCTGTGTTCGGAGGCGATCCAGATGGTGTGGACCAGGGCATCGGCGTCGGCGAACCAGTCGTCGCGTGGCCCTGGTGTCACACGTAGCTCCAGCAGCTGCCCCGCGATGGGAGCCACCGGCGCCTGATCCAGTTCGGGGTAGGCGTCGGTGTGCTCGCCGACGGGCAGCCGGTCACCGGCGTGCAGCGGTTGCGGGCCGATGGCCGACATCACGTCATAGCTGCGGGAGCCCAGCACCGGGGTGACGTCGAGACCGCCACGCACCGCCAGGTAGCTGCGCATCCCAGCGACCGGAGCGTGCAGTTCGATCAGCTGGCCCTCGCGTACGTGCGCAATGCTGTTGGTGCCGAAGGGAACTCCGTCAGCCGTCGGTTCGGTGTCGGCGCCGGTGACCGCGATGTCGACGTCGCCGCCCCGGACCCGTGCCGCAAAGCCGCCGAAGGTGACTTCGACGGTGGCCCGGTCGTCGGGGTTGGCCAGCAGCCGATTGGCAAGGGTGTGGGCCCGGCGGTCGGCTGCACCCGAACGTCCGACACCCAGGTGGGCCATGCCGGCCCGGCCCAGGTCCTGGATCAGCGCAAGCGGTCCGGTGCGCAGCACCTCGAGGGTGGGGGTTGTCATCGCAGCGCTCCTCAGATGGCCCGGAATCGAACCCACATGCCGGGTGTCAGCAGTGCGGGTTGGGGTCGGTCGATATCCCACAACACGGCGGTGGTGTGGCCGATCAGTTGCCACCCGCCGGGGGATTCCCGCGGGTACACCCCGCTGAACTCGCCGGCCAGGCCGACGGCTCCGGCGGGAACCTTGGTGCGCGGCTCTGCGCGCCTCGGAACCTGCAGGCGTGGGTCGCCGCCGACCAGATAGGCGAAGCCGGGGGCGAAGCCACCGAATCCGACGCGCCAGAGTGTGCCGGTGTGTGCGGCGATCACTCCGGTGGCGTCGAGTCCGGTGAGCTTGCCCACCTCTGTGAGGTCGGCGCCGTCGTAGGTCACGTCGATCACGACGTCTGGCGTGGCGTCGCCGGGTGCGCTGACGTCCTGGCCCTTGATTGACAGGGTGCGCAATCGTTGCCGGGTCGGCGCTTGGAACGCCGGCCTGGCCAGGGTGATCAGTACCGTCCGCGATGCGGGCACGATGTCCAGGACGCCCGGTAGGTGGGCATCGGCCAACGTCGTGGTCCACGCCAGCACTTCTTCGGTGCCGGCGCACTCGATCAGCAGCGCCCGGTCTCCGTAGTCGCGAAGGGAGTGCTCACGGACGGTGGCGACTCGGGCATCCATGGTGGCGCTCATGACACGAAGTTACTCTCCGGTACAAAAGCGTGCCGCAAGCTTTAGAAGCTCGCCAGAGGTGCCTTAATGGATGCTCAGAGCTCGGTCTAAACCATCGGCTGGTAGCTGGGCTCACGTTGCTTGACGGCGGCGATGACGCGATAGGTGATGGGCAGCAGGGCAGCTTCCACGACACATTTGTAGATCCACCCCAGCGCTGCGTAGGTGGCGAATTCCGGCGCGTTGCCGAATCCGATGATCGGCGCGGCGACGGCGCAGAACACCAGGGTGTCGGCGAACTGACCGACGACGGTGGAGCCCAGCAGTCGCGCCCAGAGGTGATTTTCCTTGGTGCGCTGCTTGATTCGAACGACGAGGTACGCGTTGACCAGCTGCCCGATCAGGAAGCCGGCCAGTCCGGCGACGGCCAGCCCGGTGATCGAGCCGACCATGGTCTCCAGCGCGGCCTGGTTCTCGTAACCGTCGGCTTGGGGTAATTGGACGGTGGTCCAGAGTGCGGCCACGGCCAGGGCCTGCATGGTGAAGCCGATGAAGATCGCCCGGCGGGCTGCTTTGAGTCCGTAGACCTCTGACAGCACGTCGCCGATGACGTAGGTCAGCGGGAAGACGATGAAGCCGCCGTCGGTCAGCAACGGCCCGAACGCCACTCCTTTGGTGGCCGTGAAATTGGAGATCAGGACCAGGCCGGTGAACACGGCGACAAAGATCGGGTAATAGGAGGAGCCCACCGTCGCGTACCCGGTGGGCCGCCCAGAGTGGTCAATGCTGTTCAAGCTGTCGTTTTTCACCCGCACATCCAAACAGACGCAACTGGGATCTCGCGCCGCTCAGCGCTTGGCCAGGCGTTTGTTGATCGCTCGGGTCAGCCAGGCGGGGGAGAAGCGTGATCCGACTGCCATCACCCTGGTCTGGACCCCGACGGGAAAGTGAACCTGATGGAGTGCACGCCCCTGCCGCGATCCGCTCACCGCTGCGAAGATGGCGTCGGCGACGTCCTGCGCGGTGAGTTTGATGCCGAGTGTTTGGGTGGTTCCGGTGCTGACATCGTGGGTCATCGCGGTCTGTACGTACAACGGCCACATCGAGATCACCCGGATGTCGTGGGCGCTCCACTCGATGTCGAGAGCCTCGGTGAGGCCGCGAATGAAGAACTTGGTGGCGCTGTAGGTCGCCAGTTCGGCTTGGCCGTAGATGGCAGAGGCAGAGGCCAGGTTCACCACCGTCGCCCCTGCTGTGGCGCGCAGGTACGGAAACGCGGCGTGGAGGCCGATGACCACACCTTTGGTGTTGATGTCGATTTCCTTGAGCTGGGCATGAACGTCGAGCTCTTCGAATTGTCCGGCCAGCAGGATCCCGGCGTTGTTGATCAGGACATCGAGTCGACCGCCGGCAGCTTCGGCGAACTCCCTTACCCGCAAGGCCATTTCATCGGTGTTTGTGACGTCGAGGTGGCCGGTGTGGACGGTTCCGTGGCCGGCCTGGATTTCCTCGGCCAGGCTCGCAAGTCCGGTCTCGTCGATATCGTAGGCGCCGACGGTGTACCCCCGGGCGGCGAACAACAGTGCTGTCGCGCGGCCGATGCCGGCAGCTGCGCCGGTGATGAAGACAGCTCTCGAGTGCGCCATCAATCCATTCTGCAGCCCCCGGTGGCCGGATCACGCCTCCGATGGGGGTGGCTGTCGCTACCACTGCTGCGGCAGCCCGCCGCTATGAGGCTGTCGAGGTTGGCGTCGACGGTTTCCTGTGCTGGTTTTCGATTTCTTTTCGGTGCGCATGTCCAGCTTTTCGGGCGATATCATCTGGCCCCGCGATGATTGCCAATCCGTGAAAGTAGGAATCTGTGGTGCGGACCGGGATCGTTTCGAATCGCTTCGTGATCAGGAGCCGGGGAATGCTTTGTTGCAGTGGGCGTCTATGTCGGTCGACGTGGGCGTAGATCTGCATTTTTGCAGTTGGAGGCGGTTCTTGCTGGTGCTTGGTCGGATTTGTGGTCCGGTGGGGACTCCGGCCCGACATTGGTCATTGTAGAATTTCGCAGGTCGAACCAGATAGGCCCGAATATGCTTATTATCCTCGAATTCAACCCGCTCATTGAATGCAATCCGGGCACTCTATCAACTGGGGTCTATTTCTTCGATTGTGTGTGCGTAAATTGCGGCACGGATTATCGTCAGCTGACGCGGACAGTTGTTCGCCCAACTGAGCGGCGTGCGACTGGTTGGGGTCTGGCATCGCGAGGAGGCGGTCCCGACCGGCACATGCGGAGAGGAAGTATGTGCCGTGCAGATCATGACAATCTCACGTGTAGCCGTGACGGTCATTCCGGCGGTTGCCTTCAGTCTTGTCGTCGCCGCAACGCCGGCCTCGGCTGACTGCACCTATTCGTCAGGGGTGACGCTGTGTTCACAGGGCGACGTTCGGGGCGGAAGCTCGCAGCCTCCGAACAACTACGGTCCTTATTCGCCGTACCCCTGCGAGCTGAACTATCTGTGTGACGATGACTACGGGTTCGGTGTCGCGCTGGACTTCGATCGCCCTGATCGTCCGAACCGTCCCGATCGTCCGGATCGTCCCAATCGTCCCAACCGGCCCGGACGGAATTGAACTGGCACCAATAATCCTGTTGCAGAACACAATCGAGAGGAATGGACATGTCACAGTGGACTGGCGGGCGTCGTGTGCTCGCTGTCATGGTTGGTGCCGGGGCGATGTTGCTCGGCTCTGCGGCGATCGCCGCGGCGGAGCCTGTTCCGCCGCCGCCGCCGCCTGTGCCGGCGCCGGAGCTGCCACCGCCACCTCCGCCGCCCAACTGCACGGCCGCGGACTTGGCCGGCGTCTCGACCGGCGTCACGGCCGCTACGTCGGCGTATCTGTTCACCCACCCGGATGTGAACAATTTCTTCACCGGATTGAAGGGGCTTCCGCGTGACGAGATGAAGGTCCGGGTGCAGGAGTACGTGGATGGCAACCCGCAGGTCAAAGCCGAGCTGCAGGGCATTCGCCAGCCCATGGTGGATTTCCGCAATCGTTGCGGCTAGTGGGAAGGAACTGCGATGTACATCGGGAAGCTGTCGTTGGTCGCCGCGCTGATATTGCCGGTGTCAGCTCTCGGGGTGGTCGGCGCGAGTCCGGCCGGGGCCATGTGTACCTCCGCCGCGGATATGACGGTCTGTTCTGAGTCGGGTTTGGGGCCAGAGGCAATCACCCCGATGCCCGTCTATCCGTATCCGTGTGAGTACGACTGGTATTGCTCGGACGGTGGGATGTCCTTGATGTTCGACCCGACCTTGCGCGTCGGTGAGCCAGGTTCCGGAGGGCTGAATGCCAGCCGCGATCGGCCGGGCGGCTCCTACCTCGACTGAGCGGCGGTCGGTTTCAACGCATCGGTAGGGCAGTCTCCAGGAACGTCAGTCCCCGTGTCAGCGGGCCAACGGGAACCGGCGTTCCATCGGAGGTTGCCATGTGTATCCCGACGATGGTCCCGGCGATCATGCGGCGTTCGAAATCGTCGCCGGGTTCGGCCAGCCGGACCTTCAAGGCATCGGCGATCAGATCGATACAGCGCATGTACTCGGCGTAGAGCAGTCCGCGCGCTTCGGGGATGGAGTGCATGAGGCGCGTAGCAGTGAAATTGGCTTCCCGATCAGATGTGGACATCTCGGTGAACGTCTGTTGGACGGCGAATCGATAGGCCGGGATCGGCCCCAGATCGGCGGGCGCGGCGATGAACGTATCGATGGTCTGTTCGATCAGCTCGGCGCTCAGCAGAACCGATTCCTTGGACGGGAAGTACCGGAAGAAAGTGCTGGTCGACAGGTCTGCGGCGTCGGCGATCTGCTCCACTGTCGTGTTGGCGTAGCCCTGTGCCTGGATGAGTCGGAGAGCCTCCCGACGAATCGCTTGACGTGTCTTGATCTTCTTTCTTTCGCGAAGGCCGAGGGCAGGATCCATCCAGCCATTGTGCCGGTCCGGGTAAGTCGCGTTATGGCGACGCCCGTTGCCTGAGGGCTTCGGTGTTGTCGGGGGCGCCCCCGGTCGGCCCGGCTGTGATGCTGCTGGGTGCTGTCACGGCCAGGCCAACAGGGCACCCAAGGAGATCATGGTGATGGCGATGACGCCGTCCAGGATTCTCCAGTTCGTCGGGGTGGCGAAGAACCCGGCAAGGCGGCGTGCCCCGTATCCGAGCGTGGTGAACCAGACGGCGCTGGCGGTTACTGCCCCGACGCCGAACAGCCACCGGTTGTCGGCGTGATCGTTGGCCAGGGCGCCGATCAGGATGACTGTGTCGAGATAGACGTGTGGGTTGAGAAACGTCAATGCCAGGCACGTGGCCAGGACACCAGCCAACCGGGCCGGCGCCGAATCGGCCGGGGTGAGGGCGCTGGGGTTCACCGCCCGACGTGCCGCCAGCAGGCCGTAGCTGACGAGAAACGCCGCCCCGCCCAGCGTCGCCACGGTGACGACGCCCGGGTAGGTGGAGACCGCGGCTCCGAAGCCGGCGATGCCGGCGGAGATCAGTGCCATGTCGGAGACGGTGCACAGCGCGACCACGGCCCAGACATGTTCGCCCCGGATGCCCTGGCGCAACACGAATGCGTTCTGCGCACCGATCGCCGCGATCAGGGCCATGGTGGTCAGGAAGCCGGTGCCTACGACAAGCGCGCTGGTACTCACCCGGGCAACGCTAAGGAGTCAGTGCGGGCCAGTACAGCTAATGATCCTTCGGGTGCATTAGGAATGCTTAAGTAGGCGGCGGTCTGCGGTTGTCGATGACGTCGAACGGCTTACCTCCGAGGCAGGCAAACGCTGGGGTGTGCCGGCCGCGGCCCAAAGGTCCACGTGCCGGCTGAAAAGCCTTCCCACTCTTGCGTTTCCCACGCCGCGCGCCGGCGTGCGATCCTGCCGGTCTGACGCTGAACTGGTCCTCGGGATCGACTGCTAGTGGTCCGTCTCATTTTTAGCTGACTACTTGTTGGAGTTTTGTGCGTGCGCGTTGAACTTTGGCGAGGATGGATTCGGCTGTGGCCGTCCAGACGTAGGGCTTGGGATCGGCGTTGTGGGCGTTGAGGTATGCCTCGATGCTGGCGATCAGATCGGGCACGCTGGCGAAGATTCCGCGGCGCAGATTTTTTTCCGTCAAGTCTCGGAACCAGCGTTCGACCTGGTTGAGCCACGACGACGAGGTTGGCGTGAAGTGCAGATGAAAGCGCTTGTGCCGCAGCAGCCATCGCGCGACGTCAGCGTGCTTGTGGGTACTGTAGTTGTCCAAGATCAGATGGACCTGTAGCCCCTTGGGTACCTCGCGGTCGATGGTGTTGAGGAACTTGATGAACTCCTCATGGCGATGCCGGGGCAAGCATTGGCCGATCACCGTGCCGGTGAGGACGTCCAGGGCGGCGAACAGCGTCGTGGTGCCGTTGCGTTTGTAGTCATGAGTCATCGTGCCCGCCCGGCCGGCCACCATCGGTAACGACGCCTGGGTGCGATCCAAGGCCTGGATCTGGGATTTCTCGTCCATACACAAGACGATCGCCTTCTCCGGCGGATTGAAGTACAGACCCACGACGTCGATGAGTTTGTCGTCGAACGCCGGATCGGTCGAGACCTTGAACGTCTCGACTCGATGCGGTTTCAGCCCCAGGTCCGACCAAATCCTTTGCACCGTAGCCGAACTAACACCCACCTTGGCGGCCATCGTGCGACATGACCAATGCGTGGCGCCGGGCGGCGTCGTGGTCGTGGTCAATCGCACAATCTCGGCGACCGTCTCCTCGGGGATCGACGGTTTGCGACCCCGGCCTTCACGGATCTTCTCCAGACCGGCCAGTCCATCTTCGGTGAAACGCTGACGCCAAGCCCGCACCGTCACCGGCGTCACCCCGACGTCCTCGGCAATCCGGGTATTTGCCAGACCATCGGCAGCCATTAACAACACTCTCGCGCGGAGCACCTGCTGATGCGGCGCCGTCCGCGACCGCTCCAGCGTCTCCAAAGTCTCACGCTCGGCCGCCGTCATCGACAGGGCCGCTGCTGGTGATGCGCTCACCCACGAAGAATACCGAACATGCAGTTAGCTATTTGCGTGACACACCACTAG
>NZ_JBARXZ010000022.1:0-4129 GCF_049647605.1 Mycobacterium sp. | reverse complement strand
GGTGTCGGCCGTGCACACCCGCGCGCTCGTTTGTTTGTGTGGTGGGTCTCGAGGCCGGAGCGCCGTCGTGGACAAGGACGTCCACGACGGCGCCTACCGGCCGGCCGACTTCAGTCGGCGTCGACGGTACGGGCGCGCAACGCTCGCTCCACTCCGGCCCGGCCTTCGACAACCAGCCGGCGAAGTGCCGGGGGCAGGTCGGGGCTGGACAGGAACCGGTCGGCGGCATCGAGGGCGGCCTGGCTGATGTCCCAGGCCGGATACAGCCCGATCACCACGGTCTGCGCGACTTCGCTGGAGCGCCGTTCCCACACCCCGGTGATCGCCTCGAAGTACCGCTCGGTGAACGGCAACAGCAATTCGGTCTGGCCGGCGCGGACAAAACCGCCGATGATGGCCCGCCCGGTGATGTTGGCCAGGGTGTCGTCTTCGATGACCTGAGCCCAGGCGGCGTCCTTGACCGCTGCCTGCGGCCGGGCCGCGGCAGCCGCAGCGGCGTTGCGCCGTCCGGCGGCGGTCGGGTCGGTGGCAGCCTCGGCGTCGATGACCGGTGTTTGGAGATCATCGGCGTCGAGATCGCCGCTGGCGGCCAGAGCGGTGACGATTCGCCAGCGCAGATCGGTGTCGATCACCAAACCGGGCATGTTGACCTCGGCCGGCTCGTTGTCCAGCAGGGTTGCCAGCACCGCCACATGGTTGCGTGACAGCACCGAGGTGCACAGCGCGTTGACAAACGCCAGCTGGTGGTCCGAGCCCGCAGCGGATTCTCGTGCCAGGTCCAGCAGCTTGTCGGCGAACGCCGGCCAGCCCGTGGTGCCGGCCCAGCCGGGTTCGGCGTAGGAGCCCAACGCGGTCTGCGCCTGCAGAATCAGGCGCTGCGCCACCCCCACCTCGGTCTCTGCATGGAGCCCGCTCATCACCAGCGTCACGAAATCGCGTGCCTTGAGCTCGGCCTCCCGCGTCATCTCCCACGCCGCCGACCACACCAGGGTGCGGGGGAGTGGCTCGACGATGTCGGCGATACGGGACAGCGCCGTCTTCAGCGAATCCGGATCCAGCCGTGAGGCGCAGTAGGTCAGGTCGTCGTCGTTGACCAGGATCAGCTTTCCGCGGGAAACACCCTGCAGCGCCGCGACGTCGGTGGACTCACCCTCGACGTCGAGCTCTTCGCGGTGCACCCGCACCAACTTGCCCGAACCGTCGTCGTCGTAGATACCCACGGCCAGCCGGTGCACCCGAGTCTCCCCGGCACCGGGGGCCGCCCCGCCCTGGTTGATGACAAACCGGGTGAACCGGCCGTCGGCGTCGACGTCGAAATCGGCCCGCAACGTGTTCAACCCGGTGGTCTTGAGCCACTGCTGGCCCCAGCCGGACAGATCGCGGCCCGACGACTTCTCCAACGCGCCCAGCAAATCACCGAACGTCGCGTTGGCGAAGGCATGGTCGCGGAAGTAGTCCCGCAGCCCGGCCAGGAAGCTCTCCAGGCCGACGTAAGCCACCAGCTGTTTGAGGACACTGGCCCCCTTGGCGTAGGTGATCCCGTCGAAGTTGACCTCGACCGCATGCAGGTCGGGGATCTCGGCGGCCACAGGATGGGTCGAGGGCAACTGGTCCTGGCGGTACGCCCACGACTTCTCGACGTTGGCGAACGTCGTCCACGCCTCGGTGTACTCGGTGGCCTGGGCCTGGCACAGCACCGAGGCGAAGGTCGCGAAGGACTCGTTGAGCCACAGGTCATCCCACCACCGCATGGTCACCAGGTCGCCGAACCACATGTGCGCCATCTCGTGCAGCACCGTCTCGGCGCGACGCTCGTAGGAGGCGCGGGTCACCTTGCTGCGGAACACATAGTCCTCGAGGAAGGTCACCGCGCCGGCGTTCTCCATGGCGCCGGCGTTGAACTCCGGCACGAACAACTGGTCGTACTTGCCGAAGGCATACGGTGCGCCGAAGTTGCGGTGGAAGAAGTCAAAACCTTGTTTTGTCTCGGTGAAGAGCCGTTCGGCATCCATGAACTCGCCCAGCGACGCGCGGCAGAAGAGGCCCAGCGGGATCTCGCCGTGCTCGTCGGTGTAGGTGTCGTCCCACCGGGCGTACGGCCCGGCGATCAGCGCAGCCAGGTAGGTGCTCATCCGCGGGGTGGTGGCGAAAGTGTGGGTCCGGGCGCCTCCGGCGGCGTCCTCGACCAGGGCGGTGGCCCCGTTGGAGATCACCTGCCAGTGCGCGGGCGCAACGACGGTGACGTCGAAGGCGGCCTTGAGGTCGGGTTGGTCGAAGCAGGCGAACATGCGCTTGGCGTCGGCTGTCTCGAACTGCGAGTACAGATAGACCTCGCCGTCCACCGGATCGACGAAGCGGTGCAGACCTTCACCGGTGTTGGAGTACAGGCAGTCGGCGTCGACGACCACAACATTGTGTTCGGCCAGCCCGGTCAGGGCGATTCCGGTGGACTCGTCGTAGGCGGACACGTCCAGCTCGTGCCCGTTGAGGCTGGCGGTCCGCACCGTCTCGGCGGCGAGATCGAGATAGGTGTCCGCGCCGGCAAGCGCATCGAACTCGATCGTCGTCACCGACCGGAACGTGCGCTCGCCGGGGGCGCCCTTGCCGTCCGTGAGATCCAACGAAATGCGGTAGCTGTCGACGGTCACCAGTGCGGCGCGCTCGGCGGCCTGGTCCTGGGTCAGATTGGGGAGTGCCACGCCCGCCAACACTAATCGCCGTGGCGCCCCCGTTGCGCTATTGACCTGGAATCTGGAATCCGGTCAGACCCGACAGCAAGCTGGAGCCGGCGAGTCCGTTGAGGCCATCGAGCGTGCCCAGTCTGTTGAGCACACTGCCGTCGGCCACCGAGGCCAACATCGACGGGCAGTACGCCTGGATGGCAATACCCGCAAAAAACGACGCCATCTGCGGTGGGATGCCGTTGTTGCGCACTTCTGCGACCGTCGAGGCGAACGACTTACCCGGTTCGACCAACATGTCGCAGACGGTCTTGCCGAGAGCGGTGGTGTCGGCTGCGTTGGCGTAGCCGATGCCGGCGTCGGACAACAGGCGGAGAAACTCTGTGTTGGTGTCGGCCTGCGCCGGACCGGCAGACATCACCGCCGCGGCTGCCAACACGGTGGAGAGTACGGACGCGGTCGAAATGCGGTTTGCCAATGGGTGCTCCTGCCCTGGGAGAGTGTCCGTGACACTCTGGTAACGCAGGTAACGGTGGTCTACTCGGGTAACGCCCGCACCACGAGTCGGTCAAGATTCGAACACTATGCCGTTTCACCAGTGCGGACGACGCCGTGCATGTGCTGGCTCGGCAACGGGAACACAACGCCGAGCCGACAGGTTGAGCTGAACGGAATTCTGACCATCGAAAGGAGCCCCCATGGCAGGCCAAACCGCCGGAAAAGACACCGCAGGTTTCTGGTTCGACCCGCTGTGCCCTTGGTGCTGGATCACCTCACGCTGGATCCTCGAAGTCGAGAAGGTCCGCGATATCAACGTCGAGTTCCACGTGATGAGCCTGGCCGTGCTCAACGAGGGACGCGACCTGCCCGAGGAATACCGGGAAGCGATGAAAAAGGCCTGGGGACCGGTGCGGGTGGCAATCGCCGCCGAACAGGCCCACGGATCCGAAATCCTCTCGCCGCTCTACACCGCGATGGGCACCCTGATCCACAACGAAGACAACAAAGACTTCGACGACGTGATCACCAAGGCACTGGCCCAGGTGGGGCTACCCGCGGAGCTGGCCGAGGCCGCAACCACCGACAAATACGATGACGCGCTGCGCAAGAGCCACCACGCAGGCATGGATGCCGTGGGTGAGGACGTCGGGACCCCGACCATCCACGTCAACGGAGTCGCTTTCTTCGGGCCGGTGCTGTCGCGGATTCCCCGCGGCGAAGAGGCCGGCAAACTCTGGGACGCCTCGGTCACGTTCGCGTCGTATCCGCACTTCTGGGAGCTCAAGCGCAGCCGCACCGAGCGCCCCGAATTCGACTGAATTCGATGGTCGACCGCGGTGCGGGTCGACCGTGGTCAGGGCTGAAATGACTGCGGGCCCGGCCGCCGGCTGTACTGTGCAGCCGGCGTCCGGACCCGCGGGATGAACTAAGTGCGTTCAGTCCTAGTC
>NZ_JBARXZ010000021.1:0-3535 GCF_049647605.1 Mycobacterium sp. | reverse complement strand
GAGCTCCCGAGCAACCTCGGACTCCAACCTCACTGAATGGGCCGGAGCTCCTTCGTCTGCCCGTCCGCCCCCTCACTTCGCTGAGTGAGCTCCCGAGCAACCTCGGACTCCAACCTCACTGAATTGTCCGGGCTAGAACACCCGGCCGCCCAGGATCACCACATCGGGTGAGCGCAGCACGTCGGCACCGGTACGCGGATCCTCGGCGAAGCACAGCAGATCGGCGGGGGCGCCATGCTCGAGGGCCGGCCGTCCCAACCAACTCCGGGCGTTCCAGGATGCGGCACCCAGGGCGTCGTCCGCGCTCATCCCGATGCCCTTGAGTGCCTCGACCTCGTCGGCGATCAGACCGTGGGCGACCATGCCGCCGGCATCGGTGCCGGCGTAGATCGGGATCCCGGCATCGTGGGCCGCGCCCACCCGGTCACGACAGCTGGCATACAGATCGCGCATATGGGAGGCGTAGGCCGGATACTTGGCCGCGGCTGCCGCGATTCCCGGGAAGTTCTCGATGTTGATCAGGGTCGGCACCAGCGCGGTGCCGTGCTCGAGCATCAGGGAGATGGTGTCATCGGTGATGCCGGTGCCGTGTTCAATGCAGTCGATACCGGCCTTGATCAGGCCGGGCAGAGCATCCTCGCCGAACACGTGTGCGGTGACCCGGGCGCCCTCGGCGTGCGCCGCGTCGATGGCCGCCTTCAGGATGTCGTCGGACCACAGCGGCGCCAGATCCCCGACTCCCCTGTCGATCCAGTCCCCGACGAGTTTGACCCAGCCATCCCCGAAGCGCGCCTGCTGGGCCACCACCGCAGGCAACTGGGATTCGTCCTCGATGTCGATCGGCAGACCCGGAATGTAGCGCTTGGGCTTGGCGATGTGTTTACCGGCGCGGATGATGCGCGGCAGGTCGTCGCGGTCATCCAGGAACCGGGTGTCGATCGGCGACCCTGCGTCGCGCAGCAACAGCGCGCCGACGTCCCGTTCGGCCTCGGCCTGGGTGATCGCCTCCTCATCCGAAGTCGGCCCGCCCGGCCCCAATCCGACGTGGCAGTGCGCATCGACCAGACCGGGGAGGATCCAGCCGTCGTACCCGTCAGCTCCGAACACCGTTTCGGCGTCGGAAACCGGTTCCGCGGATAGCTTTCCGTCGACCACCCACCACTGCGCCGGCTCGCCGCCGGGCAGCGACGTACCACGCAGGTGCAGGCGCATGTCTACTTCTGTCCCGGGAACTTCAGCTTGGACAGGTCGAAGTTCGCCAGCCCGGGCGGCAACTCGTCGAGACCTTTGGGCATCTGTGACAGATCCGGGAATCCGCCGGGCATTCCGGCGGCCAGCGGATTGCGTGCCTTCGGCGGCGTCGGACCACCCTTGCGGCCCTTCTGCCCCTTCTTCTTGTTGTTCTTTGCGTTCTTGCGTGCTGAACCTTTGCGGCCGAACGGCATTCCCATCTGGCCGGCCATCTGCGACATCATCTTGCGGGCTTCGAAGAACCTGTCCACCAGCTGGTTGACCTCGGACACCGACACACCGGAGCCGTTGGCGATGCGCAGCCGGCGCGACGCGTTGATGATCTTGGGATCGTCCCGCTCGGCCGGCGTCATGCCCCGGATGATCGCCTGCAGCCGGTCGAGCTGCTTGTCGTCGACGGCGGCCAGGGCGTCCTTCATCTGCCCGGCCCCCGGCAGCATCCCGAGGAGATTGCCGATCGGGCCCATCTTGCGGATCGCCAGCATCTGCTCGAGGAAGTCCTCCAGCGTCAGCTCACCCGAGCCGATCTTGGCTGCGGCCTCCTCGGCCTTCTCGGCGTCGAAGACCTGCTCGGCCTGCTCGATGAGCGACAGCACGTCACCCATACCCAGGATGCGGCCTGCCATCCGGTCGGGGTGGAAGACATCGAAGTCCTCCAGCTTCTCACCGGTGGACGCAAACAGGATCGGCACGCCGGTGACCTCGCGCACCGACAGCGCGGCACCGCCGCGGGCGTCACCGTCGAGCTTGGTCAGCACCACCCCGGTGAAACCGACACCGCTCCCGAAGGCCTCCGCGGTGGCCACCGCGTCCTGACCGATCATCGCGTCGAGGACAAACAGGGTCTCGTCGGGATTGACGGCGTCGCGGATACCCGCGGCCTGGGCCATCAGCACGTCATCGATACCGAGGCGGCCGGCGGTGTCCACGATCACCACGTCGTGGTGCTTGACTTTGGCCTCGGCCAGACCCGCGGCGGCCACCGCGACCGGGTCACCCGGGCCGGCGCCCTCGGTCTCGGAAGCACTCGGCGCGGTTCCCGGGTGCGGTGCGTACACCGCCACCCCGGCCCGCTGCCCGACGATCTGCAGCTGGTTGACCGCACCGGGACGCTGCAGGTCACATGCCACCAGCAGCGGTGTATGGCCTTGGCCCTTCAGCCATTTCGCGAGTTTGCCGGCCAAGGTGGTCTTACCGGCGCCTTGCAGGCCGGCGAGCATGATGACCGTCGGCGGAGTCTTGGCGAAGCGCAGTTGGCGGGTCTCACCACCGAGGATCCCGACGAGCTCGTCGTTGACGATCTTGACGACCTGCTGGGCCGGGTTGAGCGCACCCGAAACCTCCGCGCCTTTGGCGCGTTCCTTGATCCGGTTGATGAAGGCGCGCACGACGGGCAGAGAGACATCGGCCTCCAGCAGTGCCAGCCTGATCTCGCGGGCGGTGGCGTCGATGTCGGCGTCGGTGAGCCGACCTTTGCCGCGCAGGCCCGACAAGGCACCATTGAGCCGGTCAGACAGGGATTCAAACACGGGGTCAGCCTACTTGGCCGGACCGGCGCCGTGCCCATGACGCCCCGCCTCAACCGTTCTGGATGATCCGGCGTGCCACCTCGATCGCACGATCGATCGGCACCGCAAAACCGATACCGATGTTGCCGGCCTCGGCGCCGCCAACGGTGGCTATCGCGGTGTTCATCCCGATCACCTGTCCTTGCAGGTTGGCCAGGGGCCCACCGGAGTTACCGGGGTTGATCGACGCATCGGTTTGCAGCATCTGCTGCTCAGGCTGTGACCCCAGCCGGGCCCTGCGATCCACGGCGCTGATGATGCCCGCGGTCACGGTGCTTGCCAATCCGAGCGGGGCACCCGCCGCGATCACCGGCTGACCGATCCCGAGCCCGTTGCTGACACCCAGCGACGCCGCCGGCGGTGGGTCACCGGAGACCTCCAGCACCGCCACATCCGTGGCCGGATCGGTACCCACCACCCGGGCCGGGCTGCGGCTGCCGTCGGCCATCCGGACCAACACCCGCGCATGCCCCGCCACGACATGGCTGTTTGTCATGATCCGGCCCTGGTTGTCGATCGCAAAGCCGGAGCCCCGGCCGTTGCCGGCCGCAACCTGCACCACGCTGGGCAGCAATGCCTGCGCGGCGGCCTGGGCGTCAGGAACCGGACCCGGGGTCACCGGCGCCGCCGCGGGTGGGCTCTGCGCAAACCTCACCCCCGCATCGGCCACCAGGTAGCCGGCGCCGGCGCCGGCACTGGCCCCGACGATCAAGCAC
>NZ_JBARXZ010000020.1:0-15884 GCF_049647605.1 Mycobacterium sp. | reverse complement strand
GCCGGCCCGCGGGCCAGGTCCAGCGCCGCCGCCACCGGGTCGTCGGCGACCTGCAGTGCCAGACCGTGAACCACGGCCGACTCGGCATCGAATCGCATCCCGAACAGCAGCGCCGCGCGGGCGACCTGCGGCCCGACGGCACGCTGCAACATCCATGTCGCCCCGCCGCCGGGGTGAATGCCCAACTTCTGGAAGCGGGGATCGAACAGCGCGTTCGGGCCGGCGATCCGCACGTCGGCGGCCAGCGCGAGGTTCAGCCCGGCGCCCACCGCAGGACCGTTGACCGCGGCGATGGTGGGCAGGGCGCAGCCGGCCAGTGCCATGAAGCCGTCGTAGATCCGCAGCAAACCTTCCTCGGCGGCGGCGCCGAGCGCGCTCAGATCGGCGCCCGCGCAGAACGCCTTGCCCGCACCGGTGATCACGACGGCGTGAACCCCTGGGTCGGCCTCGGCAGCGTTGATCGCTGCGCGTAGCTGTGCCGACATCGAGTCGGTGACCGCATTGCGCCGGTCCGGATCATTGACGGTGATCAAGGCGACCCGGTCCTCGACGTGATAGAGCACTTCGTTGGCCATACCGGCACGCTACCGTGCCTTCACAACGGGATTGGAACCAGCAACAGGACGGAACACATGGCAGCCGACGACGCCCACTTCTACCGGACCGCCGACGGCACCGGCCTTCCGCACGATCCGTTCAACGCGATCGTCGGCCCGCGCCCGATCGGGTGGATCTCTTCGGTCAGCGCCGACGGGATCCCCAACCTTGCTCCCTACAGCTTCTTCAACGGATTCAATTACCGTCCTCCGATTGTCGGCTTCGCCTCGATCGGGTGGAAAGACAGCGTTGCCAACATCGAAGCCACCGGGCAATTTGTGTGGAATCTCGCCACCCGGGAACTGGCAACCGCCATGAACGAGACCTCGGCGTCGATCCCCGCCGTCGAGGATGAATTCCGCCGCGGTGGTCTGACCGCGGCACCCAGTGTGGTGGTGCGAGCTCCCCGGGTGCTGGAAAGCCCGGTCAACTTCGAATGTGCACTGACACAACTCATTGCGCTCACCGACATCGACGGCGGCCAGATTCCGACCTGGCTGGTCCTGGGTCAAGTCCTCGCCGTGCACATCGACCGGCAGTTCCTCGACAACGGTGTATACGACACCGCCGCGGCCCATCCGATCTTGCGGGCCGGCGGCCCGGCGAACTATGCCGCGGTCACCCCGGACTCGATGTTCTCCATGACCAGACCCGATGATCGCTGAACGCGACACCGTACCCGATCTGGTTGTGCGCAAACGTAGTTGGCCGCGCAGAGTGCAGCGAGGCCCGTCGGGGGCCTAGCCTAATGGAGAGGCTTTCACTGATGGATGCTAGCCGACTGGTGGTCGGCCTATGCTCGAATTGACGGCGCGCGGGCGCAACGGAGAGCCTGCTGCAAATGACGCGCGTCAGGTTGGAAGAACCATGACTGGAAACCGCATCGTCGTATACAAGGGCCCCGGTAAGGTGGCCGTCGAGACCATCGACTACCCCAAACTGGAAGTGCCGGCCGAAGTGGCCAGTGCCATGGGGATGAGCCGCAAAGCCGATCATGCGGTGATCCTCAAGTGTGTCTCGACAAACATCTGCGGCTCGGATCAACACATGGTGCGCGGCCGGACCACGGCACCCGTCGGGCAGACCTTGGGCCACGAGATCACCGGTGAGGTGGTCGAGAAGGGATCTGACGTCCAGTTCCTGGAGGTCGGCGACATCTGCACCGTGCCGTTCAACATCGCCTGCGGTCGGTGCCGCAACTGCCGCGAAGGACAGACCGGGATCTGCCTCAACGTGAACCCGTCCCGCGCCGGGTCGGCCTACGGTTACGTCGACATGGGCGGCTGGCTCGGTGGCCAGGCCGACTACGTGCTCGTACCGTTTGCCGACTTCAACCTCTTGAAGTTCCCCGATCGGGACGCGGCGCTGGCGAAGATCAAGGATCTGACGATGTTGTCGGATATCTTCCCCACCGGCTACCACGGTGCCAAGACCGCCGGGGTGACGACCGGTTCCACGGTGTACGTGGCCGGAGCCGGGCCGGTCGGCCTTGCTGCCGCCTACTCAGCACAGTTGCTCGGCGCCGCCGTGGTCATCGTCGGTGACCTCAACGCCGACCGGCTCGCGCAGGCGAAGTCCTTCGGTTGCGAGACCGTCGACATCAGCGCTGATGCCTCCCTGGAAGATCAGATCGCCAACATCCTGAACACCAACGAGGTCGACTGTGCGGTCGACGCCGTGGGCTTCGAGGCCACCGGGCACGGTCACGGCGCCGGCGAACAACCTGCCGCCGTCCTCAACTCGATCATGAACCTGACCCGCGCCGGTGGCAGCCTCGGCATTCCCGGCCTGTACGTCACCGGTGATCCCGGAGCCGAGGACTCCGATGCCAAGCAGGGCACCCTGAAGGTTCGTCTCGGGTTGGGTTGGGCCAAGAGCCACAGCTTCTACACCGGGCAGTGTCCGGTGCTGAAGTACAACCGGGGCCTGATGATGAGCATCTTGTACGGCAAGGCGCATATCGCCGATGCCGTCAACGCGACGGTGATCTCGCTCGACGATGCTCCTCGCGGCTACGCCGAGTTCGACTCCGGGGTGGCACAGAAATTTGTCCTCGACCCGCACGGCATGATCCCCGCCGCCTGATCGCGGTACTGGTGACAGCAGTTGGCCCCGAGCGCGAATCTCGCTCGGGGCCAACTGTGTTCTGCTGGATCAGTGCTGGTCTTCGCCGTCCTTGGCGCGTCGCCGGCCGGTCATCACGAAGAATCCGACCGAGGCCAGACCGAGGACACCGCAGCCGATCGCGGTGATCACCAACGGGTCGATCCCGGAGCGATCCTGGTCCGCGCGGTCACTGCTGGCCAACTTGACGTCATAGCCGGGCAACGGGCCTTCGGCCGGTGCGGTCAGGCCGGGCAGTTGCTGAGTCTTGGTGACCACGAACATCGGCTCGCCCTTGCTGGTCTTGCTCCAGTTACCCCACGCCGGGGTTTCCTCGTCGAGCAGCACTCGGTGGCCGCCCACCGTCGGATCGTCGCCCAGGTCGGTCAGCGACTTCACCCGGAACGGCTGCGTGGTGCCGTTGCTGTACTTCAGTTCGACGAGCACGTTCTTGTAGGTCTTGGGTGTCTTGGGCTTCGGGGGCAACGGCTGCCCCGGCTGCGGTACATAGCCGCCTCCGGAGAAGCTGCCGGTGGAGATCGCCGGTGCACCCGAGCCGTTCTGCGAGACGGCGGTGAAGCTGTACACGCCGGGATTGGGCACGCTCAGCACGGCGCGCTGCATCGGTGGGACTTCGAAGATGCGGGTGGCGTCGCCGTAGGTGTACACCAGCTGAAGCGGGGTGCGGTACGGGTTGGTGATGATCGGCCGGTAGAAGGTGTCATACCCGACCCACGACGAGTTCCATTGTGTGACACCGCTGGACCACGTGGAGCTGGTCATGCGCGAGGTGCTGGTGATCTGCGACTCCAGGGTCTGGGTGAGCTCGGTGATCTCCTGCGTGGTGGCCGGCCCCGGGTCGACGGCCACCGGGCTGGCGGCCAGCGCCGTGGTGATGTCGCCCTGCGGCGCCTCGGCCGTGGTGATGTCGGGGACGTCGAAATCGTCCATGGGCTCCATGGCATCGGTGTCCGGTCCCGGGTCCTGCGGTGCGGGGGCGTCACCGGTCCCGGGATCGGACTGGCCGGCATCGGTGTCTGGTGCCCCGTCGAAGCCCGGATCGGGCGCCTGCTCGGTATCGGGCAGTCCGGGAGCGTCGCCGGCGAGAGCGGGGGCGTCGACCTCGGGGGACGAATAGTCGGGGGCGTCCACTTCGGGGGCACCGGCATCCGGGGCGTCGACCTCGGGAGCCTCGACCTCGGGAGCGGAATAGTCGCCCTGGTTCCAGTCGCCGGGATCGGTGACATCGGGGGTGGCCAGGTCGCCTTGGTCCCACCCACCCATATCGGGTGCCGGGTCGTAGCCGTAATCGGGTGCAACCGCCTCGGTGCCGTCACCGTCGTCGTACGGGTCGGCCGTTGCGTGGGGTGCGGCACCGAGGAGCACCGAGGTGGTCAGGGCGATCGAAGACAGCGCCAGGGCGCTGCGCCGGAAGGCGATGTTGTTCGTGATGGTCATGAGAGCCTCCTGTCGTTCTGCCGCCGTTGCGGCACTGACAAGAGCTTCGGATGTCGACCTTGTCGGATCCTTGTCGGATTCTTGTCACGAATCCGGCTGGAGCGGGCTCAGCTGATGGGGCCGTAGGCCGCCAACGCCATCGACACCTGCGGCAAGTACTGCGCGCAGGTGCGGTTGACGGACTCTGTGACGATGTCGGCCGCGGATTCGAGGTCCCAGCCGTTGTTCAAGTATTTCTCGATCAGGAGGCCGGCATCGTCGGGAGTCAACGACGAGGTGGCGGCGGAACGGCGAAGCTGCGCACAGTTGGCCGGGCCGTTGGCGCTGACCTCCCGGGCCTCGTCGGCGGTGAGGACGCCGTAGATGTTGGGCTGCTCAGCGACAGCCGCCGGGGCGGCGCCGACACCCACCCCGAGTGCGATGAGGCCGCCGAGGATCACGTGTGCCGAGCGTCGTCCCGTCATGAAAGGGCATCGTAGGCGGTGCGCAGCGAACATGGAGCCCCCGCTCGGGGACGCCGGCGCCGGCAGGTCCGCCACCACGGCTGTGACCTGCACTGGTCCTAAAGCTGGGACACCCACAAAGATTTCGTGTTCGGGCGTCGGTGAACGGGACGCGTGCCGGCAACCCGGCCCGCGGGGCCCGTCAGCCGACAGCCACCATTTCGTTGCCGCTGGTCTGCCAGGCGGCGGTGAAGGTGTCGATGTCGACCTGCTCGTTGGCGCCGTTCTCGGGGCCGCTGTCGTTGATGTGCACGATGCCGGCGTCGGTGTCGACACCGGTGACCACGACGGCGTGATTGGGCACGCTGCGATCACCCTCGTCGCCCCAGATGCTCTCGGCGTTCAGACTCACGATGACCGCGCCGTCATTGGCCAGAACCTGCTCCAGCGCGCCGAGGCTGGCACCGTCGACGTGCCGACCGCTGACCCCGTAGTGGCCGAGGACGATCGGCAGGTCGTCGAAGATGGTCCCGCCGTGGGGGTCGCCGTCGTATTCGGCCATGTCGAAGATCATGTCGCCAGGTCGTGCCACGCTCGGGGTGTTCTGCGCAAAAGCCACGATGTCGTCTTCGTCGGGAGCAGTCCCGGTCATCTGTCCGATGACGTCGGCGGCGGCCATCATGGCGCAGTCGTTGTAGGCCTGCGAGACCGTCCACCCGGCCATGCCGTCGGGATCGCCGAAGGTCTCGGCGTGCGCCACGCCGGACAGGCTCAGCGCTGCGATGCCGATCAGGCCGGAAGCTGCGAGGGTGCGGAGGGCGGTGGTGTTCATCGGTCTCTTCTCCTGTTTCTGCCGGCTCTCGGCGTCGTTGAGAAGAGATTCCACGGGGGTGCTTGGCGGATTCTTGGTAGATCCTTGACGTCCAGCGCCATGGTGATCGCCGTGTGGACGGCTGAGGCCGTCACGTCGACAGGGAAGTCGAGCTTTCTCAACCGTTTTGGGTAGCCTGCCCCCATGTCCGAGCTGCCGCCGTTCAGTCCCACCGTGATGTTGTTGGCGGTGGGCCGGGTGTGGGAGAGCGCTTTTTCGGACGCTCTCAAGCCCCTCGGGTTGACCATCCGCAAGTACGGGTTGCTGGGGCATGTTCGCAGAACCCCGGGCATCTCGTTCAGTGAGTTGGCCCGGCGATCGCGTATCACCGTGCAGAGTGCGCACGCCGCCGTCGCGGCGTTGGTCGCAGCCGGGCTTGTCGACGACGGGACTGCGCACGCCGGTTCTGCGTCGACGCTGCGGGTGACCGCCGACGGAGAGTCCCTGCTGACTCGGGCCGCCGATGTGCTGGCACGCCTCGATCGGGACTTCACGGAGCAGCAGCCCGAGCTGGTCGAGGCACTGCGGGTTCACCTGCAGCGGCGGGTGGCCGGCGCCGACTAACCTTCAGTTATCCTGAAGGTTATGGAATCGCTGTTGCTGTCCATCCACGTGGTGGCAGGCATCCTCTTTGTCGGTCCGGTTGCGGTGGCCACCAGCCTGTTTCCCCGGTACGTGCCGGTGGCCGGTGCGGCCGCGACGGGGGAGCGCAGCCTCGACACCGCGCGGCTGTTGTACCGCATCAGTCGCGGATACGGGGTGCTGGCGCTGGTGGTCCCCATTGTCGGGTTGGTGCTCGCTGCCGTTCAAGGCCGCACGACCGAGATCTGGGTGGTGGCGGCGATGGTGCTCACCGCCCTGGCCGGAGGCCTGCTGGCGCTGCAGATCGTGCCGCGTCAACAACAGGCGCTCGAGCAGCCGGACGACGGCACCGCGCTTCGGCGCCTTGCCATGATGGCCGGCGTCGTCAACCTGCTCTGGGTGATTGTTGTCGTCCTGATGATCGTGCGTCCCGGATCGGGTTACGCATGACCGCCCTGCTGCGGGTCCTGGGCATGCTGTCCGCGCTCGAACTCGTCAGTGTCCTGGCGCTATTGGTGAATCTGGCCACCGTGCACGACAAGCTGGTGTCCAGCATTCTCGGCCCGACGCATGGCGCCCTGTACCTGGCCGTCGCGGTGATCGCCCTGTTCGGTCGTGGACTGAGCACGGCCACCCGGGTCGGTGCGCTGGTGCCCGTGCTCAGCGGGCCCCTGACCATGCTCAACGTAAGAAAAGAGGCGGTCAACGGACGACAAGAGGCGAGTCGCACATGAGCTTCCGGCATTTCCTGCGCCGGCCGCCCGAGGGGGCGGCCCCCGGGGATGTGCTCAAAATCGAGACGCTGCAGGCGCTTCCGCGAGTGCCCTACGGCGTGGTGTCCAGCAGGCATGGGAAAGGCGCCTTGCCGAGGACAGCCGATGGCGGGGCGCCGGACGGGATCACCCTCGAGGAGGTGATGCCGCCGATCAGCGCCGACGGTCGGCCCGATCCGGACCCCAGTCGGTACGGCAATGTCTCGACGTTCACTCCGGTCGACGACGGTCATGGCGTGATGTCCTACGGCGGTGACCCGCACATGGCGATGGGTGACGGTGAGGTGGCCTTGACGGCGATGGAGGGTTCGCTGCGCGGCTCCTACCGATTGACGGTGTGTAAACCGGGGTCCGGTGATGCGCCGTCGGTGGCGTACTCGTATCCGTTCGCCGAGACCGCCGATGCATGGGTGCCGATCGGATTGTCCGACCCTGATGGATCGGTGGACGCACAGGTCTCCGATCTCGATGTGGTGATGCGCCGTGCGGTGGTCAACGCGTTGGATTTTCTGGAGGCAGATCAGGGGATGGACCGCGCGACCGCCTACGCCTATCTGTCTGCCGCGGCTGACTTCTCGATATCCCAGGTGGTCGATCGCACGGTCGGTGTGCACGGCCAGATCTACAAGTCGCACTTCGCCGCCTGAGGCAGCTGGGCGCTCAGCGCTCGATGGGTTCGCAGGGGAGTTGGACGGCCGGATCGGTGGGAAGGGTCAGGCCGTCGGTCGACGGCGGTAGCCGCAACAGCCGCCGGCTCAGCTCGATGAACGCCTCTTCGACCCCGGCGATGCTGAGCCTGCCGTCAGGTCGGTACCACCGCGAAACGCCGTTGCACATCTCGATGAGCGCCAGCCGGGTGACGGTGGGATCGGAAACGTCGAAGGACTCCCGAGCGATGCCGGCGGCCAATACATCGGAGAACAGTGCTTCGTAATCGTCTCGGAGTGAGACGATCTCGTCGCGGCGGCGGCCGGTCAGTGACCGCACTTCCTGGTCGACCACCGTTGCGGTGCGCGGGTTGAGTGCGGTGGTGCCGACATGCGCGCGCACCAGGCCCATCAGTTGTTCTTCGGGTTCGGTGGACGCGGCCATGGCGATGCGGCCGCGGCGGATCAGCTCGGTCAGGCACAGCCGCATGATGGCGTCGAGCAGTTCTTCCTTGCCGCTGGGCGCGTAGTGGTACAGGGTCGCCGAGTTCATGCCGGCGGCGGAAGCGAGTTCTCGGATGCCGGTCGCTGCGAAGCCGCGCTGGGCGAACAGCGCCACCGCCGCGCGCTGGACCTCGCGGCCTCGCGTCGCGTGGTCCTCGGTTGTTGGCCTCACGCTCACATTGTGTCAAGGCGCGAACTGGGTCTTGCGCTCGACGGGTCAGAGTTTCTAAAGGACCCAATCAATCGATTGATTGGGAGGCTCATGGCAGTCCTGCGAACCGTGCTCGGTGACGTGCCGACAACACACGTCGGTCACATCCAGCCGCACGAACACGTGCTATCCGACATCGGCGCCACCACGCGCCAACAAGGCACCGCCCTAGCACACCACGAACCGATCACGCTGCAGAACGTCTACGAGATCCGCCGCCATCACAGCCCGGTGGACGCAAAGATGACCGACGTAGGCGAGGCGATCGACGAACTCCGGCTCTACCGCGAGGCCGGCGGGTCGGCGATCGTCGACGCCAGCAGCGGCGGGCTGGGACGCAACCCGGCGGGACTGGTGCAGGTATCGCAGGCCACGGGTGTCCACGTGGTGATGGGCAGCGGCTACTACGTCTGCGACTATCACCCACCCGGACTCGGGGAGCGGTCCCGAGACGACATCGCGCGGGAGATCATCAGTGATATCGACGACGGCGTGGGTGTCACGGGTATCCGTGCCGGGTTGATCGGGGAGATCGGACTCAAGTGGCCCGTCGATCCGGTCGAAGCCACTGTGCTCGACGCCGCGGTGGACGCCCAATTGGCCACCGGCGCAGCGTTGATGATCCATCCCGGCCGAGAGGCGGTTGCGCCCCTGGACGCGATGCAGCGGGTGCTCGCCGCCGGTGCGGATCCCACCCGGGTGGTGATGTCGCACATCGACCGCACGCTGTTCACCGCCGACGACATGAGCAGGCTCGCCGATACCGGCTGCTACCTGGAGTTCGACCTCTTCGGGCAGGAGTCGAGCTACTACCCGTACGCGCCGATCGACATGCCCAACGATGCCACTCGCATCGACCACCTGCAGCGACTGGCCGACGCCGGCTTCGGCTCCCGCCTGTTGGTGTCCCAAGACATCTGCTTCCAGACCCACCGCCAACGTTACGGGGGCGAGGGATACGCCCACCTGTTGCGCAATGTTGTGCCCCTGATGCGCCGCAAAGGCATGAGCGAGGACCTGATCACCGCGCTGACCGTCACCAATCCACTCACCGCGTTAGGACTCGACCGATGACCGCCGACGCTGCGTCTCCCCAGCCCGCGGCGCCGCCCGGCGACACCAAGCAGGAGCACCGCCCCGGCACCGCATTGGCCGGCGCCTCGGTCGGAACGTTCGTCGAGTTCTACGACTTTGCCGTCTACGCCCTGACCGTACCGATCATCGCATCGGCGTTCTTCCCGGACGGCAACAGCACCGCCGCCCTGCTGTCCGCCCTGGCGGTCTACGGGGTGGCCTTCGTCATCCGCCCGCTCGGCGGGATCGTGTTCGGCATCCTCGGTGACCGGATCGGGCGCCGGTCGGTGCTGATGGCGGTCCTGCTGTTGATCGGTATCAGCACCGCCCTGATCGGTCTGCTGCCGACGTTCGACCAGGTCGGCTACCTGGCGCCCGCATTGCTGGTGACATTGAGACTGCTGCAGGGTCTTTCGGCTGGTGGTGAAGTCACCAGCGCAACGTCGTTCGCTCTCGAACACGCACCGGACGGCCGGCGATCACGGTGGATCACCACGGTGATCGCGATGTCGGCGGTGTCGTCGATCGTCGGTTTGATCGTCGTGCTGTCGCTGAACGCCGCGCTCTCCGACGAAGCCTTCGAGAGCTGGGGTTGGCGGATCCCGTTCCTGATCGCTCTGCCGCTGAGCATCGTCGGCCTCTACATCCGGTTGCGCACCGACGAGAGCCCGGCGTTCGTGCGAGCACGCGAGAAGCGGGAACTGAGCTCGGCGCCCCTGCAGGAGGCGCTGCGCACCGAGCGATCGGCGATCGGCTTCACCATCGCCCTGGCCGCCATGAGTGCGCTGACGTTCTACTACCTCGTCGGCTACTTCCCGACCTACCTGCAGGTGACCGCAGACATGTCCCGCACTGCTGCTCTCACCACCAACGGGATCGCGCTCGCCGTCTTCACCGCCGCCCTCATCCTGGCGGGCACGATCGGTGACCGCATCGGCCGGCGCACGATGATCCGGGTGGGCGTGCTGGCCCTCATCGTGACCAGTATCCCCGCGTTCTACCTCGCCGCCCTGGGCGGTGTGGCCAGCGCGGCAGGCCAGATCATGATCGCCGTGAGCCTGGCGATCTTCGGGGGAGGCAGCTACGCCACCTTGCTCGAGATCTTCCCGACCCGCACCCGGCTCACCGGATCTGCGCTGGGCTACAACATCGGATATGCCGTATTCGGCGGCACCGCACCGCTGCTGGCGGCCTATCTCGTGGAGGTCAGTGGCAGTCCCCAGGCGCCAGGGTTCTACCTCGCGATCATGGCGGTGGTTGTCGCGGTGTGTGCCTGGAACGTGCCCGAGGCGCGGGACCTGAAGGTGAACCGGTGACGGCAGCTCGAGGTGGTAACGGACGATCACAACTGATGGAGGACACACAGGTGCACGTCACCGACGCCCGGGTACGACTTCCCGACGAACTGCGACCACCGCCGGTAGGTGATCGAGACCCGTTGTCGCACAGTGAGTACGACCGTGTTCTCGATCTCGGCAACAAAACTGCCGCCGGCACGGTGCATTCGCTGCTGGCGCAGATGGACGCCGCGAGGGTGTCCGATGCTGTGTTACACGCCGAAACCGAGACGCCGGCGCCGGCGGCAGAACTCAACGATGCGGTGCTCAAGCTCGTGCACGAGTATCCCGACCGGTTCACCGGTGTGGGCACCATCGACATGCCGCCGGCGCGCCCCGGGGTGGCGGCCCGTGAAGTCGACCGAATCGCCGCCGACGGTCTCGTGGGTGTCAACATCGAACCGGCCTTCTTCGGCCTCGACATCGATGACAGGTGGCTGTATCCCACCTACGCCAGAGCCGAAGAACACGGCCTCGTCGTCAACCTGCACACCGGGGTGAACTACGCACGCAATGCCCCGATGCGCCACGAACGTGCCGAACTACTCGATCAGGTGGCCTGCGACTTCCCGGATCTGCGCATCGTCGCCTGCCACGGCGGCTGGCCGCAGGTCGACGAATTTGTTGCGGTCGCACGCCGGCACCCGACGGTCTACCTCGAACTCGGCGGTCTGGCCCCGAAGTACGTGGCCCGGCGCGGATCCGGGTGGGACGTCCTGATGAGCATGATTCCCAGCGTGCTCCGTGACCGGGTGTTGTTCGGCACCGACTGGCCCGTCATGCCGCACCAGCGGGTGCTCGACGAGTGGCAGGCGATGGGGCTCGACGACGCCGTGCTGCGACAGGTGTTGGGGGCCAACGCTCGAAGCCTGTACTCCCGCACCCCGCGCCAGCTGTGACCGGCCCGATGGACCCGGCCACGCTGCCCGCTCTGCTGCGCTGTGCCGCCCAGCGGTGGCCGGATCGCAGGGCCTTGGTCTTCGATCCCTCCGGCCACGAATTGACCTTCGCCGAACTCGCGGCCGCCGTCGCCGACCGTGCGGCCGCGCTGCAGCAGCGGCACGGGGTGGCCCGTGGCGAGCGGATCGCGGTCATGCTGCCCAACGACGCGGATTTCCCTGTCACCTGGTTGGCGCTGGCCGCACTCGGCGCGATCACCGTCCCGGTCAACACCCGGCTGGGGGAGTACGACCTGAACGCTGTGCTGTCCGAGTCGCGGACCCGGCTGGTGATCACCAACCGTCAGTTCCAGTCGGCGGTCGCCAGCTCTGAGTCTGCAGCGCAGATCGCGATCGTCGACGATCTGACCGCCCCGGGCGAGCACCTCCCGTGGCCCGACGTGTACCCCGAGGACCCGGCCAACCTGCAGTTCACCTCGGGCAGCACCGGCATGTCGAAAGGGTGTCTGGTCTCCCACGGCTACTGGGTCGAGATCGCCCGCACCATGACACTATTCGGCCCACGGCTGGATCACAGCGATGTGCTGCTCACAGCGCAGCCGTTCTACTACATGGACCCGATGTGGAATCTGGCCACCACCCTGCTGACCGGTGCGCCGTTGGTGGTGGCTGACGGGTTTCACCCGAGTACGTTCTGGCACACCGTCCGTCGGTACGACGTCACCTACTTCTACTGCCTGGGGGTGATGCCGGCGATGCTTCTGACCAGACCTGTCGACACCGGCGAACGCGACCATCGGCTCCGCTACATCTCGTGTTCGGCGATTCCGGCGGGGCAGCACAACATCCTGGAACAGCGATTCGGGGCGCCCTGGTACGAGCTGTACGGCAGCACCGAAACCGGCATCGACATCATGGTCGACGAAGCCGACCATGACCGATGTAAAACGTCTGGCGAACTGGGCACACTGATACCCAACCGGGAGGCCCGCATCGTCGATCCCGACACTGGTCGACCCGTGGTCCGCGGTGAGCGCGGGGTGCTGCAGCTGCGGGGTACGGGCCTCAGCGACGGCTACCCCGACAGTGCCGCCGCCGATCAGGAGGCCTACCGCGGCGGCTGGTACCGCACCGGTGACATCGTGTCGGTCGATCATGACGGCTACTTCACCTTCCACGGTCGCGCCAAGGACATCATCCGGCGCAGTGGCGAGAACATCGCCGCAACCCAGATCGAAGCAGTGCTGCAGGCCCACGACGATGTCGGTGTCGCAGCGTGTCTGGCTGCCGCCGATTCGATCAGAGGGGAAGAAGTCGTCGCGTTCGTGGTGCCGCTCAGCAGCGGTGACGACGACCAGTTGCTGCAGTCGGTGATCGATCACGCCGCCCGCCACCTGGCGTCGTTCAAGGTTCCGCGGTACTGGGCATTTCGCGAAGCGCTGCCGTTGACACCCTCGGCGAAGGTCTCCAAACCCGCGTTGCGGGGTGATCAGCTCGGGCGGGTGTATGACCGGGCGGGCAACCGATGGGTCACCGACGTCACCCTGGTCGGTGCTGGGGAGCCTGCCACGTAACGTCGGCAGGTGTGCCTGCCGCATCAGGCTGGACCGGCGACACCGCTGGCAGAGGTCGCCGTGCGGGAGTTCCTAAGGCGCACAGCGGGTCTGAAGATCGACGGATCGTGGGACCGGCGACGGCTGCCGTGCTGCGGCTGCAGGCATCAACGAGCCCGGTCTCAGTCCAACTCGGCGGCGTTCCCGGCCCCGGACCTGATGATGTCAGGATCGCCGGCGTGGCAGGTGCATCACGTTGTCGAAACCGGATACGCCGATGGTCTGCGAAATCGACCACCCCTCGCTGATCGCGGCCGAAACTCCCCTGATACCGCTGCTCGGCCACGGTCAACTCCCTCGGCAAAGGGAGTGTCAAGGATCAACCGAAGCCACTGTCAAGCATCAGCCGAACAGAAAGACCAGCATCAACCGAGCCAATACAAAGAAAAAGCGCCCCCGGCAGGAATCGAACCTGCGACCTAGGGATTAGAAGAGGGTGGTTGCTACCCAATTCCCGAACATGTGGATAATGGGTGTTTACCTGGCTGAATACCCGAAATGGTTACTTGGCCATTCTCCTGGAATTGGTTGCTATCGGATCATTGCCGCTGAATAAGCGATGGATTGAGAGGTTTGCGGGTCCGGACCCGCGTCAGCCTTCCTACGACAACCGAGTTGTACGCCAACGCCGACTCCGATCCGAGTAACTGGTTCAGCAATTGGTAGTAGCGGACCGGTGCCAACCCCAACGCTCGGCATGTCAGCCTCCTTCCAGTAGGGCTCGAACTTCAGGCGAAATGAGGTCGTCGACGGTCGCCGATTCCCACGTCACCGCAGGTTCGGGCTCGGATTCGTCGACAAAGGTGAGGCGCTCTGGGAACGAGACGTTCTTGCCGCCCTCGAAATGCACTGCGGTGTAACGCCACAGCAGTTCACGCAGTTGGTTGATCTGTTCTAGTGCGAGGTCGTCAGAGAGACCACGGCCTTGCGATCGGTAGTGGTGGATCGCAGTACCTGGCGGTGCGGCAACGATGTAGGCACGTAGTCCGTGCCAACCAAGTGTGTCGAAGTCAAGCTGGTCAGAGATCAGGTCGCGGGTGATAGGCGCCTCGAGGTCCCCCGTGATCTGATTGACCAGCCAAGCTATTCCCCCGAGCTGAGTCCCTCACCGTCCGCAGAGACCCACGCCTTCCACAGCACCTCAAACTCGTCTGGACCGCCGATAGGACATGGCCGGGTGTCGATAATGGTCCGCGCTGTTTCACAAGCGGCTCGATCGACCGCGGCAGATTCGATCTCAAAATCGGTCTTCAGTGCGCGGATACTGCGCAGCCACTGCTTGGAATAGATGTCTTTGAATCGGCGCAGGGCTACCACCATGCCGTCCGGGTAGGTGTGGGTATAGAGATCAGCCGTGTCGTAGTGGCTATACCAGTCGTAGTCGGTGTCGCCAGGCTTCGGCTCTGCCTTCTTCGGATCTGACTTCAGCCCGTCGACCATCGTCAACCCGTCCTCGCCGACCTCTTCATAAACGACTGGGGTGGGTTCGTAGGCGGCGTCGTCCAGGTCTTCGACATGACTGTTTTTCTTCGACATTCGTGTTCCACCTTGGCTCACCTTGGCTTGGCGGGTGGAGCCTCCCTGCGCCGCGCCAAGGTGTTTACGACGCAGGGAGACGAATAGGACCACGCGTCAGCAAATCGGCGCGGTACGGTCAGAAACATGAAGAGAGCGATTTCTCTGGTAGCCCTGTCCCCGCTACTGCTGGCCGGATGTGGTCAGTCAGATACCGAACGACAAGAGTTGGGCTCGCAGAGCTACGCAGATCCGCAGCAGATGGCTGATGACCTCACGGCAGGCGGAATCGCCTGCGAGATGACGACAGATGCAGACGAGTCTCGCTTCGGCGCCAACTCCGGACGGTGCACAACCACCGAGAGTGAGTTGGTCTTGTTGACTTTCGACGATGACTCAGACCGCGACGAGTATCAGCGGTTCGTAACGGTCGAATTGCCTTCGATGTTCAACACTGGCACTTGCCTGTTGACCGGCCCGAACTGGGCAGTGAACTGCGGCATGGCAGAAAAGTCGTTTGCAGATCAGCTACAGAGTGACGTATTCGGTGGCGACCTCGTATACCTTCCGTCGCAAGTCGGGTGACCGTACCCTCGTAGAGCGCGGCCACCCGACCCAAACGGTTAGGAAGGGGTGACGGCGACGGTGGCGCCGCCGGAACCTGCGCTGGACAGCACCCCACCATTGGCGAGGACCACGCTGTATGCCGACGGAGTGCTAGTGACAGTCGCATTGCCTGAACCGACAGTCGACAGCAACTCCAGCGCGGTCTTCACTGCACTGGTGGCAGCGTTGTACGCCAGAGCTGTGGTGCTTGCGCCGTCCACGGTGTGAATGTAGGTGCCGGCACTGCCAGTCACCGCCACATCCCACTCAGACGGCACCAGCTTGTCATCCAGCTCCGTGAAGACATCCGAGGTGACACCCTGAGAGTTGGGGAACAGATCAAACTTGATCTTGTACACCGACCAATCACCCGGCTTCTCCGCGATCGGATCAATGGTGTCCGGCTGAGCATCGTAGACGCAGCGGCGCCGCTTCACCTTCCCATCGAAGGTGTCGATGATGTAGGCGCCGTGATCGAGCACATCGGCGACATGGCGCACCGCAATGTGGGTGCCATGCGCAGCTGACGGCGCTCATCGAAAGTCCCCAGCTGTGCTCGCTGAAAATCCCCACCTGTGAGCATCGGTCAGTGTAGTGGTTGGCGGGTTCCGGTGGTGGCTCGGCGTAGGGTGTCGGTGGCGGCGTGGTGGT
>NZ_JBARXZ010000019.1:0-72357 GCF_049647605.1 Mycobacterium sp. | reverse complement strand
CAGGCCCTACCGGAGCACACAGGAAAAGCTGGGCAGACCAGCAGCTACCCGCTGCCAGCACAACGACCGACCGGCGCCATCACCTCAGAACCACATCCATCAGGTCAGTCCACGGATCGAGGCTTAGCCGACTGCGGACGCCGACCTGGGCCTTTCTTCACACGACGCGATGATGTCAACATAACCTCCAGAATCTCGAGAGGTGTTGCGACCGCACCTAGAAACCACCCGGTCGAAAAGTGAGCACTTCACCTTTCGATTGGAGAGTGATCACTGTGGAGGATTGGGCGGAGATTCGCCGGCTGTATCGGTCGGAGAAGCTGTCGCAGGCCGCGATCGCACGACGGCTGGAGTTGTCCCGCAATACCGTGGCCAAGGCCCTCAAGGCGGATGCACCACCACGGTATGAACGGGCGCCGGTGGTGGGCTCGGCGTGGGCGCAGGTCGAGGCGGCGGTGCCGGCCTTGCTGGCGGAGTTCCCGTTGATGCCGGCGACGGTGATCGCTGAGCGGGTCCGGTGGTCTGGCGGGCATTCCTGGTTCGCCGAGAACGTCGCTCGGATCCGCCCGGAGTACGCCCCGGTCGACCCCAGCGACCGCCTGGTCCATCTGCCCGGCGAGCAGGTGCAGTGCGATCTGTGGTTCCCCGGCCAGCTCGTTCCTGATCACGCGGGGGTGCTGCGGTCGTTTCCGGTGTTGGTGATGGTGGCCGCGTATTCGCGGTTCCTGGCTGCGGTGATGATTCCGTCGCGTGTCACCGGGGACCTGTTGGCCGGGATGTGGCAGCTGATCGCCACTCAGATCGGCAGTGTGCCTCGCAGCTTGTTGTGGGACAACGAGTCCGGGATCGGGCAACGCCGCCGCCTGGCTCAGGGGGTGGCCGGGTTCTGTGGTGTGCTAGGCACCCGGCTGATCCAGGCCCGACCCTATGACCCGGAAACCAAAGGGGTGGTCGAGCGAGCCAACGGCTATCTCGACACCTCCTTTCTGCCGGGGCGCACCTTCGCCTCGCCGGCAGATTTCAACGCCCAACTGCTGAGCTGGCTGACCAGCTATGCCAACCGGCGCACCCACGCCATCACCCGGATGGTTCCCGCCGGTGCACTCGTCGTCGACCGTGCAGCGATGGCGGTGTTGCCGCCGGTAGCTCCGGTCACCGGCACGACGGTGAGCACCCGGCTGGGCCGCGACTACTACGTCAGCCTCGGCGGCAACGCCTACTCCGTGCATCCGGAGGTGATCGGCCGGATGATCACCGTGCGGGCCAGCCTGGGTCGCATCGTGGCCCACTGCGGGGATCGCTGTGTGGCTGATCATGCACGGCTGTGGGGCACCGCGGGGCTGCTCTCTGACCGCGAGCATGTGGCCGCGGCGGCGGTCCTGCGTGAACAGTTCCGTACCCGCCCCGCCGCTGGGGCTCACCTCGACGTCGAGGTGGAAGTCGCTGACCTGAGTGCCTACGACACGCTGTTTGGGACCGGGGAGGTCGCGTGATGGCCACCAAACACATCCCGGCACCCGGTGAGGCCGACAAGCTGATCGCCCATCAATCCCGATTGCTCAAAGCCCCGCGGATCGCCGCGCACTATCACCGCCTCGCTGAACAAGGTAGGGCGGCGAACTGGTCGTTGGAGGATTACCTGGGTGCGGTGTTGGCGGTGGAGTCCAACGCCCGAGCGGAATCCGGTGCTCGACAACGGATTCGGTACGCCGGGTTTCCGGCGATCAAGACGATCACCGATTTCGATTTCACCGCTCAACCCGCCGTCGACCGCGCCCAGATCGCCCGACTCGAAGCCGGTGGCTGGCTGGCCGAAGCCCGCAACATCGTCCTGCTCGGCCCGCCCGGCACCGGCAAAACCCATCTGGGGACCGCGCTGGCGATCGCGGCCGCCCATGCCGGGCACCGGGTCGCGTTCGCCCCGGCCACCGGTTGGATCACCCGCTTGGCCGACGCGCACCGCATCGACCGCCTCGACGCCGAACTGCGCAAGATCAGCCGTTACGGGTTGATCGTCATCGACGAGGTCGGCTACATCCCGTTCGACACCGAAGCCGCCAACCTGTTCTTCCAACTGGTCTCCACCCGATATGAGAAATCGTCGATCATCTTGACCTCCAACCTGCCGTTCTCCCGCTGGGGACAGGTCTTCGGGGAAGCCACCATCGCCTCAGCGATGATCGACCGCATCGTTCATCACGCCGACGTCATCGCCCTCAAAGGCGCCAGTTACCGCATCAAACACACCGCGATCGAGTCACTGCCCTCCGTGGAAGCCGATCGTCAGGCAGACTCAACCCCGTAAACCTGCTCACTTTTCGACCGGAGCAGGCTGCTCAGGATTCAACCGGAGCCGACACCATATTCGATTCCGCCGTAGTCTCCGCCCAAACGGGGCTGCAACGTAGGACCATGCGCGGATCCTGCCGAGCTGTGAGTGCAGGCGCCAGCACACCTCGATGTCCCTCCGTCACGCGTCGTGCCGAGTATTCGGGGTTTGCTGCTGGCGGCGTGCAGGGGAGTGGCAGGGAGGCGACGGCGCGCTGGCGCCGACTGCCCCGCGGCATCGGCGCCAGTTCTTCGATGAGGACTTGGGCTGGAGGTCGCAAGCCGCGTTGGTGAAGGCGGGAAGCATCTCGGTGTAGGCGAGCGGTGCGTCAATGGAAACTGGACTGTCACGCCAAAGTTCCCCGATGACGAACTATTGGTGGCGGCAGCTGCCAGGTTCCGCCAGCTGAACAATCAAGGGGAACCCACAGCTTTCACAACGGCGTCGGATCTGATCATCAAGGTGGCAAAGGTGGTTGACCCGGCGCTGATTCAGGTCGTTGCCCAGCGGCGGAAGGCCCGAGGCGTACTCCGGAACCGAACGATCGCCACGATCATCTGCGACATGGTGATGCCTCAAGGGCCACGGCCAGATGATTCGGTCAGCTTCGGCAACCTGCGTCCCGAGGACCTGTTCAACACGTACTTTCATGGTGACTTCCTTCATGTCGGGGACTGCTCGGGGCAGCTGTTGAAGGTCCAGTCCGAGGAGGGCAACGCCGCATACCACATGTTCGGATTCCTCATTTCGATGTCCGCCCTGGCCGCATATAGCGAGGATGCCGACGCGTTCTGGGACTCTCTGGGCTGGGACCGGTTCGACCATTCCGAAGGGCCAAAGTTCCACAGGCCATTGTCTATTCAGCCGGCTCGCGAGGCGGCCACGACGGCCAATGTCGCGCCTGCGGACACGGTACTCCGTCGTTCTACGACCGCAGGATGTCGGCCGCGGACACGGTTTCGACGAATGCGCGCGCCGCGGCCGCGAGTTTCCTGTCCGCGGTGGCCAGCGCGTCCGCCTGCAGCAAGGTCAGCGCGATGTATTCGGCCTGGTAAGTGTCCGGCCAGTTCAGCTTGGCGGCTATTCGCCATGCGTGGTCCTGCAGTGATCGGTCGCCGAGAAGCCGGATCCTCAGCCCGCGGATATCGTCGAGAACCTTCCGACCGGTCCGTTCATCGATCTCGCCCAGGTGCACCGATTCGTAGACAAGGGCGAGCGCCTGCGAGCGCAACAGCGTAGGAGCCGCCAGGCTGTGCTCCGGTGGGATCGTCGCTCCGCCAGCGGCAAGGTCGATGGCCACCTGTGCATCGACGACGAACGTTGTCATACCAGTACCTTCGCATGGACCACTGGTGTTCCGCTCCCTTGTGCTGGTTGGGAGTATCGCTGTGGTCCGGCTCTGCTCAGCGATGATGAATCACCCCGGCATGTCCGGAGACTTACGGGGTTGAGAACTCAGCGTTGTGCTGAGTCCGGTGGTGACGGTGGTAGAACGCTTCGCACTCGGCTGGTGGCATGTCCCCGCAGTACTGGTAGAGGCGGCGGTGGTTGAACCAGTCGACCCATTCCAGGGTGGCGACTTCAACCTGGTCAACGGTGCGCCACAGCCCGAATGGCTTGATCAGTTCGGTCTTGTAGGGCCCGTTGATGGTCTCGACCAGGGCGTTGTCGTAAGAGTTGCCGGTGGCACCGATCGAGACGTCAATGCCGGCCTCGAAGAAGTCGGTCGGCGAACTTGAGGGAGGCGTACTGCCGCGGCCGTTGTGGTGGATCAGCCCGGACGGATCCTCGACACCCTCGCGTTGGCGGGTCCAGATCGCGTGTTCGATGGCGTCGAGGTCCACTTGGGGGTGCTCATGGTGGTCGCGGTGTGCCAGCCGACGATCCGCCGGGCGTAGGCGTCTATCGCCAACGCCACATACGCCCGCCCAGACCACATCGACACATAGGTAAAGTCCGCTACCCACAACGTATTTAGCGCGTTCGGACGGAACCGCCGACCGACAAGGTCACCAGGCTGGACCGCTTGCGGATCGACGATCGTGGCGCGTTCGGTCTTGCTGCGTCGAGCGCCGTGCAGGCCGAGTTCGCCCATCAGTGGCTCGACGGTGCAGCGGGCGACCCCGATGTCCTCTCGGCGGCATTGCAGCCACACCTTGCGCGCCCCGTAGACCCATAGTTCTCGCGGTGCACCCCGCTGATCTCGACCTTGAGGCTCTCACCACGGACTTGGCGCTTAGATGGATTGCGACGGCGAACGCAGGCGTCGTAGTAAGTGGACCGCGCAATCTTGTTCATGGGTGTCGATGCAGTCGCGGATCACCGATTGCGGCAGTCGAGCTCCGCCGCGAAGAAAGTCGATGCTGATCTCAGAATATCGTTGGCCCGCTTGAGTTCTCGATTCTCAGTCCGCAACCGCCAGAGTTCCTCAGCCATGTCGCTGCTCACGCCGGGACGGCTGCCCGAATCGATCTGATCGCGACGTACCCAGCTCAACAAGGTCTGCGGGGTGCCGATACCCAGCTTGATCGCCACCGATTCGATCGCCGCCCACTCCGACGCATATTGCTCGCGCTTGGGCAACCATCCGTACCGCACGCTCCCACAGCACGGCCGGCTACTTCCTCGAACCTGCCATGACTCCATCCTTCGCAAGAGATGAAATCTCCAGACTCACCAGGGCGATTCAGTCTTGCGAGGGCCGAGAGGCTCGGATGCCCACATGTTGGTCCGGTCAGTACGAGCACCTCTGCCGAGGCGTGGAGCGAGGACAAGCAGACGTGTAACGAGTTTAGGCAGTCGAAGAAATATCTCCATTTTCTAGACACGTGCCTAAATTCGTGCGTAGGGTCACACACACAGCGCGTTCGCAGGCCGTGAACCGCCGCGGCAGAAGGAGTGTCATGGCTCTCAGAGTCGTCCAGTGGTCTACGGGAAACGTCGGAGCGGTGGCGGTGCGCAACATCGTCGAGCACCCCGAGCTCGAGCTCGTCGGAGTGCACGCTCACGGTGAGCACAAGGTCGGGAAGGACGCGGCGGAGCTGGCTGGGCTCGACACGCCCACCGGAGTACTCGCCACCTCCGATGTGGACGCCCTCATCGCCTTGAAGCCCGATTGCATCCACTACAGCCCCATCGTGAGGGACTTGGATCTGATCTGCCGCTTCCTTGAGGCCGGTATCAACGTCGTGGGTACCGCGCGCTTCATCACAGGCGCCTACATCGGCGAGGACTCGACGAATCGCCTGGAGCAGGCTTGTAAGGCCGGAAACAGTTCCATCTACGGGACCGGCCTCAACCCAGGCACGACGAACGCCGTGGCCATTCTCGCCGCAGGAATGTGCGACCGCGTCTACTCGGTCGACATCAGCGAGGGTGTCGACGTCACGCGGTACGCGTCCAAGGACACTTGGGAGGCCTTGGGGTGGGGTCAACCCCTCGGGTCCGTCCACCATGACTCTGGCGCCCAGGAGTTCGAGACGACCGAGGTCCGTGAGGCCATGGAGATGACAGCCGAGGCACTCGGCATCGAGATCGACGAGGTTCGCTTCGAGACTGAGTTCGCGATCGCGAACGAGGACATCGAGCTCTCCTTCATGTCGATCCCCAAGGGGACGGTAGCCGGCCAGCGATCGACGTATCACGGCATGCGCAACGGTCGCAGCGTCGTCCGCCAGCGCATCGCTTACAGCATGGGAACCAACGTCACGCCTTCCTTCCCCCTGGGTGGCTACCTGATGGAGGTCGAAGGCGAGCCGTCGGTGCAAGCCACCCTGTCCTTCCCGAAGCCCAAGGTCGACGGAGTATGTCGCCCGAAGCATTCGATGGACCGCGGAATGGTGGTTGTCGCCTCCGCTGGGGTGAATGCGATTCCCCTTGTCTGCGCGGCCCCGGCAGGCATTCGCAAGGTTTACGAGCTGCCGCTGATCACTGCCCGGGGCCTAGCAGTTGATTGATCCGCGCCGCGAAGAACACCAGATCGAGAGGACTTCAAATGGATAGCATCGAGGACGAAGCACGAGAGGCCTACGCCGCCTTCGTGGCGGCGCGTGACGAGGCCGAGGCTCTCACGCGTGAGTGGAGAACGCTCGCCGACTTCTACACGGAGGATGGCGTGACGATCGACCCTGCGTGGGGCCGATTCGAAGGTCGCGAGGCCATCCGCCAGTACATCGTCGACTCCATGAAGGGTCTGACGCAGGGCGGCATGTGGAGTCGCGAGAACTGGACGATGTTCGAGGGGAACCGGGTCGTCAGCCAGTGGGACCAGATCTTCGGGACCAACGACCAGGGTGAGGAGATCCTCACGCCGGGCCTGTCCATCCTCTACTACGCCGGTGATGGCCTGTTCGCCTATGAGCTGCAGCTCCTCAACATGGGCCACCTCGGTCTGATCGTCAAACAGGGCGAGTGGACTCCGCCTTCCGACGCCAACGTGCCTCCGAAGCGCCCGGACATGTCGGCTCACCTGCCGGCCGCCTGGGCGCACCTGGCGGCGCCGAGCAAGCTCCGGGGTTGAGGGCCGATCACATGACGACACACGAGATCGACTTCAACATCGACTTCACGGATCCGGAGCTGTGGGGCCAACGCGTCCCCACGGAGGAGTTCGCCCAGTTGCGCCGATCCGCCCCCGTCTGGTGGTGCGAACAACCCGACGCCGCGAGCGGCTTTGACGACGGTGGCTACTGGGTGGTGTCGAAGCACGCCGACGTGCGTGCCATCTCACGCGACTCCGGGCTCTTCTCATCGGCATTGAAGACCGCCATCATCCGGTACCCCGAGGGATCGACTCAAGACGACATCGACTCGACGCGGCCCATGCTGGTCAACATGGATGCGCCCAAGCACCCGGCTCACCGCCGCATCATCTCCCGCGGATTCACCCCGAAGTCGATCAACGCCTTGCGCAGCGCCCTGACGGCCCGAGCACATGCGATCGTGGAGGAGGCGAAGGCTGCAGGCGAGGGAGACTTCGTCGAGCAGGTGGCCCGCGAGTTGCCTCTGCAGGCGATCGCAGAGCTCCTCGGTGTGCCGCAAGAGGATCGCTTCAAGCTCTTTGAGTGGTCCAACCAGTGCTTGATCTGGGACGATGAGGAGTACGGCGCCGACCCGAGGGCTGCCTCAGCGGAGCTGGTCGCATACGCCTGGCAGATGGCCGAGGACCGGCGCAATGCACCGCTGACGGACATCGTCACGCAACTCGTGACGGCCGATGTCGAGGGGAAGGGGTTGGAGTCCGACGAGTTCGCCTTCTTCGTCATGCTCCTGGTTATCGCGGGGAACGAGACGACCCGCAACGCGATCACCCACGGGATGAAGGCGTTCGTCGACCACCCACAGCAGTGGGAGCTCTTCAAGAAGACCAGGCCGACGACGGCCGCCGACGAGATCGTGCGTTGGGGCACCCCCGTCAGTGCGTTTCAGCGGACCGCCACCAGGGACACCGTCCTCAATGGGACGGAGATCAAGGCAGGGCAGAGGCTGGGCTTGTTCTACAGCTCGGCGAACTTCGACGAGGACGTCTTCGTCGATCCGTTTGCGTTCGATGTCACCAGAAGCCCGAATCCGCACTTGGGCTTCGGCGGAACAGGCGCTCACTTCTGCGTTGGTGCGTCGCTCGCTCGCCTCGAGATCGAGATCATGTTCAACGCCATCGCCGATGTGCTGCCCGACCTGACGCAGGTGTCTGAGCCGCTGCGGGTCAAAGCTCCGTGGGTCAACGGGATCAAGCACTGGAACGTCCGTTACTGACCTTGTTCAACCCCATCCCAGCAAACTTTAAGGAGACTCGAACCCCCATGACTTTGAAGGTCATCCAGTGGGCAACCGGATCAATCGGAAGCGCCTCGCTCGAATGCATCATCGAGCACCCCGACCTGGAACTCGTCGGTTGCTACGTCCACTCCGAGGCCAAGGTCGGCAAAGATGTCGGTGAGCTGATTGGACGCGAGCCGATCGGCGTTCTTGCCACGAATTCAGTCGACGAGATCGTCGCGATGGAGGCGGATGCAGTCATGTACTCGCCGCTGGTCCCGCGGCGTAAGGAAGTGATCGCTCTCCTGAGGTCCGGCAAGAACGTCGTGACACCTCTCGGTTGGTTCTACCCCGACCAGACCGAGACGGACATCATGGAGCCGATCTGTATCGAATCCGGGGTGAGTCTGCACGGAACCGGTATGGACCCGGGCGCCATCACCGAGGTGCTTCCTCTCATCTTGTCCGCGATGACATCGGGAGTCACGTTCGTCCGCGGTGAGGAGATCTCGGACATTCGCGGCTATGCCTCCGTCGATGTTGTTCGCGACATCATGCTCTTCGGTGCTACTCCTGAAGTGGCGAAAAACGGCCCCATGATGGACCTTATGGATGCCGGCTACCGACAGTCGTTGATGATGATCACGGACACGTTGGGCCTGTCTCGTGAGTCGCTGCGGATCGAGCGGACGCTGGATGTGGCTGTCGCAACCCAGGAGATCGACACTCCGATCGGCATCATCGCACCCGGTCTTGTGGCCGGCGAGAAGTTCTACTGGGATGCCTATGTCGGGGATCATCACGCTGCCCGGGTCGGCGTCACGTGGCTCATGGGCGAGGAGCACATGGACCCTGACTGGAACTTCGGGGAGCTGGGCGAACGGTTCGACATCGAGGTGCGGGGCCTTCCCGACACCGTTCTTGCGATCACCTCATGGCACCCGGTGAACATGGAACAGGCGATGACGCGGAACCCGGGAATCTTTGCCACGGCGGCGCACGTGGTCAACGCGATCCCCTACGTCTGCGCAGCAGAACCGGGCATCCGCACGTCTGTGGATCTACCCATGGTCGCTGGTCGCGCGCACTCGAAGCTGTTGCAGGGCTGAAGAACTGGTGACGCGAGCGGCCAGGCGACGGCGGGCACGCGTGTCCGTCACGCTCGGCCGCCGCTTCACGTGCCAATCCTGACGCCGCGCCGCATTCACGAGCGGTAATTGTTCCTCTCACACGGGCCCTGCCGGAGGTTCCACCAGATGCAGACGCAGTTCAACCTCGCCACCGTCTTCGCAACGGTCGCCGCCACCGTTCCCGCGCGCGACGCCATCATTTGGGGGGACCGCCACTTCACCTATGGCGAGCTCGATCGACGCATGGATGGACTCGCGCACTATCTGGTAGGCCAAGGACTCGGGTGCCGTCGCGAGAGGGAGGAACTCGAGCGGTACGAGTCCGGGCAGGACCACCTCGGCATCTACTTGCGCAACGGCAACGAGTACGTCGAGTCGATGGTCGCCAGCTACCGGGCCCGGGTCGCGCCATTCAACGTCAACTACCGATACGTAGCTGACGAGCTCGCCTACCTCCTGAAGGACGCCGGCACCCGGGCGCTGATCTATCACGCCGAGTTTGCGCCGCAGGTCGCCGCCGTGCGGCACCTGCTGCCCGAGCTCCAACAACTGATCCAGGTGCAGGACGAGAGCGGACACGCGTTGCTCCCAGGAGCGGTGGACTACGAGGCGGTCGTGCAGACCGCGAGGCCCCAGCAGGGCATGCCGACACCGGCCGCGGATGACCTCTACCTCATCTACACAGGTGGGACGACCGGCATGCCGAAGGGCGTCATGTGGCGCCAGCACGACATCTTCGTCAGCTCGATGGGCGGCCTGCCCCAGGGAGCTGTCGAGCCGCTCCCGACTTACGAGGCGATCGCGCAACGAGCTGCCGAGGGCAAGGAATCACCGGTTCTGTTGAACATTTTGCCCTACATGCACGGCGCCGCGCAGTGGTCGTCGTTCACCGTCTTCGCCGGTGGTGGCTGCGTCGTACTGCCCGCCGATGTCGGGAGCTTCAACCCGGCCCAGACGCTGAAAACAGCCGAACGCCTTGGCGTGCAGGTGATCCCAGTCGTGGGCGATGCCGTCGCGCTGCCGCTGGTGGAGGAAATTGAACGCGCGACCCGGGCAGGCACGCCGTATGACCTCTCGGGCCTGGTGGTCATCGTCAACGGCAGCGCGTCCCTGACACCCGGTGTCCGCACCCGGATCCTCGAAGCGCTGCCGCACATCGTGCTCCTCGACAACGCCGGAGCGTCCGAGTCCGGTAACCAGATGTCGTCGGCGTCGTTCAAGGGCGCCGAGGCCGACGCGGGCACGTTCACGCCGCTGGGCGACACCGCCGTCCTCGATGGCAGCCTGACGCGCGTCCTGTCGCCTGGCGAGGGTGGCGGGTGGCTGGCGCGGCGCCAGTACGTGCCCCTCGGCTACCTCGGCGACCGCGAGAAGACCGAGCAGACCTTCCCGATCGTCGCGGGCGAGCGGTGGTCGGTCCCCGGCGACCGTGCCGACGTCCTGCCAGACGGCCGGATCCGGCTCCTCGGCCGGGAGAGCGTCACTATCAACTCCGGCGGAGAGAAGATCTTTGTCGAAGAGGTTGAGCGCGCAGTCGCGGCCCATCGAGCGGTCCGTGACGTCATCGTGGTCGGACGACCGTCGCAGCGATGGGGGAGCGAGCCCGTCGCAGTGGTCGAGCTGCACGCGGGCGACGACGCGACGCCTGAGGACCTCCTGGAGGAATGCGACCGGCATCTGGCGCGCTACAAGCTGCCGCGAGCCGTCCTGTTCGTCCCGCGGATCCAGCGTTCCCCCTCGGGCAAGGCCGACTATCGATGGGCGAGCGAAAAGGTCGCCCAGGCGGCATCGCCTGGTCGGGCCTGACTCGACGACACGGGGCAGGTGCGCGATGCGCGACGGCGGGGTGTGGTGCCAGCGGCATGGGGCCGTTGTCCCCAATCACGCCCAGCCCGGCCACTGAACAACGTCCCACGCGCCGCGCGAGGGCCATCAACAAAGGCAGATCACATGGAGCGAAGAGTGGCCGACACGATCGAGGCCGAGTACGTCGTCGTCGGGGCAGGCAGCGCTGGGTGTGTGATCGCGTCCCGCCTCGCCGAGCAGCAGCACACCGTCGTGCTGATCGAGGCGGGTGGATCCGACCAGCGCCGCCTGGTTCGTCGCCCGGGACTCACCGCCCCGATGCACACGGTGCCCTCGATCCAGAGGACCTTGGACTGGGGCTACAAGACCACTCCGCAGGTGCATGCGCTCGACCGGATGATCCCTCAGTACCGCGGTCGCATCATGGGCGGATCGTCCTCGGTCAACGGAATGCTCTGGGTCCGCGGCAACCGCGCCAACTACGACGAGTGGGCGGCACTGGGCAATAAGGGTTGGGATGCCGACACGGTCAACGACCTGTTCCGGCGCATCGAGGACTTCGAGGACGGGCCGGACGACTACCGCGGCGCCGGCGGGCCCGTCGGCGTGACGCGCTCGACCACCCCGACGGAGGCGTCCCTGCAGTTCATCGAGCAGACCAGCTCGGTGCTCGGCGTTCCCGTCCTCGCGGACTACAACGGGGCCGAGCAGGAGGGTGCCAGTCGATTCCAGGTGAACGTGGCGAACGGCGTGCGGCAGAGCTCGTCGCACGCCTACCTGAGCGGACGTGAGCTGCCGACGCTGACGATCCTGAAGCGCCGGCAGGCGGCGAAGATCGTCATCAGCAACGGGCGTGCCGTGGGAGTCGAGACCTTCGACAAGCGTGGACGCAGGCTCCAGGTCCGGGCCTCGCGAGAGGTCATCGTGTCGGCCGGCGTGTTCGGTTCACCGCAGCTCCTGATGCTCTCGGGGATCGGACCCCAGCAGCATCTCGCCGAGCACGGGATCCGAGCCGTCGCCGACCTCCCGGTCGGTCAGAACCTCCACGACCACATGTTCGTGCCGGTGACGGCGCATGCCGATGTGCCCGGCAAAGGGATACCGGGATTCTTCGCGGCCGCCGTCGTCCGTGATCTGTTGGGCCGGGAGACGTTCTTGCGGACATCGATGTTCGAGGCCGTCGCCTTCGTGCGGTCCTCGCTGGCCACGAGCCTCCCGGACATCCAGCTCCATGTGCTCCCGTGGTCATATCCTTCCCCTAACTCCGACTCGTTCGACGTGTATCGCGACCCGGTACCGAGCATCACCGTCCACTCGACGCTGATCTATCCGAAGAGTCGCGGTTCGCTGCGCCTGGCCTGTACCGATCCCCGCCAGAGCCCGCTGATCGACTTCAACTACCTTCAGCATCCCGACGACGCCGAGGTGTTGGCGCAGGGGATCGAGCGGGTCAGGGAGGTCATGGCGTCCCCGGGGATGAGGCGCCTGGTCCGACCCGAGCTCCACCCGGGCCGCACGTTGACGGGCGATGCGCTGCGCGACGAGATGCGACTGCGTGCGACGACGGTGTTCCATGGCGTCGGGACGTGCCGCATGGGGGTCGACGAGCGGTGCGTGGTCGACCCGGAGCTACGGGTCAGAGGCGTCGAGGGCCTGCGGGTGGCCGACGCGTCCGTGATGCCCACCATCACTGGCGGCAACACCAACGCTCCGTCGGTGATGATCGGCGAGAAGGCGGCCGAGCTCCTCGTGGCTTCGGCGTCGAGGAGTGCCGCGTGATCCCGGCGCAGGTCGTTCGTGCTCGTGAGGCGTTCGAGCGCGGAATGACCAAGCCGCTCGCATGGCGCCGATACCAGCTGCAGGCACTGGTCCGCATGCTCGACGAGCAGGGGACGGCCATCGAGGAGGCGGTCGCCGCGGACCTGGGACGCAGCCACATCGACGTCCACATGTCCGACATCGGGACGACCAAGACCGAGGCCCGGTTGGCTTTGAGGCGGCTGAGGTCCTGGACGCGGGATCGCCGCGTCCGGACCATCCTGCCTCTCGCCCCGGCGCAGGCAAGCATCCACCGCGAGCCGCTCGGGACGGTGCTGATCATCAGCCCGTGGAACTATCCCGTCTGCCTGCTGCTCGTCCCGCTGGTCGGAGCCATCGCGGCCGGCAACAGCGTGGTCTTGAAGCCGAGCGAGCTCGCGCCAACGACCGCTGCTCTCCTCGCTCGCATCGTGCCCAAGTACCTCGACGTCGACGCAGTGCAGGTCGTCGAGGGTGGCGTGGAGGAGACGACCCTTCTCCTCGCTCAGCCTTTCGACCACATCTTCTACACCGGCAACGGTGAGGTCGGCCGCATCGTGATGAAGGCAGCCGCGGAGCGCTTGACCCCCGTCACCCTCGAGCTCGGCGGCAAGTCGCCGGTCTGGGTCGACGACTCGTTCCCGCTCCGAGAGGCCGCCAAGTGGCTCGCGTGGGGCAAGTTCGCGAACTGTGGACAGGCCTGCGTCGCTCCGGACTACGTGCTCACCACGCCTGAGCTGGTCGAGCCGCTGGCTGAGGCCGTCGCCTCGGAGGTGACGCGACGCTACGGAGACGACCCGGCGCAATCCCCGGACTATGGACGCATCGTCAACCAGCGACACGTCGAGCGACTCACCGCCCTGCTGTCCTCGGGACGTGCTGTGTGCGGCGGGACGGCCCGGCCCGCCGACAGATTCGTGGCCCCGACGGTGCTCGTCGATGTCGAGCTGGACAGCCCGGTCATGCAGGACGAGATCTTCGGTCCGATCCTCCCGATCGTGTCGGTATCGAGTCACCGCGACGCCATCGATGTCATCCGCGAGCGCCCCAAGCCGCTGGCCATGTACGCGTTCACCAGCCGGCGCAAGGTCAAGCGCGACTTGCGCGACCGTACCTCGTCCGGCGGTCTCGTGTTCGGCGCCACGCTGCTCCATCTGAGCATCCCCAACCTGCCGTTCGGCGGCGTAGGAGCCAGCGGCATGGGCGCCTATCACGGCGAGCACTCCATGGAGACGTTCAGTCATGGGCGCGCCGTTCTCACCAAGGGCCGACTGCTGGATCTGGTCGAGCTGACTCGTCCCCCGATGACGGCGAAGAAGGCGGCGCGCCTTCGTCGCGGTTGACGCAACCTTTTGGGTGTCGACGCGACGAGGATGCTGCTGAGGGATTATTTAGGCATATGCGTAAACCTAGTGTGGAGGGCCGATGAGGACCCGGACCGAGATCGAACCTTCCTTCCCTCAGCGTCCACGGCCGGCCGGCGCGCCGAACGTGGTCGTCGCCTACGCGATGGTGTTGCCGATCTGCCTCGTTTCTAGGCGTCGCGATCGCGACGCCAGCCTGGACCGTCAGGGGCCCCGCGAACGAGTCGTCGAGGCCCCGACGTGGGGCGCAGGGCGGGCGCAGTGATGTCACGACCTAGCTGGCGGATGCGAACGATCCAACGGGCGCTGATCCTCTCCTCGGGGCTCGCGCGGAAGCCGAAATTGTCCTTCGTCCGCCGGGTGACCGGCCTGCTCGAGAAGTTGGTTCGGCTCCCCGCTGGTGTGGACGAGCGCGTTGACATGATCGCCGGCGTACCCGTCCGCCGCCTTGCTCCCTCCGGTTCCTCGCCGACGGCCGTCGTCCTCCACATCCACGGCGGCGCCTACGTCTCAGGGAGCTCGCGTGCCGCTAGGGCCCACGCTCGGTTGTGTGTCGACGCGGGCCTCGAGGTGATCAGCGTCGACTATCGGCTGGCGCCTGAGGCGCCGTTTCCGGCCGCGTTGGAGGACACCATCGCGGTCTATGCCGCGCTGCGTGACCGGCCCCTCGTCGTCATGGGAGAGTCGGCAGGCGGCGGCCTCGCCATGAGCACCCTCCAGCTGGCCCGCCGCCGGGGGCTCCCGATGCCGCAGGCGCTCGTTGCCATCTTCCCGTGGGCGGACCTGACGCAGACCAGCCGCAGCTTCGAGGTCAACGCCGGACGAGACGTCCTCTCGCGCAGCGGACTCACCGCAAACGCTCACCACTACGCCGGGGACGTCCCTCTGGACGACCCGCAGCTCTCGCCGCTGCGCGGGAGCTTCGAAGGCTTCCCGTCGACCATGGTGGTGGTGGGCACGTCCGACTCGCTCCTCGACGACGCACGGGCAGCCGTGAGTCGGTTGCGGGCTGCCGACGTCGACACCACCTACGTCGAGGTCGAGGGGGGCATCCACGGCTTCATTGCCCTGCCCACGCCGGAAGGGGCCCGGTCGATGGCCCAGGTCCACGGCTTCGTCGCGACCATCGCGATCGGCCGGTCCGAGCGGTGAGGCGGGCCATGCCCCGAAGGCTGATCGCTGATCGCTGGTCGCCGCAGAACCCGTAGAGTGCTGACGTGGACAAGAAGCGTGGCCCGCGCGTAGATGTCGACGTCCCATCGCTGCTACTCGACACGGCTGAGGCGATGTTCGGCGAGGAGTCATGGGACGGGTTGTCCCTTCGATCCGTCGCCCGGCGGGCGGGCGTCGCTCCTGCTGCCGTGACCTACCACTTCGCCACGAAGACCGACCTGCTCGCTGCGGTCTTCCAGCGACGAGCGACGGGCGTGGGAGATGATGCGCGGCGACGCCTGACCGAGGTCCTCGAAGAGCCCGGGGAGGTCGACGCGCGGCAGCTCGTCGAGGCGGTGCTCCAGCCGTTTTTGACGCTGATCAACGAGAGTCCGACGGCAGGCCGAGCGTGGATGTCGATATTCGCCCGGCTCGCTCTCGCGAACAACCCTATCTACGTCGCCGAGATGAACCGAGAGCCGAACCTGGCCTCGCTCTACGTGGCCACGGTTTTCCGATTCATGCCCCCGACCCCGGCAACTCTCGACCGATGCCGAATCGCCATGCTCGCTATGGTCAGCGCGATGTCCAGCTCGGATCACTTCGGCGGGTCGGGGCCGATCGGAGCCGACGGTATCGATCCGGCTTTTGTCGAAAACCTCATCAGCTTCATCGCCGCCGGTCTTGCGGGCTCGGCTGAGACCGCGAAGCGCCCTCGTCGGAGTGGGAGAGCGGGAACCGCGAAGTAGCACAGAGCGACGAGCGGGCAACGGGGGCCGGACAAGCGACCTCGCCGACCGCGGCCAGCCACAGCAGCATCCCGGCGGCCATGAAGGACGCAGTGCGGGACGCGGGTCAACGACTACGGCGGCTACATGTCGATCAGCTACGGCTCAGCCAAGGTTCCCGATATGAGCGCCGTCGACGATCTGCTGAACCTCGCGTACAAGGGCAAGGTCGCGCTCAACGGTGATGTGACCCTGCCGGTCGACCCGACGCCGGCGACCATCGAGTCCGGCCAGACTCCCGTCGCCATCGACTGGGATACCTCAACGCCGCCCAAGCCAAAAAAGCTGCCGAGCTGGTAGGTGTTCGTGCCGCAGGGCGCGGTGTTCGGCGGCTAATACCTCCAGGCGATCAACTCTGGCGCCCCGCCGCCGAAACGCTGGCCGCCCATCGGTCACTGCGCTACACTCTACATATTCTGTTGCATGTAGCGAGGAGACCGGAGATGACCACCGCCAGCCCTATATCGGTCCACCCTGACCTCGAAGGGGTGCCGCTCGGCGCCCTGCCGCCGAACGGGGTCTATGTCCCGAACCTGTACGACCTGCTCCGTGGCGTGCGAGAGCGTGGAGGAGTGGAGCAGGGCTGGTTCGCCGATGGATTGCCGTGTTACTTGATCACCCGGTTCGAGGACGTCCGGAACGGGTTCGTCGACACTGCGACGTACTCACCTCGAGCGACCCAGGAGCTGCTGACGTTCCCGCATCTCGGCCCGACCTTCCTCGGCTACGAGGGCAAGGAGCACGAACTCCACCGCAAGGTCGTGTCGCCCACGTTCACCAAGCGACGGACCCGGGCCTACATGGAGGAGCTGCTCGTACCCCAGGCGCACGCCGTCGTCGACACCTTCTGTGAGGACGGCGAGGCCGAGCTGATGGAGCAGTTCTGCGAGCGGTATCCGCTCGCCATCATCGGCGACCTCCTCGGCCTTCCGGTCGACGATTGGCACAAGATCGCCGGTTGGGCCCGCGCGCTCATCCTCGGCGAGGGCGGCACCCCAGAGGAGACCCGCGCCCGGCAACGAGAGGTGGCGCAAGAGTTCCGCAACTACGTCTTTCCGCTGCTGGATGAGCGGCGGACCACACCCACCACCGACATCTTGAGCCAACTCGTCCACGGCTCCATCGAAGGGAGGCCTCTCACCGATGAGGAGATCCTCAGCTTCATGCTGCTGCTGTTCCCCGCCGGAGTCGACACCACCTGGATGGCGATCGGGGCGATGATGACGGCGGTGCTGGGCACCCCTGGCGTGGTCGAGGCGATCAAGGCCGATCCGTCGTTGGTCCCGGGAATCGTCGAGGAGGCGTTGCGCTGGGGATCGCCGGTGATCCTGCAGGCCCGGCTCACCGTGAAGGACACCGAGGTGGGTGGCGTCCCGATCCCTGCGGGATCGTTCGCCTTGCTCGGCATCGGCGCCGCCAACCGAGATCCGGAGCGCTTCGACCGACCGGAGGAGTTCATCTACGACCGGAACCCGGCGGGCCAGATGGCCTTCAGCTTCGGTGAGCACTTCTGTCTCGGTTCGCACCTCGCCAGAGCCGAGATGGCCGCGGCGCTCACCGTCATGCTCGAGCGCCTGCCGAATGTCCGCCTCACGGAGGACGTCCGCTTCATCGGCTGTTCGGTCCGAGGCCCCGAAACCCTCAGGGTGAGCTTCGACCCGTCGCCCGCGTTGGGGGCAGCTCGATGACGAGCATCACCAACGAGCCCCGGCTGCTCATCGTCGGCGCGTCGTCAGGGATCGGACGATCGCTCGCCGAGCACGCCTTGCAGCGAGGGGCCCACGTCTGCGTGTCGGCCCGTTCCGCCGACGCTCTCGAGGAGATCTGCGCGCAGGGCGATGGCCGTGGACACGCCATCGTCGCCGACCTCGCCCGTCCGGACGACTGCCGCCGGATGGTCGACGTGGCGGCCGGCGCCATGGGAGGCCTCGACGCGGTCGTCATCGCCGCCGGCTGGGGAACCCTCTCCATGATGACCGACGCCGATCCTGACATGTGGCGCCAAGCCTTCGAGGTCAACGTGATCGGTCCGACCCTCGTATGTGGCGCTGCGACAGAGCATCTCGCCCCGACCGGGATCGTCTCGTTCATCTCCTCCGAATCCGCGTCAGAGGTCCGTTGGGGACTCGGGTTCTACGCGGCGTCGAAGGCCGCCCTCGACGTCTCCATCGAGGCCTGGCGACTGGAGAAGCCGACGCTGCGCTTCCAGCGCGTGGTCATGGGCGCGACCTCCCCGACGGGTTTCTGTGCCGGTTTCGACAGCGCACTGTTCGATGCGGCACTCGAGGCCTGGTTGAGCCAAGGGATCCGCGGCGACCTGATGTCGACCGACGACGTCGGGCGGCAGATGGCGGACCTCATCTGGTCTGCGTTGGCCAATCCCGGGCTCGTCGTCTCCGACGTCCGCCTCGCACCGGTGGCAAGCGGCGTCCCCTCTCCTACCTGATCCATGCGGGTCGCCGGCGGGGACCACCCGTTCGGTCCCGTGGATCGTCGTCTAGCTGAGATGGTCGGGACCGACGCCCCCAGGTTCCGTCGACCGGGCTGCGCCTGAGAAGATCCGGATGTGACCCCAGCTCGCCCCGCCGATCCCCGTCCGAACCCGAGCGACGACGACACCGACGTCCGGAACCGCCTCATCGACGCGGCTGAGGCCTCCTACCTCCGACGGGGGGTCACGCGAACCACCGTCGAAGACGTCGCAAAGGTCGCAGGCGTGCATCGGACGACTGTGTACCGGTACTTCCAGTCGAAGAACGACCTGCTGGCCAGCGTCATCCTCCGAGGGTCACGGGAGATGTTGATCCAGGCCCGGCAGGAGCTCGAAGGCGAGGGACGATTCGGTGACCGGCTCCTGGCAGCAGTCGACGGCGCCATCGAGTCCGTGACCCAGTCGAGGTGGTTCGAATCGATGTTTACCGCCGACAACCTCGGAATGACGGTGGCCGGCACCGCCGCCGAGGAGGTCCTGACCAGTGTTGCCTACCTCTTGACCCCGTTCATCGAGGACGCTCGACGGCGGGGTGAGGTCCGAGCCGACCTCGACTCGAGGGAAGCAGTCGAATGGCTGAACCGGATCGCGCGGATGATGCTGCTCGAGCTCGCAGCGGACGCGCCGGATGCGCTTCGGGGTGCAGAGCGGCGCGATGTCCTCCGCCGCTTTGTGCTTCCTGCCTTCCTCCCCTGACCGCCAGCGGCTCGCAGGCCGAGCACGTCGTCAGCGATCCTGGTCGACGCGGCGCGTCAGGTGGTGGCCAAGCGAAGGGGCACGGCCTTGAAGGCGTTGTTGACGTCCTGGACCGTCTGGTCCTCACGCACGGGGCCGCCGCACTATGTGCGTTTCGACAACGGGCCTGAGTTCGTCGCGAACGCAGTCGCCGATTGGTGCCGATTCAACAGTGCCGGTTCACTTTTCAGTGATACGGGCTCGCCATGGCAGAACGCCTGGATCGAATCGTTCAACGGTCGACTTCGCGACGAACTGCTGCTCTCGTCGGCGAGGTCAATCCATGATCGGGACGAACGGCGGCGCGATCAGGTCCTCCACCTTGGCCCAGGGCACCGTAATCACCTTCAGCCCGCGCCCGAATTGGTACTCGGGAAAGTGCAGTTCGATTCCCTCGGCGGTCGGAATCCAATACTTGAAATTGATGTCCACCGGAGCTAACTGGCCGCTGTGTTGCCACTCAGTCGGGTATGCCGGCGGGTGCACGGTCGGCAAAATCGCTGCGGTCTGTTCAGACAGCCGAACCAAACCTGCTTGCTTATCGCGGAACAGGTTATCCCAGGTAATGCGAACTCCGCTGCGGCTGTCGAATACGACTGATGCGAGGTAATTGATCGGCATGTTGGGCTCAGCGACGTCGTACTCGCCGACAAACAGCTCTGAAACCGTGTTGGGACGTATAGAGGCGGTCCCCGTAGCGTTGAACGTCCATGGACGCTTCGTCGATCCATCCCAGGTCATGGTCTGGATTTGTCGCATCGCTTCGGCGTCGATGCCGCCGTTGATTGCTTCGGCCACCTCCGGATCGCCGCCGTCGATGCGTTGATAGTGAACGCTCCAGGTACCCAAGCCATCTGGACTGGTACCTGCGACCACACCGGGGACGGCCGAAAACCCGAGGTCGTTTGCAGCCGGCTCGGCCTGGGCCGGGTCCACCGCCGACAGGGCGATCGACCCTACCGCTACCAACGCCAAGACAAGTCGGTTAGTGAGCTTCATGGCCGCCCTTCCTGAAGGTCTCGGAGGCCTTGGGGCACAAGACTTGATGTTTGTTGTGTTTGGAGTGCGGCTCTCTGGCTCGGCAGTCCGCTGGAGTTGATTCGGCTATTTGATGTCTACGTTGCTTGCCAACCACTTGCCATCGATGAGTTCCATCGTCATCGCGACTCGACTGCGGTCGATGCGAGGCTGGGGATTCACGGAGTTGCTGACCGATTGATCCATGAAGAGCAACACTTCGACCTTGGTTTTGGACGCGGATTTGATGGCGGAGTCGACTTCTATGCCCTTGCTCATCGCTTTGTTGTCGATAAGCAGTTGGCGCAGTTCGGTGGCGGACTGGCTATACATGTCTTTGAATTCGCCGGTGGCGCCGTCGAGCACCTGAGTGAAATTCTCATCGATCTTGCCGCTGTCAACCGTAGTCAGGGTGACGGCGTAATTCTGAGCCACCGTCAGAGCGGCGCGGGCCGCCGCGTCGGTGTCCCTGCTCTGCTTGAGTTGCCAGCCCAAGAATCCCGACACTCCCAACGCCGCAACAAACACGAGCGCCACAGCCGCGGCGAGGGTGCGGCGAGCCCAGCGCCTGAGCTGCAAAGGTTTTGTTGTCTCTTCGATATCGGTATCGGTATCGGTATCTGGCGAATCGGTCGCTTCAGCGGCGGCTTCTGGTTGGCTACCTTCGGTTTCGGTCGGTTCAGCGGCGTCGATTCCTGGTGTGCTGTCCGGCGTCTTGGTGTTCGTGTTTTCGTCTTGTTGCTGAAGCTTTTCGAAGACGTCCTTGGAATTCGTCCGCTTGAATAGTCGTGTCGTCATGGAGGCGTCTCCTAACTCACCGGTGTTCGATATCCAGGCGGGGGCCCGCCGTATGGCATCGGTATTGTGTTGGGGTAGATCGGGGTTGGGGTGGCCGTGGCCAGCGGGTCATAGCCCGGGGGAGGGCCCGCGGTGTCATCGCCGGGTGGGCGTGGTGCATTGCGGGCGCCGCGGACCAGTATGGAGGGGTCCGGGTTTGCGCAGTAGGTGTAGAGGTAGGGCTCGAAGTAATCGGGCACGGCGACCGGCCGTCGCGGAAGGTTGTAGTCGCAACTGTAACGGGGGTAGATGTCCGCGATCGCCCAGACAGCGCCGTCGTGCATGATGGATCCCAGGGCGTCAAATGCCGAACTGCGGGGTGCGTTCAGCATGTGATGCAGGGCAGGTACACGGTCATTCAACACCTGCGCGGTGGTCGTGAGCTTGCCCAGCAGTTGGACCATCGTTTCGGAGTTGTCAGCAATGACGGCGTCCAGGGCAGTCAACGGTGCACTACCGCGATCGACAAGGGTGCGAAAGCCGCCGTCCATGGCGTTGACTCCGTGCAGGACGTCCTGCAGCTGCTGGGAAGTATCGCGCAGACCGGGGGTGACGTCGGCCAGTGTGGTCAACACGGTGCGGCTGGTGCGCAGCACGCTGACGGTCTGCGGGAGCACCGAGTCGAGGGTCGAGACCAGGAACGCCCCGCCATCGAGCAGCGCGGCCAGTTTCTGCGGCCCTTGGTGTCCTACCCGCAGCTCGTCGGACATGGCAGCAAGCTTTTTCGCATCTAGCTGAGCCAAGACGCCATCGCCGTTAGCCAACAGACGCGGCAAAGACACGGGGATGGATGTCTGGTTCTGCCCGATCACCGAACCGTTGGTCAAGTTCGGGCCGTGGTCGCTCTGCGGCCGAAACTCCAAGTACTGCTCGCCGGCCGCGGACAGGGCCGACACCCGGACGGAGCTGTCCAGCGGCACAGGCACATCGGAGTCGATCGCGGCGGTAGCTACCACACCGGTGTCAGTGAAATTCACAGATTCGACACGCCCGATCGGCACTCCGCGCAAGGTCACGTCTTGGTTCGGTAGAAGCCCACCGGTTTCTGGCAACATCACCCGCACGGTATAGGCCGAGCGTGCCGGATTGATCCCGAGCGAATCCACCAAAATGAAAGCGGTTGCGGCCAGCAGCGTTAGGACAAGACCCACCACTGACACTGACAGACGACGACGCGCCAGCCAGCGTACGGCCGCGACGATCAAGCGCGCCGATTGCTCCAGCGGATTCCGCGACACTGTCATCACCGTGGCCTGTGCTCAGGTCCGTACACCCTGCTCAACAACAGGTTGTACTCGTATCTGAGGCTGGCGATCATGGCGTGGTAGTCGGTGCCGTCGGCCCCATGGAATCCCGGATCGCCGGGATAATTCATGTCGGGCAGTGCTCCGAATGCGAGTTGAGTAATAACGCCACTGCCTGAAAGAGCGGCCCCGCCTGTTACAGCAACGAGGCTCTGTATCGACCTGTTCAGCACGTTCAAGTCGACGTTGGGGTCGAGTACGAGGTCGTTGAAGAGGGCCGACAGGTCGTTGAGGTCTTTGATGATGCTGCGGCTGTCGGTGCCCTGCACGGAGGGAAACCGGTTTAGCTGGCGGGTGATTCGTGCGACGCCATCCGTCAGGTCGGCCAGCTGGCGGGTGTTGTCGCCGATTACGGTCATGGCCGGGACGGCGGCCGAGATGACCTCGTTGAGGGTGTGTTGGCGTTCGGAGATCCTTGCAGCCAGCTCGGAGGTGCTCCGTAGGGCCGTGTCGATTTCGCCTGATCGGCTATTCAACCGCGCTATCAATGTGTTGGACTGCTCCAGTAGATCGGCGAGCTTCTCGCCGCGTCCACCCATCGCCGAACCGGCACCGTTGACAATCGATACCAGGTGACGGATGGCGCCTCCGTTGACCAGCAACGCCGCCGACCCGAGCACTTGTTCGATGGTCGCGGCCGCGGAAGTGAAGTTTGATGTGAGGTTGTCTCCGTCACGTAGCAGTGGAGCGCCCGGAGCTGGGTTCGGGTTGGTCCGGATGGCGACGAAGACATCGCCGAGGGGGGTGGCCGAACGCAGTTCAGCGGTGGTACCGGTGTGCAACGGGACATCGCCACGAAGACGCATGGTCACCAGGGCGTTGAAGTTCTGCGCGCGAATCGACTCGACTTGACCGATGTCGGCGCCGTTGAGTCGGACCTTCGCCTGCGCAGGCAGATTCAGCGCATTGGCGAACTCGGCGGTCAACGAGATGCTGTGGTCCGTCTTGCCCGGTGCCGGCAGCGGTAGACTCTCCAACCCAGTTGCGCATCCCGCCAACAGCATGGTCAGCCCTGCAGCTGCTGCGCTTCGGCACGCGCGGCGGACATTGCCTGCGCCGGGCCGCCTCACCGGGCTCCCGCCATCGTTTCGAGCATGCCGACCACGCCGTCGACCAGGAAATTCACGCCGAAATCCGGGCTGTAGTCGGCAAGTGTGCCCGTTGCGCATCCTAAGTCTTTGATTCCGGAGAGGTTGCAGATCTCCTTGACCATTTGTTGGTTGGCGAGGAGCTTGTCGGCGAGCGCGTGCGCGCGAATGGCGCCGACGTTGGAGTCGATTGCGTTGTACACGTTGTCGCCGAGCATCGGCAAAAGGTCCAGCATTTCTGCTATGTCGCGGCGATTGTCGTCAGCGGCGGTCAACACGGTCTGAGAATTGGCAACGGTGGACTTCAGCCCGTCGCGGTTGGTCTCCAGTAGCGCCGCCGCTTCGTCCAGTATCTGGTTGATCTTGGCGCCGGTGTCGCCGTCGCCGAGATCCTGCTCTGCCAGCATGGCGCTGAACTGGCGGATATTCGAACCGAATTCGCGTATTGTCGCGTCGTTGTCGGCGGCTGCTCGCGTCAATTCCGCAAGATTGGACGCGATTGCCTCGATGTCCTGTTTGGTACCTGCGCCGTTATCGGCACCGAGGCGCAGCGCTTGTGACAGCTGATCGAGGGTCGCTGCGAGGTTGGGGCCACTGTCGGACCCGATCTGAGCGCCGATGTCGACGAGGTCGGCCAGCGGGCCGTCCCCATTGTCGTCACCGCGCAAGGCACTCGAGAGTTTGTCGACCATCGCGAGTGTGCGGTCGAACTCGACGGGTGTACGGGTGCGCGGCAAGCCCAGAAGGTCCCCGGTCCGTAACTTCGGTCCGCTGCGGTAGGCCGGAGTCAGTTCGATGTGCCGATCGGTAAGGATCGACGTCGATACGGTGACCGCCTGAACATCGGCCGGTAGGTCGACGCCGCTGTCAATTGCCATTTTCACTTCAACGTAGGTGGACTTGGGAACGATGCTCGTTACTTTTCCGACGGGCATGCCGAGCACCGAGACGTCGTTGCCCTCGTAGAGGCCGATAACGTCCTCGAACTGGGCCGTCACCGTCATCGGCTGGTCAGCGCCGTGGGGAACCACGACGAAGGCCGCAACGGCCAGCCCCGCTGCGAGCAGGGCGCTGACGGCCAGCGCAGTCCGGCGGCTCATCGTGGCGCCCGTGCGGGATCCGGCGCGGGCCATCCGGGATACGGATCTGGTGATGGCGCGCAATCCTGGTAGTACTGAGGCAGATTGAACTGTTCGGCGCGAGCGCTGAGCGCGCACATCCAGGAGTCGATCATCATCCCGGCCGGAAGGTTGACGTCGATCGAATTTCCACTGCCCGTGGCGTTGGCAAGGTTGCGGAAGGCCACCGGCGTGATTTGCAGAAAGTTGCGCAGCAGATCCTCTTTTTTGCCGATCGCGCGGGTTAGCTCGTCAAGGTTCGCGAGCATTTTGTTGATCGCCGGCTGATCGTCGAGAGTTGTCTTGAGGGTGTTGATCATTGCGGTGGCACTGGCGAAGAGCTGGCGCACCGCGTCGCGCCGGGAGACGATCTCAGCCAAGAGGTTTCGGCCCCGTACCACGAGGGTGCCGAGATTGGCTTGCTGTGTGTGGATCATCGCGGTGATCATGTCGACACTCTTGAGCAGGGAGCCGATTTGGTCGCGCCGCCCGGAGATGATCGCGGCAAGCGATTTGACGTTGTCCAGCGCCTGCGGTAGGGCTTCGGGCACGCCGGTGAGGCCCGCAGACAGGGTGGTCAGCGATTCGGCGACGCGGTCGGCATCGACCTGCTCGAATGTGGTCGTGGCATCTGCGAGTGTTTTCTGTAGATCGTAGGGGACGGATGTGTTCGCCAGGCTGACCGTGCGGTGGTCGAGGTCGCCGCTGCCCGCGGGAGACAACTCGAGGTAACGGGATCCCAGCAGGGTGGTCAGCTTTATGGCGGCTCGTGTGTCCTGGCCCAGGTGAACCTTGCTGTCGACCTTGAAGTCGACGACGACACGATCACCGGCCAGTTTGACACCATTGACGGCACCCACGTTGATCCCTGCGACGGTGACTTGGTCGCCCGGCCGGATCTGGGCTGCCTGAAGGAATTCGCCGTGATAGACCGTCTGCCCCAAGGGAAGACGGCCGACACCGAGGACGGCGGCCACGACGATCACGGTGAGAGCCGCGGCGATGGTGCCGATCCAGATCGTGTTGTATCCCTCGATGGGGCGCTTGAGGCGATTGAGCATGGCGACTACCTGCACATCGGTGTGTGTTGGATGACATTTCCCGGTGACGCCAGCCGGACGACGGCGGGAATCAGCCGGCTGAGGAACGCGAATATCGTGGAGTTGACGTCGCATAGATAGGCATCGGCGTATGTTCCCCCCTCGGTGATTCGCGCGAAGCCCTTGAAGAAGTAGCTCATGTTCGATCCCATGAACGACCAGCGATCCCTTCCCGGGCCGACAATGTTCGCCAGGAAGCCGGGCTCGCGTTCGAGGAGGTCATGCAACGGGGGGTAGATGTTGTTGGTGATTGTCGCCAATCGTGTGACCGCAGCGTTGATTGAACCCGCCGATGCCACCAACTGATCGCGCCGGTCATCGAGCGTGACCATAACGTCATGAGTTTGGCTGATCAACGCGTCGAGGTCGGTGTCTTGGGCGGCAAGGTTGGTGGTGACGTCGTTGAGGCCGGTGACGAGCTCGTCGAGCACCTGATCAGGGCCGGCGAGTGACTCTGCAAGTGCCGACGTTTGAGTGATCAGCGTCAGCACCGAACCCGAGTCTCCTTGTAGGGCTGTGATTATCGCGTTCGTCAGGTTGTCTACCTGCTGCGGATCCATCAGGCCGAACAATGGTTCGAACCCATTGAGCAGATAGCTGATGTCAAAAGACGGTCTGGTGTTCTCCAGCGGGATCTGGGCTCCACTCGCCAGGGGTGTCCGGTCGGCCGATGATCCCTGCGACAGACCGAGATACCTCTGACCGATGATGTTTTGATACGTCACCGAGGCGATGGTGTCCTGATAGACGACTTGGTCCTTTTGTACCTTGAACGTGACTTTGGCCAGGGTGCCCTCAAGGTCGACTCTGTCCACGCGTCCGACCCGAACTCCGGCAATGCGAACATCGTCGCCGGCGTGCATTCCGGACACATCGGTGAACATCGCCGAGTATTCGTTCGTCGGGCCTACGACCTCACGGCGAAGCGTGACGAGCACCATCGAGGTCGTCACCATCCCCACCACCAGGAAGAGGCTCAGGCCGATCAGGGCATTGCGGTAGTTCACCGATCACCTCCGGTAGCCGTTGCCAGATGTACGGTGGCTCCGCGTGCCAGCGGTCCCAGCAGGAACTCGGTGGCGGAATTTGCTTGAGCACCTACGATGAAGCTCAGTTGGTCTTTCTCCTGAGAGCTCCCGACGGGACCGACGTTGCCGCCGATGACCGCCGATTGCGGCTGGACAGTCGGCGGGGGTTCGGGGGATGGGATCGGTTGTGCCGGCGGGTCGGGTGCGACCGGGGGAGGGGCTTCGGCCGGCAGTAATGGTGGTGGGCTTTCGGGCAGCGGCCCCGCTGGTGGCAGGGGCGGATAAGCTTCGGGCGGCAGTACGGAACCTCGCGGAGGAGCCAGGTTGGGGCGATTCTCGGAGACGCCCGGAGGAAGCGGGAGCCCCCGAGATCCCAATGCCGTCGTCAACGCGGGCGCGACCGGCACCTCAGGGGCCGTCTGGCAACTCGGACCTTCCAATGCACCGTAGCGAGGGCAATCGGCGCGCACGTAAGTCCGAGAGGGGGTGAGGGAGATAATTGCGTTGGCCCGAATCACTCCTGCGTCGAGATCGATTGTGTCGGAAGCCTTCTGACTGAGACCAACGAAGTTCTTGATCAGGGCGCGAACCACCTCGGGCCGATCTCCCAACTCGCCGAGGACCGCAGTCAGGTTGGTGCTGATGCTGAACAGCCTGTCGGTCTGGTTGTCGAAGGCGTCACCGAGCGTTCCCACAGTGTTGTTCGCGGCGAACAGAAAGTTCGACAATTCTGATCGCTTCTCGGCGAAGGTTTGTAGCGGCTTGACGGCAGGAGCGAGTGCGTCGAAGAGCTCTGGCGCAGCGGACTGCAACCCTTGAGCGGCAGCGGTGAAGGCGGATATCGTGGACGGTCCCGGCTCAGTGCTGACTACCGCATTCAGTTGGGCGACAATTTCATTCAGGTCTCGTCCGGCCTTCTCCAGTCGGTCGCCGCGCCCCTGAGTAGCCTCGCCCAAGGTGGCAACCCAGCCGATGCGGTCCCCGTTCGGCTCGCGACCCAAGGCCACCATCACCTGGCGCAGCTTGTCCAATGTGGTTTGAAACAGCACCGTCGGCAGACTTTGGTCCTCCTGGATAACCGCGCCGGCCCTCAGCCGAGCCCTGCTCTGCCCGTTGTCTACCAGCTGCACCGACGACACCGCGAAGACGTTGGACGGGACTACTCGGGCGGTGACATTATCGGGGATACCCGAGAGATATTCGGTCTTGAGCGCGATATCAACGATGTTGGGCCCTCCGGCTGATGCCGGAACAACTTCAGACACAAACCCGACCAATACACCCCGGAACTTGACGTCAGACTGGGCGGGCAGGCCATCACCCACGTTGACCAGCTCAGCGCGGACCCGCACGATCGGATCGAATTTGCCGTCGTACTTGCCAAGCAAGAGCGCGACGACCACAGCAAGCGCCAGCAAGAACGCGACACCAGCCAGATAGAGGCGGCCGTTTGACGGGCCGCGGACGTCTGTATCGAAGGAATTCGGCATCGCTAGCCACCGAACCTGACGCCGGCGTCGATGCCCCACATGGCCATCGTCAGCAGGGCGTTCAGCATGATGATCGCGGTGATGCTGGCGCGCATTGCATGCCCGGCCGCTACACCGACCCCTTCAGGGCCGCCGGACGCGAAATAGCCGTAGTAGCACTGAATCGCCGCAGCGACGAAGGTGAAGACAACCGCTTTGATCATCGCGTACACGACGTCCCTGCTACTGCTGAACAATGCGAAATAGTGTTCGTATGTCCCCAGAGACGTGGGGGTCAAACCCACCACGGCCTCAGCGGCCAAGAACGCCACCGCCAAACAGACCAGGAACAACGGAATCACTGCAACAACCGATGCGACGACCCGGGTCGTCACGAGATAGGGGACGGGGTTGATGGCCATGGTTTCCATCGCGTCGATCTCCTCGGAAAGGCGCATAGCGCCCAATTGCGCGGTGAAGCGACAACCTGCCTGTGTGGTAAACGCGAGTGCGATCATGATCGGCACCAGCTCGCGCGTCGATCCCCATGAAGCGAGCATCCCGGTCGCCGGACCGAGACCAAGCAGGTTCAGCGAGTTGTAACCCTCGACGGCGAGCAGCGCACCCGCTGTGACTCCCAAGACCAACGCGACACCGACAGTGCCACCACCGACGACGATCGACCCGTTGCCCCAGGCAATGTCGGACAGATTTCGTAGGAATTCCCGGCGGTAGCGGCGCAGCATGACCGGGGTCGTCACCAACACTCGGCCGAAGAAATACAGCATGTGACCGCTCCGGGCCACCGGCCGCCCCACCGCGGCTGCGGTTCGGGTCAATTGGTGGGTGCCGACGACACGATACGTTGAGGCTGCCATAGCCCTAGAGGCTCACCTTCGGGAAGATCAGGAAATAGAGCTGACTCATGACGACATTGACGATCATCAGCAGGAGCATCCCTTCAACCACCGCCGCGTTCACCGAGTTCGCAACCCCAGCGGGGCCGCCATGCGTGGCTAACCCCTTGTGGCAGCTGACGATTGCCACGATCGCGCCGAACACGACCGACTTCACCAGCGCCAGTACGAGGTCGTCCACGGTGGCGAACGAGGAGAACGTCGCCACGAACGAGCCCGGGGTCCCATGCTGCATATACACGTTGAAGAGGTAACCCATGATGAAGCCGGCGAAGGTCGCCAGTCCGGTCAACGCAACCCCTACTACGACGACCGCGGCGAATCGGGGAACTACCAGGCGCCGGATCACCGAGACGCCCATCACCTCCATCGCGTCGATTTCTTCGCGCATCGTCCGCGAGCCCAGATCAGCGCTGACCGCCGAGCCGACGGCAGCCGCGAGCAGGATCGCCGCCACCAGCGGAGCGCCCTGGCGGATCACCACCAGCCCGTTCGCCGCGCCGGCCAGCGACTCCGCACCGACTTGCCCAGCAAGCACGGAGAATTGGATCGAGAGAGTGACGCCCACCGGAATCGTCACCAGAAGCGTCGGCACGATTGCCGTCCCAGCCATGAACGCCGCCTGTTTGACGAACTCGCGCGCGTTGAATCGGCCGGTGAACAAATCGACGAAGAAGTACTGAACAGTACGTATGCCTAGAACTACCTGGCCACCGAAGGTGTCCAGCGACATCAACGGATGTGACCGTAGGTACCGGCGGCCCCAGTCGCCAATATCGCCCAGGGCCGAGCGCTCGTCAGATGGTGGCGGCTGTTCTTCAGAAGCAGTCACCACTGCGGTGTTCTCAGCGGAGCCTTGCTGCTCAGTGTCATCCAGCATCGTCGCGAGTGGACTGACTGGCCACCCTCCCGGCGGTGTGTCGGTCAAAATGACTCGCTCAGGACCGACACCGAGTCGACCCCTTTGACCTTGTGCTCACCGCGGGCCGGCACTCCGAGGAGCTCGAGCTCGGGGTGCATGACGATGTTGCGACCGCCGATGTTTGGCGAAGACCACTGAACGACTCTGAGAGCCATGACACTCTTTCTGCCTCGGCGGTTCACGGCCTGCGAACGCGCTATGTGTGACGCTGCCCACGAATTTAGGCAAGTGGCCAGACGAATGTCAATGTTTCGGCGTGCATCACGAAAAATGCCCGCGAAACCCTCGGTGAGCCGAGATCACCGCGGGGTTCGCCAAGTCCTATGGGAAGGCGTCGAAGAAGGGCAGGGCCCTGATTGGATCAGGTGATGTCGGTGACGGGCTGGTCGCGGGACGATGCTTGGCGCCGGCTGACGGCTGCGGCCCGGTCGCCGGGAGCGGGCCGGCGGGTACCCAAACGGTATCGGCGACAGCGCAATCCAAAGAATTTCGGCGGTGCGCCCAAGTGCTGCAGAAGGCTTGGGCGGTCTCGGGTGGGCAGTGCGGGCGGTATCTGGCCGCCTCCATGGCCCTGCAGCTGGCGACGTTGGAACGCCACGACGAACTGACGCCGAGCCTGGACCGTTCAGCTTGAATCCGTGGACTGTCCCGGCGAGGTTGTCTCGGGACTGATTGTTGGTGCGCCTGGGATTGTGGGCAGCAGGTAACCGCTGGTCTATCCAGCTTTCCTGTGCACTCCGGTCGGGCCTGCTCGGCGGTGGTCAGACGGTGGTGCTGGCTGGCGGACTGTGGCCGATGATGTTGCGCCACAGCACAAGCCATAGCTCGTGCTGTGGCCGATGATGTTGCGCCACAGCACAAGCCATAGCTCGTTCCAAGGCCAGTGTGTTGGTAGATGCAGGAACGGTCGGCGTTGCGGGCGAGCCGGCCTTGCGGGGATGGTGACGATCTTGCGGCGCACCATCGGTTTGGCGGTGACCGGGCTCATGGTGGAACCGAAAGCCGTATAGATGGTTTCGGCGATTTCAGCATCGGAGATCCGTGCTGGTCTCGGGGTCACGGACCGCACCGGATAGTTGACCGGTATCCAGGCGGCGCCCTTGCCAGATTTGGTCCTGCCCGCCCGCGGTCGTGCCCCGGTGATCACCGGGCTGTTGTGGTTGGTGCTGATCGTGGCGATCAACGTGGACAGGCCCTTGCGCAGAGAGAGCGCCGCGAGGTGCTCGCGTAGCACCGACTACAGTTTGCGAGCGTGCCCGAACGTGAACTCTCGCAATGGTATTCCGATCGTTGACGGTGCGTGAACGACGTCGAAGGGTGTCTTCATCCCGCCTGAGCGCACGTCGTCGAGATCGTCGATGCAGTCGGCGCCTGCGCACATGCCAACGATCAGGGTGGTCAGCTTCGGTGCTGGTGGCTTCGAGCAGGTTGCGGATGGTCACCTGTGCGCGGTTGTTGCGCCGCCGCTTTGTGGCAGGTGCCGCCGGTGGCCTCGCCTCACCTCGCTCGCAAATCCGATCGATCACCGCGTGGGCCTGCGGCATCAGCAGGTAATCCACATAGTCCGCGCACGATCGTTTGCTGAAGGTCGTTGCACCACTCTCCGGTGCACGTAGTGCTTTCGGCGCTCATAGCCGAGGAACGTCGGCCCTATCAGTGGAAACGACATAGCTTCCTGAGTAGCGGCGGGTGAAACGTTTCGGTATCGAGCAATGCCGCTTTCACGTTGTCGTAGCGCGTCAAAAATGTAGGCCGACAGCGGTTCGAAGAACCATCCGCGGGCGGCCCCGCCCCGCTCATCGATGCGGCGCAGGACATCGAAGAGGTCGGGGATCTCGATGCGCATCGGTTGTACCGCTTCGGAGAGATCTGGGCGTACGCGGGCTCCACCGCCAGGGGGGGGCCGTCATCGATAGAAGTCATGTCTCGCGCGCCCTCGGTAAGTGCTAGCAACGATTTTTTTTCGCAAGACTCTTGACCGGTGACCGACCCCTGCTACAGTCGCCCAAGTTTGTAGTGTGATTGTCGCCACACCTGATGGGTGATCGATGGGGCGACTCGAGACAAAAATGGAGGCGACGTTGATAAACGACAGGTACCGTTCGAACAGCCGATCGCAGCAGAGGGGCGCAGGGGTCGCTGCCCGGGAGTGCCCCGGCGGGGGAAGCACCCCCTCCACTCGCGGTCCAGCTAACTGTATCGGCCGTGTCGGTGCGCTCGCGGTCGCGTTGGGCATCGGAGTGGTGATCGCCAACTCGGCTCCGACAGCCTGGGCAGACGCGGACACCTCCGGCGGGCGGACGCACCATGCCTCCTCGTCGGCCACCGCGGCGAAATCGGACTCCTCCACGAATAAGCCACGACTGAAGCCATCCGGCCGGTCTGAGCCGACAGCCTCCAAGTCCTGGCGCTCGAGGGCCGGCGGCGACAGTTCGAGTGAGGCGACCAAAGACCCGGTTCGACCTTCCAGCAAGACCCGCGGTACGTCGGCGACGACCACCATCACCAAGCCGGCCGATAGCGATTCCTCCACCCCAGATGCCGGTGACACCGCATTCGCCGACTCGGCCGGGGATGCCCCAGCCGCCGGCAAGGCCGACTCGGTAACGGCGATTTCGTCGACGCGGTCGGTTAAATCGACCGCACCGAGTGCGACATCTCTGGCCGGATGGAATCCGATCACCGTGGACAACTCGCCGATCAAGCAGCTGTCGATCACCTTGATGGCAACCCTGGAGGCGGCCCGCCGCCAATCGGACGCTGTCGAGTCACGGGTGACCGCCGCGCTCGCATCGATTGCGGCACCGTTGAATCAGCTCTTACGCACTCTTTCCGACAGCACCCCGACGCTGATTTACAACTCGTCCGCCAACACACCGGGTCAGGACGGAGCCGTCCACGGCCAGGTCATCGGAGCCGACCCCGACGGCGACACGCTCACCTACTCGGTGCGCAAGCCCCCTAGGGGTGGTTCGGTGGTCCTCAACTCAGACGGGACATTCACCTACACACCCGATGCCGCTATGCGAGCCAGCGGCGGGGTCGACACCTTCACCGTGACCGTCAGCGACGCACGAAACAACCCGTTTCACCTCCACGGGATAGGGACCTTGCTCGCCGCAGACTTCGGTCACACCTCGAGTGTGCGGGTGACAGTGCTGGTGCAACCGGCGCAGGCGGGCGAAATCAACCCCCTCGCAACGGCCCAGCAACTCGAGTTTGAAAAACGCGTCGCCAGGATCGTGAATTCGCCTCTCGTACAACTGGCGAAGATCGCCCTCAAGATCGCGTGGCCGCTGACCGCGCAGAGGTTCTTCGCCAACGTCAACGGGCCCGACCAAACCAACCTCGACCAAATCGACGCAGCGATAAACTCGTTCGCCGCGTTCGCGGCGATGACCTCGCTGAATCGTGACCCTTACAATCCGAAAATCAACCCGAACGAGCTTCCCCAGCACACGTGGTACGGCGTGACGGGTTTGGACATCCGCGCCCTCTATGACAATCCGGACACCACCTACCGCATTATCCCGATGAGCTCCGACTCCGTCTATGTAGTCACCGGGAAATTCATCAACGGGCAAATGCCCGTGGACACCACCTTCAGCGTGTTGGTCGGGACCGATGGCAAAACTGCTTCGACACTGTCGGCCAGCGACCTCGATATTGCACCCGACGGCAGCTATACGATCACGCTCGATTCGAATCCGACCGCGCCGGGCCAGAAGAACCATATCCAGCTCCCCTCGGGCGCCACCGGTATCGTTGTTCGCGACACTCTGTTGGATTGGGACACCGAGACCGCGACCCAGCTGTCCGTCCAACGGGTCAGTGGCCCGGCTGACAGCGTCTTCCATGAACTCGGCCTGACCTCATTGCCCGTGGTTGGGCCGGCACTGCAGGGACTCGGTGCTGCACTGGCCCGAGTCGGCGTCGCGCGTGCAGGCTCACTGCCTGACGTGTATTACAGCGCGTTTACGGCCGTGATCACCGTTGTCAGCGGCGTTCTTTGGTATCAACAACGTTGGGCGGGCCTGACCACGACGGATCCGACCACGGGAGAATTGAGACCGCCGAACGAACTCTCGCAGCCGGCCTCAGCCGGCTCGGACACCCTCGCGACCCAGTTGCAGAGCCTCGGCTACTTCCAGCTCGACGATGACCAGACGCTGGTCGTGACGGTCGATCCCGGCAATGCCGGATACTTCGTTGTTCCCGTCACCAATGAATGGACTGTCACGAACAACTATTGGGACCACCAGACGAGCCTGAACAATTCGCAGGCCGTGGCTAACCCAGATGGCACCTATACCTTCGTGATCTCCAAGACGGATCCCGGCGTCGCCAACTGGGTCTCCACCGGCGGTCTCAATCAGGGGACACTGTTTCTCCGGTTCCAAGCCCTCGACCCGAATTCCACTGATAAACCTTCTGTTTCAGCTCAGGTCGTCCCGATCGACGGCCTGGTAACCGTACTGCCGCCTACCACTGTGTACGTAACGCCAGAAGAACGCGCCGCCCAGATCGCAGCTCGCCAAGTGGGTTTCAACCGTCGGTTCGCACCTTACCCACAGGTGTAACGGCAATCCTGACCGGTCCAACGAAAGGTGAAGCGGCTGCGATGTAGCCGCTTCACCTTTGGCGCGGAGTGCAGATTCGGGTTGCGCATCATCAAGTCAGGACCCCAGTTCAGCGTGTCGCTGCAACGGCCCCATATGTAGCCGACATCGCAGCTTACGCAAGTCCGCACCACGGGCGCAACGGGCGGAACGCCTTGCCACGCAGCCGAAAACGACGGGAATGGCGGTGGCCGGCAAGGAGCCAGGCAGTGATTCATCTGATGTGATAAGCAGTACTTTAGTGCTAACCCGCCGTATTCGATCCGGCCGTATTCCTCGCCAATGAAGGTGGTGAGGGAGTAGGAGGCGGCAGGGGAGTGACCCCAAACTGCTGGCCGGATGCCCGCAGGCAAGGTGAGCCGTTCCACTAGACCAGTGTGCGGTAGATCGTTTGCTGCCAGCCCGACTCAGTATGGATCGGCGCTGGCATGTCAGCCAGGGGGGGCAATGCGAAGCAGACCGCGGAGTCGCACGAATCACTCCGCGGAGCGACCGGCGCAGACCGGCCATGAGCTGGCGCAGTGCTGTTTGCAGCTCGTTGCGGATTTGTTTGCGTTTCTGCGTGGGCGCTTCGTCACCGTCGAGCAGTTCGACGTGATCGAGAACAACGAGGCGTTCGCCGCGGTCGCCCTGGCCGCGGCCAAGGAACTCGGCATTGACGGCGAACGCGTCAACACCAGCGGCGGCGCCAGTGCGATCGGTCGCCCCATCGGAATGTCCGGGGCACGGATCACCCGGCACGCCGCCCTCTGCGGCGATGGCGGCAGGTTGACGCACTCGTCCTGCGGCGCTGATACATCCGGGGCCTGACGACGTCAGCCCGGCGGGCGCTACATTCACTGGCACCATCTCAAGGCCAGTAACTTGCAGCAGCATTCGGTGTATGAATGCGAACCTGGGCGGCGGTCGACCACGGATGCGCAGACTTCGGCAACCCTTGTCGCGCAGGGGTCTCAAGTAAGTTGTCATCCGACAGCGAGGGGCCTCGCGACCGTCGATGATTCATCGGATGATCACGGCGTACTTTACTTGACATAATGTGGCTTATCGGCACTTAACCAATGCGAGTTGCATTAGGTGCAAGGACTCGCACCTCTGCGTGATAACGACATTGGCGCAGCTGGCACGCTTGACCCGTCCCGTTCTATCCACCGGCACCCGTGTCATCTGTTGATCGACGCCCCAGCTTGAACTTGATTTCCATCACTTAATGAACGATTTCATTGTTAGGTGACGAGATGTCGATGCTGGCTTATTCGGGCGCACCCGGACGGGCCACGCCCAGCGGCCCCTATCCGCCGACGGCCCGCGAAAACGTCACAGTGACGAATTAGTCTGTCCCGCTGGGTCGTTGTCCAGTCACCGTCCGACTCCCAGATGAACGTCCTGGGTGGCATCCATGTGGTTGAGCCGACTATCAGACGGAGTTAGCGGTGGCCGCTGAGGAGCTTCCGGGCTTCGTCCCTCGGATTCTGCGTGCCGAAAGCCTGAAGACCCCCAACGGTGGCCGGTCCCCTGCGACCGATGTGGACGCCACTACCAGGTGATCGCCGCGCATTCCGCTCGCCACGGGCGGTTAGCGCCGACAGGATGCTGGCCGAAATCGATCGGTGACGCCAATGGACACTATTGGCCTTTCGGTATACGCCGCGCCGGCCGCTATCGCCGGGCAGTCAACGACCTGGATTGCTGCACCGTCCGTTTCTTGGTAGCGCGTTAGTGCGCAGCGGCTGCAACCGCATTACGTCACTGTGACATAACTCTATAGGGCCTGAGTTTATCTGCGATGCAACCTATTTCGATTTCCCCCTTGGTGTCAGTTCTCATCCGATCAGAAGCATTCTCATTTGATGTGACACATCGGCGCGCCTTTCTCATTTGATCTGATACAGCCGGTACCGTTCTGGGCATGTCGATGCTGGCCACTGGTGCTGTTGCCGCGGGCCGGTGCGATGCGGTGTTTGAGGTAGCCGATGCCGACGGGACTTCACGTCTTCCGCTGGAGTTGGCTCATGGGATCCGGTTCGATGTCGATTGCGAGCCGGTGCGGTCGTTTCCGTCGTTTCGTGGGCAACGGAATTTTCCTGGATTGTGGTGGTTCGCGACGATGCGCAGGCACATCGGTTATGAATCGTGGGTTGAGCGGGATCAGCTGATGGCATTGGATGCTGATCCTGACACCGTTGGCGTTGCCTCCCAACCTTTTCGGCTGCGATGGTCTGATGGCCGTCATCATGTTCCCGACTACTACGCTCGCAGATCCGACGGCACGGTCGTGATCGTCGACGTCCGTCCCGATGACCGGATTCCGGAGTCTGATGCGGAGTTGTTCGCCCGCTCGGAGGCCGTGTGCACTGCGGCCGGCTGGCAGTACAAGCGCGTCGGCGTTTTGGACCCTGTGTTGGCAGCGAACCTGCGGTGGTTGTCGGGGTCCCGGCATCCGCGCGTGTTCCGACCGGGCGTGGCGGCCGAACTGTTGAGCTGTTTCGCCCACGAGCGGCCGCTTCTGGAGGGCGCGAAGGCCCTGGGCGATCCGCTGGTGGTGCTGCCTGTGCTGTTCCACTTGCTCTGGCACCGACGATTGGTGGCCGATCTTTCTCGCACGGTCCTCGACGATCGGACACCGGTGAGCGCGGCAGTGTCGTGAGTTCGCTGCGAGGTGGTGTGATCCGTGAAGGTGACGAAATCCGCCTAGGTTCACGGGTTTTCACGGTCTCGAGTCTGGCCGCAGGATCGGTACGGCTCATCGACGCTGTTGGTGAACGCACAACTGTTCCCCTGGCGGCGGTGCTGGCCGATTCGACTCTGGAGGTGCTGGCGGGGTCACGGCCGGTGCTGTGGTCTGTTGAGGCGCTCGAAGGTGTGCCCGAGGAGGTCGCTGATCGGGCACGGTGGTGGGAACACCACATCGTCGAGGTGTTGACCGGGCGCCGACCTGAGAGTCCTGCTGGGCAGCCGATCCGTCCAGAGTTCGATCCGGCGGTCCGGTCCCTTCGCCAAAGGGAGCTGACCAAGCTTGAGGAGCTGCGTGCCGCCGGTCACGATCTGGCGTTGATCACCCTGCAACGTCAGCGATCCCGGTACGAGGCCAAAGGTCTTCTGGGATTGGTGGACGGCCGCTATCTCGCCAGACGTCCGGTGTTGGGTCGTGTTGATGAGCGTGTCGTTGCCGTGGTCCGGCGTCTCATCGACAACGAGACTGACGTATCGACCGGCACGGTGAGCAGGCTCCAGCGCAAGTTGGAGAAGGCGCTGCTGGCCGAATACGGTGCCGACGACGCCCCGAAAGTCCCGTCACAGGCCACGTTCTACCGGCTCGTCAAACGCCTGGAGGAAGGCAAACACACCTTCGGTTCCGCGCGTACCCGCAGGTCATTAGCCAAACAACCCGACGGCCCCTTCGGGACGGTCACCGCAGCCCGTCCCGGTGAAATGGTGGAAATCGACTCCACCCCGCTGGACGTGAGGGTGGTCCTTGATGACGGTGTGGTCGATCGGGTGGAGCTGACCGCCATGGTCGACAACGTCACCCGCTCGATCCCGGCGGCAGTTCTGCGGCCCACCACCAAGGCCGTCGATGCCGCGTTGTTGTTGGCCAAGGCGTTGACCCCAGAGCCGATGCGCCCGGGTTGGTCTGATGCGTTGCGGTTGTCACGCTCGGTGTTGCCGCACCGGCGTTTGACCGATATCGATCAACGCCTCGCCGACGCCGCGGCCCGCCCGGTAATCGCTCCCGAGACCATCGTCTGTGATCACGGGAAGGCATTTCTCTCCAAGACCTTTGAGCAGGCGTGCTGCTCACTGGGCATCAACCTGCAACCCGCTCATCCGGATCAACCCACTGACAAACCGAAAGTGGAACGCACCCTGCAGTCAGTGGGCACATTGTTCGCCCAATACGTCGCCGGCTATGTCGGCTCCAGCGTCGAACGTCGCGGCAAGAACGCCGACCAGGACGCCGTGTGGTCATTGCTGGAACTGCAGGCGTTGCTCGATGAGTGGCTCGTCGCGGTGTGGCAGAACCGCCCCCACGACGGACTACGTGACCCGGTGACCCCAGGCAAAGCACTGACGCCCAACGAGAAGTACGCGGCCCTGGTCGAAGTCGCGGGTTACGTCCCAGTACCGCTGAGCGCCGACGACTACATCGAGTTATTACCCGCGACGTGGCGCACCATCGGCTCAGCGGGTATCCGGGTCAATCACCGGACCTACGATGCCCGGGCACTGAACCCGTACCGCCGGGCCGACTCTGGGGTTCGGTCCCGCAACGGACGGTGGGAGGTTCACTACGACCCCTACGACGTCTCTCAGATCTGGGTCCGCAACCACCACGACGACGGCTGGATCACCGCGACCTGGACCCACATGCGCACCGCTGCAGTGCCATTCGGGAACACCGTGTGGAAGCAAGCCCAAGCGATCGTCTCCGAAAGGGGCGCAGATCCGGTGACCGAAGCCGAGATCGCGGCGGCGGCCGACGCCCTACTGGACCGTGCCGAACGCGGCCCCGACACCCAGCAGAACCCGCCAGCAGCTCGACGCGCAGCAGCCAGGGCCCGATCCATCCCCGAGCCGTCCTGGCCACACCCCGCCAGGCCGGAGGACACCAACCAGAACCAGGAACCGCCGGAGATGAGCAGCGACGGGCCCCAAGGTTCCGATGATGACGATCTCGCTGATGTCATCCCGTTGCCGGTGTTCGACGCACGTAAGGAGGCCGAGCAGTGGCATTGGTGAGCCCGATCAGTCAACTCGAGGAGCGCCGGCAACCGACGACAACCCTGGAAGGGTGGCGACGGTTCATCGACGCGGACCGGCCTGAATTCACCTTGCTGCCCGAACAAGGCTGGTCTGATCTCGACGACGCTGATCGGATCGCCTACAACGAGGCCAGGGTGGCCCATCATTCCGAGCTCGTCGTGGTAACCACCTCGGCGATCCAGAAGATCACCAACGAGGGCCAGCTGCTCACTTTGCTGAATCAACGCGAGATCGGCGCCCGGCGGGGGCTGATCGTCTCTGGTGGCGCGGCCACCGGAAAGACCACGGCGATCAAACAACTCGGTCGGTTCCACGAACTTCGGATCCGCACCCGCTACTCGGACAAAACCCGTATCCCCGTCGTCTACGTGACCGCTCCGCCGAAGGGCTCAGCTCGCAAGCTCGCTATGGAATTCGCCCGCTTCCTGGGGCTTCCACCGGTACGACGGATGAACGTCACCGATATCGCCGACGCGGTGTGCCAAGTGCTCATCGACGCGCGTACCGACATCGTGGTCGTCGACGAGATCCATAACCTCAATCTCGATACCCGCGCCGGAGAAGAGCTTTCCGACCACTTGAAGTACTTCACCGAACACCTCCCTGCGACCTTCGTCTACGCCGGCATCGACGTCGAACGCTCCGGGGTTTTTACCGGTACCCGCGGCCGCCAACTGGCCGGGCGCTGCGGTGTCATCAACACAGCGGCCTTCCCGTATGGGCAAGAGTGGCGAGCACTGGTCGCCGCGATGGAGGGAACCCTGCGACTGCACCGACACGAGCCGGGCACGCTCGTGCGCCAGACGAAATACCTGCACCAACGCACCGGCGGAATGATAGGAAGCCTTGCCCACCTCATCCGCTCGGCAGCCATCCGGGCAATGCTGGACCACACCGAACACATCGACCGTCAGGGCTTGGACAGCGTCCTCATCGACTACGCAGCTCAGGCCTCAGCCCAACGCAGCGCCGGATAGCAGTGATCAACGACTGGCCCCGACTACCACCACGACCACTTCCGCAGTCAGTCACCGCATTTCGCGATGAAACCGTGCACTCCTTCACCACCCGACTCGCCCACGCCAACCGACTCCCGCCCCAAAGCCTGCGCGACTACGCCGCACGCGAAGGCCACTACGTCGACCCCGACCGCCTCGCCCGGCTCAGCGGCTACCCACGACATGTCCTCGGCGCCCGACTGCGGGGCCTGACCGCTGATGAACGTGACCTCACCCGCCAGCGGGCACGGGCCCGCCCACTCTGCCGGTTTTGCTCAGCCAGGCGAGGGGCGACCCAGCCGGTCCATTGCTGGCTGCCCGACCACCTCACCGTCTGCCATCGCCACAACCGCTGGATCGGCCCTTCCGCCCAGCGATGGGACGATCAGATATCACTCAAAAACTATCCAGCCGTTGCCCAAGCTGCCAGGGCGCATCATGCCCTGGCCAAGCGCAACAACCCCGACATCGTTGAGCTAGCGATCAACGACGCATCACGTATAGTTCTGCGGCAGCGACGATTCCGACACAGTGATGATATCGGCGAGAGCGCGGTTACCGGCATCGCCCTGGGAGGGCGATGGGCCAGCATCTCAACGGTCAACCTGCACATCGCCACCTACGTCGAAACGGTGAAGATGGCCGCGGTCATCATCGATCGACGGCCCGCATTGTTGAACCGCTCCGGTGATCCCAGCCCCGCCCGCATGGCTCTCCTGGCAGCCGCGAACGCAGTGTTCGGCGCCGAGCACGAGACAGCGACCGACGCAGCCCTCGACGGCTGGCTGAACAACCAGCAGATTATCCGGGAGTCCCGATGATCCCGCCGGAAATCCGATGCGTGACGTTCGACATCGGCGAGACACTGGTTGATGAGACTCGAATGTGGAGCGAACTCGCCCAACGACTCGGTGACGCCATTGACCTTGAGCAGCGTGCTGGGAGCCCTGATCGCCACCGGACGACATCACCACGATCTGTGGGAGGTTCTTGGCGTCGATCGACCCACAGTGGGCGTCGACCCCGGCTTCGGAGACTTGTATCCCGATGCTCTGGAATGCGTCGCCGCGGCGCGTCGAGCAGGGTTGATCGTCGGCGTTGCCGGAAACCAACCAGAAACCGTCGAGCAGATGCTCGCAACAGCCGGGCTGGAAGCAGACTTCGTGGCATTGTCAATGGACATCTGAAAGTGCCCATTGGCGGACGGAAGGACTGCCCGTAGGTGGTCAATAAGAACTGCCCAGTGGCGGACATGAATCTGCCCAGACGGGTGTGTCCGCCACCGGTGGTGTCTGTCAGGTCAGGGGCTTGACTCCTTTCCCGTGCAGGGCTTGGGCCAGGCGCACGGAGTCACCGCTGGTTTGGCATAGGTGCGCGTGATGGAGCAGCCGGTCGACGGTCGCGGTGGCCAAGGTCTTGGGCATCAGTTCGTCGAAGCCGCTGGGGTGTAGGTTCGACGAGATCGCCACGGAGCGGCGCTCGTAGGCGGCTTCAACGATGCGGTAGAGCCCTTCAGCGGCATCGGCACCGACCGGGAGAAGTCCCACGTCGTCGATGACGACGAGCTCTGCGCGCACGATCTTGGCCACCGCTTTGCCCAGGGAATCGTCGGCACGGTGGGCCCGCACCAGGACCCCGATATGCTCCAGGGTGAACCATGCCACCGGCATCCCGGCTTCGATCACTTTCTGTCCCAGCGCTTCGAGGAAGAATGTCTTGCCGGTGCCAGCGGGCCCGCAGACCACCAGGTTCTCGCGTCGGTGCACCCATTCCAGGGTCTGCAGCGCCTGCTGGGTGGGTAGCGGGATCGATGAGGCGGCCGGGTCCCAGACGTCGAACGTCTTGCCTGTGGGGAACCCGGCGGCTTTGCGGCGGGCCGCGAGCATGGACCGGGCCCGCCCGGCCGCTTCCTCGGTGAGCAACGCTTTGATGACTTCGGTGGGGTCCCAGCGTTGGGCCCGGGCGGTGGCCAGCACGTCGGCGGCGATCGCCCGGGCGTGCGGCAACCGCAGCGACCGCATCAGCGATTCCACCTCGGCGGGCAAGGACGTGGCAGGTGTGGCGGTGGTCATCGGATGCCTGCCTCGTCGGTGTCGATGACGGTGCGGCCGAACAGGTTCCACCCACTGGTGCCTTGCGCCAGCGAGGTGTGCTCATCGGCGCCGCGGCGAGTCAGATCCAACCCTTTGGCGGCGAGGATGGAGTCGAGGTCGCCGGTGGCGAACCGACCGTGCACGGCCGCATGCCCGAGCGCCCAGTCGACATCGGCGCGGCCGGCCAACGCCGCCAGCTCGACGGCGTGCGCCATCTTCTGCAAGATGCGTTCGGTGCCCACGGCGGCGGCTTCTTTGAGCCACACCGCTGCACCCGGCCCGAGTGCCAGGAACGTCTGCTCACTGACGGTGCGGGCCCGCACCGTGTAGTCACCGGGGATCTTGTCATGGTGCCCGGGGAAATGCGCGTCATCGATCGCGGGGCTGCCCGGGGTGGCGCGGCGGTGCCGGGCCACCTCGACCGGGCCGCCGTCATCAAGGGCGCAGCAGATGACCTCATCGGTGCCGTCGTGGTGGCGGATCCACACCGTCTGCCCCAGAAGTATTGCTGGAACAGAGTATTGGCAGTGTTCGAAGGTGACCATCGGGGTGTTGTCGGGGACCCGGCGGGTGACACCGAGGGCGGCGGTGTGCGGCAGGTCCGGGATCGCGTGCAGGGCGGGACGCTCAGCGGTGAGCATCTCCACCGGGCGCCGACCCGTGGCGCGGTGGGTCCGGGCGTTGATCTCGGTGGTGAACCCCGCGCACGCGGCTTCGACGTCGGCGAACGAGTCGTACTGCGGTAGCAGGTTCGTCTCGGTGGGCACGATGTCGGCTTTGGCCAATTTCACGGCGTTTTCCACCCCTCCCTTGGACGCCGGATCCGCGGGTTCACAGGTCAGCACCGAGATGCCGTAATACCGGCCGAAGGTGACCGCGGCGCGGTTGCGGACCGGCACGCCGGCGATGTGCCCGACTGTGACGGTTTTCTCGTTGTCGGTCAGCAGGTAGGTCGGGGCACCGCCGAGGTGGCGGAAGATGCGGTCCAGGCCGGCGAACACACTCGGTACGGTGCGGTCGCGCAGGGCGAGGACGATGCGGTAGCGGCTCCAGGCCAGCCAGGCCACCAGCAGCACGATCTTGCGGCCAGCGACCACGGGGCCGTCGGCGAAGTCGTACTGCAGCCACAATCCGGGTTCGGTGATCCACGGTCGGTGCACCCGGGTATTGCCCACGCGCCATTGCGCTTTCACCTCCGCCAGGGCTCGGCGGGTGGTGCGGTCGGTACCCGTGTAGCCGAGTGCGACCAGCTTGTCGTGGGCTTTGTCGCCGCGGATCTTGCCTTTCGAGTCGGCGACCCACGTCTCGAGCAGGCCGCGCCAGTCGTCGATCATCCGGGCTCGCCGGGTCGCCGGTGGCAGACCGGCGTTGCGGTTGTCGACAGCGTTTTTCACGGTGTGGTGCGAGCAGCCGCACAGTTCAGCGGCAGCGCGGTAGCTGCCGGTCAGGTCGTAAGCATTGAGTATGTCCATAAGTTCTCCGTCAGACTTCATGGTAGGTCTCTCCTGTGGTGTTCGAGTTCGACTAGGCATCGACATCGAAACCGCAGGAGAGGCCGCCCCGGCGCTGACGCGCCGGGCGGCATCACAAGGGTCTGGGCAGATTCATGGCCGCCAGCGGGCACATTCGTGTCCGCCAGTGGGCAGTTCTTATTGGCCGCGGATGGGCACTTTCATGTCCGCCTACGGGCAGTTTTTCATGTCCGTCGACATGGCATCATCCGCAGCATGGGGTGTAGCCAAGCCAGACCCCGCGTTCTTCGACCGGCTGATCGCCGAAGCGCAGGCTCCCGCCGAGAGCATCTTGTATGTGGGTGATCGCCTCGACAACGACATACTGCCCGCCCGCGCGATCGGGATGCACACGGCGTTCATCCGCCGCGGACCATGGGGCCACATTCACGCCCTCAAAGAAGAAGCGGTGCTTGCTGATCTGCGGGTGAACTCGCTGCACGAACTGGCAACACTCTTCGCTTCGGACTGTAGCTGATCGTGCGCGGAGCGACTTTGACAGCGAAAACCGAAGTCCGCCAAGACGATCATTTCGGACAGGGCGACGTCGACGAATGGGCAGTTAGCTACTGCGCTGACTTGTGCCAGGTGATGGCGTATCTCCATAGCGGGAGGCGACGCCACTCCATGCCGGGTAGCACCGCCGCCGCGATCTTTTTGACCTCGCCGTAGGTATGCGGGAACTGCATCTGCACCGGAGCGTTGTGCTGCCAAAACCCGCGCGTGCGTGAAAGAACCTGGTGTTGCAGGACGCCGACTGCATCACTGACGTAATCGGGCAGAGTGGAGCTGCGGGCGCAGCCGATCACCACAAGTGTGCCGTCGGTTGCAGTGATGTCAGCGAGGCGCTGCAGGCCGGCCGCCAAGTCGGGAAAGTGGTGGACGGTAGCGACTGCGGCGACCAGGTCATAGTGCTCAGCGGGCAGGGCCGAGGTGAGTGCGTCGCCGGTGATCCAGGTGACGTTGGTGGAGGTACTGGATCGAGCCAGGTTGATGATGTCGGCGTCGGAATCAATGCCGGTGACGTCGGGAATCTTCTCGGCAAGCCGGATGGCCAACAAACCGTCGCCAGTGCCGACGTCCACAGCGGTGCGAGCGGTGGATGACGCGGCGTCGATGACGATGTCGTAGTAGTGGATGTTGTGGTTCCACCGATCCTGGTTCTTGCTCACCTGACCACTCTGGCATGTGGCTTTGACCGCGGATTCGGGAGTCGGTTGATCGCGAATTTCGGAGTCGGTGGTGTCGCAGTGAAGTCGTTGACTGTGAATCGGGGAGTCACCAGCCGTGCACCTGTTCTTGATGTAGTCCGGGCTGCGGCCCTGGCCAGAGGACTTCGGCCAACCGTGCAGTGGTTGGCAAGCAGCTGCTGAGGCATTCACCGCCCGCCCCCATGAGCCGTTTTTGCCGACGACACCCCCGCGACGTCGCGCCGCTGATTCAGTCAGGCCGCCTCAGGTCGCCAAAGGTCTCGTCGAACAGGTCGAGCACCGCACGCCATGCGCGCGGAGTGTGGGCCGGGTGATACCCAACGCCGGGCACGGTGGCCGCGGTGTGAGTGGTCCCCGCGGCGGGCGACCCGTCAGGGTTCGTAGGCCGGGCCCAGAATGCGTGCTTGGCTCCGCCGTAGACATTGACGCGCCAGTCGACCCCGGCGTCTTGGAGCCCGTAGCCAAACGCCAGGACCTGATCGGGCGTGCACAGCGGGTCTTCGGAGCCAGTGCACAGAAGGAAGGTGCCGGTCACGTTGGTCCAATCCTTTTCGCTGACATCTGACAGACCGGGATGCACGGCGGCAACAGCCTTGAATGGCACACCGGCACTGGCGAGTTCGAGCACGATGCTGCCGCCGGCACCATAGCCGAGGGCGGCGAGCCTGTCAGGAGTGACACCCGGCTCCGTGAGGAGGACATCGAGCGCGGCGCGCCCGATAGCCTGCATCCTCTCCGCATCGGCGATCAAGGGCATGACCCGGGCCAACATCGCGTCCGGCCTGCCGAAGTACACCTGGCCACCGTGGTAATCCATCGCCAAGGCCACATAACCGTGGGCGGCCAGATCGTCGGCGCGGCGCCGTTGATAATCGTCGAGACCGATCCCGTCGTGGCCGATAAGCACGGCCGGCCACGGCCCCTCGCGGATCGGCCGCGCCAAGTGGGCGACCATTGTCAGACCGTCCACGTCGTAGCGGGCTTCGCGCGTCGCGATCATCACCCCACGCTATCGAAACAGCTGCCGTTGCCTCGCCGTCGTTCGCTTTCGGCCGAAGTTGCCAGTAAGTACCAACACGATCCGCATTTGCCAGACCACACCATCGAGCCGGAGTACGCGGGCCGACCCACAACAGGAGCTGCCCCGACCATCGGTTCGAAATGACTCCAGGATTCGTGAGCAATCTCGCTCACCATGAGCCCTCACCGACTCCGAAATTCGCGATCAACCGACTCCCGAATCCGCAGTCAAAATCAGGCATGGCATCAACGACGCTAACGACCAGCGAACCTCTTGTATCAGATGAAATGAGAAAGCTGACCCGTCGGATTCTCACCCGAACTGATACACCGCAGTTCAGGACGCCGTCCATACATCAGGTCAGATGAGAACGGACACTTGGTGGCGACGTCGTTCATAAAGACTTCGGCGGCCCGCAAAGCGGGCGTTGGGGTGCAAGAAACCTCCACCCATACTGCGGCTCCGCGATGAGGTAATGCTTCTCCGGTTTTGAGGGCCGACTGTCGGGGTTCACCTTCGACGAGGAGCACCCCGGAAACCAAGCGAATTGGTTCACGCAGACGGTCTTCCGAAAGGCTTTGTGGCTAGCCGCTACTGCCGGGATGAATCGGCGCCCACTCGTCGAATTGGCCTACCGCGCAAGATCTTCCGACCCAGAAGGTGGGTCGTCGGAGTTTGCCGGACACCACAAGGGCCGGTAGCCGGTCGAACCGCCCGGGAGTCTTGCCGTAGCGGGCGAGCACCACTGCGAACCAATATTGATCTGAATTGCAGCGGTTGGCTCATAATCAACCCCTGCATCGCTTCAGGAACTGCGCCTGCGGATGTCCTGCCGGTAGGAGTATCGGCGCGGGTTGAAATGCGACGACGTGAACTCGACGTACTTGCCGTCGGCGTCGTAGTACAACCGCTCGATCAGCAGGATCGCGTCGCCGGGACGACACCCGATCAGCTCCGCTTCGGGTTCTTGGGCGATCATCGCGGTGATCTCCTGCTGCGCCCCCATGACCGGCTTGTCGAGGAATTTCTCCGTTGCCCCGATGACGGTGCCTTCACCGACAGCGGGGACTCCGTCTGCGGCGAGTTGTTCGCCGAGTTCGGGTGCGACGTAGTGGTGGGTCAGCACAAACGGCAGACCGCTGTAGTGACGACGCACCACCGCCCGGCTCACCTCGATGTAGGACAGTTCGAGCCGGGCCGCCACCGACGGGTCGACGGCGACGGTGAACGGTTCGATCACCTCGGTGTCGGTGTCCGGCCAGATGATCAACTCGTCGAGGGAACCGATGGACCGGATGTAGCGGCCCTTGCTGTCCAAGCGGCGGCCACCGACGTAGGTGCCGCTGCCCTGGACCTTGTAGATCAGCCCATCGGTCAGCAGGATCTGCAAAGCCTCACGGACGGTGTGTCTGCTGACATTGTGTTTGGACTGCAGCACACTCTCGGTGGGCATCTTGCGGCCCTCCGAGTAGACACCGGCCTCGATGTCGGTCCGCAGCTTCTCGGCCAGTTCCCGGTACGCCGGGGTGCGCGCCGGAGACGCCGAATCATCCGATGACACCGACGTCTCCCTTCCGCCACGAGGTCACTGGTTCCTCATCTCATCCGCACAGATCTTGGGCGACCTCACCGGGCATGGTGTCCAAGATAGCGTCCAGAAGGTCGTTGTCCGCTCCCAGCTGGGGAGCGGAATCGGCGCGCGGCCCCTCGTAGGTATCGGTCAGGATGGGTGTACGAATCATCCGCCGCACCCCCGCGTGCGGGTCGTCGATCTCGAGGAACATCCGGCGTGCGGCCAGGTGTGCGCACTCGTAGAGCTCGTCGATGGTCTGGCATTCACCGGCCGGCAGCCCGTGTGACGCGAACTGCTCGACGATCTCGCGACGGGTCCGTACCGCGGTCCACTTCTCGGCTTCCGGGCGGATGCGGGAGGCGAAGTTCTCGGCGCGTTGCACCACGGTGGACAACCCGGCGTCCTCGAGGAGGTCGGGTCGTTCGATCGCGACGCACAACCGGCGCCACATCTCCTGGGTCGGCAGGATGAGCGCGACGTAGCCATCCTTGGCACGCAGCGCCCCCAAGGGTGCGTAGCGGTCGACGCCACGCTGGCGCGGTTCATTGGTGAAGTCCCACAGCATGAGTTCACGTTCCAGCAGCGACGCCACCGCGTCGTACATGCTCTGGTCGACAAACGCGCCGACACCTGAACGTTCCCTCCCCTGCAGTGCGGACAACACCCCCACGGTGGCCAGGATGGCGGTGAATACGTCCGCGAAGCCGGTCACCGTCGGCAATGGGGGTCCATCGGGTTCGCCGGTGACGGCCATCAACCCGCCGATCGCCTGGATGGCGGTGTCGAACGCCGGGCGCTGCGCATAGGGGCCACTGTGGCTCGACAGCCGACCGTATCCGCTGATCGCGCAGTAGATCAACCGCTCGTTGTCGGCTTTGAGCGTGTCGTAACCGAGGCCGAGGCGGTCGACGGCGCCGGGCCGCAGGTTCTCCACGATCACGTCGGCGGTGGCCGCCAGCGCACGGTAGCGGCGCCGGTCCCCTGGGTCGGACAGATCCAGCGTGACGGACTTCTTGTTGCGGTTGTAGCTCAGGAATCCCCCGCTCATCGAGCCGGATTCGGAGCGCCGCAGTGGGTCGTATTCTCGGCGTGGGTCTCCCCCTGCGGGCTTCTCCACTTTGATGACCTCGGCGCCGAGGTCGGCGAGCATCATCGCGCAATACGGGGCGGCAATGTACTGACCGATCTCCAGGACGCGGATGCCGTCGAGTGTCCGCATATCAGCTGTCCTCGGTGCGGTGCGGCTCGATCACCGGCTTGATGTCTTCCTGCGCCCGCATGCGGCTGAGCGCTTCGGTGGCCTGGTCGAGGCGGTAGCGGTGTGGCACCAGCGCACCGAAGTCGTACTTGTCTCTGGTGTTCTTCATGAATTGCAGCGCCTTGCGGTACTCGGCGATGTGTCCCGACCAGGTGCCCATGATGGTCAGCTGCTGGCGGGTGATGAAGCCGGGCCGCACCGGTACCTCTTTGCCGGGACCGTCGATCTGGCCGGTGACCATGTACCGGCCACCCTCCTTGATCATTCCCAGGCCCTCGGTGAACGCTGTTCGTGCGCCGGAGAATTCGAAGACAACCTCGGCGCCCTGACCCCCGAGTAGCTCACGCACGGCGGCCACGCGGGCGTCGGGCTCCGGGTGGTCGAGCACCGACACCAGATCCGTCGCGCCGTACTGCTTGGCAATGTCCAACCGGGAGTCGGGGGCGCCGATGGTGATGATGCGCCCCACCCCGAGGTGGTCGGCCAGTGCGGTGGCGAACAGGCCCAGCGGCCCGGCTCCCTGGATGACCACGGTGTCCCACGGGTTCAACTTGCCGATCCGTTCGAAGGAGTGGACCACCGTCCGCAGGGCACAGCTGGCGGCCGACGCCCACGCCGTCTCCACCTCGTCGGGGACGCGGACCCGTCCGGAATTCGGGAACACGTAGGTGTATTCGCTGAACCCGCCCACCAGGTACGGCGGTTTGCTGCAATTGGTGAACATGTAGTACTGCCGGTTGGTGCACAGCGTCGGCTGGTTGTCGAAGCGGCAGTGCTCACACTGGCCGCACGATGCGTGGGTGAAGCAGATGCGGTCGCCGACCTGTAGCGGCGTACCGAAGGTGTCGCGGTCGGCGGCGTCACCGATCGCGACGATGCGGCCGACCATTTCGTGGCCCGGGATCACCGGGAGATCCAGGGCCTGGCTGCCGGCCAGGGAGCCGTCCCACAGGTGCAGGTCCGAGCCGCACACCGTGGCCGCTTCGATGCGCACCAGCAGTGCGCCGCGTTCCAGCTCCTGCGGAACCGGGATCTCCTGGATCTCCAGCGGCGCACCGTGTTCGGTGAGTACCGCGGCCCGGCTGGTGGCGGGGATGTCGAATGTTGTGGTCATGATGTCGTTTCCTTCTGATCAGCCGAGTTTGAACGGGTCGCGGGTTTCGCCGGTGAGTTCCACCCACACGGACTTGGTTTGCAGATAGGCGTTCAGGCCTTCGATACCGTTCTCCCGGCCGATACCGCTTTGACCGAACCCGCCGTACGGCACGTTGTTGGCCAGGACCCGATAGGAGTTGATCCAGATCGTGCCGGCGTTGAGGCGGTGCGCGAGGCGGTGCGCGCGCTGCACGTCCTTGGTCCACACCGCTGCTGCCAGACCGTAATTGGTGTCGTTGCCGATGGCGACCGCTTCTTCTTCGGTGTCGAAGGTCAGCACCGACAGCACCGGCCCGAAGATCTCCTCGCGGACCACCCGCATGGTGTTGTCGACTCCGGTGAGAATGGTGGGCTCGAAGAAGAATCCGTCGGACAGCGGTGCATCGGCGGGACGCTTGCCGCCGCAGGCCACCGTGGCGCCCTCCCCCTTGCCGATTTCGACGTAACCCTGCACCTTGTCGAGCTGTTCGGCGAACGCGATGGGCCCCATCTCGGTCTCCATCTCGAGCGGGTCGCCCATCTTGATCTCGGGTGCCCGATCGATCAGGCGCTGCACCACTTCGTCGTGCACCGACCGGTGCACCAGCAGCCGACTACCCGCGATGCAGGTCTGCCCCGTCGCGGCGAAGATACCCGCCATCACACCGTTGACCGCGGCGTCGAGGTCAGCGTCGTCGAAGATGATGTTCGGCGACTTGCCGCCGAGTTCCAGCGTGACCTCGGCGAGGTGGTCGGCCGCGCTTTTCATCACCGCGATCCCGGTGGCCGTCGATCCGGTGAAGGTGACCTTGTCCACACCGGGGTTCGCGGTCAGTGCCGCACCCGTCTCACCGGGACCGGTGACAACGTTGAACACACCGGGCGGGAATCCGGCCTCCTCGACCAGCTTCGCGAATTCGAGCGTGCTGCAAGGGGTCTGCTCAGCCGGCTTGGCGACGAAGGTGCATCCGGCTGCCAACGCGGGTGCGAGCTTGCTGGCCAGCAGGAACAACGGGCTGTTCCAGGGCAGGATCGCCGCGATGACGCCGATCGGTTCGCGCCGGGTGTAGGTGAAGAAGTTCGTCTGGGGCGCGGGAATGGTGTCGCCGAAGATCTTGTCCGCCGCCCCGGCGAAGAATTCGTAGGTGGCGGGCAGGCCGGCCATCTGCGCCTTGGTTTCGCGGATGACCTTGCCGTTGTCGGTGGTCTCGATACGTGCCAGTTCCTCAGCGTGCGGTTCGATGAGGTTGGCCAGTCGGCGGATGAGCACTCCGCGCTGTGCTGCCGACATCGATCCCCACGGACCCGACAATGCCTGACGGGCCGCCTGGACCGCGGTGGCGACGTCTTCTTTGCCGGCCAACGGAGCCGTGGCCCAGGCTTTTCCGGTGTACGGGTTCACTGTTTCGAACGTCGCACCGGAGGCGGCGTCGACCCATCGGCCGTCGATGTACATCTGGTGATGGCGCAGCGCTTCGGTGCGCCCCGGTGTGTCGGCCTCGAGTTGATCAGTCATCGTGCGTTTCCTTCCTTCCACTACATGGCAAGAGTTCGTCGGCGTCACGCCGGTTGTGCAGCTTTGGCGAGCGCCGCGGTGACCAGTCGGTCCACCGATGGCATGCGCTCGATCGACGACACTGCGTCCACCAGGGCCTGCAGTTCGTCTGCGGTGAGTTGCGCTTCGTCGGCCAGCCGCCCGGCATTGGCCACCACCCCGTCGAAGTCCCAGGACAACAACGCATCCGAGTCTTCGATCGCCCAGATTCGGGTGGATCCGTCAGACAGTACGACGGTCGCGTGGGCGGTCTTGGCCCGCCGGTTCGGCTCGGGCAGGAGGTCGATCTTGGCCACCACCTGCATGATGTCCGCGTCGGTGAAGTCGAGCAGCGTCGAGTAGCTGATATCACCGCGGACCAGGCCGGCGGCGAACGCGAACCGGGCGCTCATCAACGTGTTCACCGCACTGGCGAACGGCGGCTGGGCCGCCATCCCCGGATACGTCGCCTCCCGTTCGTTCATCCTCAACTGTACTGACGAAATATCCTGCGCACGAACACCTTCCCGGTGTATCCGGACCGCCAGCATGGCCGGCGTCTGGTTGAACGCGCAGACCGGGTACGGCTTGAACGTCACGCCTCGGATGTTCCAGGTGCTGCCGAGTTGTTCGACACCGGCCAGTGCATCGCTGCGGCCCGCGAAGCAATCCACGAAACCCGACGGCGACTCGATTGCGGTCCGGGAACCGGTGACTCCGGCACTGGCCAACTGCGCCGCCCGTAGACCGACGGCGGCCGCGTTCCCGGACTGGAAATGCCATTCGTCGGTGCCGGCGCCGAAGGACTCGGCGGTCCCCCCCGACATCGCGGCCGCGATCGCGATCGCGTGTGTCATGGTGGGCGCGTCGAAACCGCGGACCCGGCCCGCAGCGGCCGCGGCTGCCATGGGCCCGAAGACAGCCGTGGCCCGGAACGGCGGGGTGGTCAGTTCTGTCATGGTCGCCGACAGCGCAGTTCCCACCTCGTATCCCGCAACCACGGCGGCGAGAACAGCTGCGCCATCGGCGCTGTGGGCTTCAGCGCTGGCCAGTGCGGCCGGGATGACACAAACGCCAGGGTGGAACGTGCCGTGGGTGTCTTCCTGCGCGCGGGCATGCAGTTGCACGCCGTTGACAAACGCCGCGGCCTCCGCCGGATGCCAGTGCCCGGACACCAGCGACCGAGCGAAACCGCCCCGATCCGGTACGTCGATCCATCCGATGGAGGTCTGCTCGGCCCGCCGTCCGAACTCGGCCACCGAACCGGCTGCCCCGACCACCAAAGCATGCAGCAAACACGCCTTGGCTCGCTGGACGACCGCGTCCGGCAGTTCGTCCACGGTGATTTCGGCGGCGAAAGTGCCGAGCCGTTCGACAACCGTCTGTTCCGTCATGAATGTCTCCTCGCTCCGGGCGCTGCGCCTCAAAGTTGTCCGGATGACTTTTGACACTAAGAGTCCGCACTGCAGATGTCAATCACCCACGGGGTCGACACAGGCGGATCCGGCATGTTGAACCCTCGGATAGGCGCTTCAACCAGGCCTATCCGCATGGTTCCAGCCGCGCAGCCCCCCTGCCACCGCGGGGTTGACTCACCGCTGGCGAGCGACTACGGTCCAAGTTGTCCGTATGACTGACGTCACTCTCTGTGGCAGTTTCCGCCGCAGACGTCTCTCCGTACAAACTTCGTCACAATTCACACGTCGCGGCACCGCAGCCGGCAACGTTCCCCAAGGAGGCTTCGATGCCTAACCCACCCTCTCTGACCCCTCCGTCGCCGACCGATGAGTCCAGCGCCGAGACCGAGGCGCCACCGCCCAAGGTGTCCCGCCGAGTGGCGGCGGCAGCTGGTATCGGTCACTTCCTGGAGTGGTTCGACTTCGCTGTCTACGGATTCCTGGCGGCGACGCTGGGCCGCCTGTTCTTCCCCTCCGACAACCCCACCACGTCACTGCTGGCGTCGCTCGCGGTGTTCGGCGTCGCGTTCTTCTTCCGCCCGCTGGGCGGGCTGGTGATCGGCGCTTTCGGTGACCGTATCGGGCGGCGCGCCGCGCTGTCGCTGTCCATCGTCATGATGGGCATCTGCACCATCGGTATCGGAGTGCTGCCGACCTACGCCAGCATCGGCGTTGCCGCACCGATCATGTTGGTGCTGCTCCGATGTGCACAAGGGTTTTCCGCCGGCGGCGAATATGCCGGCGCCGCAGCATTTCTGGTGGAGTACGCGCCCGAGCGCAAGCGGGGGCTGTTCAGCAGTGTGGTATCTGCCGGAGCGTCGCTGGGCGTGATGTTCGGCGGAATCGTCACCTTGGTGTTGACGACCATGCTGTCCGCTGACCAGATGAGCAGCTGGGGCTGGCGAGTGCCGTTCCTGGTCGCCGGACCGTTGTCCGTCCTCGGCCTGTATGTCCGGTTGCGCCTGGAAGACACCCCGGTCTACCGCAGTCTGCAGCAGACACATGAAGTCGAACATGCACCCTTGAAGTCGGCCGCCAAACACAGTCGCTCAGGAATACTGCTGGTTTTCGCGTGCACGTCGGTGACCGGCCTGGCCTTCTACTACCTGGCGACCTATGTCAACACGTTCCTGACCACCCAGGTCGGCATGACCTCGGCCTCGGCCCTGATGCTCGCCGTCGCCGGCCTCACGATGTACTCGGTGATGTGCCCCTTCGCGGGAATGATCGGTGACCGGATCGGGCGCCGCCCCACGATGCTGATCGGCGCCGCAGGTGTGGCGCTGGTCGCGCTACCGACTTTCGCGTTGCTCGCCACCGGAAACTGGGCACTGGCGCTGGTTGGTCTGGCGTTACTGGCGTGGTTCGAAGCGATGTGCAACGTCATGCTCGGCGTCATCATGGTCGAACTCTTCCCCGCGCGTCTGCGCGTGACCGGCAGTTCGGTCGGGTTCAACATCGCCCAGGCCGTTGTCGGTGGGCCGGGCCCGTTCGTGGCGGCTTCCATCGCCGCGGCGTTCGCGTTTGTCATCGCCCCCGCCGTCTACCTGGTGTTCGTCGCCACGGTCGCTTTCCTGGTCCTGTGGAAGTGGTTGCCGGAGACGCGCGGGACCTCACTGTTCAGCAACCAATCCACCCCGGCAAAAACCGCCGCTGTCTCCGAAGGGGCCCAGCAATGAAACCGTTGCGTGACGATGTGATCAGCATCGACCCGCCAGGACTGAAAGGCATTGCCTGCCAACGATGCCGCCGGCGGTCATTCCCCTCCCGGCAAGTGTGCCCGTTCTGCGGCAACCAGGAGGTCGACGACGTGGTGCTGAGCGGGCGCGGCACCGTCGCCAGTTGGACAGTGGTGCATCAGGCTCCCCCGCCGTTGGCAACGCCGTACCGGCTGGTGACCGTCGACCTCGAGGACGGGGTGCGGCTGCTCGGCGTGGCGGAGGGAGCACCGACCATCGGCAGTCCGGTCGAGGTGGAACTGCACGCACTGCGAACTGACGAACAAGGAACCGAGTTGTCCTGGTACCGATTCCGGGAGGTGGAAACCGTATGAGCGACACCTTTGTCGCCGGTGCCGGCATGGTCAGGTTCGGCAAGTACCCCGCCGACGTCACGTTCGAGAAACTGGCTGCCGGCGCCGCGCGCGCCGCCATGACCGATGCCGGCGTCACTGTGGCGGACATCGAAGCCCTCTACGTCGGGCACGTGTTCGGCGGGCCCGTGGCCGGGCAGCGCGTCGCCGCCCAGGTGGGGCTGTCCGGTCTACCGGTGTCCAACCACGAGAACTACTGCGCCAGCGGAGCGACCGCGATCCGCGAAGCCTGGATCGCGATTGCCGCAGGCATGTACGACGTGATCCTGGTGATCGGTGCGGAGAAAATGACCGATCGGGTGTCCGGGGGTGTGATGCCTGACCCGACCGATCTCGACGCGATCAACGGAATGGTCATGGCCGCCAACCATGGCATGAGCGCGCGCCGCTACATGTTCGACCACGGCGCCACCCGCGAACAGATCGCGGCCGTCGCCGTCAAGAATCACGCCCATTCGGTACACAACCCGTACGCGCAGTACCAGCGTCCGATCAGCCTGCAAGAGGTTCTCGACGCGCGGGTCATCGCCGAACCTCTCGGTCTCCTCGACTGCAGCCCCATCAGCGACGGCGCCGCCGCCGTCGTACTCTGCAGTGCCAGAGGTCTCGCCAAGTTGGGCTACGGCTCGGCACCCAGGATCGCCGGGTGTGCCCTGGTCAGCGGCACCAGCATCACGCCGGAGACGAGCATCAACGAAGAGGATGTCTCACGGCGGGCCGCGGCCCAGGCATGGAACCTGACCGGGTACGGACCCGAAGATGTCGACCTGGTCGAGATGCACGACTGCTTCACGATCGCCGAGATCGTCCGTTTGGAAGGACTCGGTGTCGTGCCGAAGGGCGAAGGCGGCACATGGACCGCCAACGGCGACACGGCGATCGGCGGCAAGCTGCCCGTGAACACCAGTGGCGGGCTGCTGAGTCGAGGCCACCCGGTCGGAGCCACCGGCGTCGCGCAAGCGTGCGAACTGACCTGGCAACTCACCGGTCGAGCCCAGGCCCGTCAGGTCGACAACGCGCGCGTCGGCTTGGCGTACTGCAAGGGGGGCACGGTCAGCGGCACCGATGGTGGCTCGGTCACCGTGCTCCTGATGAATCGTTGAACACGAAGGTGAATCCATGAATCTCAATGCTGAAGAAGAAGCAATCGTCAAGACGGTTCGCGACTTCGTAGACAAACAAGTCAAACCGGTTGTGCGCGAACTCGAGCACGCCAACACCTACCCCGAAGAACTCATCGACATGATGAAAGAAATGGGGATCTTCGGCCTGGCCATCCCCGAGCCCTACGGATTCGGTGCGGTGTCCATGCCGTGCTACGTCCGCGTAGCAGAGGAACTGGCCCGCGGCTGGATGAGCCTGGCCGGCGCGATGGGCGGGCACAGCGTGGTGTCCAAGTTGATCCTGCTCTTCGGCAGCGAAGACCAGAAACAGAAGTACCTGCCGCAGATGGCCACCGGTGAGCTGCGCGCCACCATGGCGCTCACCGAACCCGGCGGCGGGTCGGATCTGCAAGCCATGCGCACGGTCGCGCGGCCTGACGAACACGGCTATCTGATCAACGGCAGCAAGACCTGGATCTCCAACGCGCGACGCTCCGATCTGGTTGCGCTGATGTGCAAGACAGATCCCGACGCGCAACCCGCCCACAAAGGTGTGTCGATCCTGTTGGTGGAAAAGGGGCCGGGGTTCACCATCTCCAAAGACCTCCCCAAGTTGGGCTACAAAGGCGTCGAAGCCTGCGAACTGAACTTCACCGACTGCCGGGTGCCCCGGACCGCACTGCTCGGCGACGTTGAAGGAGTGGGTTTCGCGCAGATGATGAAAGGCCTGGAAGTCGGACGGCTGCAAGTGGCTGCCCGCGCGACCGGCGTGGCGCGAGCGGCGTTCGACGACGCCCTGCAGTATGCCCAGGACCGGGAAAGCTCCGGCAAACCGATCTGGCAACACCAGTCGGTCGGCAACATGCTGGCCGACATGGGCACCAAGCTCCACGCTGCGCGCACGTTACTTCTCGATGCCGCAGCCAAATTCGACTCCGGGCAACGCTGCGACATGGAAGCCGGGATGGCGAAACTGTTCGCCTCCGAGATCGGTATGGAAATCGCGCTCAACGCGGTCCGAATCCACGGCGGCTACGGCTACTCCACCGAGTACGACGTCGAACGGTACTTCCGGGACGCCCCCTTGATGATCGTGGGAGAAGGGACCAACGAGATCCAGCGCAACGTCATCGCCAAACAGCTGGTCAAACGTGGCGGGATCGATATATGACGGGAAGCGCCACCACCGAGGCCGGCCTGGCCCAGTACCTCACCGACTGGTCGCCCTCCCCGACCACCACCAGCGACGTCATCTCTCGAGACCGGGTGCAGCAGCTGGCTGCCACGTTGGACATCCGCGAGCAGTTCGGCGACGGTGACTCGCTGCCGCCGCTGTGGCACTGGGTGTTCTTCCTCGACTGGCCCGCCACCGCCGAACTGGGACCCGACGGTCACCCCCGGAACGGTCACTTCTTGCCGCCGATTCCCCATCGGCGCCGAATGTTCGCCGGCGGCCGTCTCACCGTCGAGGAGCCGCTGAGGATCGGCGACACCGTCGACCGGGAGTCACACATCTCGTCGACGGCGATCAAACAGGGCCGCAGCGGTGAGATGCTGTTCGTGACGGTGCGCCACCTCTACCGGCACAACGGTGCGGTATGCCTGGTGGAAGAACAAGACCTGGTGTACCGCAGCGACACCGGCGCGGGCACGACGTTCAGCCGCGGCGACGAGCCGCTGTCACCTCCGACCGTCCCGTGGTGGACCGAGCCGGCGACGGACCCGGCGCTGCTGTTCCGGTTCAGCGCACTGACCGGAAACGCGCACCGGATCCATTTCGACGAGGCCTACACCACCGGCACCGAGGGCTACCCCGGGCTGGTTGTGCATGGGCCACTGTTGGCCATCTACTTGGCTGAATTGGTGCGGGCCCACTGTACTGTGGGCCAGTTTTCCTTCAAGCTGCAGCGGCCCGTCTTCGTCGGCGACAACATCAGGGTGCAGGGTCGGCTCGACGGCTCCGACGTCGAGTTGTCGGTGGTGTCTGGAGGCAACAACATTCACGTCACAGCGCACGCGGTGGTGATATGACTGCATACACAATTGACCAGATCATAAGTGCCCGCACGTTTCTCTTTGTGCCCGGCGACCGTCCCGACCGCTTCGCCAAGGCGGCGGCAGCCGGCCCGGACATCGTGATCATCGATCTCGAGGACGCCGTCGCGCCGTCCGCAAAGAATGCCGCCCGCGACCACACCCTGCGGTGGCTGGCCGACGGCAATCCGGCGATGGTACGAATCAACGGCACTGACACCGAGTGGCACCGCGACGATGTGGCTGCGCTGGCCGATTTCCCATCGGCGGCGGTGATGCTCCCGAAAACCGAACGGCTCGACCAGGTCACGAACCTGTCAGCGGCGATAGTGGTGGCGCTCGTGGAGACGGCCGCCGGTATCGCCGCGGCGGCAGCCGTGGGCTCGTTGCCGGGCGTGCACCGCCTGGCGTTCGGCAGCATCGACCTTGCCGCCCAGCTCGGTGTAGATCCTGCAGACCGCGAGGCGCTGCTCGTCGCCCGGTCAGCGGTTGTGCTCGCCTCTGCTCAAGCCGGTCTGCCACCGCCGATCGACGGTGTCACCACGGACGTGGCCAACCCAGAAAGTACTGTTGCTGACATGCGACACGCACGGTCGCTCGGGATGGCGGCCAAGTTGTGTATTCACCCCAACCAGGTGGCGGCCGTCCACCAGGCCCTGGCACCAACCCCAGACGAAATCACCTGGGCACAGGCCATTGTGGGAGCCACCGATTCGGCCAGCGGCGCCGTGAGTGTCGACGGGCAGATGGTGGATCTCCCTGTCCTGGCCCGGGCCAGGAACATACTCGCGACGACTACAATCAGGAGCTGACAATGGGCAGTGACCACCTCAGCGGCGACCTGCGTGGCAAGGTCGCCATAGTGACCGGAGCCGCCAGCGGCATTGGGCACGCGACTGCAAAGCTGTTCGCCGAGTACGGGATGTCAGTTATCGCAGAAGACATCAATCCCAAAGTAACAGAGGTCTTCTCGGACGTCGTGGGCGTGACCCCGTTCGTCGGCGACGTCGGTGAGGAGCAGACCGCGATTGACGCCGTACAGTTGGCCGTCAACAACTTCGGCGGCCTGGATGTTTTGGTGAACAACGCGGGCACGATTATCAACAAGACAGTTGTGGAGACCTCGCTCGCCGACTGGAACAGGATCCTTGCCACGAATGCAACCGGGGCGTTCCTGCATACCCGCGAAGCCATGAAGGTAATGATCCCGAAATCCGTTGGTTCTATTGTCAACATCGGCTCTTACGCCTGCTTTCAGGGCTTCAAGACAATCCCGGCGTATGCGGCTTCCAAAGGTGCGCTGGCCCAGCTGACGCGCACCGCCGCCTTGGAGGGAATCGATGACGGCATTCGAGTCAACGCCATAGGCGTAGGCGATGTGGTCACCAACATCCTGGGCGATCCCGACGCGCTCGTCGAACATGGCAAGGGCGCACCAATCGGCCGGGCTGCGGATCCCCGCGAAATTGCCCACGCCGTGGCATTCTTGGCGTCCGGTTTGGCAGCTTACGCCGTTGGCGCAGTGTGGATGTTCGATGGTGGAATGAGTGTGGCCGTTCCCAACTGACGGCAACAGTTCCCTGGGCCGTGCGACCGCCGATGTAGCGTCGGACACGAGGACCTCCGGTCTTGGTAGCGATGTCTGACGTCTCTACCAAGCCCGGAGGTCCTCCCTTGTCGCAGCCAAACCGTGAACCACTCCCCTTCCGGATAGACCGGGAGCGCACTCTCACAGCCGGCGACCGTATCGACGGCTCACCGCATGGAACCGCTGATGCTGCGCCCACCGCACACGGTGATGGTCTGCCCGGTCACGTACCCGGCGTCCGGCGCGGCGAGGTAGGCGACTGTGCGTGCCACGTCGTCGGGTCGGCCCACTCTCCCAACCGGAATGGACTGCTTGACCCGTTCGATGATGTTGTCCGGCAGTGATTTCGACATCGGCGTCTCGACAAAACCGGGTGCGATGCAGTTGACCGTAACGGCGTCGGCCGCGAGCTGTAGGGCGAGGCTGCGGCTGACCCCGGCGATCGCGCCCTTCGACGCCGCGTAGTTCGCGGAACCGAAGTTACCGAGCCAGGCTCTCGAGGTGAGTGAGATGATGCGGCCGGTGCCCGACCGGCGCAGGGCCGGCAGCGCCGCCGCCGTGGTGTTCAGCATGCCAACAAGGTTGACCTCCACAACCTGACGGAACTGTGTGGTGGTCATCTTTTCCAGGCGCGCATCCTTGAGCACGCCGGCACAGTTGACCACGACATCGAGGCCTTGGAATCGGTCAGCGGCGGCTTCGACCGCGCTTCTTGCCGACTGCGGATCGGCCAGATTTGCTTCGAAGACCGCGACATCGGCGCCGGCGTGGGCGGTAATGCGGTCCGCGACGGGTCGCAGCGCCTCGGCAGAGATGTCCGACAGCGCCAAGGCGTAGCCGAGCTGCGCCAGGTGCGTAGCGATGCCCTGCCCGATCCCGCCGGCGGCTCCGGTGAGCAGCACGCGCCGGGGACAAGAATCATGTTGAGCGGTTGGGGTGTTCATGGACGCAGCTTTCCGAGCCCCGCGCCTGCGTAGATCTCTTGACCGGTGATCGAACGTGCTTGCTCGTCGAGAACCGCCGTGATCAGCACCTGTACCGAAGGCTCATCCGGTGCCGTGTCGAACAGGATCGTGTTCGCGGTGGCCCCGTGGCGTTCGAGCTCGATGGCCAGGGACCGGACCAAACTGATCAGTCCACCGGTGACCGCTGCGTCAAGCGGCTTGTCGGCATCGCCGAGCGCGGCCAGAGCAGGGGCGAGAACGACGATCCGGCCGGCATGCTCGACGACCGAAGGCCAATGATGCTGTACTGCAGAGAAAGCAGAGGTGAGCGGATCGACGACTGCAGTATCGTGCACCACGGGGTTCAGCGTGTTGGGCTGGTCGCTGCCACGGTAGACCAGTATCAGCGTCGGCGACGGCGGATCCGGCGGCGACGCGGACGGAACGGCGGCTAGCTCGACGGTGTTCATGCTCGTTGGTCCTCAATTGCTGTGGTTGCCCCGGATGTCGCCGGGAGTGGTACGGGCATGCCGCTGGCGTCGAGCCCGAGTTCGTGCAGCGCGATGGTGCGCAGCTCGGCCTTCGGCACCTTGCCGCTGGCGACCCGGGGTAGCTCACTGCCGGCGCGGTAGAGCACATGCTGCGGCGCCTTGTATTTCGCCGCGGATTCCCGGATGTGGCGCCGGATGTCGTCCGGTGCGACGGCATCTTGGTCGGCGTCGACGAACACGACGATCGCCTCACCGCGCACGGGGTCGGGGATGCCGACAGCATGAACCTCCCGAACTCCGGGAATCTCGCCGGCCAACAGCTCCACCTCAACCGGGCTGACGTTGATACCACCGGGTTTCATGAGTTCCGAGAGCCTCGAGTGAAAGTGGAGATGGTTTCGCTCGTCAAGCCAGCCGAGGTCTCCGGTCTTGAAGTATCCGTCGGTGGTCACCACCTGCCTGGTCTGATCTGGGGCCTTGAAGTAGCCGCGCATCAGATGGCCCCGAATGAGGATCTGGCCGACGCTCCCGGCGGGAACCGGCAGATCGGTCTCCGGATCGGCGATCCGGATGTCCCAGCCGGGCAGAGCCGTGCCGATGGTGTCCTCACTGAGCTCGATCGCGTCGTGGGCGTCGGTGAGCGCGCACAGGCCATAGGACTCCGTCAAGCCGTAGATGCTGGTGCCCAGATCGAGACCGAGTTCGGTGCGCGCCAACTTCCGATCGGCTGCACTCAACCCCAGCACACCTTTGCGCAGGACGAGTTTCCGCTTTCGGTGGTCGGGGTGGCCCACCAGGCTGCGTGTCATGTTGCCCAGGCCGTAGTAGACGGTGCATCGTTGGCGTTCGAGGATCTCCAGGGCTCGACCGGGCTCGTAGGCTTCCATCAACACCACGCAGGCGCCGTGAGTCCACGTCGCCCCCAGCGCCTGAATCACGCCGAGTCCGTAGAACAGCGGCGTTGCCACAAACGAACGGTCTTCGGCATCGAGAGCTTGTCGTTCACCGATGTTGAAGGTGTTGACGATCATAGGATGATGCTCGAGCGCTACGCATTTCGGCCGGGCGGTGCTCCCGCTCGTGTAGATCAGGAACGCCAGGTCATCGGAACGGACCAGGGATTCGGCAGCAACCAGCTCGGCATCGGTGACCACGGCACCGCGATTCAGGAACTCCGTCAGGGACGTCGCGCCTGCCAAACGATGCTCGCCGAGTTCGATGACGTGACGCAGCAGCGGCAGCTGCGAGCCGTTTTCATCTGTTTCATCGGGGTCGACGCGGTCCACGGTTGCCCACGGAATCGCCTCCGACACCAACGGCGCATAATCGATATCGCGTAACCGGTCGTAGAACAGCAGCGCCTTGACATCGCCGTGACCCAGCGCGTACTGCAGTTCGTCCTGCTTATACCAGGTGTTGACCGGCACGGTGACTGCGCCGATGCGCGCGGCGCCAAGCGCCGAGTAGAGCCAGCTGGGTCGATTACCTGCCAGCACCGCGACCGAGTCGCCGCGCCGGATCCCGGCGGCCAGAAGGCCTTTGGCGTAGCGATCGACCTGTTGGTCTACTTCACCGAACGAGTAGTCGCGATCTTCGAACGAGATCGCCGGGCGTGCAGGGTGCCGGCGCGCCAACTCACGCAACAGCTCACCGAGGGTGCTCGACGTCGGGCGTGGAACGGTCATCGTGCCTCCTGTTGTGCTGCGGCCACCGCTGTCAGACATGTAGATACCCGGGGTACGGGCAGGCCGGGTATGTCGACGTCGAATGCCAGCACCCGGCCGCCCTTGGCGACCGTCACGACAAGAATCGACAGGTCCGGCCCGGCGAAGCAAACGCTGGTTGGCATGGATCCTGCGCCGATGTCGAGGCGCTGCACCTGCCGGCCCGACGCGTCGAAGTATGACACCGCGCCTGATCTGCTGCCGGCCACCCAAATCCCGCCGGCGGCGTCGACCGCCAATCCGTCAGGTGTGGAGACGGTCAGCTCCGGCGCTGCCGGGTCTCGGACGGCGCCGTCTGCCGTAACAGTGTAACGACGCACCCGATCGCGGGCCGTTTCACTGATGTAGACATCGGTGGCGTCTGTTCCGAAGGCGATTCCGTTGGGAAAGTACACGTCGTCGAGCATGATCGATGCGGTACCCGTGGTGGGCTCGAAACGCCAGACGCGGCCGGCGACGGCATCGCGGCCGAACCCGTGCCCTGTGGGGTCGGTGAACCACAACGCGCCATCAGAGGCCACTGCGCAGTCCGACGGGGCGTGGACCTCGGCGCGCAGCACGATTTTCGGGGCCTCTGACTCGCTGGGGTCCCACACCTGGATCGACGGCGGTACTCGGCGTCGGGACCGACTGGGCACCGCTGTGCCTCCGTTCTGGGTGATCCAGAGTCGTCCGTCCTCCCCTACTGTCATTCCGTTGGGACCGGAGCCGGGATCTGCTACCGCAGTCGGTTCCCGACCGTCGAGGAAGACCTCGAACACGGCGCCGCGACTCAGGCTGGTGACGAACAGCCGACCGTCCGGTGTCCAGACCGGCCCCTCCGTGAATCCGATTCCCGCCGCCAGGGGCCTGGCTTCATCGCTGGTGCGCACCGAAACAACACCGCCATCGCCGGGTCCTTGCGTGGCCTCTGCGGCAGCAGGATCTGAAGTGGCCGTCTGAGACCACTTTTCGAGGATCATCTGCGCGCGCCGCGGATCGTTGTCCGGAAGGCACGCGGACGCGGGCGTTCTGCTGTACTGCGGGGCCGGGGCCGGTTCCACCCGTTCGGCGGTGAGCAGCGTCCCGCGCGAGCACATGTGCAAATCCCGTTGCGTCTCTTCCAGGCTCAGAACCGGGCTCACGCAGGCGTCCAGGTCGGCGAAGACCTCCACCCACTCGGCGCGCGTGCGGGTGGCGAAGATGTCGGCGAAGGCGCGTTTCATGGCCGGCCACGACTGCTGGTCGTGCTGGGCTGGCATGGCTTCCGGGTCGCAGCCCAGCCCTTGTAACAGCCGCCGGTAGAACGGCGCTTCGATGCTGCCCACCGCCATGAATTCGTCGTCAGCCGTTCGGTACACGTTGTAGAAGGGCGAACCGCCGTCGATGCTGTTGGTACCGGGTTCTCCCGACCACTCACCGCTGGACACCCGATTCCAGACACCGGACATGAGCAGGGTGGCGCCGTCGATCATCGCGGCATCGACCACCTGTCCACGTCCACTACGGCTGCGCTCGTAGAGGGCAGAGAGAATCCCGGTGAGCACCAGCATTCCGCCGCCCCCGTAATCGCCGACCAGGTTCAGCGGCGGCATCGGCACCTCACCTTCGCGGGCAATGGATCGCAGCGTTCCGGTCAACGCCAGGTAATTGATGTCATGCCCCGCGGACGACGCCAGTGGGCCTGATCTACCCCATCCGGTGACCCGCGCGTAGATCAGGCCGGGATTGGCTGCTAGGCAGTCATCCGGCCCCAACCCGAGACGCTCCATGACACCTGGTCGGAAGCCTTCGATGAGGATATCGGCACCACCGATGGCAGCGAGCGCAGTCGCACGGTCACCCGAATTCTTCAGATCCAGCGTCAGTGAGGCTGCCCGGCTTCGACCGAGGATGCCGGCCTCCGATGTCGGCTGCCCAGGCCGATTGATACGGAGCACCTCGGCGCCGGAATCGGCCATCATCATCGCCGCGAACGGCGCCGGGCCCAGTGCGGCGATTTCGACTACCCGCAGACCCCGTAGTGGACCGTGACGTGTTGGATCGCTGTCAGTCATCGAACATCCTTCTCGGACATAGTGAATACCAAGTGAGTATTGCCGGATCGGTCAGTGATGAACTGGGCGTGGACGGGTGAGTCCACCCGCAGTTCCGACATCGGGGTGCCGACCACGTTGCCGTACAACCGGACGCCTTCGTCGAGGTCGATGACGGCGACCACATAGGGCGTGGACAGATGAAATCCGTCCAGATAACTCTTGTGGAAGGCAGCGAATGACCAAAGGCGACCGGCCCCGGTGCTGGGCACCCATCTCGGCGGTTCGGTGTCGCCGCATGAACCGCAGCGCACCCGCGGGGGAAACTCAGGTCGTGCGCACCCGGCGCACATGCTGACCAAGAGTTCACCGCGCTGCAAGCCCTCGGTGTGTACGTGCATCAAGTAACGGGGCCTGAGCATCACAGCGACCCGTACACTACAGAGGTCACTATCGGTGCGGCACAGAGGTATTGAGCGATCTCGGCGCCCGCTACCTGACGCGGGCCGCAGCTTCGGCGTAGCTGACGGACCGCCTCGACATTGAGCCCCCAGCCTTGCATGTAGCTTTCCGACAGATGTCCGCCGGAGGTATTCGTCGGCAGTGCACCACCGATGCCGATTCGACCGTTCTGGATCCACTCTGCAGCCTCACCCGGCCCGCAGAACCCCAGACCCTCCAGCGTGAACAGCACGTTGGGGCTGAAATTGTCGTAAGCCATCAGAACGTCCACGTCAGAACGTGTGCACCCGGCCATTTGGTAGGCGCGCTGCCCCACCTCGCCGATGGCGCCCCGCCAATAGTCGTCCGGCGGGAAGTCCGAGTTGCACAGCTGCCCCTGTTGCGCGAAGCCGACAACCGCGACCGGTGGTTGCGCGCAATCACGAGCTCGCTCCCGGCTCGTCAAGATCATCGCCACTCCCCCGTCGTTGATGAGGCAGTAGTCGTAGATGCGCAACGGCTCGACGATCTGACGGCCAGCCAGATAGTCGGCCATGGAGATCGGTTTGGTCGCGACGGCATCCGGGTTGAGCGCCGCGTGTGCCCGAAACGTTTGCGCGACGGCGGCAAGCTGCTCGGGGGTGGTTGCATGGCGTTGTCGATAGCGCTGGAACATCAGGGCATAGAAGGCTCCGGGCGAAGTGATGCCGTAGGGCAACGTCAGGCATGGATTGGTGCCGTATCCCTGCGCGGCGGCTGAGGCGGCCGGTCCCCCACCTCCATAAGTGTGGCCGCCGCTACGGCCGTTGTTGCCATAAACCAGCGCCACCGTGGAGGCCGACCCAGTGACGATGGCTGTGACGGCCAATTGAATGGCAACCCCGGTCATGCGCCCTTCTGCAGGCAATTGCGCCGTCCATCGTGGTTCCAGACCCATTCGGGTTGCCACGGTTTCGTAGCTGCTGACCCGCATGGTGATCAGCCCGTCGACGTCGGCAGCGTCCATCCCCGAATCGAGCAGCGCAGACTCGAGCGCGGCACAACCCAGATCATCAGCCGAGAACTCAGGCAGATTCCCGAAGGCAGTGGACCCAATGCCGACGACGGCGGTCGCGGCTCGAAGATGTTGTCGCACTCTCAACCCCTGCGTGGATCGGACGGTCTCGTGACCACCCGGGATAGGCTCGCCTAGGCGGGCCGGCGTGGTGTCGATCGCGGCAGCCCAGGAGCACCTGCGCTGACACCAGGTTCCTGCCGCGATTGTTTGATATTTGATACATCAGAGTAGTTCTTCATGATGGCGGCGTCAATCACTTCGGTAGCGCTGTTCCCCAAATCGAGTTGTCGGCGTTCCCCAACGTAGCGCGTCAATCAGGCTGATTACCAGCGGGTGTGGTGCGTAGATCTCCTGGACGTGCCCCCGGCCGCCAACGCTACCGGCCTCCGACCTCGCCAAGGTACTGCCCGATTTATGTCTTGATATTTGATCCCATCATGACCACACTGATGTGGCCGTGACCACATCGCCGGTGCGGCGCTTGAATATCCGTGGCTTCTGACACCACTCGTCGTAGTCGAGGCCACCCCGACGGAAGGCCACCTACGGTATGTCTGCCGAACCATCGACCACCAAAATGTCGCGCGTCGTCGCAGCGGGATTCACGGGGACGGCCCTGGAGTACTACGACTTCTTTCTGTATGGCACGGCCGCAGCTTTGGTGTTCGGCCCGCTGTTCTTCCCGTCCTACAGTCCGCTTGCCGGCACCCTTGCTTCCTTCGCCACCTTCGCCGTGGGATTTCTGGCCAGGCCACTCGGCAGCATCATCTTCGGCGGCATGGGAGACCGGATCGGACGACAAAAGACTCTGGTGGCCTCCCTGGCCTTGATGGGCGTGGCCACCGTAGCGATCGGCCTGCTGCCCACCTTCCACCAGATTGGTTGGGCGGCACCGGCTCTGCTCGTGCTGCTCCGGTTCGCGCAGGGTATCGCAATGGGCGGCGAGTGGGGTGGCGCAGCGCTGTTGCTGGTGGAACACGCACCGGCTCATCGACGTGGCTTCTATGGCAGCACCGTTCAGATGGGAGTTCCGGGCGGCTTACTGCTCTCTACTGCGGCGGTCACCATCAGCGATCGGATCTCGGGGACCGACTTCGAGACGTGGGGCTGGCGACTTCCCTTCCTCTTCAGCGCAGTGCTGTTCGTGGTGTCGCTGTTTGTGCGGCTCGGTGTCGAAGAGACCCCCGACTTCACCGCCATGCGCAACTCCGACAGCCGGCAAAAACAACCGGTCCGCTCGCTGTTGCGCCATCAATGGAAGGACGTGGCGCTGGCTGCGGCCGTGATCGCCCCCGGCGGAATACTCTTCTATCTGGTTTCGGCCTACACAGTTTCCTACAGCACCTCGATACTGGAAATGAGCCGTACCAGCATGCTCAATGCACTACTGTGCGGCTCACTGGTCTATTTGGCAACCCTGCCCATCGCCGGCTATCTCAGTGATCGATTCTCCCGCGCCGCAGTACTTCTCGTTGGTTGCGTGTCCGCAGGATTCGGCGGCTTTGCGATGTTCGCCTTGCTCGACACGCGGTCGGGATGGGGCGCATTCGTGGCCATTGCGATGATGCTCGGGCTGGCTCACGCCGCCCTTCAAGCGCCGCAACCCGCATTCCTGGCAGAGCGGTTCCGTGTGGACGTCCGCCTCAGCGGCGTCGCCTTGAGTCAGTCGCTGTCTGTCAGCGTCATCGGCGGAACTGCGCCGTTTGCGGCCACCCTGTTCTTCGACTGGACCGGGGCGACATGGCCTATCTGCTCGTGGCTGGCGCTGTGGTGCATCGCCGGCGCGTCTGCGACCGTCCTGCTGAGCCGTCGCCCTTCGCAGTTCACCGACGGACCGGCGTACCAATCCACTCGCGAAGGCGCGGTATCCGCCAATACCGAGACGATCCGTCCCTGACCGCTACGGCCATGACCTACGTCAGTAGCCCTCGTCAGCGAGCACCCCGTCGGCTTTGAGCTTGGCGATCACGTATTCGCCTTCGGCTTGCACATGCCGGCGGGAGGCCTCGTCGGCGGCATCACCGTCGCCCGCGCGCAGTGCGTCCAGGATCCGCTGATGGCCGCGAACGGCTTCGGGACTTGCCGCCGGCGGCGCCTCGTACACCTCGCGGGGAAGATTTCGAGCCATCTGCCGCAACACCGACAACAGCCGTCGACTGCCACCGGTCTGGTTGATCAGCGAATGGAACTCCCAGTTCAAGGTGTGCGCGACGTCAGAATCGTCGGTGGTCTGCATCTGATGGTGCAGCTCGTCGAGCCGAGCCAGTGTCGGAGCGGTGACGCGCGCGGCTGCCCGCCTGGTGGCGAGGCCTTGGACCATGCCGTAGATCCGGTAGTGGTCATCGATGTCCTCGCGGTGGATCGGCACCACGAAGGCGCCGCGATGGGGTTCGGACTCGATCAACCCCTCGCTCTCCAGCGCAATGAGAGCCTCACGCACCGGGAGCCGACTCACTCCCAGTTCATCGGCAATATCGTTCTGCGGTACGCGTTGGCCACGGGCCAGGGTGCCGCTGAAGATGAGCGTTCGAATGCGGTCGATGACCTCTCCGCTCATGTTGCGCCGTGGCAGGCGAGCGCTGACGAGGCCAGGCATGGCTCCCGGCCGCGCGGGCACTCCTCGGTGAGGCGACGCGCCATCTGCCGATCGTGGCATCGGTTCACCCTCCTTATGGATTTGATCAATAAGTCGCATGGTAGTCGCTTCGCGTGCTCGCGTGGTGCAGACGACGTGTTGTCTACCGATGGCCCCGCCCGTCTGGCTGATGTCGAAAAAGCGTTGCAGTACAACATCTTGCAACCGGAGTTTCGGCTCTGCCTCTCGACGAGGGCCACAAGTCGGTGTAGTCTGCATCACATCGAATGTATCAAATATCAACAGGAGAACTCATGACTCGAACGGCTGTCGCGCCGTACTCCCCTGCGGTGCAACGTCGGCTGGACGCCGAGCCCCACCTGTTCATAGACGGCCGTCGCGTCGAACCCTCGAGTGGACAGACGATTGCGATCTGCGACCCGGCCACGGGCGCCCGCATCGCCACCGCGGCCTGCGCCGGCATCGACGACATCGCGGCGGCGGTCGACGCCGCAACCCGTGCATTCCATGTGGGGTCACCGTGGCGACGGATGAGCCCCCTGGATCGTGGGCGGATCCTGCACCGCATCGGAGACGCGATCTACCGCCATGCTGATGAGTTCGCCGAGCTCGAGGTTCTAGATGCGGGCAAGGTCCGCAGCGCGGCACGGGCCATCGATGTCGACTTCGCGGCGCGGGCGTTTCACTACTATGCCGGCTGGCCTACGAAGATCGTGGGTTCCACAGTTCCGGTCTCGCACGACAACATCCACATTCGCACCGAACGTGAGCCGGTCGGTGTCGTTGCCGCGATCACCGCGTGGAACTTCCCGCTGCTTCTGTGCGGATGGAAACTGGCGCCGGCTCTGGCGGCAGGGTGCACCGTGGTGCTCAAACCGTCTGAAGAGACGCCGTTGTCAGCCCTCTGGCTCGCCGAACTCGCTGTCGAGGCGGGGCTGCCGCCCGGAGTCCTGAACGTCGTGCCGGGCACCGGCGAAGTCGCCGGCCAGGCTTTGGTGAACCATCCCGACACCGCCAAGATCACCTTCACCGGGTCGACCAGGGTCGGCAAACAGATTGCCGCACAGGCCGCCGAGCAGGTCAAGCGCGTGACGCTGGAATTGGGCGGCAAGAGTGCAAACATCATTTTTGCCGACGCCGACCTCGACCAGGCCATTGCCGGCTCTGCCGGGGGGATCTTCTGGCACTCCGGCCAAACCTGCAGCGCGCCGTCACGGCTGTTCGTCCAACGCGACATCCACGATCGGGTGGTCGAACGTCTCCAACTCCTGGCCGCCGATCTGACGATCGGCCACGGCCTGGACCCCGCAGTGGATTTCGGTCCGCTGGTGACCGCCGGCCAGCTGGCCCGCGTTGAAGGCTATGTCGATCGCGCCGAAGCCGCCGGCGCCGCAGTCCACCGGGCCGCGGCCGTGCCCAACGAGCTCACCGGACATTTCTACCCACCCACGATCATCTATCACGCCAGCGACGACATGGAGTGCGTCCGCGAGGAAATCTTCGGACCGGTTGTCACGGTGCTGCCCTTCGACAACCTCGACGAGGTGGTCGAACGCGCCAACAACGGTGATTACGGTCTGGCCGCCGGTGTCTGGACCACCAACGTCAACACCGCACAGAAGGCCACCAGCCGATTGCGGGCCGGAACTGTCTATGTCAATGGCTGGGGCCTCACCGACCCGGCCGCACCCTTCGGCGGCTTCAAGCAATCGGGCTACGGGCGGGACTTGGGCCCAGACAGCCTGGACGGCTTCCTAGAGACCAAATCGATCTGGACGTTCGTCAGCTGAACGACCAACTGCCCCAACTCATTCAATCGAAAGGACACCGATGAAAACCCGCGCCGCAGTTCTGAAAGCACCTCACGCTCCGTTCGAGATCATGGAGCTCGACATCGACGATCCCGGACCGGGCGAGGTGATGCTCAAGGTCACGGCCGCTGGCCTGTGCCACTCCGATTTGCACATGCTCGAAGGCGATCTCGATGTGCGTTATCCGATGGTCGGCGGGCATGAAGCTGCAGGCGTCGTCGAGAAGGTCGGTCCCGGCGTGACCAAGGTCGGCGTCGGCGACCATGTTGTGTGCAGCTTTATTCCAAGCTGCGGGGTGTGCCGCTACTGCTCCACCGGTCGGCAGAATCTCTGCGACGCCGGCATGACCATCCTCGAGGGGTGCATGCCCGACGGTACCTTTCGGCTGCACCGAGACGGCACGGACTACAGCGCGTTCTGCATGCTCGGTGCCTTCTCCGAGTACGCGACCGTCTCGCAGCTCTCGGTGGTGAAGGTCGATAACTGGCTGCCGCTGCAGAGTGCCGTGCTCGTCGGCTGCGGTGTACCCACCGGCTGGGGCACCGCCGTCAACGCGGGCAACGTTCGTCCAGGTGACACCACAGTCATCTACGGGATCGGCGGCCTCGGGATCAACGCGGTTCAAGGCGCGGTCGCAGCCGGGGCCAAGTACATCGTGTGCGTGGACCCAGTGGCCTTCAAGCGGGAAACGGCAACCAAGTTCGGCGCCACGCACACCTTTGCCACTGCAGAGGAAGCGCAGGCAAAGGTCAACGAACTCACCTGGGGCCAAGGCGCCGATCAGGCGCTGGTTCTCATCGGCCGTATGGACGAAGAGACCATCTCGGCAGCGTTCAGCATCATCGGCAAGGGCTCGACAGTGGTGGTCACCGGGGTGTCAAATGCCGCAAACCTGACGGTTCACGTCTCCGGTCAAGAGATGGTGTTCATGGAGAAGACGATCAAGGGAACCCTGTTCGGCTCCTCCAACCCGCAGTACGACATCGTGAAGATGCTCCGTATGTACGACTCCGGGACACTCAAACTCGACGAGTTGATCACCACCCGCTACCGCCTCGAAGACATCAACCAGGGATATCGGGACCTTGAAGCCGGCAAGAACATTCGCGGCATCATCGACTTCGAGCTCTGACCAGGGT
>NZ_JBARXZ010000018.1:0-25612 GCF_049647605.1 Mycobacterium sp. | reverse complement strand
ACTCGGCGCACCGCATGCCGCCGCGGTTGTCGACGTCACCGACGAGGCGTCGGTGCAGGCGCTCTTCGGTGACGCTGCGGCGACCGCGGCCCCGGAAATCGTGGTGAACTGCGCAGGATTCAGCGGGTTCGGACTCCTCACCGAGTTACCCGTCGACCAGTTCCGGGAAGTGGTCGACGTCTGCCTCACCGGCGCCTTCGTCGTCATCAAGCACGCCGCCCAGCGGATGGGCGCAGGTGGGGTGATCGTGTCGCTGGCCTCGTTGAATGCCCGGCAACCCGCGATCGGGATGAGCGCGTACTGCTCGGCGAAGGCAGGCCTGGCGATGCTGACCCAGGTAGCGGCCCTGGAACTCGGTTCGCGCGGCATCCGCGTCAACGCCGTCTCCCCCGGTTTTGTCCCGACCCCGCTGACCGAGCCCGCGGCACTGGTCCCCGGTGTGGTGGAGGACTACATCGAGAACACCCCGCTCGGGCGCACCGGCACAACCCAGGACATCGCCGACGCGGTGGCCTTCCTGTGCTCGGACAAATCGTCATGGCTGACAGGTGAAGTGCTCGACCTCAATGGCGGCGCACACCTGAAGCGTTACCCGAATGTCCACGACCACCTGATGAAGTTCGCGGCCACGACACAGTAGGCCCCTAGACTGGCGCGATGCTCGACGACTTCACCCGCACGCAAAAGCGCGCTCTTGCCGTTCTGCTCGTCGTCGCACTCGCCTTCGGCGTGTACTTCCTGCGCCGCTACGTGGTGCTGATCCTCGTCGCGGCCGTGGCGGCCCACCTGTTCTACCCGCTCTACTCCCGGCTCACTCGGCGCTTCAACAACGCCATCTCGGCCACGCTGACCCTGCTGGCGGCGCTGGCCACCGTGGGAATCCCCTTGGGCCTGGTCGGTTTCCTGGCGTTCCTGCAAATCGGGCAGATGGTCTCGAGTATCGGCCACTGGGTGCAGCGCACCGATCTCAATGCGCTGGGAACACGGATTCTGGCGACTGCAAACGAAGTGCTGTCGAAGGTGCCGTTCATCAACATCAACCTGACGCCGGACTCGCTGCGGGGTTACGCCACCAAGGCGGGCCAGGCCACCGGCGAAGCGGTGCTCAACTTCGTCAGCAGTTCGGCAGGCGGCATGGCTTTTGCGCTCGCCGCCGCGATCATCTTCCTCTACGTGTTCTTGTCGCTGCTCACCAACGGCGACAAGGTGCTCGACCTGATCCGGAAACTCAATCCGCTCGGCGAAGAGGTCTCCGATCTGTACATGGCCAAGATCGCCGCCATGGTGCGGGCCACCGTTCGAGGTCAGTTCATCATCGCGGTGTGCCAGGGTGTGGCCGGCGCGATCTCGATCTATATCGGTGGCCTCCACGAAGGCTTCTTCATGTTCGCCATCTTCTTGACCGCACTGTCGTTCATCCCGTTGGGCAGCGGCATCGTGACCATTCCGCTCGGCATCGGAATGGCCTTGACGGGCAACGTCATCGGCGGAGTCTTCGTGGCGGTGTTCCACGTGTTGGTGGTCACCAACATCGACAATGTGCTGCGCCCGTTCCTGGTGCCGAAACAGGCCTACCTGAATCCGTCGTTGATGCTGCTGTCGGTGTTCGCCGGCCTCGGGATGTTCGGATTCTGGGGAATCGTGCTGGGCCCCGTCATCATGATCATCATCGTGACGACCATCAGCGTCTATCTGGCGGTCTTCAAGGGCATTCCCATGGACTCCGTGGACGACGACCAAGACGACGACAAACCGTCACGCTGGCAACAGTTGATCGCTCGCCTCACCCGCCGAGGCGAGCCGGCCACCGATTCCGACAACCAGGAGTCGGCACCCGCATCCGGGAACACGCGCTAACCTCGGGTGGGTGAGCGGCCAACAAGTCCCCGGCGGGGTGGTGCACGAGCTTCCGACGGATCTGCGCGCGGCACTGGTCACCAACGCCGAGGCACTGGCCGCCTGGCATGACATCACCCCGCTGGCGCGCAACGAGTTCATCTGCTGGGTCGAAGACGCCAAACAGGACAAGACCCGGCAACGCCGGATCCGCCGGACCCAGGAAGAGCTGGAAGAGGGAATGCGCCGGCCCTGCTGCTGGCCGGGTTGCAAGCACCGGGAACGCACCGGAAAGGCCTGATCAGAGAATCACGCCGCGCTCCCCGCTGGTCATCGCCACCACCTCACCGATCAGCTCGAGACCGACATAGGGGTTGCGCATGTCCGCACCGGTCTCGAGCCCGATGGTTCGACGGGAACCCGGATCGACGATGACCGTCGACGGCTCCACCAGTGCCGCGGTCCCGAAGATGGCGGCCGGCGCGTCGGTCACCTTCGGCCACAGCAAACTCAGTGGAATCCGTTCGGCCTCCGCCAGGGTCAGCAGCGCCGCCAGCAGGTACCGCTGGCTCGACAATCCGGGGCCGGTCGCGCCGTGAACGGGCGCATTGTCATCCGTGGCGATCATGTCGATGTGGGTCTCGAGAACGTCGAGCAGCGAGGTACGGTCACCGCCGCCGGGAACCGGGGGGAGCACGTGTAACCGCTCGGCGCGGTCAGGGGCGAGATCGAGCAGATAGTGCGGCGATGTCTGGATCGTCGCCCCGGGGGTCGATCGCATGATCTCTGCCGAGACCTTCGACCTGGCGTGGCGATGGTGCAGAGGGCCGCCGCGCAACTCGGCCACCCACTCCAGTGCCTCGTCATCCCACGCATAGACCACCGCCTTGAGTCCGGCCCGCCAGATGGCCTCGATGTTCGCGGTGAAGTTCGGGTCGGGTGAGTAGAGCTTGCACACCGGGGCCCAGCGGGACCGGATCTGCTCGGCGTGTCCGGCGAGCCAATCGGCGAAGCCATCGGTGTCCTCCGGCTCGATCGACAGCACCGGGATGTAGCGCGGTAGACGTGTAGCGGCACAGAAGTCGGCGATGTCGTCGACATCGAAGTGCCGGACCTGCTGCCATTGCAACGCGGTGTTGACGTGTGAGACGCCACCGGCGAGCGGGCTGTGGATCTCTTGATGCCGCAACCCCTGTTCGAGCAGCGGGATGTGCGCGTCGCCGTCATAAATCCCCGGCAGCGCCCAGAGCTCGGTCCCGTCGATGATCGTCGGTGCCGGCGCCGATGGCGACTCGACAGACACGGAAACAGTGGCACGACTCCCGGCCAGAGGGTGAAAAACGTTCTCGAACAACACAGTTCGTCGGGACAACAGCGTCATGGGGTCACATTCTCCAGTGGGGTGAAGGTGGCATTGGTCAGGTCGGTGTCGCTGATCTGCGCCACCGCCTGGTCGTAGATGTCGGTGCGCATCAGCTCCGTCAGATCCGGCGCTTGGCCGATGACTCCGGTCTCGGAGAGCACGTCGGCGGTCTGTTGGAACGCACCTTCGTCGAGAGTGCCCAGGGGTAGGTCCGACGACCAGATCGACTTGTTCATCTCGTTCATCTGCCACAACATGAAGTCGCTGTCCATGGTGGCCCCGGCCTCACCGACGATCCGCACACAGTCGTCCGGATTGTCCCGGCAATACGCCTGGCCACGTAGTGTCGCGGCCACGAAATCGACTGCCGTTTCAGAGTTGTTCGCGACAAAATCACCATTGCCGAACACCTGCAGACCGATGGTGTCGGTGCCGTCGGAGGCATAGTTGTACACCGTGAGGTCCTCGACCGGCACACCCGCCTGGAATACCTGTCCGACCTCGTTGTAGGCGTAAGCCGAGGCCAGATCGAGTTCGCCGTTGAGGAACTGCGACATGTCGAAGCCCTGCTCGACGAGGGTGACGTCGGTGTCCTTGTCCATCCCGTGGTTGGCCAGCGACGCGTACAGTGAATTCACCGACGACCAGATCCCAATGCGCTTGCCGCGCCAGCTCTCCGGAGTGGTCAGCTCGTCCTTGGCCCACGAGAGCAGCCGCAACGATGATTCCTGCTCCAGCTGGGCCAGCGAAACCAGACCGGCGCCAACGTCGTTGGAGGTCAACACGTTGCTGCCGGCGTCGACTCCGAATTGGGCGCTACCTGCGCCCACCAGTTGCTGGGCGTTGACATCGGGGCCTCCGGGCCGGATCGTGACGTCGAGGCCGAGCTCCTCGTAGTAACCGAGGGCGTCAGCGGCGTACACCGATGCGAACTCCGGTTGGACAACCCACCCGGTCACGACGGTGACCGCACCGTCGGATGCGGAGCTCGATTCATCACTGCTACAACCGGCCACCACCACTGCAGCAGCCAGACCCACGGCCGCCATGGCAGCCCTGCGACCCGAACATTTCTGGACAACGGACATTGTTATGACTCCTTGATAGATGGTTACGACGGGCGGCGGGACGTATGCCAGCGCGATACCCACCTGTCGAGTAGTGACAGCGCGAGATAGAGCACCAGCGCAAACAGGAAGGCCACCAGCGCTGCGCCCCACATGTCAGCCACCCGCGATTGCACCGCCGTCGATTTGATGAAAGTGCCCAGGGTATTGAGTTCGCCGCCGAAGAACTCGGCGATGATCGCGATCGAGAACGCTGTCGGTACCGCGACGCGCAGCGCACTCATCGCCGAGGGCAGCATGGACGGAACATAGAGCGTCAGTGCCGTTTTGACCGGCGACACCGACATCGATCGGAAGGCCTCGATGAGTCCGCGGTCGGTATCGCGCAGCCCGGCCAGCAGGAAGCTCACCGCGATCGGGTACACCGCGACCGCGACCACAAAGATCCGCGAGGACGGCGTCAGGCCGAAGAAGACGTTGGCCAAGGGCACGAGTGCAACCATCGGCAATGCCAGCAGAGCGGCCGCTGCGACTTCGGCGATCCGGCTCAGCGCCGGAAGACGAAAGACCACCAGTGCCGTCAGTGTTCCTGCTGCACAACCGAACACCAGACCCAGTAACGCCTCCCGTAGGGTATTTACCCCCAGCCTGAAGAAGAAGGCCGGCCGCTCGACGAAGGTCTCCCAGACCGCCAACGGTGTCGGCAGCACAAAGGGCTTGATTCCCGCCGCGGTCACCGAGAACTGCCACAACAGGATCAAGGCAAGCACCGTGGCCACGGGACCGAAACACATCAACACCGTGCGAAGGGGTGCCGATGCGCCCCGCCCGACCCGTGCCGGCGTCAACGTCATCACCTGTGCACCTCCGAGCCGCCCGGTTGCGCGGCCACCGCCAGTTGCCGACGGACATCGGTGGCGATCTTGAAGAACGCCTCCGACTCCGCGAGTTCCGGATGCCGCTCCCGCGGCAGCGGCACCGGGATATGCGCCAGGATCCGGCCGGGCTTGCGCCCCATCACCAGGATGTCGGTCGACAACGCAACCGCCTCGGCGATGCTGTGGGTGACGAAGACCACCGTTTTGCCGGTGCTCGCCCACAGCTCGTGCAGTTCGTAGTTCAGTCGCTCACGCAGAATCTCGTCCAGCGCACCGAACGGCTCGTCCATCAGCACGATGCGGGGGTCGCTCACCAACGCTCGGGCAATCGCCGCCCGCTGCGCCATCCCACCGGACAGCGTGCGTGGGTTGGCGTCGATGTACTCCCCCAGACCGACCCGACGCAGCTCGCGAACCGCCCGGTCTTTGCGCTCGGCGGCAGGTAAACCCATTGCTTCCAAAGGCAACTCGACATTGCGACGCACGGATCGCCAGGGCACCAGGTTGGGGGCCTGGAACACCATCGACATCGAATGATTGCGTCTGGCGTCCTCGGGACTGCCGAACCCCACGCGGATGCTCCCGGACGTCAGTGGCTCCAGGTCCCCGATCACCCTCAGCAGCGTCGATTTTCCACAGCCGGACGGCCCGATCAGCGACACGAACGAGCCTGCTTCGATGGTGTGGCTGATACCACCCAGGATCAGCGCCGGCCCGTAGCACTTGACCACGCTGTCGAGCACGATCGAATCGGAAGTGGCCAGGCTGGTGGTCATCGGGAGCCCTTCGGTTCGACAGGTGTGCGGAGGACAAAACGGGCAGCAGCCGCGGTGATCCCAGAGACGGCGTACACGAGCAGCACTCCCCCGACCATCGCGGCCACGGCGGCGCACCACAGCGCCTCGGGGTCGGTCAGGTAGTACGACGCCGCCGACAGCAGTGTCATGGAGATCCCGCTGGAGCGACCGCTGGGCAGTTCGGCGACGATCGCCCCGACCACCGCCAGCGCCGTGGCTGTGCGAATGGTGCTCACCACAGCAAGGGTCGCTCGCGGTATCTCCAGACTGGTGAACACCTTCAGCCTCGACATGCCGCAGCTGCGGAACAGATCGCGTTGATCTCGCCCGGTGTCGGTGATCGCACGGGCCACCGCGATGTAGATCGGGAAGAACGCCAGGATCGCTGCGATGAGCGCCAGGGAAACCCATCCGTCGCCCAGGATGATGACCAGAGCGGGCACGATCGCCACCAACGGAAACGTCTGTGTCGCCACCAGAACCGGAGTCAGGGTGAAGGAGGCGACGCGGGACTTCGCCGACACCACCCCCATGAAAACACCGATGACGATGCCGACAACCACCCCGGCGACGGCCTCCAGCAGGGTCACCCCGAGGGCAGACGTCAGTGACACCGCCCTGGTGTCTCCGTTGGGGAGCGTGTCACCGAAGGCCGCCAGCACAGACCAGCTGTGCGGCATGGTCGTGTCGGACACCCCAAAGCCGGCCTTGGCCAGTTCCCAGATCCCCACCACGGCGACAACCGCGGCGACCGTCCAGCCGATCGACGCCACCGCGATGCGATCGAGGACCCGGCTGACGCCCGTGACCGCGTCGCGCCCCGTCGACGGCCCGCCCGATACCCGCGGCTGATGCAGCGGGCGCGAGGCAGTGAGCTCTCCGACAGACATGTCGTATCTCCCTTGACCTCTCGACGCCGTCAGGCGTCCGGCGACAGCGACTTGGCATGCGCCTGATACCGCAGCGCCAGCCAGCGGTTGACCTGTGGCAGCGTGGTCTCCTGCCAGCTGTAGCGGCCGCGTTTGGCGTAGCGGGAACGCTGGCCGTTCTGCATCCGCTCGTTGGTGACCATGTCCTGGTCATTGATGACCTGGTTGACGGCATTCTGCATCTCGAACGCCCACTCGAACCCGGGCGACTTCTTCGTCGACGACGGAAACAGCCAGGCCACCCGGAGCGTCATCTTGTTGGCCCCCTCCGGGGTGATCAGGAAGTAGAACACCTGCTCGGGACTCAGCGCGAAGAACACCGTCGGCAACACCGACGCGAACATGATCCGGGTGCGCCGTAGGTCGTCGAGGCCCGGGAGGATCGGCAGGATCGCCTTCCCGGTCGGGTTGAAGCCGGCGTCCATGTGTCGGTAGTTCGTCGGATGCATGATGACGTTGTCGGAGTCCTCGAAGTCGACGAACTCGGCCATCGACGCCGGCGCAACGTCGTGGTATCCCATGTGGACAAACGAGGTGTGATAGGGCTCAAGAGCGTTCTCGTGCATGCCTTTCCAGTTCCAGGGCAGGCCGCCGAATTCCTGTGGCGCGGTGATCTCCAGATTCGCGACGTCGTAGATCTCCATCTCCGGCGCCAGTTTGGTCAGCTGCTCGGCCAGTGGCGCAGCGTCGGTGTCCATGTTGGCGAAGATCATCCCGAACCAAATCTCCACCTTGAGGTTCGGCAGCGCCGTCTCCTGACGAAGCTCGGAAATCGGACAGGTCTCCTTCATCTCGGGTGCGGCGACCAGTTCGCCATCGAGGCCGTAGGCCCAGTAGTGGTAGGGACACCGGAACTGCTTGGTATTGCCGTGTTCACTGCTGTCCACCACCGGGTATCCGCGGTGCTGACAGATCGACGACATCACCCGGACAGCGCCGGCAGCGTCGCGGGTGACGATCAGCGGCTCATCACCGACGGTGATCGAGAAGAAATCGCCGGTGTTCGGAATCTGGCTGACGTGCCCGAGACACAGCCATTCCTTGGCGAAGATTGCCTCCTTCTCGAACTCGTAGAACTCCTCGGAGGTGTACACCTCGGTGGGCATGGTGCGGGCGGACTTCACGTCGGCTTCGGGGAGACCGAGCCGGTCGAGCACATCCTGGACCAGTGGTGGAATTTCGTTCACGGCACGACCTTCTGATGGGCTGATGGGGAGTCAGACGTTGCGGACGATGGGCTGTTCGCTGTTGCGAGTCACCACGCAGAGGCATTCGACATCGAGATCGTTGAATTCCTCATGCACCAGACCTCCTGGAATGACCGCGATCTGACCGGCAGAGGCGGTGAACTCTTCAATGCCGTCGGGACCGTGCACACGGAATCGCATGGCACCGCCCACGATGCACACCAGCGACGTCTGGTCGGCGTGATGATGCGGAACCGAGGAATGACCCGGCGGAAGCTTGCTGACTCCCATCCACATTCCACCGGCCGAGGCAGCGGAGCCGCGGGCCAACGCCCCGGATCCACCCCCGGCCGCCACCGAATTGTCGGCGATCAACCCTGAATCGACGACGGTCGAACCACTGGGAAAGGTGATCGTGTCACCATCGGTGACACCAATAGTGTTTTTGGACATGAAGTTTCCTCTTCGGAAGCCGAATGAACGTTCGGGCTGATACGTCGTTGCGACGCAGGTGAGGTGTGCAGACGCCAGGCACCGACACCGGCGGTGTCGCGCTGGATCAGTCGACTGGGCGGCATCATCGGGATATCCCGGCACCGGCGCCGCCGGCGGTCAGAGAACTACGCTGCGCTGATCAGGACCCGCGGTCCAAGAGGAAACCGTTGTGCCCGCGCAGCGGATCATCGCCGCCGACACGTGCCGTCGTGATCGACCCGAACGGGAAAGGACCGGCCGCCATCACTGTGTCACCCGCTCCAAAAAGGGTGTCGCGAGCCAGCCGTCGTCATACGGCGTCTGGAAATCGAGCGTCAGGCGCAGGTGCCGGATCCTCCAGACACCGTCGCGCCTCTCGAAGTCATCGATGTAGTGCCCGCCTTGCCACACGGCAACTTCATCGCGAATGGTGCACGGTTCCAGCAACTTCCATCGACCAACCGCGGTGTCCCCGCGCACGGTGATCTCTTCGTTCGTCAGATAATGAACGGTGAAGTGAAGGCGTTCGGGGCTTTCGGCGAACATCTGCGCAATGGCCTCGCGACCTTCCCATCGCGCGCCGGGAACCGTGCGTCCTGCGTGGTCGAGCTCTTCCCACACGGCGTCTTCGGTGAACAGTTCCCCCATGCCGGTGCGGCGTTTTTCATCGGCCCATTGCATGTAGTGGGCTTTGACTGCGCGCACGGCACTTTCGGCTTCGAGGCGGTCCAGCCGTCGCAGTACCGCCTGCAACTCGGCTGTTTCCATGACCACTCCCTCGGTCTCACCGTCTGCCGAGTGCTTGACGATCTTCGCTGAGTCAGCGATGAAGAAGACCGGTCACCAAGTGCGGCGATGCTGGGCTGATGAGATGAATACTATTTTGTTCCGGGCCTCGCGCAACTCGAGATGTCGGGTAAACGACCAATCGTCCAACGATGTAACCCGGTATTCACCAAGGCAATCCGAACGCAATATTGCCAGGCATCGCTGAACCGTTCTTCATGGCCGCGCAATCAGATTCCCGAACGGCCCAACAGGCCCGGATCACTGCGCCCGCACCTCCCGGCTTGCCGTGCCGGCGCACCCGAGCGGCCTAGAACAGCCGCTCGGTGAGGAATTCGACGACCCGCTTACGCGCCTCGTACGCCGGGTGCCCGTCGACCTCACGCACCTCCTTGGTGAGCACCGAATGCGCCACCCGGTTGAACCCGTCGGGGTTACCTGGGCCGGAATCGATCTCGATCACCTCGAACGCGTCACCGAGACGCTGTTTGAGCGTCGTGAACCGCTCCGCCGGCGACATCGGGTCCTTGCTGAACCGCAACCCCAGCGCACACAGCCCGTCGTCGGCGGCACGCTGTTCGATGATCTTCAACTCCGCCTCGGAAACGCCGGGGTCGCGGCGCTGTCGGGGAGTCAGGGCCAGCGGCAATGACGGTTGACTCATGACCGGCGCCAGCACACTCTCGTCGACCGCGGCGGCCAGCGCGAAACCCCCGGTGAAGCACTGGCCGATGACGCCCACTCCCTTACCCGGTGTCGAGGCGTTGAGGTCGCGGGCCAACGCCCGCAAGAACATCGCCACCGGGCGTTGCTTGTTGGTGGCGAACGCAGCGAACTCCCTGCTGATGCAGCCCCGTGTCAGGGTCGACGCCGCTGCCGGGGACAACGCGGGTGCGCCTGCCGTACCGAACAGCGATGGGGCCGCCACGGTGAAGCCGTTGTCCACCAGATGGTTGCCCAGCGCGAGCACCCCGGGGTGCAGGCCCGGCATCTCGGGAATCAGGACCACACCCGGACCGGCGCCCTTGCGGTAGACGTCATGGGTGTAGCCACCACCGCTGAACGGTTCGCAGCTCCATCCAGCCAGATCAGCCTCGGGTGCGGTCATCGAGAAGCTCCGTTTCTGGCTTGCGCCGGTCTATTCAGCAGGCAACGGTGACTGGCTCTGGGTGGCGCCGGCCAGCGTCTGGAAATCTGCGGGAGACCCGCCGCCGGTGATGGCCAGCTGTGCGGCCCCGATCTTGGTGGTCCACACCGGTTCGTTGCGGCTGTCCTCGGCGGTGGAACCCTCGTAGACCACCCACTGCCTGCCACCCACGTCGACGGTGCCGGTGGGATGCGCGCCAGGCGCGATCGACCACACCAATTTGTCCTCATCGGCGTTGCTCTGCGTCAGGCTCATGTACTTGGTGCCCGGCGTCAGGTAGCCGACGTTGGATACCAGTGCCCGCGTCGCCAGCCCGGTAGCCGGGTCGGTGCGGGCGCCTTCGATACCGTCGCGGCGCCCGGAGTTGGGCTGCCAGCCTTCCGGCAGAGCGGGCATCCGGATCGGGAATCCCAGCGTCTCGGCGTCGGAGCCCAGCGCCCCCACTGCGTCATAGGTGGGGATCGTCCCCTGGGTCGGGCCACTGGCCTGGAACGAACACATTCCCAACAGCCCCGCCAACAGCACACAACCGAGCACCAGGGGAACCATCGACCAGAACATGTCGCGGCCGTCTTGCAGCAACCGCGGCTTTGCCGGTTTGAGCGTCGGCACCGCGGTGCCGCCCTCCTCTGGCGTCTGCTCCGGATGCGTCGTCACGTGTCCAGTATCCCAGCTCCCTACCCGAGGTTCGCTTCTGGGACAATATGTGCTCATGAGTGCACCGTCCGAGCAGCCTGCCCGCCGCCGCGAAGCCCCCGACCGCAACCTGGCCCTCGAACTGGTGCGTGTCACCGAGGCAGGAGCCATGGCCGCCGGCCGCTGGGTCGGTCGCGGCGACAAGGAAGGCGGCGACGGAGCCGCTGTCGACGCCATGCGTGAACTGGTCAATTCGGTGTCCATGCGCGGTGTGGTCGTCATCGGCGAAGGCGAGAAGGACAACGCGCCGATGCTCTACAACGGCGAAGAGGTGGGCAACGGCGACGGACCGGACTGCGACTTCGCCGTCGACCCGGTCGACGGCACCACACTGATGAGCAAGGGCATGCCGAACGCGATCTCCGTGCTCGCCGTCGCCGAACGCGGTGCGATGTTCGACCCGTCGGCGGTGTTCTACATGCACAAGATCGCCGTCGGGCCCGACGTAGCCGACTTCATCGACATCACCTCCCCGATCTCCGCGAACATCCAGCGCATCGCCAAGGTGCGCAAGGCCTCGGTCGCCGATGTCACGGTCTGCATCCTGGACCGTCCGCGGCACGCGAAGCTGATGGAAGAGGTCCGCAGCGCGGGCGCGCGGATCCGGCTGATCTCCGACGGCGACGTCGCCGGCGCCATCTCCGCCTGCCGCCCCGAGTCGGGTACCGACATGCTCGTCGGCATCGGCGGCACCCCGGAGGGCATCATCGCCGCCGCCGCGATCCGCTGTATGGGCGGCGCGATCCAGGCCAAGCTGGCGCCCACCGACGACGACGAACGTCAGAAGGCCATCGACCGCGGCTACGACCTGGACCGGGTACTGAGCACCGAGGACCTGGTCTCCGGCGAGAACGTGTTCTTCTGCGCCACCGGAGTCACCGACGGTGACCTGCTCAAGGGCGTCCGGTTCTTCGGCGGCGGCTGCACCACGCAGTCCATCGTCATGCGCTCCAAGTCGGGCACCGTCCGGATGATCGAGGCCTACCACCGTCTGTCCAAGCTCAACGAGTACTCCGCGGTGAATTTCACCGGGGACACTTCCGCCGCCTATCCACTTCCGTAACACCACGAGCAAAAGGGAGCACATGACCGACACCGACGGCGCAGTCGACGGCGACTACCGCATCGAGCACGACACCATGGGTGAGGTCCGGGTACCGGCTCGCGCCCTGTGGCGCGCGCAGACCCAACGGGCCGTGGAGAACTTCCCGATTTCCGGGCGCGGGCTGGAGCGCGCGCAGATCCGGGCGCTCGGGCTGCTGAAGGCCGCGTGCGCGCAGGTGAACAAGGACCTGGGGCTGCTGGACGCCGAGAAGGCCGACGCCATCATCGCCGCCGCCGGCGAGATCGCCGACGGTCTGCACGACGACCAGTTCCCCATCGACGTGTTCCAGACCGGGTCGGGCACCAGCTCGAATATGAACACCAATGAGGTCATCGCCTCGATCGCGGCGGCCAACGGGGTCACGGTGCACCCCAACGACCACGTGAACATGTCGCAGAGCTCCAATGACACGTTCCCGACGGCCACCCACATCGCGGCCACCGAAGCTGCTGTCCGCGAACTCATTCCGGCCCTGGAGATCCTGCACGAGTCGCTGGCGGACAAGGCCCGGCAGTGGCGTACCACCGTCAAATCCGGTCGTACCCACCTGATGGACGCGGTGCCGGTGACTCTCGGCCAGGAGTTCGGCGGCTACGCCCGTCAGGTGCAGGCCGGCATCGAACGCGTCAAGGCGACGCTGCCCCGGCTCGGTGAGCTGGCCATCGGCGGCACCGCGGTCGGCACCGGGCTCAACGCCCCCGACGGCTTCGGCACCAAGGTGGTCGAGGTATTGGTCAGCGACACCGGCCTGGCCGAATTACGCACTGCGCAGGACGCTTTCGAGGCGCAGGCAGCCCGCGACGGATTGGTCGAGGCCTCCGGTGCGCTCAAGACCATCGCGGTGTCACTGACCAAGATCGCCAACGACATCCGCTGGATGGGGTCCGGACCGCTGACCGGTCTGGGCGAGATCCAGCTCCCGGATCTGCAGCCGGGCAGCTCGATCATGCCGGGCAAGGTCAACCCCGTCATCCCCGAGGCCGTCACGCAGGTTGCGGCGCAGGTCATCGGCAATGACGCCGCTGTTGCGGTGGGCGGTCTCTCGGGTGCGTTCGAGCTGAACGTCTACATCCCGATGATGGCCCGCAACATCCTGGAGTCGTTCCGGCTGCTGACCAATGTGTCCAAGCTGTTCGCCGGGCGCTGCATCGACGGGCTGGTGGCCAACGAGGCGCACATGTTGGAGCAGGCCGAGTCGTCGCCGTCGATCGTCACCCCGCTGAACTCGGCGATCGGCTACGAAGAAGCCGCCGCCGTGGCCAAGCAGGCCCTCAAGGAGCGCAAGACCATCCGGCAGACGGTCATCGACCGCGGCTTGATCGGCGACAAGCTCTCCGAAGAAGAACTGGACCGTCGGCTGGACGTCCTCGCCATGGCGAAGGTTCGCGACGGCGAGTGAGCGCTTGCGCGAACGAGCCCGGAGCACACAAGCCGAGCGACGGCGAGTGAGCGCTTGCGCGAACGAGCCCGGAGCACACAAGCCGGGCGACGGCGAGTAAAACGTTCGGACCGCGCTCGGCGTGAGGGCCTCTCGGGGTTTCTCACGCCGAGCGCGGTACCGGCTCAAGGCTGTGGCACGTACCCGCCGGCGGATTGCCGCAGCGCCCAGATCTCGGCGGGGCAGAGCTCACCGGTGGCTTGGCTCAGCAGATATGACGCGCCGTATTCGTCGGTGCGGAAGTGCTCCCGAATGGATGCGGCCAGTGCCGGATAGGCCTCGCCGGCACGGATCCGGTCACACAGGCTGTATCCGTATCCCAGAGCGGCGTCAGCGTTGGCGAAGTTGTACCCCGGCTTGACTGTCACATTGATCAGGTAGCCGATCTGATCTGCTGCCGCTGTCGGCGCGGTGCCGATGGCCCCCGCACAGGCAATCGCGGCCAGGGCGCTGACGAGCACTGGTCTCATAACCGCTGAGCGTAAAGCATCGCTGGGCTCACGCCGGCGGATTCACCGCACCAGCCGTACCGGCGGTGTGAGTTGTCCACCTGGTGGGAAACGGTTGCGGGCTACGGTCTTGAGGAGTCGGGGGCCAGCCGATCGCGCTGGACCAGCCGAATACCCAGCGGTGTGGTCAGGCTGTGCACCACCAAGCTGAGCGTGACGGTCACGACCACCGTCTGGGTGATGAGGTCGATCTCCTGGATTGCACCCTCGTGGACAACCAGCAGCCCCAGCACCAGGGTGCCGATCCCGCGCGGGCCGAACCAGCCGATGAACAGCCTGCTGCGGGCCGGCATGTTCGTCCGGATCAACGCCACCCATACCGACACCAATCGCACGCCGAACACTGCGACCACTGCAAACAGCACCACCTGCCAGCCCGCGTCGCGCCATCCGAGGACCACCGCGGCCGCCCCGAACATGGCGAACACCAACAACTCCAGCAGGCGCCCGGCCGCATCGGACACCTGGCGTGGCACCTCGGCCCCGGTGCGCAGCGCCACCAACGCGTACGCCAGGCCACCGGCGAAGGCAGCGACGAAGCCGCTGCCGTGGAACATCTCCCCCACTTGGAAGCAGGCCAGCGCAACCGCGACCGTGGCCAACTGCGCCCAGATCTCGTCGATCCAGCCCCGCTGGAACGACTTTGCGATCAGCAGGGCACCGGCGATGCCCACTGCCGCACCGGCACCCAGAGACAACAGTTCGGTGCGGATCAGGAACCAGCCCCAGCCCGAGGGGTCGGACTGGGCGCGTTGCGACGCCAACGCCAGCGCGCCGAACAGGGCCGCCAACGCGAATCCGTCGTAGCAGCCGCTTTCCACCGCGAGTGCATGCCGAACCCGTTCCGGGATGCGCCGGTCTTCCAGGAGTGCCTCGATGAGCGAGACCTCCAGCGGCGCGACGATGGCGGCCAGACACACGGCCTCCCATACCGGTACTCCCGGCAGTAGCAGCAATGCCGCCGCCGTGCCCAGCCCGATGGTCAATGGGATGCCGATCAGGATCAGCCGGAAGCTGTCGTTCCCGCGGCGCAATACGGTACGCAAATCCAGTTCGGATGCCTGGTTGAACAGGATCACTGTCAACGCCAACTGTGCGATGACGGTGAATGTTGCAGTATCCGCGCCGATTTCGAGGATGCCGAGACCAGAGGGCCCCAACAGCACACCGGAGACGACAAAGATCAATCCCGGCGCGATGTACCAGCGGGTCACCAAACCGGAGACCACTGCATAGCCCAACACCAACATGGTGAGCACAAAGGCAGATTCGGTGGTCATCCTCGGATACCGCCTGGAATGTCACGCAGCTCGTTGACCGGCGGCCCGTTCTCGCGACCACCGTAACTGCTGCCGGGGGTCCGCGGACCCAGCAGCCGACTCACCGTCACCGCGTGATAACCGTTGTTGTGCAGTACCGGAAGAATCCCCTCGACCAGGTCGACGGTGGAGGAGAACGTGTCGTGGAGCAACACCACGGCGCCCGGCCTGATCTGTGACATCAGTACCGCTCGGGAGGCCGCGATATCGGTGTCGTTGATCCAGTCGTTCGGAACGACGTCCCAGTTGACGGCTGCCATGCCCTGTCTGCCCACCTCTGCCAACACCCCGTCGTTGATCATTCCGAATCCGGCCCGCATCAGGGTCGGCCGCTGCCCGGTCGCCGCCTGAATCGCCGTGGTGGTCTTGCTCAGCTGGGCGGCGACTTCACCGGCGGAGATCGTCGTCAGGTCCGGGTGACTCCAGGTGTGGTTGCCGATCTCCATTCCGGCGTCGGCAATTCGCTTGGCGGCGGCGGGATCTGCTGCCACCTTGTTCCCGACGAGGAAGAAGGTGGCCGTCGCGTCGGCGGCCGTCAACACCCGCAGCAGTCGGTCGGTGTGTGGGCCCGGCCCGTCGTCGAAAGTCAACGCCACGCATTTGACCACCCGGCAGTCGACGTCAGCGGCCGTGGCGGAGGCAGCGAACCACAACGAGGCGCCCAGCAGCCCTAAAGTCGCCAGTACCCGACCGATCACGGCCACCAGAGTAGCGAGTTGGGCGCGCCCGCAACGGCTCAGCCGTCGCTGGCGCGCCCACCCCCTCATCAGCTCAGGGCAGGATCTCTTCCAGCATCTCGGTGACCAGCGCGGCGATCGGCGAACGCTCACTGCGCAGCAGCGTGATGTGCGCGAACAGCGGGTGGCCTTTGAGCTTTTCGATGACTGCGGCCACGCCGTCGTGGCGACCCACTCGAAGGTTGTCGCGCTGGGCGACATCGTGGGTGAGGACCACCCGCGACCCGCTGCCCAGCCGGGACAGCACGGTCAGCAGCACGTTGCGTTCCAGCGACTGCGCCTCGTCGACGATGACAAATGAGTCGTGTAGTGAGCGGCCACGAATGTGGGTCAGCGGCAACACCTCGAGCATGCCGCGCGACTGCACTTCCTCGAGGACGGCCGGGCTGGCCAGCCCTTCCAGGGTGTCGAACACCGCCTGGGCCCACGGCCCCATCTTCTCGCTCTCGCTGCCCGGTAGGTAGCCGAGTTCCTGGCCGCCGACGGCATACAGCGGACGGAACACCACGACCTTACGCTGGGTGCGGCGCTCGAGGACGGCTTCCAGGCCGGCACACAGCGCCAACGCCGACTTGCCGGTACCGGCTTTGCCGCCGAGTGAGACGATGCCCACCGATTCGTCGAGCAGCAGATCCAGTGCCACGCGCTGTTCGGCCGACCTTCCCCGGAGGCCGAACACTTCGCGGTCACCACGGACCAACTGCACCTGCTTGTCGGCGTTCACCCGGCCCAGGGCACTCGAGCTGCCGGCGAGAAGCCGAACACCGGTGTGGCACGGAAGATCCCGCGCTTCGGCCAGATCAGCCTCGCCGTCGGCGAACAGGGTGTCGATGTCCTCGGCGGCCACGTCGAGCTCTGTCATGCCGGTCCAGCCGGAGGTCACCACATCCTGGGCGTGGTACTCATCGGCGGTCAGACCCACCGCGCCCGCCTTGACCCGCAGCGGGATGTCCTTGCTGACCAGGGTGACGAGCTTGCCCTCGGCGGCCAGATTGGCTGCGCACGTGAGTATCCGGGCATCGTTGGTATCTGTCCGGAATCCCAGCGGCAGCACGTTCGGATCGCTGTGGTTGAGCTCGACATACATGGTGCCGCCGTGCGTCCCGACCGGGATCGGCTGATCGAGGCGACCGTGCTCGAGCCGGAGGTCGTCGAACATGCGCAATGCCTGCCGGGCGAACCAACCGAGCTCGTGGTGGTGGCGTTTGGCCTCCAACTCACTGATCACGACCAAGGGCACGACAACTTCATGTTCGGCAAACCTGGTGGCTGCCCAGGGATCCGAGAGCAGAACAGACGTGTCGAGCACGTAGGTCCGAACCGGTGAATTTGTCACGTGGCGCTCCTCGACTCCAGCGGCCCCGCGGAGATGTTTCGGCGGGCGCTGCGGCACCAGGACCGGGGCCGGTCCTGCCGTAGTCGCTACGGGAGGTACCGCCCGGACAGCAGAGCATGTCGCTAGCCATCGACAGCGACGCTACCCCCGTTTCAGGGGCCGCGCCGCGCAGGCGCGCTCAACATTCTCGTGACTATCTCGTTACCAATTGGGCGAGGGCGGGGTTGTCCGCGAGGCCCAACGCGACGATCTCGTCGGAGATCACCTGACGCAGCTGATCAGGACCGAAAATGCCGGACTCGGCGACGGTGACCAGCTTGTCGGCGTAACCGTCGATATCGGCACCGGGCACCTCCAGGATCGCGGCGCGGGCGGCGATGGCCTCGATGGTCTCGGTCTCGTTGTAATCCAGGCACCACCGCAGGAGGTTGGAGAAGAACAGTTCGTGCCGCTCCTCGTCCAACGCGATCTTCTCGACCATCGCTTTGAGCGTCGGCTCGTCGATCTGCTCCGCCAGGCGGCGGCAGAACACCGCGTAGGTCCGTTCGAAGAGCGCCATGAACGCCAGCGTCTCCAACTGACTGTCCTTGTCGGCCCGGTAGCCCTTTGTCACGTGCTCGACCCGGACGTCTTCGTTGGCCGTCGGATCAAAGTTGCGGGTCACGACCAGATAGTTACGCAGCACAATCGCGTGCAGGTGCTCTTCGGCGGTCCAGCGCCCCAGCCAGCGGCCCCACTTCCACTCCAGGATGAAGTGGTTGACGAGTTCGCGGTGATAGGCCGCCAGGTTGTCCTTGGTGATCAGCAGGATCTCCAGCGCGTCGACGACGTGCTTGGGCAGCGTGACCTCGGATTCGTCCCAGTCGGTGCCGCCGAGGAAAGCGAAGTTCTTGCCTTCGTCGAACGGCACGTAGTCGTGCGCGAACCATTCAGCGGCGGTATCGATGTGGCGCTGATAGTTCTCGGCGACAACCGGTTCTATGTCCAGCGTCAGCGCGTTGGCGACAGGAAATTCAGCCATGAATTAACTGTAACCCGAGTTCACACGTTCCTTGAAATCGGTGCAGGCGTGTCTGGCAACTGGTGACTTAAGTCCCTCGGCCCTGTCTCCGGGCGGAAACCTGCCCCCCGATCACCACCGGCGATCGCGCTAGCGGTGCAGCCTCCACTCCTCCAGACCCTCGTACAACGGGAACTGCGCAGCCAACGCCGCCGTCCGGTTCCGCAGGCTTTCCACGTCGGCGCTGTCCCCTTGGGTCAGCGCGGTGGCGATCACGTCGGCAACTTCGGCGAACTCACAGTCACCGAACCCGCGGGTGGCCAGCGCCGAGGCGCCGATTCGCAAGCCGGACGCGATCAGCGGCGGCCGGGGATCATTGGGCACGGCGTTGCGGTTGACGGTGATCCCGACCGCATGCAGCAAGTCCTCGGCGGTCTTGCCGTCCAGCGACGACTCCCTTAGGTCCACCAGCACCAGATGCACGTCAGTGCCGCCGGTGACAACCCGGACGCCGGCCTGTGCGGCATCGGCTCCCAGCAGCCGCTCGGCCACCAGTTGCGCTCCGGAAAGCGTGCGTCGCTGACGTTCGGCGAATTCCGCGGTTCTTGCGATCTTGAAGGTGACGGCTTTGGCGGCCACCTCCTGCATGGCCGGACCACCCTGGACACCCGGGAACACCGCGGCATTGACGGCTCTGGCGTGCTGGTTGCGGCCCACGATGAGCCCGGCCCGCGCCCCGCCCAAGGTCTTGTTGACAGTGGTGGAAACCAGATCGGCGTGTGCCACCGGGTTGGGATGCACACCGGCCGCAACCATCCCGGCAAAGTGCGCCATGTCCACCCACAGGTGGGCGCCGACCTCGTCGGCGATCGACCGAAACGCCGCAAAGTCCTGGATACGCGGGTAAGCCGTCCATCCGGCGACCAGCACCCGGGGCCGGAACTGCAACGCCGCGGCCCGCACCGCATCCATGTCGAGCAGCCCCGTCTGCGGGTCCACCCCGTAGAAACCCGACTCGTAGATGCGTCCGGAGAAGTTCAGCTTCATCCCGTGGGTGAGATGTCCGCCCTGGGACAGATCCAGGCCCAACAGCCGCTCCCCCGGCGACATCAGCGCCGCCAGCACCGCACTGTTGGCCTGTGCCCCGGAATGTGGCTGCACATTGGCGAATTCGGCGCCGAACAGCGCCATCGCCCGGTCGCGGGCAATGTTCTCGATGGCGTCGACGTACTCGCAGCCGCCGTAGTACCGGCGGCCCGGCAGCCCCTCGGCGTATTTGTTGGTCAGCACACTGCCCTGCAACTGCAGGACCGCGCGCGGAGCAAAGTTCTCCGACGCGATCATCTCCAGCGTGTTGCGCTGCCGCCCGAGTTCGAGGTCCAGCAGCCCGGCGATATCAGGGTCGACATCAGCCAGTGGAGCGGACAGCACGGACTCGGTAGTACGCAGCAAAGCAGTAGATGTCACGCGTGAGAGTGTGGCACAGGTTCCCCGCGCCGACGTCAGGTCAGCGTGAGGCCGGGGTACAGCGGGTTGGCGGCCAGCAGTTCGGCAGCCGCGGCGTGCACCCGCTCGGCGGTACCGTCGGCGAGGACGTACTTGGCCTTCGACGGCCCCGATGAGGCGGCCGCCGGCTGCGTGTTCGACAACACCTCGACCACCAGCTCGGCCACGCGATCGAAGTCTTCGACACCGAAACCACGGCTGGTCAGCGCCGGCGACCCGAAGCGGATACCGCTGGTGTACCAGGCGCCGTTGGGGTCGGCCGGGATGGAGTTGCGGTTGGTGACGATGCCGGCATCCAGCAGAGCCGATTCCGCCTGACGCCCGGTGAGCCCGAACGACGTGACATCCAGGAGTACCAGATGGTTGTCGGTGCCACCGGTGACCAGCCGGCCGCCGCGCTTGAGGAAGCCATCGGCCAGCGCCTGGGCATTGTCGGCGACGCGCTGGGCGTACACCTGGAACTCGGGCTGACGGGCCTCCGCCAGAGCAACCGCCTTGGCGGCCATCACATGCGACAGCGGGCCGCCGAGCACCATCGGGCAGCCCTTGTCGACGGCGGGCGCGTACTCCTCGGTGGCCAGGATCAGACCGCCGCGGGGGCCCCGCAGCGACTTGTGCGTCGTCGTCGTCGTGACGTGTGCGTGCGGCACCGGATCCTCGTCACCGGTGAAGACCTTGCCCGCCACCAGGCCGGCAAAGTGCGCCATGTCGACCATCAAGGTGGCGCCCACCTCGTCGGCGATCTCCCGCATCTTGGCGAAGTTCACCCGGCGGGGGTACGCGGAATAGCCGGCTACCAGGATCAGCGGCTTGAATTCCCGTGCGGCCGCGGCGACGGCGTCGTAGTCGAGCAGACCGGTCTCCGGGTTGGTGCCGTACTGACGCTGGTGGAACATCTTGCCGGAGATGTTCGGCCGGAAGCCGTGGGTGAGGTGACCGCCGGTATCCAGCGACATACCCAGCAGACGCTGGTTGCCCAGCTTGGCGCGCAGCAACTCCCAGTCGGCCTCGGACAGGTCGTTGACATGCTTGGCGCCCAGCTCTGCCAGTCCCGGGGCTTCCACCCGGGTGGCCAGAATGGCCCAGAACGCGACCAGGTTGGCGTCGATACCGGAGTGCGGCTGCGCGTAGGCATACGGGGCGCCGAACAGCTCGCGGGCATGCTCGGCAGCCAGGGACTCCACGGTGTCGACGTTCTGGCAGGCCGCGTAGAAGCGGTGTCCGATGGTGCCCTCGGCGTACTTGTCGGAGAACCACGTACCCATGGTCAACAGCACCGCGGGTGAGGCGTAGTTCTCGCTGGCGATCAACTTCAGCGAATCCCGCTGATCGGCCAGCTCTTTGCGGGTGGCGGCGGCAACCCGCGGCTCGACCGATTCGATGACCCGCAGCGCGGCCTGGTAGGCCTCACTGGCGGTCGCAGCGTAGTCGGCACCCGGCGCGACGTAGGAATTTGCGCTGGGCGCCACGGACGATGCTGCGCCTTTTGCGGCAACGGAATCGGCAGTCATGGGAGCAAGGGTAGTCGCCGAGTTTCCGCGCCGGTCAGCCTGCCCGGAGGCTGGAAGGGATCAGCGGCTCGTCGAGCAGCCGGGCGAACCGTCCGGTCAAGGTGACCTCGCCGGGTCGGGCATCCAGCCAGCCCCGCAACAGCCGATATCCCTCGACATAGGTGCTGGTGTAGGCCCGCCACAGCGGTGAGGACAGGAACCGCAGCGCCTGACGGGCGCGGGCGTCGTTGACCAGCAGCCACCGCTGCAGGAACGCCGCGACTTCGTCGGCGTCACGATGTTCGTCGTGCAGCATCAGCGCCGCATCTTGGCGAACATCGGCCAACTGCACCGAGGCCTCCGAGATCGCCTCGGCCCGTTCCCCGTCGAACTGCAGACCCAGATCGGCGTAGATTTCGGCGGCCCAGGTGCCCCACCCGGGACCGATCACCGCATACAGCGCCAGATCGGCCAGCCCCTCCGCCATCAGGCACTGCGGGGTGTTGACCAGGAAAATGGTCTGCTCCAGCTGCCCCTGCTCGTCCACCAGGCCGGCCTCTTTGCGGCAATGCTCGGTGTGGTGACCCGGGTAGGACTCGTGGGCCACCAGCCTCGGCAGGTTCGACATCTGCTGCTTGAGGTCGGCGTTGACGGCAACCGTGGACCGGAAGTCACCTTCGTAATAGTTGAACCCCGACCAGGGTTTGTCGGTGACGATCTCGTAGTTGATGGTCTCGCGGGCATCGAGCGGGAAGTCGGCCCGCACCCGGTCCCGCAGCGCACTGGAAAACGCTTCGATGCACTCCCCGAGACGATCCGCAGGAATCTCTTCACCCGCGCGGTAGGCCTGCATCCGCTCCAGCAGCGGACCGCTGCCGCCGAGTTCCCGGTCCAGTCGAGCATGAGCCTCGCGGTAGCGGTCCGGATCGCCCTTGCTGATGGTGACGTCGAAATAGTCGCGCACCTCGTCGACAAAGCCGACGGATTCCCCGGCGAACTTGCGGCCGGCGCAGGCCAGCGCCCGCAGGTGAACACCCAGGTAGTCGACCCGAGAGCCGTCCAACGCCACGTCGGGGAGGGCTTCGAGTAGCCGGTGAGCCTGCCGCGTCAGCTCAGCTGGGTCCGGCGCCGGCTCTGCCTCCACGACCTGGCGCAACGCTTGGTCGCCGGTGAAGGAGTCGACGTATCCCTTCTCGATCCGATCGAAGCGCAGCCCCAGCAACAGGTACTCACGAATCAGGGTGTCCGGCTCCATACTTGACACCGTAGCGGCCACCTCGCGTTCATGCGCCCGGGCCGATGCGGTATGAACTTACCCATGGCGCGCCTGAGCGAGCCGAGCCCCTACGTGGAGTTCGACCGGAATCAATGGCGTGCCCTGCGTATGTCCACGCCGCTGAAACTGACCGAGGCCGAAGTCCTCGGCCTGCGGGGCCTCGGGGAGCAGCTCGACCTGCTCGAGGTCGAAGAGGTCTACCTTCCATTGGCCCGGTTGATCCACCTGCAAGTGGCGGCTCGGCAGCGATTGTTCGCGGCGACAGCGGAGTTCCTCGGCGAGCCGCAGCAGAACCCGGACCGGCCGGTCCCGTTCATCATCGGTGTCGCCGGCAGCGTCGCGGTGGGCAAGTCCACCACCGCCCGCGTACTGCAAGCACTATTGGCCCGCTGGGGGCACCATCCCCGCGTCGATCTGGTGACCACCGACGGCTTCCTCCACTCGAACCGGGAGTTGACCCGTCGAAACCTGATGCACCGGAAGGGTTTCCCCGAAAGCTACGACCGTCGCGCCCTGATGCGGTTCGTCACCTCGGTGAAGTCGGGTGCCGACCAGGTCACCGCACCCGTTTACTCGCATCTGATCTACGACATCGTGCCCGGCGAGGTGCACGTCGTCCGCCATCCCGACATCCTGATCCTGGAGGGACTCAACGTCCTGCAGACCGGGCCGACACTCATGGTGAGCGACCTGTTCGATTTCTCCGTCTACGTCGACGCCCGGATCGAGGACATCGAGCAGTGGTACATCTCGCGGTTCCTGTCGATGCGGGCCGGGGCATTCGCCGATCCGGCGTCACACTTCCACCACTACGCGACATTGACCGACGAACAGGCCATGTTCGCCGCACGTGACATCTGGCATTCGATCAACCGGCCGAATCTGATCGACAACATCTTGCCGACCCGGCCGCGGGCCACGCTGGTGCTGCGCAAGGATTCCGACCACTCGATCAACCGGCTGCGTCTCCGCAAGCTGTGAGGTCGGCGCGGCGATTTCGGCGCGTACCCCAGTTGGCGGTGAACATGCCGCCCAGCCCTCTCTCCCCCTCGTCCCTCGGGCTCGTCGACCGGCCGGTACGCGCCGAAATCAAACCCTGCGCGGCGTAACCTCTTCCGCCGCGCGCCTGTCACGCCATACGCCTCACCCCCACGTACTGAGCGATCGCGAACCCGGTCGTATAGGTCGCGCTGAACCAGAGCACCGTCACCCCGAGCGCCGTCAACGGCAGCCAGCCCGACACCACGATGGTGATCGCCGCCGTGGTGCACACCAGGTTGGCGACGATGACGCCGATACCGGCCCGGCGCACTGATTCCAGCCCGGTCGCCGAGCCCGAGGGACGAGGGCGAAAGCGGGCCGGGCCCATCATCTCCAGTCCGGCGAGGCGGAACACGACCACGCCGTAGAACACCAGCGCCACACCGACGACATACTCCTGGGCCGGGGTGAACCCGGTCGACGACTGCAGGTGGTCCGGCCACAGGAACGCCGCAGTGGCCAGCGCCAGCCCGCCCAATCCGGTCACTACGGCGTCCCATCGCAGGGCCGATCGCAGCAGCGAATCGGTGGCGGAGTCCGAACGGGCGATGCTGGCAGTCATGTGGCGCTCCAATGCTCTCGAGTGGGTTCCTACACCCATCGATGCTGCTCAGCGGCCACTGCCATATCGATACTCGGCGCTGCCAAGTACTGCCAACTAGCCGGAGGACACCGGCGCTCGGCCACGCAGGTCGGTGGCGATCACCCGCGCTGCCGCGTTCTGCCAGTTGTGCAACGACCGCTGCGGTACCTCGGTGACCAACCACTGCCACGCCTGGCGCGCCACCGGATCCAGGCCGGCGGCGGTGGCGTTCTGGGCGTACGCGCGCACGCCGACGACGTACGGGAAGTACAACGAGTTGTAGTGGCGCCACTGCTCGGTGGTGCCGAAGTCGCCGCCGTCTCGGGGTTTGAGCGCGGCGATGCGATCTGCGAGCAGAGCCCGCAGTTCTGTAGCCCGTTCCAACGGCTGATCGGGGGCTCCGCGCGCAGCCAGCCGCTCGTCGACCACCGGCAGGGCCGTCAACGGGCTGGCCACCAGTTTGGACAGATCGCCGTAGTGACCGAGGGCACGACGGGTGAGCCGGACGAACGTGGCATCGTCGACGTCATCGAGCGGACTCGCCGACCGCAGCGGCAGCGCGGCCTCGGTGCGCCGCAGCGCCGAGCGGTCAGCCCGCAGTTGCGGAGAGAATGCCAGCCGGTCCAGCGCCCCCGCCAGCGGGTCGGCCAGCACTGTGATGGCCAGCGCAACGGCCAGGCTGGTGAACAGCAGCACCGTGAGCACCGGTCGGCCTGCGGCACCGACGATGGCCAGACCGATCAACGCTTGCCCACCGAACACCAGCCCTACCAGCACTGATCCGACGAACGAGCGCAGCATGTCGGCCCGCAGCACCTGGCCTTCGTCGAACGCGTCCCACAATGCCACCGCCACACCCAGCAGCAGAATGTCGAAGCCGGTGGCAGCCAAGGCAAGCCAGCTCGGCACCAGCCCCAACGGGATCACCAGGATGGCGTTACCCAACGCAAAGAACAGTGTCGCGACAATCAGCACGCCCGTCACCGAGCCGGGACGTTGCCGTCGCACATACGCTCGGGCCATCGCCGCCAACGACGACACCGAAATTGCCGCGAACATCATCCAATGCCCGAGCCGCAGCGGCCCGTCCACCCCACCGGCCAGCGCCGCGC
>NZ_JBARXZ010000017.1:0-95762 GCF_049647605.1 Mycobacterium sp. | reverse complement strand
GCGTGTGGCTTTGGTGAGGCGGTGGTTGGTGCGTCGCGGGGTGGGGCTGGCGGCGGCGATGTCGCCGAAGACTTCGGCGCCGTCGGGGGTGCTGCGATAGACCCGGCCGGTGGGGGATTTCCAGAGGCCCACAAAGCGGACTCATCGAGGCGGGACTGCTCCACCTCGGTGAGCAACCCGCCAGCATCAGATACCTCGAACACGTGTTCGATTATGGCTGAATCCAGTGACTCAGACCTGCCATCTCCCAAGACAATCGGTGACAGTTCTGTATCAGGACATCGTTGGGATGGGTCTTCAGGAGTGCGACGACATCTACAAAACCGGGCCTCCGCACCCATCGCCATCGTGCCGGCGAGATCCGGTTAGATCGCCGCTACGCCTTGGTGGTCCCGATGGACCACGCGTAGGGCGGCGGGGTGCCGTTGACGTCGTAGGCGCCCAGGACGCGTGCCTTGAACAGTCGCGGATTGTGTGAGGCGACCGTGCGTGCATTGCGCCAGTGCCGGTCGAGCGCACGTGAGGTGGCGGTTGCCGAGGCTCCGAGCGCATCGAAGAGGTCCGATGCCGATTCGAGCACCAGCCGTGACACCGTGATTTGTGCTGCGGTGGACTCTAGTTCGGCACTTTCGGTCGCTTGTTGCAGCTCCGCGTCCGATGCGTCGGCTGCGACGTCGAGTGCTGTTGCGGCTCGGATCGCCACCGTCTCGGCGGTGTAGGCGGCAGCCGAGATCTCGCCCACCAGGCCGAGTACCTGGGCATCGTCACGGACGCGAGAGGTGTTGGCGTGTGAATAGTTCCGGGTTCGGGCCCGTACCTCGGCAACAACATCACGATGCACGGCGCGGGTGATACCCGCCATGGTGGCGATCAGGTTCACCTGGTACAGCGCTGTCTGATACGGATGGCGTTCGGCGAATGGCAGCACATCATCGCTTTCGACACGTGCGTCCGAGAATTCGGTGGTGCCGCTGCCGGTCCCGCGCTGGCCGAAGCCGTCCCAGTCGTTGTGCACCCGCACACCGGGCTGCCGGGTGTCCACCAACGCCACCACATCGGTGTACCCGTCACCCGTCTCCAGTCGGGCGTACACATCGGCCCACTCGGCAAAAACCGTTCCGGTGGTGTAGAACTTGCGCCCGTTGAGCACATAGTGGTCGCCGGCGGGACGTACCACGGTCTGTAGGTCGCCTATTGCCGTCGAACCGGTTTCGGTCCAGGCATTGCCCACGATCTCGCCCGCGACGAACCGCTCGAACCAGCGGCGCTGATCGGAGCCGCGCCGGTGCCGGAACAGCACATCTTCGACAAATGTGAAGTGGCCGCGCAGCGCCTGGGCGAGGTTGGCGTCGGCAGCGGCGAGGTCGATCCAGATCGGGATGATCTCGGCCCAGTTCAGCCCGCGGCCGCCGAACTCGACCGGTACCCGCAGTGCGCCGATCCCGGCTTGTTTGAGTTCGGCGAGAACATCTGTGGGCAGTGCCCCGGAGAGCTCACGCTCCACCGCACCTGGGACCGTCCGGTCGACGAGCGCGGTCCAGTCGGTGGTGGCAGAAGACATGCCCTCGATTCAATCAGCGCGCGGCGCACCCGCGGTAGGCGGGACTGAATTTCACTCGCACAGAGTTGAACTCGATGATTTCTGTCGATTCGCTCCTAAGCTGTGCGCGCACGTATCCAGGAAGGGATTGAACATCGATGTCGCGTACACCCTGGGTGAATTCACCCGACGACCACAAGAACTCTCATTGGGATGCGGTGGCCGCCGAAGTGGCCGACGCCCTCGCGCAGGACGCCCTGGCCAGGGATCGGGCCAACCGGGATCCCGATGCCGAATTGAAGTTGCTCAAGGATTCCGGGCTGGCCAATCTCCTGATCCCGACCCGGTACGGCGGTGGCGGCGGGCACTGGTCCAGCGCCTTCCGGGCAGTGCGGATCCTGGCACGCGCCGACGCCTCGATCGCGCAGATCCTCAGCTACCACTACTGCAATCACGCCGCCATCGTGTTCTTCGGAGATCCCTCGCTCTGGGAGCAGCGGTTCACGGCGTCGGCGCAAGGCCAGTGGTTGTGGGGGGATTCGGTGAATCCCGTCGACCCCGACCTCACATTGACTCCCGAGGGCACCGGATTCCGGCTCAACGGATTCAAGAGGTTCTCCACGGGAGCGTCGACCGGTGACGTCACTCTGGTGATGGCCCTGGCCCCGCAGCCGGATCGAGTGCTGGCCTCGGTGATCGAGCATGACCGCCCGGGCGTCGAGTACCTCGGTGACTGGGATGCCCTGGGGCAGCGCCTGTCCGCAAGCGGCAGCGTTCGGTTCAACAACGTTGCCGTCGCAGCGGAGGACATTCTCGGCGAGGTGGCTGACGAGCCCTACTCCACTCTGGTGACCCCGGGCGTGCAGTTGGGATTTGCCAACCTCTATCTGGGTATCGCCGAGGGTGCGCTGCAGCGGGCCCGGGATCTCACCCTGGCGCGCCGCGGCGCCTGGGTGCTCAGCGATGTCGAGCACTATTCACGAGACCCGTTTGTGCAGAGAGTCTTCGGTGAACTGCTGGCCAGGACCGCGGCTGCCGAAGCCCTGACCGATCGCTGGAACGCCCGATTCGATGCGGTGATCGCCCGGGGTGGCGATGTCACCGCAGCCGACCGGGCCGATGTCGAGATCGGTATTGCCAACGCCAAGGTGGTGACCACCGAGACGGCGTTGGAGGTGGCGCAGCGAGTGTTCGAGGTGACCGGGTCGAGCTCGGCGCGCAGCGAGGTGGGCCTGGATCTGTTCTGGCGCAATATCCGTACCCACTCGCTGCATGATCCCATCGACTACAAGAAGCTCGAGATCGGTGCCCACTACCTGACCGGCGACGTGCAGCCCATCACGCTGTACACCTGACGTCAGAGCTGTCCGTGGCGCGGCGGGCGGGTCCCGCTCAGGGTGTAGCGGCCGATGTGTTGCAGTTTCCACCTGGTCGGGTCGTGCAAGGTGTGGGTGCGCGCGTCACGCCAATGTCGGGACAGATTGGCACTTCCCGACGCGCTGCGGGTGCCTCCGAGGTCGAACAGCACCGAGGTCGCCTCCAAGCAGGCCCGCACCGCGGCCACTTTTGCCACCGCAACAGCGATGGAAGCGGCCGCACTGGTGTCTTCGGTCAGATCGGCGCGGGCGGCATCGACCAGTCGCGCGGCCTCGTTGAGCAGCGCCTGGGCGCTGCGGACGGTCACGGTCAGTTCGCCGGCGATGTTGACGACGGTGGGATCCTCGGCAGTGGAGAGCACCTCGGCCTCGAAGTGCGGCCGGGCCTTGGCGGCTTGCCGGACGCCCTCCTCCAGCGCTCCGGTTGCGATGCCGACGTCGATGGCGGTGTGTAGCAGTTGAGCGTGTGCACCGTAGACCGTCGGCTCGGCGAAGATCGGGGAGAAGGGGATGACATGGGCTGCCGGCACCTGGATTCCGTCGAGGGTGACCGTGCCCGACGCGGTGGTGCGCTGGCCCATACCGTCCCAGTCGTCGACGATTTCCAGTCCGGCGGTATCACGGGGCACAAACGCCAGTGCTTTTGGCGTCGAGGCCGTCGGTACCGTGCCTGAGCCGTCGGCCAGCGACGCCCGCACGATCACCCAGTCCGCAAAGAGCGCTCCGGTGGAATAGAACTTGCGGCCCTGCAGGGTGAACGCGCCGGATGATTGCCGGGTCAGTGTGGTGGTGTCCACGTCGATGGGATGCGGGCCGCGTTCTGACTGGGCGTTGGCGAACATCGCGCCCTGCTGCACCAAACCGAAGAAGAACTCCTGCTGTGCCGGTGTGCCTTTCAGTCGAACAGCTTCCAGGAAGGTGTAGTGCGAGTGCGGTATCTGCGCCAGTGACCCGTCGGCGTGGCCGAGCAGACGAAACACCTCGGCCACCGTGGCCGCCGACGCGCCCGGGCCGCCGTGCCGGGCCGGGACCGACAGTGCCAACAATCCGGATGCCTTGAGCGCTTTGATCTCATCGTGCGGCAGGCGACGGTCGGCGTCCCGCGCGGCGGCATCCACGGCGAACTCTTGAGAGAGAGCGGCCGCGGTGGCGAGGATCGTGTCGGCTGCGGGTGCGTTCATCGAGCCGAACCGACAAACGGGATCGAGGCCGCCGCGGACGTGCTGTTGCCCACTCCGTCGAACAGGCCCCGCTCGCGCAGGATCGGCACCACCCCCTCACCGAACCAATACAGCTCTTCCAGGTGTGGATAGCCGGAGAAGATGAACTCGTCGATCCCGATCTCGGCGTATTCGCCGATCCGGTCGGCGACCTCGGTGTGGCTTCCGACCAGCGCGGTGCCGGCGCCGCCACGTACCAGTCCGACACCGGCCCACAGGTTGGGGGCGATCTCCAGGCTGCAGGCGTCGTTCCAGCTGCTGTTGGCGCGGCTGGCCTCATGCAGCGCCAGCATTCGGCGCTGCCCCTCCGACTGGCTGCGGGCTAGGCCGGCCTGGGTGGTGCGGACCGTCTCCTCGTCGAGGGCATCGATGAGCCGGCCCGCCTGCGTCCAGGCCTCGTCGGCGTGGTCGCGCGAGATGGTGTGCAGCCGGATGCCGAACCGCACGGTGCGGCCTTCGTCGGCGGCGAGCTTGCGGATCCATTCGACTTTCTCCTGCACGGCTTCCGGTGGTTCACCCCAGGTGAGGTACACATCCGAGTGCCGGGCTGCGACCGGTCCCGCGGCTGCCGAGCTGCCCCCGAAGTACAACGGTGGCACCGGGTCTGGTGGCAGCGCCAGCGCCGCCTCCTCGACGCTGATGTACTGGCCGTCGGCTGTGACCGTCTCACCGGCCCACAGTCGGCGCACCACGTCGAGGAACTCGTCGCAGCGCTGGTACCGGGAGTCCTTGTCCAGGTAGTCCCCGAATGAGCGTTGCTCGTGCGCCTCGCCACCGACGACGACGTTGAGCAGGAGTCGGCCCGGGGCGTGCCGGGCAAACGTGGCGGCCATCTGTGCGGAGAGCGTCGGGCTGACCAATCCGGGCCGGAACGCCACCAGGAACGCCAGCGACGTGGTTTCTCGGGCCAGCAGCGCGGCGGTCACGAAGGCGTCTTCGCACCAGGCCCCGGTGGGGATCAGGGCTCCGGTGAACCCGAACGACTCCGCGCCGCGAACGATCGAGGCCAAGTAGTCGATGGAGGCGTCGCGGTCGCTGTGGGCCGTGCCCGCCGGGAGTCCGTGACCTCCGCCGACGATCAGCCGGCTGTCGCCGTAGGTAGGCAGGAACCAGTGCAGTTTCACTGTCATTTCGGCATCTCCTAGTGGGCGGCGTTCGGCTGCGAGGCAACCGACGCCGATGATGAGGGCACTGTGGACGGGCGGTCGATGATGGTCGAGCCGATGCCACCGACCCGGTAGGTGGCACCGCGGTGTTCGTCGGGCAGCCGGTCGCCGTTGCCGAACAGCTTGTTGCGCAACGTGCCGGGCGTGTACTCGGATTGGTAGGCGCCGCGTTCGGTGAGGACGGGCACCACGTGCTCGACGAAGTCGGCGAACGTTCCGGGGGTGATCGCGTAGGCGAGATTGAAACCGTCGACATCGGTTTCGTCGACCCACTCCTGCAGCTGGTCGGCGATGCGTTCTCCGGATCCGACGAAGCGGGGCCCGATGCCACCGATCTTGCCCCAGTTCGCGATATCGCGGACCGCCCATTCTCCGCCGTCGGGATCGGCGGACTGGAACGCCTTGACCGCCGACAGGATGGCGTTGGAGTCGACGTTGCCGATGGGCTCGTCGAGGCCGTACCGGGACAGGTCGACGCCCATCCAGCCGGACATCAAGGTCAAGGCGCCATCGGCATCACCGTAGGACAGCAGTTCGGCGTGTTTGGCGGCGGCGGCTTCGTCGTTCTCGGCGGTGATGACCGTCACCAGGTTGAAGATCTTGGCGGCGTATGGATCTCGGCCCGCCAGCTCGAGCTCGCGTCGGATCGTCGTGACGTTCTCGCGCAGGATCGCCTTGGTGGGGGCGGCGGTGAAGATCGCTTCGGCGTTCTCGGCGGCAAAACGCACCCCACGCGCCGACGCTCCGGCCTGGAAGATCACCGGGGTTCGTTGCGGTGACGGCTCGGACAGATGGATCCCGGGGACAGTGAAGTGCCGGCCCTCATGGCCGATGTGGTGCACTTTTGCCGGGTCGGTGAAGACACCACGCTGCGCGTCGCGCACCACGGCGTCGTCTTCCCACGAGCCTTCCCACAGCTTGTAGAGCACTTCGAGGTATTCGTCGGCGTGGTCGTAGCGTGCATCGTGGGCGGGCTGGTCGGTTTGGCCCATGTTGCGGGCCGCCGCGGGCAGGTAGCCGGTGACAACATTCCAGCCGACACGCCCTTTGGTCAGGTGATCCAGCGTGGACACGCGGCGGGCGAACGGGTACGGATGTTCGAATCCGGTGCCGGTGGTGATGCCGAACCCGAGGTGTTCGGTCACATAGGCCATCGCCGAGACCAGCATCAGCGGGTCGTTCACCGGCACCTGGGTGGCTTGTTGGATCGCGGATTCGTCGCTGGCGCCGTAGACGTCGTAGGTGCCCAGGACATCGGCGATGAACAGCCCGTCGAACCTGCCGCGTTCCAGCAGTTGTGCCAGCTCGGTCCAGTAGGCCAGGTCCTTGTAGCGCGCTGCCTGGTCTTCCGGGTGCCGCCAGAGGCCGGGGGACTGGTGGGCGACGCAGTTCATGTCGAAGGCGTTGAAGCGAATGGTGCGGGTCACTGGCAGATTTTTGCCCTCGGTCACCCTGTGGTCACTGCTTTGGTTCATCGCGATTCGAAATCGCGATTCGAAATGGGGGAGCTCAGTGGCAGACCGAACCCTTGCGGACTCAGCGGCGGCCCAGCAGCCAGGCCGTGTCGTCGGCGGTGCCGGAAGCCGTCACCGCCAGGTCGGCGAACGCCTCCTCCAACTCGCCGTCGGCCACCCGGAAGGCGCCTGCCCCGCGGAGGGCGCTGATCGCCAGCAGCCCGCCGGCCGCCAACCGCACCAACATCGGCCGGTCCAGCCGGTGGTCCCGGAACTTGTGGCAGACGATCACATCCAGCTCCCGCCCGGGTGGTAGTCCGTCATCGAGATCGACCACCTGGAACCGGCACAGTTGGCTCACGCCGCACTGGGCGGCCAGCTCGGTGGCCGCGGCGATGGCAACGGGGGAAACGTCGTAGCCGGTGACCGACATTCCGCGCCGGGCCAGCCAGATCGCGGTGAGGCCGCGCCCGCAGGCAACGTCGACAGCGTGCCCCGTGGTCGGGAACTCGTCGGCAAAGGGCACAAAGATTGCTGGCAGCCCCACATCGTCGGGGGTCAGTGGGTCGTTGCGGGTGTAGCGCTGGTCCCAGCGCCGGCGGTCCTCGGCGGTCACCGCGGATCAGCTGATCGGAAGGAACGGGCTGAGCACGTCGCGCGCGAACTGGGCGGCGTTGACCGAGGGGTCGCCGTCGGGGTAGCTCACCGTGGCGAGCACGTTGCCGCCGGCGTCGGCGAAGTTGCCGTCGGCGCGATCCTGATGCGTCGACGACGTCACCAGGATGATTCCGGATGTGCCCGCGCTTTCAGCCAGCGGCACCGAGAGCCGCGCATTCTGCACCGTGCTGTTGGCCCGATCCTCGACGATGATCCGATTGGGCGGAAATCCCAAGAGCATCAGCATGTTCCGCATCTGACCAGCTTCGGTTCTGCCGTTCTTGGGGTTGCCGCCGGTCACGATGATCGGGGACTGCGGAAAGAACTGTGCGACGGTCAGGCCGGTCAGCACCCGGGTACGCAAGATCGGGCGCATGGTGCCGTCGGAGTTCAGGCCGTAGCCCAGAATGACGATCGCCGGTTTGGAGAAGTCCTTCCCTGCCGGGGGCGCCGCCTGCACAGAAGCAGACCCGCCGACGGTGACGGTCATGGCGAGCACCAGCGCGCCGAGTACCGCGGTGACGCGGCGCAGCAGTTTCGACCCCATGACTCTTCCTCCATCACTAACCCAGTCGAACTGTCGCGACAGCGGTGGCGGACGTTACCGCCGAGGCTGTGACCGGGGCGTCGCCGCGGTTGCCTATCCTGGGCCGAGTGGACGATCGCGACTATCGGGTGGGAGACGCCGAACGCGAGCACGTGGCGGGCCTGCTGCAGCAGGCCGTCAGCGACGGCATGCTGACCCTTGAGGAATTCGGTGACCGGATGAGTGCGGCGATGGCGGCCCGGACACGAGGTGAGCTCGGTGTGGTCCTGGAAGATCTGCCCGGGATGCAGCTGCCCGGGTCGTCCCCCAGCGCCGCTGTCCCCGCTGCCGCTGCGACGTTGCCGCTGAAGGTGACCATGTCGTCGATCAACCGTGCCGGCCGCTGGATGGTGCCGGAACGGATCACCGTCAGGTCCCGGTTCTCGAACATCGTGCTCGATCTGACGCAGGCTGAGATAAGAACCCCCGTGGTGACACTCGAGATCGACGATATCTGCAGCAGCATCGACATCCTGATCCCGGACAACTTCACCGCCGACGTCAACGATCTGCACTGCCTGGTCGGCAGCGCACACTCGCGAGTCGACGCGGCGCCGCCCGCGGGCCGGGTGCACCTGGTCGTCCGGGGCAACGTGCGTTTCGGGGCACTCACTGTCAAGCACCCCTTTGGCGCCTGGTTACGGAAGAAGATGAGCTGATTCTTCGCCGTTGGCTGTGACCGGAGGCACCCGGCGAGCCGGCCGGATTCATCGAAGACACTTTTAGACTGGAGCGGTGAACCGAGGTAATCCTGTGGACACCAGCGTGCCCGAAGGTTTGTTGCGCATCGAGGAATGTGTGGACGACGAGGGTGCTGTTGTCCTGCCGCCCGGGACGACATTGCTGTCGCTGATCGAGCGCAACATCGTCAGCGTCGGAAATTCGGTCGCATACCGTTACCTGGACTTCGCGCATGCCGCGGACGGGGACGTCATCGAACTCACCTGGTCCCAGCTCGGCATCCGGTTGCGTGCCATCGCGGCGCAGCTGCAGCAGCTCACCACCCGTGGGGAGCGCGTTGCCATCCTTGCGCCGCAGGGTCTGGATTACGTCGCCGGGTTCTTCGGGTCGATCAAGGCCGGCGCCATCGCGGTCCCGCTGTTTGCACCCGAATTACCGGGCCACGGCGAACGTCTCGACACTGCGCTGCACGACTGCCGGCCGACGGTGGTGCTGACCACGACGGCGGCTTCCGGTCTGGTTTCCGACTATCTCGACGCGTCGCTGGCACCGGAGGCTCGCCCCCACCTGCTCACCATCGACACGATTCCCGACAGTGCCGGCGACGGGTTCACCGAAGTGGTGGTCGATGCCGACGACATCTCACACCTGCAGTACACCTCGGGAGCCACCCGGCCCCCGGTCGGGGTGGAGATCACCCATCGCGCTGTCGGCACGAACCTGATCCAGATGATCCTGTCGATCGACCTGTTGGATCGAAACACCCACGGCGTCAGTTGGTTACCGCTGTATCACGACATGGGGCTGTCGATGATCGGGTTCCCGGCGGTCTACGGCGGGCACTCCACACTGATGTCACCGACGGCCTTTCTGCGTCGGCCGCAACGCTGGATCCGGGCGCTGGCCGCAGGATGCCGGGAGGGGCGGGTGGTAACCGCCGCACCCAACTTCGCCTACGAGTGGGCGGCCCTGCGTGGTGCACCGGAGCCCGGCGAAGAACTCAGCCTCGACAAGGCGGTGCTGATCATCGGTTCAGAACCGGTGAGCGTCGAGGCGATGCGGTCCTTCACGGCGAAGTTTGCGCCTTTCGGTTTGCCGCCCAACGCCTTCAAACCGTCATATGGGATCGCTGAAGCCACCTTGCTGGTCGCGACCATCGAACCCGATGCGGAACCGTCGGCATTGCATTTCGACCGGCGCGGTCTGGAAGTCGGACGTGCGGTCACGGTTGCAGAAACGGATCCGTACGCCGTGGCGCACGTGTCGTGCGGTCAGGTGGCGCGTAGTCAATGGGCCGTCATTGTCGATCCCGCGTCGGCGGCCGAGCTGGCGGACGGCCAGGTCGGCGAGATCTTGTTGCACGGCAACAACATCGGCAGAGGGTACTGGAACCGCCCGGCAGAGACTGCGGCCACCTTCGGTGCAGCCCTGGGCTCGAGAATGCCCCACGGCAGTCACGCCGACGGGGTGGCGGAGGGGGCGTCTTGGTTGCGCACCGGAGACCTGGGCGTGTACGTCGGCGGTGAATTGTTCATCACCGGCCGGATCGCGGATCTGATGACCATCAACGGTCGTCTGCTCTATCCGCACCACATCGAAGCCGTCGCTGCCGATGTGTCACCGATGGTGCGCCGTGGGTACGTGGTCGCCTTCACCACCGAGGCGCACGACGGTGTGGTGATCGTCGCCGAGCGGGCGGCCGGGACGGCGCGCACGGACCCCGGCCCCGCTCTCGCGGCCATCGAGGCTGCGGTGTCCGATCAGTTCGAGGTGTCGGTGGCCGACGTGCGCCTGGTTCCCGCCGGTGCGCTTCCGCGTACCACCAGCGGCAAACTGGCGCGGCGGGCCTGTTGCGCCGAGTACCTGCGCTCGGCCTGACGTATATTTCGTGGTACCTCACGACGGCAGCGAGAGGACCATCAGGTGAGTGCAGGGCCCGAACCGTCGCTGTCCGGTGCCGCCGAGGTCTTCGGCAACGACTCCGACGTGGGTCCCGATCTGGCGCGGGTGGACTGGACCGGCACACCGCTGGGGGAGCCGGCCGGTTGGCCGCAGAGCCTGAAAACTGCCGTCCGGATCCTGCTGTCGTCACGCTTTTCGATGTGGATGGCGTGGGGACCAGAGCTGACCTTCTTCTGCAACGCGGCCTATCGCGATGACACCCTCGGCGCCAAATACCCGTGGGCGCTGGGCCGGCCGGCGAGCGAAGTGTGGGCTGAAATCTGGGACGACATCGCTCCCCGCATCGATCGGGTGCTGTCCACCGAAGAGGCCACCTGGGATTCGGCGTTGCTGCTGTTCGTACAACGGTCTGGCTACCCCGAGGAGTCCTACCACACGTTCTCCTACAGTCCGTTGCGCGACGACTCCGGTGCGGTGGTCGGGCTGCTGTGTGTGGTCAGCGAGGACACCGAGAGGGTCATCAGTGAGCGGCGGATGACCACGCTGCGTGAGCTCGGCGCCGAACCGAGAGTGCTGGCCGCCGAGGACAAACTGCTGACCGTGGCGGCAGATCGCCTGGGCCGGAACCTGCGGGACCTGCCGTTCACTCTCACCTATCTGTTCGACGGTCCGGACGCACGCCTGGTGGCCGCCAGCGGTATCACCCCGGGGCACCGTGGTGCCCCGCTGGTGCTGTCCGCCCAGGACCCCGGAGTGTGGCCCGCCGAGACGTTGCGTCAGGGGCAGTCCGCCTATGTCGACCTCACCGGCCCGGCCTTTGTCGGGTTGCCGACGGGGGAGTGGTCCGACCCACCTACTCAGGCGCTGCTGGTCCCGTTGACGCAACAGGGCAACGATCCGTGCGGATTCCTGGTGGCAGCGCTGAATCGCTTCCGTCCGGCCGACGACGGCTACCGCGGCTTCGTGGAACTGGTCGCCAGTCATCTGGCTGCCGAGATCGGTAGTGCACGCAGCTTCCGCCGCCAGCAGGAACGGGCTGAGGAGCTGGCCGAACTCGACCGCGCGAAGACGGCGTTCTTCTCCAACATCAGCCACGAGTTCCGTACCCCGCTCACGCTCATCCTCGGCCCGGTCAGTGACTTGCTCAACAGTCCGGACAGTTCCGGCGAGCGCACGCGGCAGGAATTGGAGGTGGTGCACCGCAACGGATTACGTCTGACCAAGCTTGTCAACACCCTGCTGGACTTTGCCAGGATCGAGGCGGGCCGGATACAGGCCAGCTTCGAACCGGTGGATCTGGCGGCCGGTACCGCCGAACTCGCCAGTGTGTTCCGGTCGGCGGTCGAACGGGCCGGTCTGGCTCTGGTGGTGGACTGTCCGCCGCTGGACGAGCCGGTGTATCTCGACCGCGACATGTGGGAGAAGGTGGTGCTCAATCTCCTCTCCAACGCGCTGAAGTTCACCTTCGACGGCGCGATCACCGTCGCGGTGCGGCGCGACGGCGACGACGCGGTGGTGACCATCGGCGACACCGGCGTCGGAGTCCCTGCGGTCGAGATGCCCCGCCTCTTCGAGCGGTTCCACCGCATCGAGAACGCGCGGGCGCGTTCCAACGAAGGCAGCGGGATCGGTTTGGCGCTGGTCAAGGAACTCGTCAATTCCCATGGCGGTTCCATCACCGCGGACAGCACCGAAGGTGTTGGGACCACGTTCACGATCCGGCTTCGCTTCGGCAGTGCGCATTTGCCGGCCGGCGCCGTGTCGGCTCCCGGCACCGAACGCTCCCCGTCGACCGTCGCCGACCCGTACCTGCACGAGGCATTGCGCTGGTTGCCTGCAGAGGTAACCGAGGGACTCGACCCGCTGCCTCCGGATCCGGGCCCGCAGGAAGGCGGCCTGCCCCCGACTCGGCTGCTGGTTGCTGACGACAACGCCGATATGCGGGACTACCTCGCCCGATTGCTCGGTGGCGCCGGATATGAGGTCACGCTGACGGTCGACGGCCAGGACGCGTTGGATGCTATCCGTGCCGACCTGCCCGATCTTGTGGTCAGCGACGTGATGATGCCACGACTCGATGGGCTCGGGTTGGTGACGGCGTTGCGCAACGATCCGCGCACCGCTGCGGTGCCGGTGCTGTTGCTGTCGGCGCGGGCAGGCCAGGAAGAATCGATCGAGGGACTGTACGCCGGCGCGGACGACTATCTGGTGAAACCCTTCGCCGCGGCCGAACTGCTGGCGCGGGTGCGCGCCAATGTCGAATTGTCCAGGCTGCGTAACCATCACGCGCGATGGCGTACCGCACTGGTGGACTCGCTGCAGGAGGCCTTTTTTGTGGCCGACGACCACGGCGCGGTGATCGAGATCAATTCGGCGTTCACCGACATCCTCGGGTTCGGCCCAGAGGGCTTGCCGTATCAACCTTCCCATCCGTGGTGGCCTGACGCCGCGAGCGATCCGAAGGCACATGAGATAGCCAAGGAGGCCTTCGCCGGCCTGCTCAGCCAGAGCCACGGGGAGTTCAAGCTGCCGGTCACGCACCGCGACGGCCACCGACTCTGGGTCAGTGCCAGCTTCAACCATGCAGCCGATCCGGACACCGGCCGCAATGTGATGGTCGGGACGTTGCGCGACGTCACCGCCGAGCACTACACGGTGCAGCGCCAGACCGTACTCGCCGAGCTGAATCAGCTTCTGGCCCAGGCAGATACCGTGGACGAGGCGTTAGGATCCGCGGCGGAGGCGCTGTGCCGGCTCTGGCACGCGCGTTCGGTGCTGGCGGCGGTGTTCTCCGATTCGGGCGACTCGGACGTGACCGCCGATGGACCGGCGATCATCTCTGCCGGTGAGGTCACCACCTGGAAGGGCCTCTCCGGGTCGGTCCGCCGGCGCATCGAGTCGCTGCGCGGCGGTGATCTGCTCACATTGGACGCCGCCGATCCGGGCCGTGCGGGTATCGCGGTGCACCATCCGCGCGGCGTGGCGGTGCTGTGGATCGAGTTGACCGAGGCGCGGCTGCTGAGCATCGAAGATCAGACGCTGTTGGCGATGCTGGCGGGACGACTGGGGCAGGGGCTGCAGCGGGTCCATCAACTCGATCAGCAGCGCGAAACCGCGTTGGCCCTTCAGCTCGCGATGCTCGGCCCGACCCGGTTGCCCAGCGGATTCGCCGTTCGCTATCAGCCGGCGTCGAGTCCACTGCAGGTTGGCGGCGACTGGTACGACGTCGTGGATCTCGGAGACGGCCGGATCGCGCTGATCGTCGGCGACTGCGTGGGCCACGGCCTGGCAGCCGCGACGGTGATGGGTCAGCTACGGAGCGCCTGCCGCGCGCTGCTACTCGAATCGGCCAGTCCCAGTGCGGCTTTGACCAGCCTTGACCGGTTCGCCGAACAGCTTCCCGGGGCGGCGTGCACAACGGCATTCTGCGCGGTCTTGAGTCCCGAGTCGGGAGAGCTGGTGTACTCCAGCGCTGGTCACCCGCCGCCGATCCTCGTCGGCGCCGACCGTAGCCTGCAACTGCTCGAGGATGCCCGAACGATCCCGCTCGGGGTGCGCCGCGACTGGGTCAGATCGGAGGCCCGCCTGGTGCTCCCGGCTCGCTCCACGCTGCTGCTGTATACCGACGGTTTGGTGGAGCGACGCCGAGATACGTTGGACGACGGGATACTTCGTGCGGCGGGGCTGGTCCAGGAAGGGCAGTCGGCGGCGCTCGACGAGCTGTCGAGTCGCATCATGTCCAGGCTGGCGCCCGACGGCGGATACCAGGATGACGTTGCACTGTTGCTGTACCGCCAGCCGGGGCCGATGCGGATGGATTTCCCGGCCGACGTCAGCCACCTGGCAGCTACCCGGACCGAACTGCGGGGCTGGTTGAGCCGCGCGGGTGTGGACACCGACCAGGCCCAGAATGTCCTGATTGCTGTCGGGGAAGCGGTGGCCAATGCCATCGAGCATGGTCATCGGGACAAGTCCGAGGGGCAGGTCAGCATCCTTGCCACCGCGCTGGTCGATCAGCTGCACATGACGGTGATCGATCAGGGGACGTGGAAAACCGCCCGGCCCGGCGCGGACATCACGCGCGGTCGAGGCGTGACCCTGATGCATGCACTCATGGACGACGTCACCATTCACTCCGACGCCGGCGGCACGACCGTGCACCTCTATACGAGGATTGGCTGATGGTCACGCCGCTGTCCCTGGATACCGCCCGCCGCGAGGACGGGTCGATGGTGCTGATCGCTGCCGGAGAAATCGACCTCAGTAATGTCGGCGCCTTCACCGAGGCACTCGGTCGCGCCATCGCCGCCGGCTCACCGGAGACGCTGGTGGTCGTGGATCTCGGCGCTGTCGACTATTTGGACAGCGGAGCCATCAGCGTGCTTTTCGAGCGGGTCGACAACCTGCGAGTGGTCGCCAATCCGGTGTTGATCCCGGTGCTCACCATCAGTGGGCTGACCCAGATGACAAGTGTGGAGCCGTCGCCGAACACACCCTGACCGAACGCGCAGAACCCGGGCATTTGGTCCATGCCCGGGTTCTGCGCGTGGATGGCGCCTTTAGTAGTTGGAGCAGCTGGCGGCGACCTGGTTGATCAGAGGCGTATAGCTCGCGAGCGCCGGATAGGCCTGGATCTGGGCGATCATCGCCCGCCGGCCATCCGGCGGTGAGGCCACCAGCTGCTGCAGCCACGAGACCGCGACCGGGCTCGAGGTGAGTTGACCCGAGGCTGTCGGCGATTGCGCGTTGAGCGCCGCCATGACCTGCGGGTAAGAGCAGCTGGAATTGACGATGGCCTCGACATCGGGCTGTGCCGCCGCGATCCCGCTACTTGCAGCCAATGCCACCATCGCGCCGCCGGAACAGAGGGCCAGTCTCCGCATCATCGACATACATCTACCTTTCATTACCGCCGCCCCCCGGGCGTGGTGAGTTTGACCTGCCACACGAGTTATCGCCACGCTATCAGCCTTTGTTAGCTGATTTCAGTATGAAGAATTGGGTCCGTGACGCAGCGGAACCGCGGTCACAGATAGGGGTCGGCCCAGGCGCTGATGATCCGGGCCGCTCGTGCCGCCTGGTTTCTCCCGGTGAGCAGGTGGTCGGCGCCTTCGAGCGAGACGAAGCTGCGCGGATGGCGGGCGGTCCGGAAGATATCGCTGGCATTGGCGATGCCGACAGTGTTGTCGGTCGGGGAGTGCATGACCAGCAGCGCTCGGCGCAGTGTGCGAATGCGCTCCCGTAGGTCGGCATTGCGGACGTCCTCGATGAAGTGCCGCTTGAGGGTCAGTGCCTTGCCTCCGGCGAGGAACGGTGCCTCGCCGTCGGCTTCGATGCGCTGCAGTAGCGCGTCGTAGTTCTTCTCGACGTGGGCCGGGTCGAACGGGGCTGCGACGCTGACCACCGCCGCCACCGATGGGCAGTCATGGGCAGCGGCGATCACGGCCGCCCCGCCGAAGGAGTGGCCCACCAGCAGGCTGGTCGACCGACCGGACTCGTTCATGAACTCCACGGCGCGCACGGTGTCGGCGACCTTGTGTGAGAACGAGCCGTCGCTCCAGTCGCCCGCGGACTGGCCGAGGCCCAGGTTGTCGAAGCGCAGCATGCCGATGCCTTCGGCGGCCAGCTGTTTGCAGATCCGGCTGGCCGCGGGGCAGTCCTTCCCCAAGGTGAAGCCGTGGGCGAATACCCCCCAGCCGCGAAGATCGCGTTCCGGTAGATCGATGATCCCGGCCAGGGCGGGTCCGGTGGTGCTGGGAAATGTCACACGTTCGGCCACAACGCTTATCCTTCCTCATCTTGGCGGCAGGACGGGTCGGTAAACGTTGGGTGAAGCCCTGGCAAATCCTGCAGGCGTGGGCTGCGGGAATCGCCGGGGCTGGCGATGATCGCAGGGTGGATTCTTTCGTAGCGGTTTATGTTGATCGGTCAGCCACCGTCGAGGCCGTCCACGACGCCGTTGCGACCTGCGCGATACCCGATGGGGTGTCACAAGTTGCGGTGGTCGGCACCGACACCTTCGACTGTCGTATCGCCGTGGACCTCAGCGGTGACTTCGACCCGGGCCGGGGTGTGGCGATTGCGCGGGCCTACGCCGCCGATCTGACAGGGGTGCTCGGCGCCCCGGTGTATTGCCTCGCCGATCTGTTGATGCGGGGCTACCAAGCCAGCTGATCGAAGCGGTTCATTTGCTCCGCCCGGCACCGGCCTCTCGGTTACCGTTCGACGTCGTCGGACTCACGGAGGAGGTCACGGGTGAAGGTTCTGGTCACCGGAGGTACGGGATTTGTCGGCGCCTGGACTGCCAAGGCGGTGCAGGAAGCCGGACACACCACCCGATTCCTGGTGCGTGACCCCGGCCGGTTGCGGACCAGCGCGCAGCAGATCGGTGCCGATATCAGTGACTATGTGGTGGGCGATATTGCCGACGCGACGTCGACGGCCGCCGCGATCGACGGATGTGATGCTGTTATCCACTGCGCGGCAATGATTTCCACTGATCCTGAACGTGCCGACGAGATGTTGATCACCAACCTGGAAGGCGCTCGGAACGTCCTCGGCGCCGCGGTGGCCGCCGAACTCGATCCGATCATCCACGTCTCGAGTTTCACCGCGCTGTTTCGGCCGGGACTGGAACTGCTGCACGCCGATCTACCGGTGGCCGGCGGATCGGACGGCTATGGCCGATCCAAGGCGTTGGTGGAGGCCTACGCCCGCGGTTTGCAGGACGCAGGCGCGCCGGTGAACATCACCTATCCCGGCATGGTGCTCGGCCCTCCGGCCGGCGACCAGTTCGGTGAGGCCGCCGATGGTGTCGAGGCCTCGGTGAAGATGCGTGGTGTGCCGGGGCGAAGCGCCGCCTGGATTGTTGTCGACGTCCGCGATCTCGCCGCGCTGTACGTCGCGCTGCTGCAGCCTGGGCAGGGGCCCCGCCGGTACATGGCCGGTGGCAAGCGGGTTCCGGTGGGGGAGTTGGCCACCATGATCGGTGAGGCCACCGATCATGGGCTGTTGGTGTATCCGGTTCCCGACACCGCTCTGCGGATGGTCGGGCGGGTGTTCGACCTGGTGGGTGATCAGTTGCCGTTCGAGACTCCCATCAACTCCGCCGCGATGCAGTACTACACCCAGATGCCGGAATCCGACGACTCTGCTGCCGAAAAGGACTTCGGGATCGTCACGCGCGATCCGGCGGAGACGGTCTCCGACACCGCTGACGGGCTGAAACGGGTCGGGCGACTCTAGCGGTTGCGGCGGTGCGCCGAGAACCTTCGGCCGGTACAGATTACGGTTGGGGTTCCGGCATCACCCGCTACGCCGGTCCGTGCCGGAAAGGATGTCACAAACGTTGGTCACGCACAGCTTGACCGTGGTGGCCGCGCTCCTCGCTGCGGTTTTCATGGCGATAGGGATCGTGGTGCGGCAGCGGGCGACGTTGGATGTTCCGCCCGAGGCGGGTGTCAGCCCGGTGATGTTGCAGACGTTGGTCCGCCGGCCGTTGTGGTGGGCAGGTACTGCGTCCGCGGTCGTCGGGTACGGCTTCCAGGCGTTGGCGTTGATGCACGGTTCGCTGATCCTGGTCCAGCCGCTGTTGGTGTCGGCGTTGTTGTTTGCGTTGCCGCTGAGCGCCCGGCTGTCGGACCGGCGGGTGGCGGTCAGCGAGTGGACCTGGGCGGTGCTGCTGACATTCGCGTTGACGATTTTTGTGCTGTTGGCGCGCACCCAACCCGGCGAGTACGACGTCCCGCTGAAGACCCTGGCGATCCTGCTCATCTGCACCTCGGTTTTCACGGTGCTGCTGGTCGCGATGGCGGTGCGGGTTTCGGGTACCGCGCGGGCAGTCCTGCTCGCGGTTGTGGTGGGGGTGCTCTTCGGTGTGATGGCGGTGCTCACCAAGGTGGTGATGCACGCTGCGACCCGCGCGGGCCTGGGCGCCGTGCTCGCCTCGCCAGAGCTGTATCTGCTGGTCATCGTGGCGGTGGTCGGGACGGTCCTGCAACAGTCGGCGTTCCATGCCGGCGCGCTGCAGACCTCGGTGCCGACCATGCTGGTGCTGGAGCCGGTGGTGGCGGTGATACTAGGCGCGGTGATGCTGTCCGAGGACGTCTCGGTGTCCGGTCTGGAGGCTGCGGCACTGTTTGTCACCGGTCTGGCCATGCTGGCGGCGACGATCGCGCTGGGCCGTGGTGAGGGCGCCTACGAGGACAAGCTCGAAGCCACTGCGGGCGAGCGCGTGGCCTGACTGTTCTTCTCGCTTCACCGGGTGACGTTGAACGCCTTGATCACCTTGTGCGGCCGCACGTGGACGATCAGTTCGCCCGGCACACCGTTGCGCCGACCGAACTCTTCGCCGCGTTCGGTTCCCATGTAGCGGCCACCGATCCGGGTGGCGATGTCGAGCAACGCATCGGCGTCTTCGCTGAGTTCGGCCACTCCCTGGATCTGAACGAAGGAGAACGGTGGATGCGGGTCGTCGACAGTGATCGTCACCCGAGGGTCGCGCCGTAACGCCTTCCCTTTTGCCGAGCCGGCGGCGGTGTTGAACACCACCCCGTCGCCGTCGGCGAGGAACCAGACCGGTGCTACCAGCGGCCGGCCGTCCGAGGCCAGATAGCCGAGCATTCCGGTGCGGGTTCCGGTCGACAGGAATTCGACGACGTCTGCGGGCAGAGTTCTCATGCCGATCTCCTCACTCAGGTGCGGGCGCGTTGATACCGATGGTGATTTCCGGTGCCGCTGCCGGGTCCAGCCAGTTCAGCACCGAGCGCATCTCGTCGTGACCGATGGCGACACAACCCCAGGTGGGATCACCGTCGGTGACGTGCAGGAAGATGCCGGCCGACCGTCCCGGTATGCGGTGCCGATTGTGCTCGATGAGGACCGCGTAGTCGTAGATGACACCAGAGTCGTACAGATTCTCGGCATCGTCGGACGGGCTCTGCTCGCCGTGGACGTGCAAGTTGTATGTCGGTGACTCGGGTTCTTCGTCCCACCAGTCCTCATCGGTGGTCTGGAAGTACGGCATCGCGGTGCCGGGATTCGGCAGGCGGCCAAACGACTGCCCGAGCGGAAACGTCCCGATCGGGGTGCGGAACACGTCGTCGGCGGGCGCACCGACCCCGATTTCTCCCAGATCGGCATGGGTGGGTCCCAATACCGCGTGCCATTGGTCACCGGTCCGCTGGTAGGCGGTGAGCGTGCCCGTCGGGGAGCTCGCATCGGGAACGCTGACAACGATGCGCTGAGTGGTCGGAGCCGGCTGCGCGCCCACCCGGCCGGGAACAGCCAGACTCAGCGTAGCGAGCATCAGGGCAAGGACGACGGCGCGCAGCGGCACGGCCAGAAGTCTATGACCGCCCAGCGGGTGAGTCGTCCTTGCGGATCAGTTTCGACAGAGCTTCCCGGTCGGGGGCCAGCAGCTCTTCGATGCGGGGCTGGTTGACGTCGGCGACGATGATCTCTCCGACTTCCTGATAGACGTCGCTGAAGATGCCGTGGGATTTCATCTTCTCTGTTTGGTAGATGTTGTCCTCGGTCGGTGTCACGTAGTAGACGATCTCGGCCTTGAACCGGTGGATCAGCCAGAGGTGGATGATGTCCATCAGCCGCTTCTTCCGCAGCTTCTCGGCAAACGTGTTCTGGTCGCGCACGGTGAGGATGCTGCGACCGTGCCGATCTTTGATCGGGTCGACAACCACGTTGGCAAGAGGCTCATCACCTTCGCCGTAGATCCCGAGATCGAGCACGTCGGAGCCGGCGCGGCGGGGACGCAGCTGCACCCTCAGCTTTTCGCCCAGCTGATAGTGATCGCTCCACAGCGCCAGCCACTCCTCGAGGAGCTTCTTCGGCACTTCGGTCTGCACCAGGTGCTGGTGTTGAGTGGAGCCCTTGCCCATTGCCTTGGTGGTGGCGGTACGGCCCGACGACGCCGCCAGCGCGGCGTCGCTTCGGGGGCCACCGACCAGGGTCTGCGGTGTCCGGTACGGCGATTCGACGAGGCGCATCTTGCGTTGCAGCCGTGCCAACGCCAGCATGCCCTCCTGCCGCAGTGCGGTGGCGAACTCCTCGCAGGCCACGCCGTCGACTTGGTGGCCGCCGTAGGTGATGAAGTTGAAGACGAACCCCATCTTGCCCAGTTCCTCTGGGAACGCCCGCATCTCATCGTCGGTCATCCCGGTGGTGTCCCAGTTGAACGAGGGCGACAGATTGTAGGCCAGCATCTGCTCGGGGTAGACGGCGTGGACGGCGTCAGCGAACTGGCGGGCGTCGGCCAGGTCGGCGGTCTTGGTCTCCATCCACAGGATGTCGGCAAACGGTGCCGCCGCCAGGGATTTGGCGATGGCGTACGGAATGCCGCCGCGCACCTGGTAGTAGCCTTCCGGGGTTTTGGCCCGCTCGCAGTCCCAGGCCACGTCGGCGCCCAGCTCCTTGGCCTTCGCGCGGGCGGTGAACAACGGAGCATCGGCGGCGAACTTCCGCCAGTCCGCGGCGCTCATTGCCGCGGATTCACCTTCTCGCGAACGGAATTCGAGCAGTTCGGCAACGGCCTCGCCGTAGGTCTGCAATCCCGAATCCAACTGCCAGGCGTCGATGAACTTCGACTCGACCGCGTCGAACACCGCATCGATGGAAGTGGCTCTACCGTCCAGCCAGGAAGCGGCGCCTTCGTCGATCGCGGCCGTCAGCCCTTGGCGGTCCAGCCAGGCTCCCGCGGCCTCGTACTCGCCTTCGGGCAGGGCATAGAGAAGATGACCGTTGAGCTCAGTGGCGCCCCGATCGTGGAAACGCCGCATCACCGCCAGGAAACAGGCCTTGTACGACGGGATCTTGAGGTTGGTGGCACCGAGCAGGAACGGTTGGTCCCGTTCGTCGGCGCGGCTGTCGATGAGGTTGGCGGCTTCGGCATCGGTGCGCGCGACGATGATGCCGGGTACCGCCATGATGTCGAGTTGGAAGCGGGCGGCGTTGAGACGCTTGAGTTGCTCATCCGAGGGCACCAGCACCTTGCCACCCTGGTGGCCGCATTTCTTGGTGCCCGGACGCTGGTCTTCGATGTGGTAGCCGGGCACGCCTGATTCGACAAATCGGCGAATCAGGTTGCGTACGTGAGGATCTCCGCCGTGACCGGTATCGGCATCGGCGATGATGAACGGGCGGTAGTCGTAGGCAGGAGTGGTAGCGCGTTGGTCCTCGGTCATCTGCAGCCGCAGATACTGCTGATTGCGGTCAGCGGTCAGCAGAGCGCGGACCAGGCTGGCAGCCTCGTCGGGTACCTGGCTCAAGGGGTAGCTGGCCAGATCGGGACCAGGGTCCTCGCTGATCGAGCCCTTGGCCGAGGTCGCCCAGCCGCCGAGGTAGATGCCTTCGATACCCATCCGCTTCATCACGACGCCCTGGCCGGGGGAGTACGGTCCGAACGAGGTGATGCTCTTCTTCTGGGCGAAGAGTTCACGCAGGCGGGCGTGGAAGGCGGCGGCGGCCTCGCGCGCGACGGGGTAGTCAGCGGCGATGGTGCCACGTTGCTCTACAACCTGGCGCGCGCTGAAGAGCCGGGTGATGCCGTCGAATCGCGGGCTGTCGAAATACTGCTGTACTGCCGTCACCTCGTGATCGAATGGAGTCTGGGCAGTTGCGTCGGCCTCGATTGCCATGGCTCACGCTCCTCGTCGAGCTCGCTGTTACCTGGGCAGACTGCCGAGTCTAGCCACGTCCGACCGCGCCGTCGGTCAGTTCGCGCAGGATGTCCAGATGTCCGGCGTGACGAGCTGTCTCTTCGATCATGTGCGTCAAGGCCCAGCGCATCGAGGGACTGCTACCGCCTCGGCTGGGTCGGGGCGACGGGGCGCTGAGATCCTCCCAGGCTGCGATGACGGAGTTGGCGTCTGCCGTTGTGGCTCGGTAGGCGGCGACCAGTGCGGAGACGGACTCGTTGGGGTCGGCGTGGAAGGTGGACGGCCAGTCGTGCACGTGCTCGCCAAGGAAGGTGAACCGCTCCACGTAGGTGAGGTGCTTGAGCAGGCCGAGGAGATTGGTTCCCGACGGAACGCCCGGTTGGCGGACCAACGGCTCGGCAACGCCCTGCACCTTGGCGACCACGCACTCGCGCAAGTAGTCGAGGAAGCCGACCAGGACCTCCTTTTCGGTGGGGCTGGTCGACGGTGGTGGCAAATCCGTGCGGCTCATCGGAGCAGTATGCGTGACGGTGACTGGTCGCATAGCACATCTGCAATTGCGAGCCACATCACAGTTTCCGTGTCAAAGATGGCGTGCTGCGCCAGTTTTCACATCACCGGATCCACATGAGGTAGCCCACCACGGCGCTCGGCAAACCGCTACTGTCTCGCGGGTGATGCCGCGTAGCCTTGCCAAACCCGCAACGGCGGTCGGCGGCTTCTTCGCGATGTCCCTCGACACCTTCGCGATGATGTTCCGTCCGCCGTTCGCGTGGCGGGAGTTTGTGATGCAGACCTATTTTGTCGCGCGGGTCTCGATCGTTCCCACGATCATGCTGGCGATCCCGTTCACGGTGCTGGCCGTCTTCATCCTGAACATCCTGCTCGTCGAGTTCGGCGCCGCCGACTACTCCGGTACCGGAGCCGCGCTCGGCGCCATCACCCAGATCGGACCCGTGGTGACGGTTCTGGTGGTTGCGGGGGCCGGAGCGACGGCGATGTGCGCCGATCTGGGTGCCCGGACCATCCGTGAGGAACTCGACGCCATGCGGGTGCTGGGAATCCAGCCGATCCAGGCGTTGGTCGTGCCGCGGGTGCTGGCCGCGACGCTGGTGTCGATCCTGCTCAACTCGATCGTCGCCGTGGTGGGGATCGCCGGGGGTTTCGTCTTCTCGGTGTTCGTGCAGAACGTCACCCCTGGTGCGTTTGTTGCCGGTATGACGTTGCTGACCGGACTGCCGGAGATCCTCATCTCGCTGATCAAGGCCGCACTGTTCGGTCTGATCGCCGGTCTGATCGCCTGCTACAAGGGGATATCGGTGGGCGGCGGCCCGGCCGGTGTCGGCAACGCGGTCAACGAGACCGTGGTGTTCGCGTTCATGGCGCTGTACCTCATCAACGTCGTGGTGACGGCTGTGGGCGTCAAGGCCACGATGTGAGTATCGAATCACCCTCCCGATCACTGGGTTTCGGTGACCGGCTGAATCGCCGACTGCGCGGACTCGATCAGCTGGGAGAGCAGACCGCCTTCTACGCGCAGTCGGTGCGGTCGGTGGGGGACGCGTTCCTGCACTATCGCGCCGAGATCCTGCGACTGGTGGCACAGATGAGCCTCGGTACCGGAGCGCTGGCGATGATCGGCGGCACCATCGTCATCGTCGGATTTCTTGCGCTGGCGGCGGGAGCCCTGATCGCGGTCCAGGGTTACAGCCTGCTCACCGGCATCGGCGTCGAAGCGCTGACCGGCTTCACCTCCGCCTACCTCAACGTCCGGCTGATCGCCCCACTGACAGCGGGGATAGGCCTGGCAGCCACCATCGGCGCCGGTGCCACCGCCCAGCTCGGTGCGATGCGGATTTCCGAGGAGATCGACGCTCTGGAGGTCATGGGCATCCGGTCGATGTCCTATCTGGTGTCCACCAGATTGGTGGCCGGTGTGCTGGTGGTGGTCCCGCTGTACTGCGTGGGGGTGTTGATGTCCTTCGTGGCGGCTCGGCTGGGCACCACATTCGTCTACGGCCAGTCCACCGGCGTCTACGACCATTACTTCGACACCTTCCTCAACCCGACGGACCTGCTGTGGTCGTTGGGAATGGCAGTTGCCATGGCAATTGTGGTGATGGTGATCCACACCTACTACGGCTACACCGCAACGGGCGGACCGGCCGGGGTCGGCGAGGCTGTCGGGCGGGCGGTACGCGCATCGTTGATTGCCGTCGTCTTCATCACTTTGGTGGTCTCGCTGTCCGTGTACGGGCAGTCCGGCAACTTCCACCTGTCGGGATAGCCGGTGAACTCTTCTCGACGGGTCCACCCCCGGGTGTGGGGGCTGCTCCTGATAGTCAGCATCGTTGCGATGATCGCCCTGACCGCTGTCCTGTTCGGCGGTTCACTGCGGTCATTCGTTCCGGTGACGCTGATCAGCGACCGTTCGGGTCTGGTGATGGAACCGGGCGCGAAGGTCAGGTTGCGCGGGGTCGAGGTCGGTCGCGTGGCGACGGTGGCCCGGGAGCATCGGGCGGCCACGCTCGCGTTGGATCTCTATCCCGATCAGGTCCAGTTCATCCCCGCCGATGTCGAGGCGGAGATCAAGGCGACCACCGCCTTCGGTGGGAAGTTCGTCGATCTGGTGCTGCCGCCCGATCCCAGCGCCGGCCCGATCGCGGCGGGTGACGTGGTGCGCTCCCGCAACGTGACGTCGGAGGCCAACACGGTGTTCGACAACCTGGTGCGGCTGCTGGACCAGATCGATCCGGCCAAGCTCAATGCCATCGTCTCGGCCCTCTCGGACGGGTTCGGTGGCCAGGGCCGCCGGCTCGGTGAGGCGATCACCGCTTCCAATGAGGTTCTGGCGGTGCTGAATCCGCGTGCGGACATGGTGAGCCGCGATCTGGTGGCGTTGCGGGACGCCGCGGCCGCATACGGCGTGGCAGCACCGGACCTGCTGCGTGCGCTGGACGCCGTTTCCACGACCAGCGTGACTGTCACCGCCCACGCCACCCAGCTGGATGCCCTGCTGGCCGGAGTGATCGGCCTCTCCGATAGCGGGCTCGCCCTGATCGCCCCGAACCAGGACAATCTGGTCCGCGCGATCAACGTGCTGGAACCGACAACCGGCCTGCTGCACAAGTACGACCCGGTGTACACCTGCGCCTTGACGGGCGCCGTCGAACAGCTCAACGGACTCGGCGACGGTTACCGCGTGACCGGCGGGAACGGCAGGACGGCGATGCTCGACGCCGGGCTGCTCTTCGGTGACGACCAGTACCGTTTCCCGGATCATCTGCCGATCGTGGCTGCCCAGGGGGGACCGGACGGTCGGCCGGGATGCGGGTCGCTGCCATTGGTGTCCGAGAAGTACCCGGTGCGTCAACTGGTCACCAACACCGGGTGGGGTGGCGGCCAGGACATCCGCACCAACCCGGGCATCGGGTTCCCGGGGTGGGCCAATTACTTCCCGGTGACGCGGCCGGTCCCTGAGCCGCCCGTCGTGCGTGACGTCGCGCCGGCCGGCCCGGCACCCGGTCCAGCAGGCTAGGCAGGAAGGATTCCGATGCACAACGATCTGGGCAAGGCGCTGCGATGGCTCGCTGTCTTCCTCACCGTATGTCTTGCTGGTCTTTTTGCGTTGGTTGCCGCGTTCGGGGAGCTGCGGTTCGAACCGCAACACACCTATCAGGCTGATTTCCACAATGTTTCGGGCCTCAAGGCCGGCAACTTCGTGCGGATCGCCGGTGTCGAAGTCGGCAAGGTCGACGCCATCACCGTGCGGCGTGACGGCACCGCGGTGGTGAGGTTCAGCACCGACGACACCGTGGTGCTCACCAGGGGAACCAAGGCACTGGTGCGTTACGCAGATCTGATCGGCGGACGTTTCCTGGCACTCGAGGAGGGCGCCGGGGCCACCGAACGTCTCCAACCGGGGCAGACGATCTCGCTTGCCCAAACCGCTCCGGCTCTGGACCTCGACGCCCTCATCGGTGGCTTCCGGCCGCTGTTCCGGGCACTGGATCCCGATCAGGTCAATGCGCTCACCGGCGAGCTGATCCAGGCCTTCCAAGGGCAGGGTCCAGGTGTGTCCTCATTGCTGCGACACACCGCGGAGTTCTCGCATCGGCTCGCCGAACGCGACGCGCTGATCGGGCAGGTCATCACCAATCTCGACACGGTGCTGGGCTCATTGAACAGACGCAGCTTGCAATTCGACACCGCGGTGAGCACATTGAGTCGTTTGGTCAACGGGCTGGCCGAACGTGGAACCGACATCGCCAACTCGATCACCGCCACCAATACCGCCGCCGTCACGGTGGCCGACCTGCTGACACAGGCCCGCGAACCGTTCACCCGGGTGGTGGCCGAAACCGACCGGGTGTCGGCGATCGCGGTGGCCGACAAGGACTACCTGGAGAATTTCTTGGACACCCTGCCGGATGCGTACCGGATGCTCGGCCGTCAAGGTCTCTACGGCGACTTCTTCACCTTCTATCTGTGCGATCTGGCGCTGAAGGTCAACGGTCAGGGCGGCCAGCCGACGTACATCAAGCTGGCCGGCCAGGACACCGGGCGGTGCGCACCCAAGTGAAACCGTTCTCTGATCGCAGACCTGCGATGGTCGGTGTCGTAGGCCTCGGAGTCACAGTGGCCGTGGTCGTGACCGCGCTCAACTACGACAAGGTGCCCTTCATATCCGGAGCCACGACCTACTCGGCCTACTTCGGAGAGATCGGCGGCCTGGCGGTGGATGCCCCGGTCCAGGTGTCCGGTCTCGAGGTGGGCAAAGTCTCGAAGATGTCGCTGGACCGTGGAAAGGTGTTGGTGGAGTTCAACATCGATGACGACATCTTCGTGGGCGACCGGTCCGAGGCGGTGATCAAGACCAACACCGTGCTCGGCGCTCGGGTCATCGACGTGACCACCCGCGGCGAGGAACCTCTGCAGGCTGCGATCCCACTGGAACGCACGACGGCGCCCTACGAACTGCCCGCGGCCCTGACCGAGCTGACCACCACCGTCGACCAGATCGATACTGTGACAGTCTCCGATTCACTGGCGACGCTGACGGAAACATTTCAGAACACGCCGGTGGACCTGCGAGTCGCCCTCGACGGGGTGGGCCGACTCTCCGAGAGCCTGGCACGCCGCGATGACCGGTTGCGCAGTCTGCTGGCAGGCGCCAACGAGGCGACAGGGGTGCTGGCCAGGCGCACCGACGACGTGGTCCGCCTCATCGGCGACTCCCAAACGTTGTTGCTGGCATTGCGCGCCCAGAGCGACTCCCTGGACACCATCGCCGGCAACATCACGGCACTGGCCGGGCAACTGCAAGCGTTCATCGCCGACAACCGCGAGCAGTTCACCCCGGCGCTGGAGAAGCTCAACGGCGTGCTGGCCATCGTCGACAGCCGCCGGGACAAAATTCAGGACTCGATCAAGCGACTGAACAGCTACACGATGTCGCTCAACGAATCGGTGTCCTCGGGGCCGTTCTTCAAGTCCTACGTCGCGAACCTGCTTCCGGGACAGTTCATCCAACCGTTTGTGGACGCCGCGTTCGCAGATCGCGGCTTGGACCCGAACGTGCTCTCACCCAGTGAGCTCTTCGATCCCCAGGTCGGCCAGCCCGGGACACCGGCACTGCCCCTGCCGTTGCCGAGGACCGGACAGGACGGGACGCCATGATCACGCGACACTCCCGACGATCGGTGCTGGCGGCCGTCCTGGTGATGTCTTTGATCGCCGGACTGGTGGTGGCAGTGCGTCCGGAGACGGTCAGCGGTCGCACCCAGGTGGTGGCATATTTCTCGGCGACCAACGGTCTCTACGAAGGCGACGAGGTTCGGATCCTGGGGATGCCCGTCGGCCGGATCGACCGCATCGAACCGCAGCCGCAGCGGGTCAAGGTGTCGTTCTGGGTCGACGCCCAATACCCGGTGCCCGCCGAAGTCAACGCGGTGGTCATCTCGCCGGCCCTGGTCAGCGCCCGGGCGATCCAGCTCACCCCGGCATACCTCGAGGGCGCCAAACTGGTCAGCGGCGCCGTTATCCCGGAAGAGCACACCGCGGTTCCCGTCGAATGGGATGACCTGCGAGCCCAATTGGAGAAACTCACTGCAGCGCTGCAACCCACAGAGCCCGGCGGCGTCAGCACCTTGGGTGCGTTTGTCAGCACCGCCGCGGACAATCTGCGTGGGCAGGGCAGCACCTTCCGGGCCACGATCATCGAACTCTCCCGGGCGCTTTCGGCGCTGGGGGATCACCGAGACGACATCTTCGCCACGGTGCGGAACCTGGCGGCGCTGGTCTCGGCGCTGGAGGGAAGCGCTGACCTGATGGCAGATCTGAACCACAATTTTGCCGCCGTCACCGCCACCCTGGACGATGGCCCGGACGAGATCGGCGCGGCCATCCGGGCTATCGCCGATGTTGTGGGGGATGTGCAGTCCTTCGCCGGTCAGAACCGCGAAGCACTCGGCGCCACAGCGGATCTGCTGACCTCGGTGACCACCGCCGTCACCGAGAGTCTCGATGACATCAAACAGACGTTGCACATCGCCCCGACCACGCTGTCGAATTTCATCAACATCTATCAGCCCGCCCAGGGGTCCCTCAGTGGTGCCTTGGTGGTCAACAACTTCGCCAACCCGGTGTCGTTCATCTGTGGAGCCATCCAGGCGGCCTCGCGCAAGGGCGCCGAGGAGTCGGCAAAGCTGTGCGCCCAATATCTGGCGCCGGTGATCAAGAACCGGCAGTACAACTTCCCGCCACTGGGCGTCAACCCCTTTGTCGGTGTCCAGGCGCGCCCCGGGGAAATCACCTACAGCGAGGACTGGCTGCGACCCGGGTACGCGCCCCCTGCCGATCCGGCGGACGGGCTGGCCGGACTGATGGTGCCGCAGTGAGCCGGATCGAGATCGGCCGGGCCGTGATGCTTGTGGTGGTTGCCGTCCTGGTCGGTGGCTGCGGCGGTTGGCGCGGCGTCAACTCCCTGCCGTTGCCGGGCACCGAAGGCGGCGGTGCCGGCGCTTACGAGATCCAGGTGCAGTTGCCCGATGTGGCGAACATCCAGCCCAATTCGCGGGTGCGCGTCGGGGACGTCAACGTCGGCAACGTCACCCGCATCGAACGTCAGGATTGGCATGCGCTGCTGACCATCTCACTCAACGGTGATGTGGAGCTGCCCGCCAACACCGTGGCGACGCTGGGGCAGACGAGTCTGTTGGGCTCACTGCACGTCGAGCTGGCGCCACCGCCGGACTCCGCAGCCGTCGGACGGTTACACGGCGGATCGCTGATCCCGCTGTCATCGGCGGGTGCGTACCCGTCGACCGAACAGACACTGGCGGCGGTGTCGACGATGCTCAACAACGGTGGAATCGGCCGGCTGCAGGATGTCACCGAGGCGCTGAGCACCGCGTTGTCCGGTCGCGGCGCGGAGTTGGCCACTCTGATCTCCCAATTGGACGTTTTCATCGCCCAGGTCGATGCACAGACCGACGACATCGTCGGCGCCATGGACGGTTTGGACACCGTGGTCGGCCACTTCGCGGCCCAACAGCCCGTGGTGGACCGTGCGCTCACCACCATCCCCGATGCGCTGGCGGTGCTCAGCGAGCAGCGCACTCACCTGGCCGAGGCGCTTGTCCAGTTCGGACGATTCAGTGCCGTCACGGCGGAGTCGGTGGCACTGACCAAACAGGCCTTGATCAGTGAGCTCAACGACCTTGCGCCGGTGCTGAAGTCACTCGCCGACGCCGGTCCCGCGCTGACGCGTGCGCTCAGCCACTACGGCACGTTCCCGTGGCCGAAGGAGACCATCGGCAACTGGATTCGCGGCGACTACGGGAACCTGTCACTGACAATCGATCTCACTCTCAGCCGCCTCGATGCCTCGCTGCTCACCGGGACTCGGTTCGAGGGGGACCTGACCAGGCTGGAGCTGGAGTGGGGCCGAACCCTTGGTCAGAAGCCGAGCCCTTACACCGCGGGAAACCCCTTGGTGGCGCCGTACCAGAGTGTGCAGGGGCCCTGAGATGCGGCTGACCCGAGCGATGCGAATACAGCTGGCGGTCCTGTTGATGGTGGGGCTCACCGCCGCGGGGGTCACCGCCGTCAAATATGCGAAGGTCCCGGCGATGCTGGGCTTCGGGCAATACATGGTGACGGTGCAGCTGCCGGTGTCGGCGGGTCTGTATCCCGGCGGCAATGTCACCTACCGGGGGGTGGCGGTGGGCCGGGTGGAGACGGTACGACTGTCCGCCACAGGCGTCGACGCGGTGTTGGCGCTGCGGAGCGGTACCGACATCCCGTCGGACCTCGATGCCGAGGTACACAGCCAATCCGCGGTGGGGGAGCAGTACATCGTGTTGCTGCCGCGCGGCGACAGTGCGCCACCGCTGGCCGATGGGGACGTCATCGCCCGCGACCGGACGTCGGTGCCGGCGGACCTGAACGGTCTGCTGGACGCCACCAACGAGGGGTTGCTGGCCATTCCGCGTGACGACCTGCGCACCGCCATCGATGAATCCGCCACGGCGATAGGCGGATTGGGTCCAGAGCTCTCCCGGATCGTCAAGGGGTCGACGTCGCTGGCCATCGATGCCCGTGACAACCTCGACTCCCTGACGACGCTGATCGACCAGGGGGCACCGGTCCTCGAATCGCAGGGTGACTCCGCGCAGTCCATCCAGGCGTGGGCCGCACACGTCGCATCGGTCACCTCACAGTTGCGGGACAACGACCACGCGGTGGCGGAGGTGCTCAACGGTGGCGGTCCGGCCGCTGACGAGGTGCGATCGGTGTTGGACCGGGTGCGGCCCACCGTGCCGATTCTGTTGGCCAACCTGGTGAGTGTGGGCGAGGTGGCGCTGGCCTATCAGGCGAGTATCGAGCAATTGCTGGTGCTGCTCCCGCAGGGAACGGCGATCTTCCAGGCGCTGGGTGTGCCGACCCACGACACTCCGCTGAATCCTGGAGGTTTCCTCGACTTCAACCTGAACTTCAACCTGCCGCCGCCCTGTACCACCGGCTTCCTGCCCGCCCAGCAACGGCGTCCGCCGGCTCTGGAGGATGCCCCGGACCGTCCCGTCGGTGACCTGTACTGCCGGGTTCCGCAGGACTCTGTCTTCAATGTTCGTGGGGTGCGCAACATTCCGTGCATGACGGTGCCGGGTAAGCGGGCGCCCACGGTGAAGATGTGTGAAAGCGACGAGGTGTACGTCCCGCTCAACGACGGCATGAACTGGAAGGGCGACCCCAACGCCACATTGTCCGGGCAGCCGGTTCCGCAGCTACCACCCGGACCCGCGGTGCCGGTGATCGCGACCGCTGTGTACGACCCGGCAACCGGCACCTATCTGAGTCCGGACGGCACCGTAACGCGGCGGGCCGACTTGGCTGCAGGCGCCTCCGCGGACCGAACCTGGGAATCGATGCTGGTGCCACCGGGCTGAAGATCGGCGAGCGGCGATCGTGTTGCGATCCGCTAACGATCCGCCGAGGTGCGGTGTCACCGGGCCCCTCGCGGGTGCGCATGTGGTCTGGTGGATGACGATGCCCAGGTCTTCGCGCGTACTCATGACATCCCTGACCGCCGCCGCTGTGTGTTCGGTTGCACTGGTGGCTGGGCCCGTCACTGCGCGGGCCGCGCCGGCGTTCGACTCGCAGGGCTACACCAATTCGACAGCGCGGTGTGCCTCCGCGGCCGAGGTGGTGGTCTTCGGCAGCACCGGCGCGTCCCGGGTCGCCATCTGCGATACCGCAGATGGACTGCAGTACCGCGGGGTGCGGGTACGTGACGGGGCCCGCCTCGTGGTGCCCGCCTCGAAGAAGGCCGACGGCGAGTACGCCGCGACCACCGACGGCATCACCTACACGGTGACCTCGTCCGCGTTGAAGATCAGTTCCGGATCGTCGACCATCCGCACCGAACCGATGACCGATTTCCACGCCACGTCCACCGATACGCCGGCGAGTACGTCCACTCCCACGACAACGACCTCGACTCCCACGCCGACCACGACCACCTCGGTGGATCCGAATCTGCCGCCCCTGCCCGCCGAGGTCGGCGGCAGCGGCAGCTGACACCCTCCCCTGATCGAGAGTCACTCAGCGGCGGGATTCGGCGCCGAAACCCGCCGCTGAGTGACTCTCGGCGTAGGCGGGGCGGGCGGTCTTGCTGAGTAGCGGGAGAACACCGACGCCGACATGCGCGATCTCCTCGGCCTGCGGATAGCCGGACAGCACAAATTCGGTGACCCCGAGGTCGACGTACTCCCGCAACACCGCTGCCACTTCTTCGTAGCTGCCGGTGGCCGCGGTTCCGGCGCCGTCACGCAACAGACCGGGACCCGCCCACAGCCCCGGATGCACCTCCAGGGTGCGAGCATCGACGAGCTCACCGGAGGTCAGCGCCGCCATCCGCCGCTGGCCCTCCGAGCCGCTGGCGAGGTATTCCTCGTGCTTACGGTGTACCTGTTCGGCGGAGATCCCGGCAATCAGGTCCTCGGCCCGCCGCCACGCTGCCTCGGAGGTGGGTCTGGCCACCGTGTGTAGCCGCAGCCCGAATCGGATCGTGCGCCCACGGCGCGCCGCTGCCGCACGCACCCGGTCGATCTTCTCGGCAACCTGCGCGGGCGGTTCGCCCCAGGTCAGGTAGACGTCGGCGTGCTCGGCGGCCACCTCGATGGCCTCCGGCGACGAACCGCCGAAGTAGATCGTCGGCACCTGCTCGATCGGATACGCCGTGGTGGCCGCGTCGATGTCGTAGAACTCGCCACCAAAACTGAACTCCGGGTTGCTCCAGATCCCACGCACGATCGCGAGGAACTCGCCGGTCCGGCGATAGCGCGCCGACTTGTCGACACGGTCGCCGTACCGGTGCATCTCGGCATCGTCGCCGCCGGTGACGATGTTGAGCGCCAACCGATTTCCGGTGAATCGTTGATAGGTGCTGACCTGCTGGGCCGCCAGTGTCGGGGACAGGGCGCCGGGCCGGAACGCCACCAGGTATTTCAGCCGACGGGTGTGTTGTGCCAGCGCGGCCGTCGCGAGCCACGAATCCTCACAGTGGGATCCGGTCGGCGTGAGCACCGCCTCGAAGCCGAAATCCTCCGCCGCCCGACCCAATGCCGTCAGATTCTCCAGCGACGGTTGTAGGTGCGACTGCGCCCGGGTGGCCGAGCTTCCCCGGTTGTCGGCGATCGTCGCGGTATCGCCGTGAGTGGGTAGATACCAGTGGAACTTCAGTGGACTCGTCATCGACGCCATCTCCGATTTCTGCAGCGGGTCGCCCTCGAATGGCCCGCCGGCCGTGAGTCGCCGGTACCGCTGATTGTGCGAATTCTATTGCGGCCGTCCGGGGTCGACGAGGCGGGAGACGGTTTGAATCAGCCCGATCCGTACCCTTTCTGCGCACCGGGGAACTCCGTAGGTTTGGCGGCTGGCTGACCTGGATGGCGTTGACGTCCCCGGTCTGCCCAGCATGCGCAATGCCGCGCAGCGACATGCCCGTTCCCAGCAGAAGAGTTCCCATGATCGAGATCGAGAACCTCACCAAACGGTTTGGGGATCGCACTGTCCTCGACGACATTTCGTTGTCCGTCGACAGTGGTGAAATCCTGGCCGTTGTCGGTCCCAGCGGCGCGGGCAAGAGCACGCTGTCCCGCTGTGTGAGCTTCCTCGAACGACCCAGCAGCGGCACCGTCCGTGTCGACGGCAAGGACTTCACCCGAATCGAGGGCGCCGAGCTGCTTGCGGCCCGGCGCAGCGTCGGGGTCATCTTCCAGTCGGCGCCGTTGCTGAGGCGCCGTACCGTGGCCCAGAACGTCGCATTGCCGCTGGAGTATCTGCACGCCACCGATGGTTCCGTCCAGAAGCGGGTCACCGAGTTGCTGGACCGGGTGGGCCTCAGTGACCGCAGCGGATACTTTCCCGCGCAGCTCTCCGGCGGCCAGAAACAACGCGTCGGGATCGCCCGGGCGTTGGCGCTCGGCCCGTCGAACTTGCTCTCCGATGAGGCAACTGCGGGCCTCGATCCCACGACAACACGCCAGATCCTCTCGCTGCTCGGTCACCTGCGTGACGAGTTCGGCCTGTCCATCATCCTGATCACCCACGAGATGGAGGTGGTCCGGGAGATCGCCGATTCGGTGGCCCGCATCGACGGTGGCCGCATCATCGAGAGCGGCTCGGTGGAGGATGTCATCCTCGACCCGACGTCGTTGCTTGCGCACGAACTCCTGCCGGACCGGCCGAGTGTGCCGCTGCCCGGCGGGGGTGAGGTGTGGGAGGTTTCGTACGCCTCGCGTGAGGTGCCGCTGGATTGGTTGACGTCCATCCAGCATGTGCCCGGTATCGCCGAAGCCAAGGTCAGTGTGCTCAGCGCCAGTGTCGAGGCCATCCGCGGTATCGCGGTCGGACGTGCCGTCCTGGCCATCGCCCCGGCGGCGCCGGCCGGTTTCCGGAGCTATCTGACCGACCGCGGCCTGCATGTGCGGGCCACCACCGTCGCCGCGGCAGAGGTCGCCGCGTGACGCTGCTCGCGATCGAGGACTTCAACACCCCGTGGGTGAACGTCCCCGATCTGCTGCTACCGGCGTACGGGCAGACGTGGGTGATGGTCGGCGTCACCATGGTGTTGGTGGTGCTGGTCGGCACCCCGGTCGGGATCGTCCTGCACAACACCTCGGAGCTGGGGCTGTTTCCGGATCCGCGGGTGTTCCGGGTGCTCAACACCGTCGTCAACATCGGCCGGTCGCTGCCGTTTCTGATCCTGATGGCGGCCATCATCCCGGTGACCCGATTCATTGTCGGCACCACGATCGGCATCCCGGCGGCGATTGTGCCGATGACGGTTGCCGGTGTGCCGTTCTTCGCCCGCTTGGTGCAGAACGCGCTTCGTGACGTGCGCTCGGATGTCACCGACATGGGTCAGGCCTCCGGCGGGTCCTCGATTCAGGTCATCCGCTCCGTCCAGCTTTCCGAAGCCCTGCCGGCGCTGGCCGGCGCCCTGACGGTCAACACCATCGCGATGATCGAGTATTCGGCGATCGCCGGGTCGATCGGGGCCGGGGGCATCGGCAACCTGGCGATCACCTACGGCTACAACCGCTTCGACGACAACATCATGATCGCCACGGTGATCACCCTGATCGTCACCATCCAAGTCGTCCAGTTCGTCGGCGACCGTGTGGTCGCGGGCCTCACCCGCTGACCGAACTGCCGACCGACCTCCAACAGAAGGAAAACCCGTGAGTGACAGCAGCACATCCGGCGCCGGTGGCGTCGACCTCGAGATCAAGAAGAAGAGCCGCTGGCCGTGGATTGCCGGCGGCGTGGTGGCCGTCGTCGCGATCGTCGGCGGTGTCGTCTACGCCAACACCTCCAACGCCGATCAACCCTTCGGCACCAACCTCAAAGTGGCCACCTGGAGCACCGACATCGCTGCCGAGAATCTGCTCCAGTACATCGCCGACGAGGTGGCTCCCGATCACGGAATCACCATCGAACCGGTCCAGATCGACAACCTGATCGAGATCAACCGCGCTGTCGATGCGGGCAATGTGGCCGGCAACTTCTTCGAGCACCAACCGTTCCTCAACGACGCGATCGCAGCCAACGGATTCGAACTAACCTTGGCTGCACCGACATTCACCTGGGATCAGGCTACGTACTCGAACAAGTACCGCAGCTGGGACGAGCTGCCCAACGGGGCCAGCATCGCCCTTCGTGACGATCCCGCCGGCCAGGCCATCGCCCTGTTGGATCTCTCCGAGGCCGGTCAGATCACGCTGAAGCCGGGCAAGGACACCATCGAAGGTCTGCCGCAGCTCGGTGATGTCGAGTCCAATCCGAAGAACTACGAGTTCGTTCAGGTGCCCATCGGTCAGTTGGCCCGCAGCCTGGCAGATGTCGACGCGGTCACCGTCCACATCTCCGATGTGTATGCGGCGGGGTTGACCGAGGATCAGATCCTGGCCCGGCACCCGGCGCCCAAGGGCAGCGAGGGTGGGCTCGTGGTGAGCAACAAGCATCTCGAGGACCCGAACGTGCAGAAGCTGATCGCGACGTTCAAGGACCCCAAGATCGCCGAGTTCCTGGAGACCACCGACAACTCGTTGATCCGCGACACGCTCGGCCCCATCGGTGCCTGATACCGGACGGCCGTTGTACTACTCGGCGTTTGTCATGAACACCGCATCTCATGTGTTGCACGGGCTGTGGCGGGCCCCGCAGGCGCAGAACCACCGGTTCAATGAGCTGCGACACTGGACATCGCTGGCCGCCCAGGTGGAGCGGGCAGGCTACGACCTGCTGTTCTTCGCCGATGTGTTCGGGCTGCGGCAGACCTGGAACGGCAACTGGCGCAAGTCGGTTGAAGGTGGCATCCAGATTCCGGTGAACGATCCCTCGGTTCTGGCGTCAGCACTGGCGGCTGCCACCGAAAATCTCGGGATCGTGTTCACCAGCTCGATCATCCAGGATCACCCGTTCGATTTCGCCCGACGGATGTCCTCGCTGGATCACTACACCGATGGCCGGCTGGGCTGGAACATCGTGACGAGCTTCAACGACAACATGTTCCGCAGCTTCGGGTACGAGGGGACACCGGCTCACGACGAGCGCTACGAATGGGCCTACGAGTATGTGGAGGTCGCCTACAAGCTGTGGGAAGGCTCGTGGGATGACGGTGCACTGGTGCAGGACAAAGAGCGTGGTGTGCACTCTGACCCGTCGAAGATCCACAAGATCAACCATGTGGGAAAGCGGTACTCGGTCGAGGGGCCGCATTTCTCGTCGCCGTCTCCGCAACGTACGCCGGTGCTCTTCCAGGCCGGGTCTTCGCCTGCCGGCCAGCTGTTCTCGGCCCGCAACGCCGAAGGGGTGTACATCAGCAGCCCGAATCCTGAAGCTGCGCATCAGCTGATCTCGGAAACGCGGGCACTGGCCGCCGAGAGTGGCCGCGATCCCGGCGACATCACCTTTGCTCAGGGGCTGTCGTTTGTCATCGGTGACACCCATGCCGAGGCGGTCCGGCGCAATGACGAGATCAAACGGTATCTGGATCTGGAAGGCATCGCACTGCACGCCCTCGGTGACGCCGGTATCGACGCCGGCAGCCATCCGCTGGACACCCCGCTGAGTGAGCTCGGCGAATTCACCGGCATCAAGAGCTACGCGCGTTGGGCAGCCGAATCGTCCGGCAATGCCGAACCCACGATCGCGGACCTGGCTTGGGTGATGGAGGGCGCCAATCGGGTGGTGGGCACGGCTGAGGAGATCGCGGACCGTTTGGAGCAGTGGCGGGAGGCCGGAGTCGACGGCATCAACGTCTACCACGCGACTGTCCCGGGCTCTTTCCAAGAGACTGCCGACCGGTTGTTCCCGACGCTGCGGGAGCGCGGTCTGATCGCCACCGAGAAGTCCGGAACGTTGCGGCACAAATTGTTGGGTGGCGGTGACCGGCTGCCGGACTCGCATCCGGCTGCGAAGTTCCGTGGCGCCTTCGGCGACAACAACCTTCTCAACGGGCTCACCGGGTAGTTGCTTCGGGCAGCTGTGATGGGTGGTGCTGACTCGCCACAGGGCGCTTGTCGGGCCTGCCGGCCCGCCGCGCTGGTACCCTCCAGAAACTGCCGGATGCGGCGCCGGGGAGGGCGCCCCGGTGAGGGTACGGAACGAAATCAGCGAGTCCCACACGAAAGAGTCTTGTGCGCACCGGAGAGATCAGAGCCCTGTCCGGCTTGCGCATCGTTGCCGCCCTGTGGGTGGTGCTGTTCCACTTCCGGCCGCTGCTGGAACAGGCGGCACCCGGGTTCCGCTCCGCGCTGGCGCCGATCCTGAACAGCGGCGCCCAGGGCGTCGACCTGTTCTTCATCCTCAGTGGCTTTGTGTTGACGTGGAGTTATCTGGACAAGATGGGCCCACACTGGTCCACCAGATCCACCCTGCGTTTCCTGTGGCTACGCCTGGCCAGGGTATGGCCGATCTATCTGGTCACGATGCACCTGGCGGCCCTGTGGATCGTTTTCACGTTGTATGTCGGCCGGGTGCCCTCGTTGGTGGCCGATCAGCTGACCGCGGGGAACTATCTGCGCCAGTTCTTCCTTGTCCAGCTGTGGTCCGAGCCGTTTTTCGACGGCACCAGCTGGAACGGTCCGGCGTGGTCCATCAGCGCCGAATGGCTCGCCTATCTGCTGTTCGGCGCGGTGATTCTGGTGATTTTTCGGATCGGGCAGGCCACCCGGGCCCGCGGCATGCTGTTGCTGGCGGTGGCGGCGTCGCTGGCGCCGACGCTGTTACTTCTGGCGAGCGGGTTCTTCTACACCCCGTGGAGCTGGCTGCCGCGCATTGTCATGCAGTTCATCGCCGGTGCACTGGCGTGTGTGGCGGTGCGAAAGCTCAACCTGACCGATCGGTCGCGCAGTGCCGCCGGCTGGCTGTCGCTGTTGATCGGCGCCGGCATGGTCGGGCTGTTGTACTGGTTCGACGCCAATCCGTCGCCGAGGATCTACGATTCCGCCGGCCTGGTCGACGTCCTGTTCGTGCCGCTGGTGGTCACGCTGGCGATCGGTGCCGGGAGCTTGCCCGGCTTCCTGGGGACCCGGCCGATGGTCTATCTGGGACATATTTCATTCAGCCTCTACATGGTCCACGAGATCGTGCACACGTCATGGAACTGGGCCGTCATGCAGTTCGAGATCGTGCTGGTTCCGAGTGGGTGGGCCAAGGCGGTGGTCACCGGCTTGGTCCTCGGCTCGCTGTTGTTGGCGGCGCTGCTGTTCCACACTGTCGAGGAACCGGCCCGTTTGTGGATGCGGCGCATGATCGATGTCCGTGAACTTCCGGTCGATCTGCGTTCGGACCAGGAACCCGGGGCCCAGCACAACACCCTCAAGTCGGTGCACGGCTCCGACGGCGATGACACGGTGTCGGCGCGGGCCGGCTGAGCAGCCCGCGACAAGAGAGTTCACCGGGATTTTGGCCTCGCTTCGACGTGCCGCGACCGTTGAGGTGTGCCGGTTGGACCAGCATTGCCATGATGGCGACGAAGCGAGTGACCGCACCTGGTGAGGTTCCCGATACCGGTATCCCGCTGGAGTCGGCCGCCACCATGACGATGGCCGAGCAGTACGACTGGCATCAGGAGTATCTGCGTCGGCATCGGGTGTCGCGGCGCAATTTCCTGCGCGGTTCTGCGGCGGCAGCGGCGGTCACGGCGGTGGGCCTGTCGCCGTTTGGGCATCGGGCCTACGCGCAGGATGCACCGCTGGCGGTCGCCAACCGGCGGGTCGGTTTCGGGGCGGAAGCGGCCAGTCAACTCAGGCTCTCGGCGCAGCTGTCGCGCAACCCCGGCCGGCTCAAAGTGTTTCTCGACCACGGTCCGTCGCCGCAGCTCGGGGCCACCGTCGAGGCCGAGGTGCGCAATCTGGTCACCCAAATCCCGGACAGCGGCTCCGGGGTGCTGGCCGCCGAGCAGTTCTACCTGCACGCTCCGGTGGACGGGCTGGCCGGGCACACACCACACTTCTACCGGTGGCGCACCGAGGACGGATTTGTCAGCGATGTCCGGTCGGCGTCGACGGCGATGCCGAGCACACGAGCCGCGCTGGGCTCGTTCCGATTCACCATGATGGGGGATCAGGGCACCGATGACACCCCGACGCAGCCTCCCGGGTTGAGCCGCGGCGACTACGACAGCAGCTACTACAAGCCGGACAACGATCCCGGGGTGGCGCACACCGACAACGTGCTGAACCAGATCATCGCGGCTCGGCCGGACTTTCACGTGCTGGCGGGGGATATCGCCTACGCCGACCCGAGTGGGGCGGGTAAGCCGGCGATGTTCGTGCCGTCGAGTGGTCGTTTGCCACACGGCTTCGACAAGTTCAACCCGTATGTCTGGGATGTCTACCTGAACTCGATCGAAGCCAGTGCATCGGCCACGCCGTGGATGTTCGCGACCGGAAACCATGACATGGAAGCCGCATATCCGATGCGCGGCTACGGCGGACATGTCACCCGGCTGGATTTTCCCGGCAATGGTCCGGCCGGCTGTCCTTCGGTGTACTCCTTCACATTTGGCAATGTTGCGGTGCTGTCGTTGGACGCCAACGATGTCTCCTACGAGATCACGGCGAATACCGGGTACTCGGATGGTGCCCAAAATGTTTGGGTGGAAAGCACTTTGGCGGCTCACCGCACCGACCCGAACATCGACTTCATCGTGTGTTTCTTCCATCACTGCGCGTACTCGACCACCGAGGCGCACGCCAGCGACGGCGGCGTGCGGGATTCCTGGTGTCAGCTGTTCGATCGGTACCAGGTCGACTTGGTCCTTCAAGGCCACAACCACGTCTTCGAGCGCAGCGATCCGATCAGGGGCGGCAGCCCGACACGGGTTGCCGCGGATCAGGCCACGGTGTATCCCGAAACCGAGGGCACCGTGTACTACACCGTCGTTTCCGGAGGTCGGCCCCGATACTCATTCCAGCCGGGAGAGCTGGAAAGCTTTCGTGGGCACGAACTTCCAGACACGTTTGTGCCCAACGGCTATGTCTGGACCGCCGACGGCGACAAACACACCGAAGGTGTCGCCTGGTCGCGGGTGCGTTACCGCAATTACGCGTTCATCCGGGTCGACGTGCGGCCCGGTGTGTTGGTCAGTGAGATGGACGTGGTCGCAGTCGACGAATATGGTCGGGAGTTCGACAAACTCATCTACCGTCGCCCCGTTCGCAGGTGAGTGCGGGCCGGGGACACGTTAGCCTGGCTGATACCAGAGTCACGTTATCGAAGGAGGACGGCCAGTGAGGTCCCCAGTGGTTGCCACGACTGCCATCCTGGCCGGCGTCTTCCTGGTGAGTTCAGCACTCGCCGGCCCGGCGGCCGCGGAGCCGGTTCCCGGGCCGCCGCCGGTACCTGCGATTCCAGATCCGGTCTACGGCCAGGGTTCGATGGATCAGCCGTTGGGCTATCTCGGCGACATGTGGGCAGCTTCCATGCCGACAACCCACTCGGCGCGCTCACTGTCCCACCGGTGCAGGCGTCGGGCGCTCCGCCCGGAGCCGGCGCTTCGCCGCCGCTACCTCCGGGAACCGTGTCGTTGACGGCGCCGGAGTCGTCGACTGCGCCGCTTCAGGGTGAATGGCTCGGTCCGCTACCGGGCATGCCGCCGATGCCACTGGCGCCGGCACCGCCCGCACCATGACGTCAGCGCGTCTCTTGCGCGAGCTCAGCTGCGGCGCCACGTAGTGCGGCCACCACCACCAGCACCGGTTCGGTGGGCTGCAGCGCTGTGACGGCCAGGGTGCGGCGCCCAGGCCACGTCGGATCCTCGACTCCTACCGTGGTGACCCCGTCGGGCACCGATCGGGCAGCCATCACCGGGATCAGACATACCCCCAGTCCGGCCGCGACCAGCCCAAGTCGAGCCGGCCACCCGCGCACCCGATATCGAATCTCCGGATCGTGCAGTGTCGGCCACGCCGCAAATTGTGGGTCTCCGGCGGACCCGGTTCCGGCAATCCAGGGCTCCTCACTCAGATCACGGACCGGGACCTGGCTCGCGCCCGCCAGGCGGTGACCGTTGGGTACTGCCACGCAGAGGCCGCCGCCGTACACCCGGTGGGTGGCAAGGCCGACCAAGTCGTATTCGGGCAGGCCGTCCCCGACGGCGATTACCGCGATGTCGATGCGGCCGCGATGCACGTCGCGCAACAAGGCCGGTGTCGACGCCTCGGTAAGGGTGAACGTCAACCCGGGATGATCGCGACCCAGGCGAGCCACGGTGTGGGGAACCAGGACTGACATCGCAGCGGGAAATCCCCCTACTGAGATTCGGCCGGCGAATTGATCACCGAGGCTGTCGAGGTCGTGCCGCAACGCCGTGACGCCGTTTAAGATGCGTGCCGCGTGTTCGACCACGATTGAGCCGGCGTCGGTGAGGGTCACTCCGCGGACCTCCCGGGTGAACAGCCGGTGCCCGACGGCATCTTCCATTGCGGCCACCTGCCGAGAGATCGCAGGCTGTGAGTAGCCCATCGAACGGGCCACAGCAGTGAACGAACCTTGCTGAGCGATTTCACGACAGACACGTAAACCTTCGATGGTCACCTCGGACACTTGCTCAGCCTAGGCATGCAGAACCCGTATGGGTATTGAACGAAACCCTCATGTCGTGGATGGACTGTTCACCCGCGGTGACTGGTTGGACCGAACGTCAGGATCGATGAAGCGAACACAGTAAGGACCACAATGGCCAAGACATGGTTCATCACCGGCGTATCCCGCGGAATGGGTCGCGAACTCGTCGAGCAAGCACTGACGCGCGGTGACACGGTGGCTGCGACCCTGCGTCAGCCGGGCCAGCTCGACAACCTCGCCGCGGTGCACGGCGATCGGCTGTGGCGGCGCCGCCTGGACGTGACCGACACCGCGGAGGTTCGCGCGGTGGTCGGTGAGGCATTCGACACGCTCGGCCGTATCGATGTTGTTGTCTCGAACGCGGGGTACGGGGTGTTCGGCGTGGCCGAAGATCTCAGCGATGCGCACATCGACTCGATGATCGCGACCAACCTGACCGCCTCGATCCAGCTCGCGCGTGCGGTGGTGCCGCGGCTGCGCAGCCAGGGCGGGGGAAAGCTGATGCAGATGTCGAGTATGGGCGGTCAGATGACCTTTCCGGCATTCTCGCTCTACCACGTCACAAAGTGGGGGATCGAAGGGTTCTTTGACGCGCTGGCGGTGGAGGTCGAGCCGTTCGGCATTCACACCACCCTGATCGAACCCGGTGTGGTCGGGACCGGATTCTTTGATGCTGCAGAACCGATACCGCTCAGTGAGCCTTACCGCGGGGGTGAAGCCGACCGGCCTCCGGTGGGTGCAGCTGACGCGACCGATGATCCGGTGCTGGTGGTTGCGGGGATTATTCGAGCTGCCGACGCAGACCGGCCGCCACGGCGCCTGGTACTCGGCTCGGATGCGTGGACACTGATCACCGCAGAATTGCAGGATCGGTTGACAGATGTAGTCGCCCAACGTGATAACGCGGCCAGCGCCGACTACCGGCATCGTTGATCCCAGGGCTGTTCGTTCTTCGCGCGCCGCGAGGTTTCGGCGGCGCGGTCTTTGGCCCAGAAATCCTCGAAGGTCTCTCCGGGGCGGACGTTGGGAACCCGGTTCATCACGCCACTGAGCCATTTCGGCGCGGTCGCCGGGTCCCATTGGGGTACCACATGACTCAGCGCAGCCATACTCTTCAGCGCCACGAACACTCCGAAGAATGCGTCTGCCGCGCCGGTCAACGCCACCCCCAGAAAACCGAGTAGAAGCGTCAGATGGACGACGATGACGCGACTCAGCGCATGATTTCCGGTCTGTTCCATCTGCCAGAACGACCAGGTGCCCAAGGTGGACAAGTCGACGAGGAAGTCCACGGCCAAGAACGCCAGCACGCTGAGGCATGCGATACCGACACTGCCCCAATCGATATGGGCGAGCTCACCAACGTCGTTGTGATTCAACAGAAACAGGATCGCCCCGAGGAACAATCCATGGGCCGCGCTGAAGGCCAGACTCACGAGCAGGAACCCCGACAAGAACGACATCGACTGCCCGCTGAGGCGGTTCGTGTTGGCGGCGTTGTAGTCGAAATGGCCGCGCCGCGGGTTCCAACGCCGGTGCAACAGGATCCGTGCTGCGATGAACAAGCACCCGGCGACCGTCTCGAACCAGTAGACGGCCAAGGTGGTGGCACCGGACCAGTCGGCGATGAACCAGCCGAGTGCGGGTACCGCGATGACACCCAGCAGTGTCATCAGGTGGACGAAGCGGATCACCGGTTGATCACAGTGGGTTCGTGCGCCACTTTTCGAGCATCCGGCGGTCCCGTTTGGTGGGGCGGCCGGCACCGCGGTCACGGACGGCGATCGGCACTGCCACCGTGGGCGGAAGGGCCGGCGTCCGATCCAGATAACACGTGACGGCGTCGGCCGCGCCGACCCGTTTCTGGATCACTCGGACGACCTCGACGATGCGGTTGCGGTCGCCCACCCGGGCCCGCACCGTGTCGCCGGGTACCACCGATGTCGATGGTTTGGCCGGGCGGTCATTGATCCGCACGTGTCCGCCGCGGCACGCTTCAGCAGCATCGGGTCGGGTCTTGGTCAACCGCACCGCCCACAGCCACCGATCCACCCGGGTCGACTCCATGCCGTCCATGATGAACGGTCGATGCCTGCGACAGGGATCGACCCGGCAGATTCCTTCCGGCCTGTCAGCCGGTCGGTGCAGCCTGGTCACCGGCGAGCAACATCTGGGGTACCTGGGTGAAGCGCCAGCCAGTGCCGTTGCGGATGAGTACGTACACCATGTCGAACCGCCGTTCCGGCCAGACGGGCGGCGGGGTGGGTTCGACGGGGCCGAGGTGCGAGATGATCGCGGCGATGGATTCGTGTTTCCAGGCCACCAGGGTGGGGCCTCGCAAACCGGACAGGGTCGCGGCGACTTCAGCCAGCTGTTCGGCGCCGAATCGGCGGTCCACCTGAAGAGCGAGAGCCGACGCCAGTGGGGTGACGGTCTCGAAGGACCGCTTGCTGTCGGCGGCCCCCGGATCGTGGGCAAAGATCGTTTGTGGGCGCGCCAGCTCGTGGCGCGTCGCCACCCGGTTGCCGTGAGTGTCGCGGGGGTCGAACAGTGTGACCAAGCGGAGCCGAGATAGTGGTTGTGATGTGGAACACAGTCCTGGGCGTCGGGCCGATGCAACATCAGAGGTTGCCGGTGCGATGTAGCAATCGAGTACGAGGTCGATGGCCTGACGCACTGCACCGGAGGCGCTAGCCTTGCGGGCAGGTCGGGTCCTGCCATCCTTGCAGAGGGGCCTCACCGGCTCCGTACGAAAGGACACCCGCGATCCCTATGACCGAACGAGAGCACCGCATGCTCACCGCCGCTGCTGTCAGGGTTGTGGCGGCATGCGCGATCGTCGCCGGTGGCGCATTGACCACGGCTGGGCTGGCAGCGGCCGAGCCGGTTCCGCCGCCCGCGCCGGGGGACCCGATGCCGCCACCAGCACCCGTGGGGCCGCCCATGGTGCCGGAAATGGCCAACCCTGCCTACGGCCAGGGGAACTCGGGCAGCCCGTTCGGCTATCTCGGCGATATCTGGCGGGCGGCGCGCAGCGGCGATCCGGTGGGCGCCCTTGCTGGAACTCAGGGCGGCGTGCCTGCGCCTCCACCGCCGGGTGCGGGTGAGGCACCGCCGCTGCCGCCGGGATTCGTTTCGATGACTGCCCCTGAGTCCACGACGTCGGCGCCGGGGGAGCGTTCCTCGGCCGAAACTCAAGCTGGCGGGCCGCCGCTGCCGGAGGGCTACCACCCGTTGAGTGGCCCGCCGCCTCCTGGGTGGTATGACCAGCCACCGGTCTTCGGTCCGGGTGCTCCGGCACCGGCGCCCGGTGCTCCGGCTCCGGCCGGTCCGCCGATGTTCGGTCCGGGCGCGCCGCCGGCATAGAAAAGCCGGCCCGGTTCGGGCCGGCTCTCCGGTCTTCTCTCGGTGAGAGGCGACCTAGCTCGAGGCGTTGAGGATCTTGATCGCGAAGATCAGCGTGTCACCCGGCTGGATTCCGGCGGCGGGCTGCCCGTCGGGATAGCCGTCGGCGGAGGTCACGGCCACCGCCACGGTGGAACCGACGGTCTGTCCGGCGATGGCCTTCTGGAAGCCTGGCACCACTCCGTCGAGGGGGAACTCGACCGGGGTGCCCCGTTCGTAGCTGCTGTCGAAGACGGAACCGTCACGCCCGTTGACGCCCATGTAGCAAACCGAGACTTCGGCCGTGTCCGCGACCACCGGACCGTCGCCGGCTTGGAGGGTGTGCACCTGGGTTTCCGGCACGCTGAAGGGGCCGGTGACGTTGATGAGCGGTGCGGCTGTGTCGGTGGATCCGGTGACCGCAACGCTGCCCGTGGCTCCGGGCAGTGTCCATTCGGGTTCGGCACCGGCTTCGGGCGCTGCTGTTGGGCAGCCGCTGTTCGCGGATTCGGTAGCCGATGAGGTGACCACAGGTGCGACGGAGGGGGTGCTGGTCGACGCGGTGTCCGTATCGGAGCCGCACGCAGCGAGCGTCAGGACCAGCGACGCGGCACAGGCGGTGAGTGCAATAGACGAGGGCACGCGGAAGGAATTCACGGTCGCCAGGCTACAGCCGTAGCGGTCGGCTGTCGGGGACCCTGAGGTCGCCGGCGGCTGCCATCGGGAGCCTCAGGGGGAGGAGATCAGCCGTGGCGAGGAACTGTTGTCGACGAGGAGTGCTTGGTCATCGTTGATCAGGGTCAGGGGATACGCGGCCTCGTACGTCTGCCTGATCTGAGCAATCAGGGCAGGCGGGTACGGCGGTAGTGCCCCGTCGGCGTGCGGAATGATGACCGTGTCGATCAACCCGAGTCCGGTGTGGTCGGTCAGGTCTGGCGCGCAGGTGGGATCGTCCATGAGAGAGACGGGTTCGATGCTCGGGCCCGTGACAATCGAGCCCGCACTCAAACCGACATAGGGCAGACCCGCGTGTACCTTCTGGGTCAGCACATCGGCGGTGCCGTTGCGGCGCAATGCTGCGAGCAGCGCAAAGGTGTTGCCGCCGGCTACATACAGGGCATCGATGGTGTCCAGTGCCGCCGAGAAGGCCGCAGCCTGGTCGTAGTCACCCGCGGTCACGTCGATCAGTGAGTATCCGAGTGCGGCGAGTTGGTCGCGTTCGGCGGCCACGAAGTTCTCACCTACGTGGGGAAGCGCGGCGTCGTTGAGATAGCCGATCCGAACCTCGGTCGCGGGCCGGTGCACGTGGGTCGCGATGAACTCCGGCACGGCGCCGACCCCGAGGGACAGCAGCAAAAGAGGCATGCTCTGACCCTACGGCCACCGTCGGAGCTGCGAGACGACCAGGCCGTGTGGTCCGTGCCCATGTCGGAACTGAGTTGTGTCATGCAACTCAGGGTTCCTCATCGCTGCACCTCCTGCGGTCAGCGGGACCTCCTGATTCGCCTCGACTGCTTCTCAATACAACTATCTGACAGGGTTATTCGACTGATCAGGATCCGCCTCGAGTCGTTGTTCGGTCCGGATCGACGAGTGCTCAAGTTGGTCCTGTGACAAAACTTGTCAAGTAGTGTGGTGGTGTGGCCCTCAACAATGACTACGTCGGGCAGAACTGCTCGGTGGCGCGATCGCTGGAGGTGGTCGGAGAGCGCTGGACGCTGCTCATCGTTCGTGAATTGCTGCGTCGACCACACCGATTCGCCGAGTTGCAACGTAGCCTCGGTATCGCCAAGAACATTCTCACCAACAGGCTCGACAAGCTGGTTGACCTGGAGATCGTCGAGAAAGTGCCTTACGCCGACACCCGGGACTGGAACGACTACCGGCTCACCCGAAAAGGCCTGCATCTGTACCCGGTCATCAGTGCCCTGATGGCCTGGGGAGACCGCTACCTGGCACCCAACGGTCCGCCGGTGATCATGGAGCACGACTGCGGCCATGCCGCTGGACACCGGATGGTGTGCGCGTACTGCGGTGACGACATCGTGGGGCGCAGTGTCCACCCGATTGCCGGACCCGGCGCAACGGACACCACACCGCTGGACTGACGGTGCTCTTTCCGGGCAGTTAGGGCTTTCCCCGTCTTCCGTCAGCGGTGCCCTTGAGGATCGGCGACTGTGCGTCCCAGTTTTTGGGTTGCAGTCGGTCCCAGAGGGAGCCTTTCCCCCGTTCACGCCCCCGCTGCTCCTCTCTGCGGAGCCACTCCTCGACCGTTTTTATCCTGTTCGGGTGGATCTCGTCGAGCAGCTTGTAGTCGCGCTGCACCACTGAGTGTTTCCAGAGGTTCCAGAAGCCGGTGAAGTTGTCGCGAAAGCTCATCGTGCTGGGGTCTTCGGGGTCTGCGTTGTATCCCGCAGGGGTGTCGGCGATCCGGCCGAGAATCGCCCCTTTCCAATAAGTGTCGAGATCAGTATCGATGTATCTTGCGGGGTGGCCGGTGACCCTTTCGAATGCCGAGGCAAGCTGTCCGTACCCGACATGTTCGATGGCGACTTCCAGGTTCATGCCGGTTGCGCGATCGGGATGATCAAAGAGCCACCGCACGTAGTAGCCGCAATCCTCCAGGGATACGTGCGGCACCGCTCCGTCGCCCAGCGGGACTCGCCACGTCACCACCCCGTCTTCGATGGAGGGAGTCATCGGGGTCAGCGGCGAGATCGTCATCTCGATATACGGACCTGACGTGAAGACGGCTGCTCCCATCCGGTCGCGATTATCCTTGTTTTGGAACAGGATCCATTCACCGATGCGGCCTTTGCCGTCGTAGTGGCCGGTGCGAAATCGAGAGTCGTACCCCGACTTCTTCAGCGCGTAGTCCAAGTTGCCGTAGACGAAGAACTTGATGCCCTCTTCCACGGCGATCTCATAGGCGCGGATGGCCCAATAGAGTTCGGCTTTCTCTCCGGTGTTGAAGCCGTCGATGTTGACGTACGCGCCGTCGCAACCGCGAAAACCCTTACGTAGCAAGTCTTCGTCGGTGAACGAGCCTTCGAGGATCGATACATTGTCCAGCGCCGAGAGTTCCTTGGCTCGAGTGGAGGTGGCGTCACGACTGAGTATCTGCACGGAGTATTTCTTGTCCGACACCAGCGCGTGCACGATCGGAATGCCCTGGGCGCCGGTACCGCCGATCACGAAGATCTTCGATGCGCCGTGGAGGGACTCCTCCGGCGCCGGTTGTGATGTCATGTGACGGCTCCTGCAGTGTTCGGTGTGTCGACTCCCTTCTTGGACAGTAGACCTTCATGGTTGCGCCACGCAACCGTGAAGTTGGGTGTCGGGAACTGCTGCGGAAGGTGGTCTTGACATCCGCCCGTCGTGCGACCAATGATATGCAAGTAAAGGCAACTAAAACCAACTCGTGGCACCGGGGCGCATCGCCGTCCATCCGGATGTCGAGGAGGATCGACGTGGTGGACCCGCTGTTATGTGGTTTGGATGTCGGGACCACCTCAGTCAAGGCAGTGTTGATGACCGCAGACGGAACTGAGGTTGCGCACGGCCGTGCCCCGACCGCCTGGACGGAGACCAGCGCCGGTGTCGAAGCCGACCCGTACGCCATTGCCGAGGCGGCCACGCGCGCACTGCGGGGGGCGCTGGATGGGTGCCCCGGCGCGACGGTCTCCGCGCTGGGGGTGGCCAGCATGGCCGAAGCCGGGGTGCTGGTCACCGCACAGGACACCCCGCTGGCCCCGGTCATCGCCTGGCACGACAGTCGCGACAGAGCGCAGTTGGAGAACCTGGTGGAGGAACTCGGCGGCGCGCAGTTCTCGCTGCGAACGGGGCTGCCACTGTGGACACAATGGAGTCTGACCAAGCACCGTTGGCTCTACGAGAACGCACCGCAGACCCGCGACGCGGTACGCCGCTACAACATCGCCGAATGGATTGTCCGTCAGTTCGGTGGCAGGCCGGCCTCCGAACTCTCTCTGGCTTCCAGGACCGGCTGGCTGGATCTCGAGTCGGCAACACCGTGGGACGCCGCTCTGGAGTGGTCCCGGGCGCCGAAAACCCTTCTGGGGGAGCTCGTCACCGCAGGAACCCCACTCGGTCAGGTTCGGTCTGATCATCCTTTCGGGGAAATCCGCGGCGCCATACTGACCGTCGCCGGTCACGACCATCAGGCCGCGGTCATCGGGGCGGGCGCCTTCGGGGACAACGATGAACTGGATTCTTGTGGTACCGCCGAAGCGCTGCTGCGGACGATCCCGGCGGGCCTGCCCGACAGCGCCATCACCGCACTCACCGCCGCGGGCGTCACCATCGGTTGGCACGCGGTGCAAGACAGATGGTGTGTGCTCGGCGCTACCCAGGGTGGACTCATCCTGCAACAGGTCATGGCCCACCTCGGGGCAGACCACAGTGAGCTCGCGAAACTGGACCGCGCGGCACTGGAAGCGGTCCCCGCGGCTTCCAAGGTCACCATCGCAGAAGATGGAGTCCCTCCCCGATACTCCGGCTCCGCTGCCGCCGGTGACGTCTGGCGGGCAGCGGTCGAGACAGTCACCGCTGAGGCCAGTGCCCTCAGCGACGCGATCAGCGAGGCAACCGGACCGCGTGGTGAGCTGGTCGTGACCGGCGGCTGGTGCAACAGTGCCGCTCTGATGCGTGCCAAAGCCGCAGTCCTGGGCCGGCTGTGGCGCACCGGCGCGGCAGAGGCCGGTGCGCGCGGAGCCGCGCTACTGGCCGGGCGCGCCAACGGAACCTTCGCCTCGTATGCGGAGATGCCCCGCGCCCCGCGCACGGTCGTCACCTCATAGCCACTTCACCGGACAGGTCTACTCATGCCTCTTGTCAGCACTGCCAGCATCGTCGGTCCGGCGCGTCGCGACGGTCTGGGCGTTGCCGCCTTCAACGTCGTGACCCTCGAACACGCTGAAGCGATCGCCACCGCCGCCGAGCTCGCCGGGCGACCCGCCATCCTGCAGATCAGCGAGAACGCGGTGAAGTTTCACCATCGTCGGTTGGGCCCGGTCGCCGCGGCCGCGACCGCCGTGGCCCGTGCCTCCTCGGCGCCGCTTGCGGTACACCTCGATCACATCGAGGACGTCGAGCTGCTCCACCAGGCTGCTGACCACCACATCAGCTCGGTGATGTTCGACGGATCAAAACTCGACTACCAGAGCAACGTCTCGAAAACCCGTGAGGCAGTCATCTGGGCTCACGGGAAGGGGATCTGGATCGAAGCCGAGCTCGGTGAGGTCGGCGGGAAGGAGGGGGCCCATGCTCCCGGGATTCGCACCGATCCCGACGAAGCGGTTGCATTCGTGGCGGCCACCGCGGTGGACGGGCTCGCTGTTGCGGTGGGCAGCTCGCACGCGATGGTGGATCGCACCGCGGACTTGGATATTGCGTTGATTCGTGAACTGGCGCAGAAACTCTCGGTACCACTGGTCCTGCACGGTTCGTCCGGAGTGCCCGATGAGACCCTGACCGCCGCGGTGCGGGCCGGCATGGTCAAGATCAATGTGGGGACGATCCTCAACGTGGCCTTCACCCGGACCGTCCGCGGGTACCTGGCGGAGCACCCGAGTGTTGTCGATCCACGGAAGTACCTGCTCCCGGCGCGTGAAGCGATCAGCGATCAGGTCGTCCGGATTCTCGGGGCCCTGGCGGCGGGTCCCTCAGAAGCCAAGGGCCGCAGGTGATCATCACCGTCACGCCGAACCCTGGCCTGGACTTGACGTACACGTTCGCCGTCGTGCCGGAGAGCGCGTCGGATGTTCACCGTGCCATCGGATCCACGTTGGAAGCCAGCGGTAAGGGGGTCAACGTGTCGCGCGCTCTGGCGACGGTCGGCGTCCCGACCTGTGCGATCCTTCCTGCGGGCGGGGCCACGGGTCGTGCGCTTGTGGAGTTGCTCGACGACGACGGCGTCGACCACCGGGTGACCCGGCAATCCGGTGAGACCCGGGTCAATACCACGGCCTTGCATCCCGGCGGCGGCACCGTCAAGCTCAACGGCCCCGGTGCACCACTGCGTGACTCAGAGCAGCGGGCGCTGTTGCGCGAGATCGCGTTGGCCCTTGCCGACGCCCAGGAGCACGCAGTGATCCCGCTGTGGGTCGCAATCTGCGGATCACTGCCACCCGGTGTCGGTAGTGAGTTCATCGAGGAGATGATCGCGTTGGTCCACGGCCAGGGAGCCAAGTGTGCCGTCGATGTCTCCGGAGATGCATTGGCCGCCGCGCTGTGCGCCGGGGCCGACCTGCTGGCGCCGAATCGCCAGGAACTGGCCGAAGTGACCTCCGCCGGTCAGTTTGCAGGTTCACTGGAACAGCTTGCCGCGGAAGCGAAAACGCTGTCAGCCCGCACCGGTGCACAGTTGCTCATCAGCCTGGGTGCCGACGGCGCTCTCTATGCCGACGGCAGCCAGGTGCTGCACGGGTGGGGGCCACCTCTGATACCGGTCAACACCGCCGGTGCCGGCGACGCCTTGCTGGCGGGATGGTTGGTCGACGAGGCCGAACCGAAAACTCGTCTGGCGCGGGCCATCGCCTGGGGTAGGTCCGCGTGTCTGGCGGCCACCACCGTTGATCCCAGGCCGGGTAGCGCGGGCGCTACGCCGATCACGCTCACCGAGCTGGCGGCTCAACCACCGTCGTGACCCGGACCGGTTCGGTGAGTCGGGTGGGAGACAATACGTCGAGACAGCGTTCTCCAGAAAGGCCGGGTATGGGTTCTGACGACAAGGACGCTGCCCGCACCCTGTATGCGGACCAACGCAAGCACCACATTCTGGAGACGCTGCGTCGCGATGGTCGGATCGAGGCCGCTGACATCGCGGCCCAGTTGAATGTCACCGGTGAAACCGTCCGGAAAGACCTCATCGCGCTCGAGCGCCAAGGACTGTTACGGCGGGTGCACGGCGGTGCGGTACCGGTGACATACCTGTCCTACGAACCCGCCGTCGAGACGCGAACGGGGTTCCTGTCCGAGAAGGCCCGGATCGCCAGAGCGGCGCTGGCACACCTGCCCGACCGGGGCAGTGTCCTCATCGACGCCGGGTCCACCACCGCGCAGTTGGTCGAATTGTTCCCCGGTGACCGGGAATTCACGGTTTACACGAATACGTTGCCGCTGGCGGTGCAGTTGTTGACCCGCCCCAAGTTGACGGTTTACACCCTCGGTGGCCGGGTCAGGTCCACGACATTCGCCGAGGTGGACGACTGGGCGGCGCGTGCCCTCGCGGAGATCAATGTCGACATCGCGTTCATGGGAGCCAACGGCATCAGCGTGCAGCGCGGACTGACCACTCCCGACCAATCTGAGGCGGCAATCAAGCGGCGGATGCTGGCCTGTGCCCATCGACGGATTCTGCTGGCAGACCACAGCAAGGTGGGCGCCGTCAGCGGCGTCCAGTACGGGGACCTGCTCGACATCGACCTGTTGATCACCGACTCGGCGTTGGGGGCGCCGGCCCTGGGGGAGCTGTCCGCGGCCGGACTCACCGTGGAATGCGCCTGAGACCGATGCGGGTGTGGTAATCAGCTATGCCACTGGTCAATTGGTGCGCGTGACGAATCGTGGCCCCGTTGGTGGCGACCTCGGGTGAGTACGGTGCCAACGCTCGACCAGTAGCCCGGGAATCTGCATGCGTTACATCTCCGCGGTACCTGGCTGCTTGCCTGGAAGTGTCGGAGTTGGATTCACGCCCCGAACAGATGCTCGACATCTGCAGACCGTCCGGCCTTTTTAACAGTCCGAATGGTCTGTTATGTTGATTCTTGTGATTGGTTCGCCCGAAGTGGGCAGTGAACAGCGGGCCGGGAAGCGCGAATGGGTAGCGCTGGCCGTGCTCATCGTTGGGGTCGTCGTCCTGAGCGTGGACGCCACGGTCTTGTACATGGCGGTGCCTGCGTTGACGGCCGACTTGGCTCCTTCGGCGACCCAGATCCTGTGGATCGGCGACGTGTATTCCTTTGCGCTGGCTGGGTTGTTGGTCGTGATGGGCAACGTCGCGGACCGTGTCGGTCGCAAACGGCTGCTGCTGATCGGTAGCGTCGCCTTCGGCCTGGCGTCGACATTTGCGGCACTGGCCTGGACGCCGGAGATGTTGATCGTGGCGCGAGCACTGCTCGGGGTTGCCGGGGCAACGATCATGCCGTCAACGCTGTCGATCGTGCGCAACATGTTCGAGGATCCGGCGCAACGCACGCGGGCGATCGCGGTGTGGGCGGCAGGTGCCAGTGTCGGGGCAGCTCTCGGCCCGCTCGTCGGTGGTGCGTTGCTCGAACACTTCTGGTGGGGTTCGGTTTTCCTCATCAATGTCCCACTGATGGTCATCATCGTCGTCGCCGGGTGGATCCTCCTGCCCGAATCCCGGAACCCGAATGCGGGCCCGGTCGACGTCTTTTCGGCTGTCCTGTCGGTGGTGACCATCGTCGCGGTGGTGTTTGCGATCAAGCATGCCGTCGGCGCCGGGTTGGATTGGCAGGTCCCACTGTCCCTTGTCGTGGGTGTGTTTGCCGGTGCGGCGTTCCTCCGGCGCCAGCGTCAGGTCGCGGTTCCGCTGATCGACCTCACGCTGTTTCGCGTGCCGGCCTTCTCGGGTGCGGTGGTCTCGACAGCCTTGGCGATCTTCGGATTCAGCGGGGTGCTGTTCTTCTTCTCGCAGTATCTGCAGTTGGTCCGCGGTTTCAGTCCGTTGAAGGCCGGTGTTGCCGAATTGCCGGTGACCATTCCGATGGTCCTGGTGATCGCGTTTGTCGGACTGCTGTCGGCGAGGCTGGGGCAGGGAAGGGCGCTGGGCCTGGGCCTGGCCACCATTGGGCTCGGTCTGGCGGGGCTGGGCCTGACCGAAGAACTGCCTTCCTACATCGGTGTTGCGATTTCCCTGGCCGTCATGGGCCTTGGCGTAGGCGTGGCGATGACATTGTCCACGGACGCAGTCGTCACCACGGCGCCGCGCGAACGCGCCGGCGCCGCGGCATCCATCTCCGAAACCGCCTATGAATTGGGAGTTGCACTCGGCATCGCGATCCTGGGGTCGATGCAGACCGCGCTGTACCGCGCGCGTTTGGACATCCCGGCCGGCCTCGATGTACCGACTCGCGCTGCCGTGGAGAACTCGTTGGCCACAGCACACAATCACTTCGGTACCGGCGCCGACAATGGACTCCTGGCAGCGGCCAAGCAGGCGTTTGTCGAGGCCATGCAGGTCACGTCGTTCGTGGCCGCGGGACTGTTGGTGCTGGCGGCTATCGTGGCATGGCGCGTGATTCCATCTGAAGTCGGCCAGAACAAGGACACCCATGGCACCCACTGAGCCAACAGCCAGCCGTGACAAGGAACGGACCAGACGGGCCATCCTCGATGCGGCCGAAAAGCTGTTCTCCGAAAAAGGATCCGGTGTCAGTCTGGCCGAGATCGCCGGGGCCTCCAACGTATCCAAAAGTGGTCTCCTGCATCACTTTCCCAGTCGCGATGCACTGGCTCTGGCGGTCGCGGAAGACGTGGCCAAACGTGTCTGGGACGAGGTCTACCGACGAATCGACCTGGCGGACAACAGGCCGGGCAAGTTCATGCGAGCCTATGTGCGGACCCTCACCGGCGACAGCGGAACCGCGATGCGGGTGTTTGCACCCACCTCACTGCTCGACGGCCTCGGGCACACTCCGGGCATCGACGACGTCTTCGCACGCGATGCCGAGGCGTGGCGGGAAGTGTTTGCCGCCGATGGCTTGGCGCCGGGGCTGTGCATGGTGGTCCGCACCGCCGCTGAGGGCCTGGCCGCGATCGACGGAAGCCCATATCTGAGAGCCGACGAGTTGGCCTCGGCGCGCGAGGAACTGCTCGCTCTGACGCTGAGCGAAGATTCCTGGGCATAGGGCGGCGACAAGAATCCGCCAAGAAATCGAGGAGGGCGGAACAGAACACTGGGCCGGGTAAGAACCCGAGATCAAGCCGAGGAGCGCCGCATCGTGAAGTACCTACTTGCACCCGCAGTTGTTGCCGTCGCCGCCGCCTTGATCGGCGCACCTGTCGCTTCGGCTGACAACTACGTGACGCAATCCGGCCGGGTTCTGTGCGCGGTCACACCGGATTCCACGATCGCCGACGCGGGCCAGGATGCAGTGGTCTGTCAGGGTGCGTTCACCCAGCCCGGCGCGAGATTCCAGGCTGTGACAACAGGCGATGGAACCCTCGAATGGCAGGACGCCAACCTTGCCGTCGACAATCCCACCACCACCATGGAGTACGGCACGACCTACCACCGAGGAAACTGGACGATCTATCCCGACGCGACCGGGACTCTGTTCACCAACGATCGCACCGGACGCGGGATGTTCGTCAGCATCGAAGACGTCTATGCGTTCTAGTCTCGATGAGTTTCTGATTCGGCGACGGTCAGTACCGTCATGACTGACGAAACCATGATCATCAAACGGACTATCAACGCGCCCGCCGGCACCGTGTTCGCGGTGTTGGCCGACCCGACCACTCATCAGGCGATCGACGGAACCGGTTGGGTGCGGGAGTCGCTTGACGGCAAGCAGTTGTCCGAGGTCGGGCAGGTTTTTCGGATGGCGATGTTCCACACGAACTACGACGGCCTGCACTACGAGATGGCCAATCGGGTCGAGGTCTTCGAGCCGCCCCACGCGATTGCGTGGCTGCCGGGCCAAGGTGCCGACGACGCGGCTCTCGAATTCGGCGGCTGGACCTGGCGTTACGACCTGGATCCGGTCGGCGACGACCAGACGGAGGTCACTCTGACCTATGACTGGTCAGCAGTCCCAGCGGCGATTCGCGAGTACATCGAGTTCCCACCGTTCGATCGGCAGCACCTGGAGAATTCGCTCAAGAATCTTGGCGGGCTGGCGCAAGACCGGACGTAGGCCGGCGCACAACACGAAATTCGTTTCAGGAGTATCAAATGCGACCTCTTCGCTATTCCATCAACGTCACGCTGGACGGATGCTGCGATCACCGCGACATGCCCGCGGACGAAGAGTTGCATCGGCACGCGGCCGAGAGCATCGAGCAAGCCGACGCCCTGCTGTTCGGCCGAGTCACCTACACCATGATGGAAGAGGCGTGGCGGCCGACGCCGCAGTCGGGAACACTGCCTGACTGGGTGGACCTCTGGATGGAACCGTTCGCCCGGACCATCGACGCGGCCAAAAAATACGTCGTATCAAGCACTCTGGACCGGGTGAACTGGAACGCCGAGCGCGTATCCGGGGATTTGGCGACAGCGGTCCAGAAGCTCAAGCAGACACCAGGTCAGGGACTGCTCGCGGGCGGCGTCCAGCTCCCGACGGCGTTGGCAGAGCTGGGATTGATCGACGAGTACGAGTTCATCGTGCACCCCAGGGTGGTGGGCCACGGGGCGACGGTGCTCAACGGACTATCGAGGCATCTGGACTTGAAGCTCATGTCCCGAACGGAATTTGGCTCCGGGGCAATCGCCCTGCGGTATGAGCCAACAAGGTAGGCAGGACGCCGGTTTCAAGTTCAAGGCGACCGTGTCATATAGACAGGTATACCTGTACAGGGTAACCTGTCTATATGGACTCTGGGTCACTTCCCGCTGCGGCGGTGACCGTCGCGGGATCGCTGCGGGTATTTGTCGGACGCCTGCGACGGCAACTGCAGGACGCCTCGGCAGTCGGCGAGCTGACGTCAGCGCAGGCGTCGGCGCTCGCCCGGATAGCGGCAACGGCGGAACCTACCTCGACCAGTGCGCTTGCCGGGGCGGAACGGGTGCGTCCGCAGTCGATGGCAGAGACGGTCGCGGTCCTGGAGAAGAAGGATCTCGTCTACCGAGAGCCTGACCCCACCGATGGCCGTCGGCAACTCATCTACCTCACGCCCACGGGACGCGCGTATGGCCAGGGGGCCCGCGTCTCACGTCGGGAGTGGCTGGCGAAAGCTCTTGACGAACAGCTCACCGAGGCCGAATTGGCCGTGGTGAGCGAGGCATTGGTCCTGCTCGAGCGAATCGTCGAGGAGTGATGCGCCGGGTCCGCGCCGCTTCCCCAAACCGACATCCTCGATCGAACAACAGCAACCGCGGACCGGTCCGGCGCGACCTACCGATCTCGATCTGCCCGGAATGGCCTTGTTTGCCGGCACTCTCGTGTCGCTACTACTGTTTCTGATGCAGCCCGGCACCGGGAACTGGTATCTGCTTGTCCTCACCATGGTGGCAGCCGCAGCGTTGATCGCGCGTGAGCTCACCCACGCCCGTCCTTTTCTCGATCTGCGAATACTCGGCAGCAACATTCCGCTCATCACGACCTACGGACGTGCACTGTTGGCCTACCTGGTGTCCTACAGCTTCATCTACGGCTACACCCAATGGTTGGAAGCCGGTCGCGGCCTATCTGCCAGTCAGGCCGGTCTGGCCACCTTGCCGCTGTTCGCGACCGGAATTGTGGTGTCTCTGATCAGCGGACGCCACGAGGCAAGCTCATCGTCGCCGCGGTCGCCCAGATTGTCGGCTGCGCGCTGCTCCTGACGTTGCATTCCTCGACAACAGTTTGGCTGCTCATCGTGGTTGCGCTGCTCTTCGGCATACCGCAAGGTCTCAACAGCCTCGGCCTGCAGAATTCGGTGTACCGGCAAGCCAACCGCGATGACCTCGGTGCATCGGCTGGGTTGCTGCGCACGTTTGGATATCTCGGCGCGATTGTCTCCTCCGCCGCGCAAGGCGCCTTCTACGAAGATGCCGCGGACACCACCAGCATGCACCACCTCGCCCTGCTGCTCGTCGGCATCGGCGTGGTGTTCCTGCTCATCACCGTGTTCGATCGCTCACTGGTCAGGATCGCCACCTCCACCAAACCGCAAGACCGAAAGGCTCCGACAGATGCCTGACCGACCAAACCTCGTCCCCCGAAACACAGCGTTGCTCGTGATGGACTACCAGAATGGGATCGTTGCCGAACTACCCCACACCGACTCGCTGCTGGACCGGGCCTCGACCGCGGTCGAGAGCGCTCGTGAGCACGGCGCATATGTCGGCTGGGTACGGATTGCGTTCACCGACAACGATTTCGATGCGATCCCCGAGACCAGCACCTTCGCCGCCATGACCGCTGGTGAGCCACGCTCGAGGCAGCACGTCGACGCTCCCGCCACTCAAATCCATGCCCGACTAAATCCGCTGCCAGGCGACATCACTGTCCGAAAGACACGAGTCGGCGCGTTCTACACAACCGACCTCGACCAACAACTGCGCAAACGGGCAGTCGCCACCCTCATCGTGGCGGGGTTGAGCACAAGCGGAGTTGTGCTATCCACTGTGCGCGAAGCGATGGACCGCGACTACCAGATCGTCGTCCTGCACGACGCCTGCGCAGACCGCGACCAGGACACCCATGACTTCCTGACCACCAAGCTGTTCCCCGGACACATTCATGTCACCAACGTCGATGCTCTAGAAGCACTTTGGGTCCAGCCGAGAACGTCGGCTCCCTAGCGGATCAGGCAGTGAGTGTCGACTTGAGAGCGTCGATCGTGGCGGCATCGAGGCCGACGCCCTCGGTGAGGTAGCGGTCCATGGTGCCGTAGCGGGCGTGCACCTCATCCAGGGAGGCTTGCAACGCCTCAGGGAAGACGCCGAGCATCACCCGCGTACCCTCTCCGGCTTCAGGCCCGTAAGCCTCGGTGGCGGCGGCCGCACCCGCCTCGATGGACGCCCGTGAGTACTCATTGGTGAGCAGGTAGTCACTCATGACGTCTTCGGATGAGACGCCCGCCAGGGACTGCAGGACCGCGCTGGCCCACCCGGTGCGATCTTTTCCGGAGGTGCAGTGGTAGACCTGCGGGCCGGGATTGGCTGCGATGGAACGAAACAGCTGACCGAACCGCTCGCGCTCGCCGGCATCGCTGACAAAGACCCTGTACTGGTCGATCAGCAACTGCCGGGCGCTGGCGGCGTCCAGTTCGGTCAGCGTCGGGATGGGGTTCTCGTCGCCGATGATGTTGATGTGCACGTAGGTGGTACCGGGCGGCACGATGTCCGGGCTGTCGGCGATTTCGGCGCTGGTGCGAAGGTCGTAGTCGTGGGTCAGCTTCAGGCCGGTGAGCGTGGCCATGTCGGTGTCGTCGGGGCGCAAAGCGCTGGAACGATAGAGCACGCCCTTGCGCATGTGCCGGCCCGACGCCAAGGGGTACCCATCACCCGGACCGGCGACGTCCCGGAAATTGTCGACACTGGCCAACCTCGGGGTAGTCGAGACGGCATCCGACGGTTCCGCCACAGCGACGGATATGGGACCCAGGCCGCTGATCGTGGGCCCTGCAACAGGCACCGCAAAGAGTCCGGCAGCGGCGATCACAGCCAGCGACACAGATCGAGCTCGGACAAATTCAGCCATATTCAGGTCCTCCCAAAACGTCGCCACCGGCTCAGGAAGACGATGACAACATGATCCAAGCCCGCACGTGCCACCGCGGATATGGCGGTAACGCTATCAGTGCGCCCACCGAGCCCATGGTCACGTTTCGGATGCCAATCATTTGCTCTGCTGACGTCGACCGGATGATGATGGGAATCATTGGGTCACCGCTGTTCTGACGCAGCACGGCGGGCAGGTCCTCGGGACAGTTGCACATCGCGTCTACGCTCTTGGTGGTGATAGGACGGAGGAATGGGGGGAGAGCACGGTTGCGCGAGGCGCGGTGATCGTGCGCGAGACGTTGGAGAGGGAATCGACGCATGATCGATCTGATCAGAAGCCTGCCGAAAGCAGAGTTGCATCTGCACGTCGAAGGCACACTCGAGCCTGAACTGGCGTTTGAACTCGCACGACGAAACCGAGTGACGCTGCCCTACAGCGGTGTCGACGCGTTGAAGCGCGCGTATCAGTTCAGCGACCTGCAATCGTTCCTGACCCTCTACTACGCCTGTATGGACGTACTGCGAACCCCGGCCGACTTCGAGGACTTGGCCAACGCCTACCTCGCCCGGGCAGCACACGACGGCGTCACCCACGTTGAGATGTTCTTCGATCCGCAGGCGCACACGAACAGAGGAATTGCACTCGGGGACGTAATCGCCGGACTGAGCAACGCGGCGGCGGCAGCTCGTCGACGACACGGCATTTCGGTCCTGTTGATTGCCTGCTTCCTGCGTGACCGTCCGGTTGCGGAAGCCATGGCGACTCTGGAAGCGCTGGCCGAACACACCGATGCGGTCCACGGCGTCGGGCTGGACTCCGCTGAGGTGGGCAATCCGCCCGGCGCATTCAGGGATGTCTTTCTTGCCGCCGAGCAACTCGGGCTGCATCGAGTCGCGCATGCAGGAGAAGAGGGGCCTCCAGAGTACGTCTGGGAGGCGCTCGATGTTCTCGGTGTAGAACGTGTCGATCACGGAATCCGGGCGGTCGAGGATCCGACGCTGCTCAAGCGACTTGCGAAGGATCGTGTTCCGCTCACCGTCTGTCCACTGTCAAACGTCCGACTCAGATGTGTCGATGCGTTGACGGATCACCCGCTGCCCGCACTCCTGGAGGCCGGTGTACTGGTGACCATCAACTCCGATGATCCTGCGTACTTCGGTGGCTATGTCGCAGAGAATTACGCGGCCCTACAACGGGCGCTGCGGCTCGACCAGGGCGTCGTCGAACAGTTGGCCCGGAACTCGCTGACCGCCGGTTTCACCGTGCCGTGATACCGCCCCGACGCCGGGAAAGGCACGGATTCGCTGCGTAGCCAGAGCTCAGCTCGTCGGACCTGCTCGACGAATGAGTCAATGGCGGATTTGCCCGGTGGGCGAAAACCGTTGGGCAAGTGCGCCTGAAGTTGGGCCGCGGCTTCGCAGATGCGGACACTTCGGAACTGGTGCGCCAGACCGGTGGCGGCTCGAGCAGCCACCATCGGTGGCCGGTCATAGCACTGCGCCATCGGAAACTCCAGGGCGGATCGCTCCACGAACTCGCTGCGTTACGTTTGTGAAAAATCGCTGCGAACTTGAATTCGAAGGGTTAGAGTACGGCTCGTACCTCTCCAAGCGGAACACGCTGACTGAGAGAAGGATCACGGCTTCGTGATCGAAGCGTTGTTGCTTCAATCCAACTCTGAACCGAGCCGTTCTGATGGGTCCTTCTCCTGCATTCTAGGATCCGCGCAGATCTGTCAGGGCGCTTGGCCGCTGCGAGAGAGGGTATTGCATGTCTGACTTGAGTGACGTTGAGAACACTCCAGCTTCCGTGGTGGGGAGGGTGCAACGCATCTTCCGCTATCCAGTCAAATCCATGACCGGCGAAGAACTCACCGAGTGCGAACTGGATGACAAAGGTATGGTCGGCGACCACCTTTGGGCGCTGGTCGAAGTCGCGACGGGCAAGCTCGCCAACGCTAAGAACCCCCGAAAGTGGGGGAAACTTCTCAGCTTCCGTGCTGCGTATGTCGAGGAACCACGTGCCGGCGGGAAGACCCCTCCGATCGCGATCACCTTTCCCGATGGCAGCGTGGCTCGAAGCGATTCCGACAACATCGACGTACTGCTGAGCAAAGCCCTCGGTATCGAGGTACATCTCTCGACCATGGAGGACGTCCCGAGCACCAAGGCGGAGATGATTTGGCATCCGATGCTCGGCGACAATGCGTTCGCTCGCATGGGCTCGGAGAACGAGCACGGCGAACATCAGATCGATTTTGATCTCTACGGAGCCGAGGGCCGGTCCTACGATCTGGGTGCGCTTCACATCATGACCACCTCATCCCTTGAACATGTCCGATCGCTCAACCCCGATGCGACGTTCGACGCTCGTCGTTATCGACCCAATTTTGTGCTCGACACCAGCGAGTCCGGTTTTGTTGAATCCGGCTGGGTTGGAAAGAAATTGCACCTCGGCGACACGACTTCGACGGTCATCATGAATACCGTCCGATGCATCATGACGACTCTGCCACGCGAGGAACTGCCTCTGGACCGCGCCACGCTACGTGCGCTCGTCAAGCACAACACCCGGTTGGTCGAGCCTTTCGGCGACTGGGCTTGTCTGGGCATCTACTCGAATGTCACTGGCACTGGCACGATCTCGATCGGCTCAACTGCCGCGGTCTCTGAGTTGCAGGAAGAAGATGTCGATTCTTGTGGCGACACCACCGCACCCGCCTCTGCCTAGAACGCATTCAACAATTTGGCTCATCAGGAACAGGACTCGCAGAAAATGACCACTTCCACCAAGTCGACACCCGTCGAGATCATCCTGCCGGAAGGGACCACCGGCCACGTCATCCGTGAGCAGTTCCGTGTCGCCTCTGCCTACAAGGCGGGGCGCCGGATCGAGATGGCGGGACAGACCGGACACCGCCCGGACTTGTCGCTGCCGGAATCGATCGAAGACGAAGTTGCACAGGCCTTTGCCAATGTCACTGCTGTGCTCGATGCAGGTGATGCGAGCTGGGATGACGTGTTCAACATCCGCACATACCACGTCATCCCTGCAGGGGGAGACTCGATCGACTCCGATTCGATAGGCGCAGTTACGGCTACCTTCGCCACACTCATGCCGGATCACTGCCCGGTATGGACGGCAGTGGGCGTTCCCGCGCTGGCATTTCCGGGTCAACGATTCGAGATCGAGGTCACTGCCAACGCCTGATGCGTGTCTGAGTGGCGGCGAACCCGGCTCGCCGCCATCAGTCAATGACACATTCGAGAAGGTAGTCCCACCATGCCAAAAACGCTCCAAATCTTCGACGAGCCGTTGGAGCTCGTAGTCGAGCAACGCTCATTCAGCGTCGACCATGTGGTCGTGCTTGATCTCCGCCGTCCGGAAGGTGGTGATCTACCTGAATGGACGCCCGGCGCCCACATTGTCCTTCGGCTCGATGGCGACGATTTGGTGCGCGAGTACTCATTGTGTGGCGACCCGTCGAACCGTGAAATATGGCGCATCGCAGTTGCTCTCGCCGAAGACGGCCGAGGAGGCTCGCAACATGTCCACCTTAGGCTGCACGAGGGCACTGTTGTCGAAGTCAGTCGCCTGACAAACCTCTTCCGGTTCGAACCTTCCGCTCGGCCGCTCTTCGTTGCCGGGGGAATCGGCATTACTCCCATTCTTCCGATGATCGCGGCCGCAAGCCATGGGGGATGGGACTGGAATCTCCTCTACCTCGGTAAGGACCGCGCCCACATGCCGTTTACGGGTGAGCTCGAAGCGCTGGGAAACAAGGTGATCATCGCGGAGTCGTCAGTGCAGGGTCGGGTCGACTTGGACGCGTACGTAGCGGAGAACAGGGAAGCGCATTTTTTCGTATGCGGACCGGAAGGCCTGATCGCAGAAATGGAGGACATCGCACGGCGCGAGCAGGTTTCACTTTCGGTGGAGCGATTCATCCCACGAATCACCGAGATGCCCACGTTCGAAGCCCCGTTCGAAGTTGTTGTCGAGTCGACCGGCCAGCGCGTGACGGTGAACCCTGACCAGACCACGCTCGAAGCGCTTCTGGGCGCAGGCATCACCGTTCCGAATTCGTGCGGTCAAGGGACCTGCGGTTCGTGCGAGACGGGCGTGCTTGCCGGCGTTCCTGACCACCGCGATTCCATCTTGTCTGACGACGAACGCGCAGAGAACGACTGTATGTACGTCTGCGTCTCACGCTCGCTGAGCCGGTCGCTCACCCTGGAGCTCTGATCTCATGACCACATCACCGCCGGCCGCCGTCCCAACCGACGTGGTTCATGTGCGATTTTTTGCCGCCGCCAAGGCCGAATTCGGATCTGAGGGCACGACCTGGGAAGTCCCGCGGGGGACAACCATCGAGACGGCGCTGGTTGCGGCGAACCTTCATCTGAGCGCGGTGATAGCTCGATGTTCCTTTCTCGTCAACGGCATCGCCTCCAGGCGCAACACGATCCTCGAAGACAACGACGATCTGGACGTGCTGCCCCCCTTCGCAGGGGGATGACCACTGCCACCTCGGCCGACCGGGCGATCGCGGTTCGTGGCCACCGCGACACGGGCTTCAAAGCGTTCTCGAGATAGGAGACCATGGTGTTGAAGATCGGAAACCGCTCAAAACTCCCCGAAGAGACTTTGCCGTCGGCCGCCGATGACCAGTCTGGCGCTGGACTGGTCGACCGCTTCGGAAGAGTCGCCACCGACCTGCGGCTGTCCGTGGTGGACAAGTGCAACTTGCGGTGCAGCTACTGCATGCCCGCCGAAGGGATGCCGTGGATCCCGCCGCAGATGCTGATGACTGCCGAAGAGATCGCCCGGTTGGTGAGAGTGGGACACCACGAGTTGGGTGTCGAGGAGCTGAGACTCACTGGCGGCGAGCCACTCGTACGAAAAGACCTGGAAAACATCGTTGCTCGCGTTCGAGCGGATTGTCCGGACCTCCCGATCTCGATGACGACAAATGCGGTCGGTCTGGATCGCCGCGCCAAGACGCTCCACGACGCCGGGGTGACACGGATCAATGTCTCGCTGGACTCTCTTCACCCGGAGACCTTCGCCGCACTCACCCGGAGACCGCTGCTGAGTCAGGTGCTCGACGGTGTGCAAGCCGCCGACGAGGCAGGATTCGGACCCATCAAGATCAACGCGGTGCTGTTGCGTGGGATCAACGACCACGAGGCGCCGGCACTGCTCGAGTGGGCCTTGCAGGGAGGTTACGAGCTGCGGTTCATCGAACACATGCCACTCGATGGCGACAGGGCTTGGCGCGAAGACAACATGATCTCGGCGTCCGAGATTCGTGAACTGCTCTCGAAGCGCTTCACTCTCACCCCCGACCCTCAGCTCCGCGGTGGAGCCCCTGCCGAACGGTTCGAGGTGCGAAGGGCAGGTGCGGACACGGACACAACAAGACTGGGCTGGGTGGGGTTGATCTCTTCGGTTACCGAGCCTTTCTGTGCAGCGTGCACGCGAACGAGGATCACTGCCGAAGGTCGGGTGCGCTCGTGTCTGTTCTCCCATGAGGAAACAGATCTGCTCGCCGTGATGCGCGGTGGTGGCAGTGATGCGGACATCGCGCGTGACTGGTCTGACGCGATGTGGCGCAAACCCCGAGCGCACGGCTCGGAGTCGGTCGGCCTGGCCAGCGCTGATTTTGTGCAGCCGGCACGCTCGATGAGCGCCATCGGCGGATGAACAAGCGACCAGGGCAGTCAGGTGAGATTCGCAGATGACATTCACGAGACGGTCTGTCTCAGAACATCAAAATGTAGTTACCGAACTGATGATGGGCATTCCTCGCCCGGTAGAGAGGGCCACAGTCCGCGAGATCGCGTTCGGGTCCCGCCGAACGCTCGCAGCCGACCTGGTGGCCGAGTTCGATATGCCGACGTTCGACAACAGTCAGATGGACGGGTTCGCGGTACGTGCGGCTGATGTTCGCGCCGCCACGGAGAAGTGCCCCGTAGAGCTTCGGGTAACTGGGCACATGGCCGCCGGCGATCACACGGGACTGATAGGGATCGGTGAAGCGTGGGCCGTTATGACCGGTGCCTCGATTCCCGACGGAGCCGACGCCGTAATCCCGATCGAGGAAAGCAATTTCGACTCGTTTCCGGACCGTGCTGACACTGCGACGCTACGCGTCAGCGCACCGTGCCCGGTGGGGAGATTCATCCGACGGCGCGGATCCGACATTCGCGGCGGCGAGAGAATCGTTTCAGCGGGCAGTCCGGTGACATCGGCGCTTGTCGGTGCGTTGGCATCGTCGGGAATCGAGCAACTCGACGTGAAACGGCCTCTCACAGCATTGATTGTCGCGACGGGGTCCGAGTTGAGACGTCCCGGGGCTCCGGACCGTCCCGGGTCGATTCTCGACGCCAACACATTGATGCTCACCTCGCTCCTGACGTCGGTCGGTGTACGGGTCCTCACCCAGGAGTCTGTTCCTGACGATCCCGACGAGCTGCTGCGGGTGTTGGACTCTCGATTTGGTGAGATGGACCTGATCGTCACTGCCGGAGGCGTCAGCAAGGGCGCTCATGAGGTCGTGCGGGACTGTCTGGAGCAGCGCGGCATCGAGTTCGGCTCGGTGGCCATGCAGCCCGGAGGTCCCCAGGGCGTCGGGACCGCGCACTTGGCCAGTGGCGACGTACCCGTTGTCGCGTTGCCGGGAAACCCGGTGAGCGCACTGGTGAGCGCCGAGGTGTTCCTGCGCCCCGCGCTGCTGGCTGCCAGCGGACGATGGGCGTTCAGATCCGCGCATCGCGGTCCGCTGGCGGAGGCGACGTCTTCGCCGGCCGGCACCCTGCAAGTGCGTCGGGGCCGACAGCGGGAAGATGGTCGCATCACATTTGAAGGTGGCCCGTCATCGCACCTCCTGCACGCTTTTGCCAGATCAACCGTCCTTGTGTTCATCCCGCCTGAGCGCACGAGCATGGACGTAGGCGACATTGTCGAATTCTGGAGGATCAATGACTGATGAAGCGGGTCATCTGACTCATCTGCGCGATGACGGTGCTGCGCACATGGTCGATATCGGCGAGAAGGCCGTCACTGAGCGTCGAGGGGTGGCCGAAGCGACCGTGTTGACCCGTCCAGATGTCATTGAGTTGATCGCCGATGGAACATTGCCCAAGGGAGAGGCAGTCAGCGTCGCACGGCTGGCCGGGATCATGGGAGCAAAAGAGACCAGTCGACTCATTCCTCTGTGTCACCCATTGCTGATCACTGCTGTCGAGGTCGACGCCACTATTGGGGTCGACCGCGTAGTCCTTCGAGCCTCGGTTTCCACCCTCGGGCGCACCGGAGTGGAAATGGAGGCGATGACCGCGGTTTCGGTGGCCGCTCTTACTGTCTACGACATGATCAAAGCGGTCGACCGGGCGGCCACAATCTCCAACGTCGTCGTGGTCGAGAAGTCCGGCGGCCGTTCCGGAACCTGGACCCGCCCGGGTCCCGAGCAAGGAGTGTTGCGTCGTGACTGATTCGACATCGCGGTTCGCTCGCGCCGAATCTCGGGTGGTCCTCGCCGGGGTGAGCACCTTGCCGATCGACGCGCAGGCGTTGGTTCACGATGTGGTCGGGATCTCGGACGGCGCTGTCGTCACCTTCGACGGTATTGTGCGTGATCACGACGAAGGCAGGTCGGTGACCGCGCTCCGCTACAGTGCACATCCGACCGCACGGGACATCATCCAGCAGGTGGCATACGAAATCGCGTCTCAGCACCCTGATATCGCCTTGTCAGTCGTGCACCGCGTTGGCGATCTCGCCATCGGCGAATGTGCACTCGCGTGTGTCGTGGCGTCGGCACATCGCGCAGAGGCCTTTCGGGCGTGCTCTGACTTGGTGAATGCGGTGAAGGAACGGGTACCGATTTGGAAGGAACAAGAATTCGCGGACGGTTCTGCCGAGTGGGTGAATGCGATCAACTGATCGCGGTGTGAAATATGTAGTGACGGTGGGTCTTCCTGCTGAAGAGAAGTTGCCCGCAGGTAATCATTGGTCAACAGGGCCAATTGTTCGGCCGTCTGATCGGTGAGTGACGGGCTCACGGAGTGGGCCGAGCCATTTTAATACCAACTGCTGTCCCGCAGTTGAATTCGAATCGGGAGGCGGGGCGAGGTGCGACCTCTGGCGCCTGACGCGCAAGCGACTCTAGAACTAGCGAGGGACACTTCGACCGCACCTTCGACCTCAATGCGCGCGGCACACTGTTCTCCGTGCAGAAGGCGCTGCCACTGCTACGCACCGGCGGCTCGATCGTTTTGCTGGGCTCGGTCACGGCATTCAAGGGGCTCCCCGGGGCGGGGGTCTACAGCGCGACGAAGGCGGCCGTGCGCTCCTACGCGCGCACGTGGGCAGCAGAGTTCGGTGACCGGGGCATTCGGGTCAATGTGCTGAGTCCGGGGCCGATCGACACGCAGATCATCGACGGGCAGGCAGAGTACTTCGGCCAAGATCCAGTAGCTCTGCGAGCCGATATGAGTTCCCTCGTCCCGATGGGTCGCCTGGGGCTTCCCGGGGAGATCGCCAACGGTGCACTGTTTCTCGCCTCGGACGAGTCCAGTTTCATGACGGGCGCAGAGCTCTGCATCGACGGCGGCATGGCTCAGGTATAGCCCACTTCGGCCGGAGCGGAACGGGGGCAATGGTCTGAATGGTTACCGTGCGGGTCAGCGGAGTTCACGAGCGGCAGGTCCTCAGGTAACTGAGGAACGAGGCCTGCAGGCCAGTGACGTGCGTTTCGTGCAGGATCTCGCTGGTGACCGCCTCGCCGCGCGAGATGAGTCGGTGCAGAACGGTGGCCGTGTTCGTCGCGAGGTTTTGGTAGACGGCCAGGTCTCCGAGAATCTCTCGGTCGTTGAAGGTCATGTGGAGCTTGGCGGCACGCTGACTGTCACCCAGGTCGTCGAGCTGGGCGAAGATCTGACTGTCTGCGGCGATGACGCCGGGGCTACCCGCGCCGATGCTTTCGAAGAGGCTGGTGCCGGCGAGCCAGGCGTAGAGACTGAAGAGTCCGCCGTAGGAATAGCCGAACAGGCCGTGACCGCTGGTGGCGGTGCCGTAGTCGTGTTCGATCCGCGGATGCAGTTCGGTGGTGAGGAAGTCCAGGAACACATCGGCGTGGGTGTCGCGCAATTCGGCGAGGTAGGCGTCGGATTCCTCGCGTGTTCGCGCACCCACTTCCACCCCCGTCTCCACGGCATCGATGAGCGCCTCGGCGATGGGCTCGCCGGGTGGCACAAAGTCCCTGTTGCGCAGCCGATCCCAATCCTGAGCTTCCTCGCCCGCGTAGCCAACACTGACTTGGATGTAGGGCTGAATCCGTTGCATGGGGTCCATCTGGGTGACGATCAGCGGAGCCGTCAGGCCCACGGCAAAGTTCCCGTCGAGCACATACACCACAGGCGCCGGCGCCTCGGCGCGATCGTAGCCCGGCGGTGTGGTCACCCAGATGCCGTAGTCATACCTACCGCTGGAGCGCATTTCGAAATAGTCGGTATCGGCCAGGCAGCCTTGCCACATGGAGCTCATCGAAGGACCTTTCACAACCCGGCGGGCCCGCGGTGCGGCAGCCCAACCAGAATTATCCATTGGAAAATGGCTATCCAATGGATAAACTACGGGAGTGGTCATGTCAAGCGCGGAACGCGGGGGAGATGCACGTGAGCGTCTTCTGGCTCGGCTTCTCGACGCCTTCGGGGAGGATCTTCCCTCACCGGAGGTCTCACTGCGTGAGGTCGCCGCCCGGGTCGGCACCAGCCACGCCCTGCTGCGGTATCACTTCGGGTCACTCCCGGGTGTCCTGGCGGCGATGCTCACGGTGCAGCGATCTCGTGACAACGCGGCGCTGGTGAAGATCGCCCAGCAGGGCAGCTTTGACGACCTTGTCGTGGCTATCTGGCGGGCCTACACCCGCCCCGAGCAGCTGTCGCGTATCCGCGGCTTCTTTCATGTCGTAGGACTCGCCGCATACAGCCCAGAGGACTTTCGTGAGTTCATCGACTCGCTCGATGACCTGACCGCAGTGCTGATCTCGCTCGCGGAAGGTGAGGGGTATCGCACCAAGGATGCGCTGAGCATGGCGACCGTCGCCGTTGCCGCGCTTCGTGGCCTGCTCTTGCAAGAAGTTCTGACTCCGGCAGCCAACTCGGAGGACGCGGTCGCCTTGATCCTGTCCATGAGTAAAGGCCGATGTGCTCCATTCCCACGTCCGGAGCCTTGAGTGAACTGCCGCGTTCGCCCTCCAGCTGAGCCCCCGAAGATCCTGCGGGGAGCAAGTGAGAAGCACGGGGCCACAGCTGATGTTGCCACGCTGGCGCCACTGATCGGATCCGGTTGATTGCCTTACCGGAGTCGTGAATCGTGTTGCCTGCCAGAAGAACTTGGACGAGTGGCACACCGCCTGTCGGCCGCGCTCTTACCCGCCGTGTGTAATCCCCACGAGGCCCCAATCGCCGTCGCGACGTTCCGCTCCAGGTCAACGTCGGCAGGATCTTCTGCCAGTCAAAGGTGCGCTTCCTCGGCACTGCGCAACGGGCGAACCAAGGCTGCACGCCGATCAATTCAGCGCTGCGCTCCCACCGGGCCCCACAGCGTTCGTGGCCAGCGCCTTTTCCGGTCGGCTGTAGTCCGTCGACCGCCACTCCATCTGCAAAAATCGGCAGCTCAGTGGGGAACGGACAGCCACTCAGACGCTCGACAATGCGTTCGGTCAATGTGCTGATCGTGTCGGCGGCGCCCGTGTCCTCGTCCGCCTATCGTTCGAACACAACTCGTCCCTGAAAGACAGTCCTCTCTGCCTGGACCGATGCCAGGTCGTGCGGAGCGACAGTGAACGGGTCGACATTGAGCACGACAACGTCGGCACTTCGGCCGGCTGACAGCGTTCCGGTTCGCTCTTCGATGCCCGCCGCGTATGCGGCCTCACGGGTGAATCCCAGGAGACCGGTCGTCAGGCTGACTTCTTGCCCCGCACCGAGTTTGGCCGTGACGCGGTCACCCGGTGGCTGTCGAGTGACAGCGACCTCGATCTGGGCCAACGGTTGTGGCGTGCTGACCCGCCAGTCGCTGCCGAACGCCAATCGTGCACCAGCGCGAGCGAGGTCGCCGAAACGGTACTGCTGCTCAAATCGATCCGGACCAAGCCGCGGTGCGCACAGGCTGACGTTCTGTTCATCGCGGCACGCCCACAGCGCCTGGACGTTGGCAATGACATCGAGAGCGGCGAAGCGGGGCACATCGGTGTCCGCGACGACCTGCAGATGACAGATCTGATGACGCAGGCCGTACCTCACCGACTGGCGCCGGACCGACTCGAACGCGTCGAGTGCTCTAGTAGTCCCCGCGTCACCGACGGCGTGTACGTGGACGTTGAAACCCTCGTCCGCGCAGATGCCGATCGCCGTGCGCAATTCGGCGTCGTTGAACAGTGGTGCGCCGTGCGAGTGAGTGGCGACGTAGGGCTGGTGCAGTGCGGCTGTCTCGTTCTCCACCACGCCGTCGACGAAGAGCTTCACCATTCCCGCGCTCACCAGCGAGCCGGTGGCGAGGCGGCGCGAGTGCAACAGCCCGTCGATCTGGTCGGTCCCCTGGGCGGGGTTCCAGTGCATCGCGGCGGCGACGTACGCCGACAACCGGCCCGAGGACTCCGCGTCGAGGTAGGCGCGCAGCATCTCCGGGGACAGCCGGGCGTCCTGCCACCCAACGATTCCCAGGGAGTGCAGGTATCGCTGCCCCAGCTCCAGCGCTTGTGCCCACTCGGCATCGGTGATCACCGGAAGCTGGCCGGCGACAAGCTTCATCGCGGTCTCGTGCAGCGCCCCACTCGGCTCACCGTCGTCGTCACGCTCGATCCTGCCGCCCGACGGATCTGTGGTGCTGCAATCGATTCCGGCGAGTTCAAGAGTGCGAGTGCTGACCCAGGCGGTGTGGCCGTCGCGTGCGGTCAGATATGCCGGTCGGCCACCGACAACATCGTCGAGCCACCGTCGATCGGGGCTGCCCGCGGGGAATGCCGCCATGCTCCATCCGCCGCCGCGCACCCATGCCCCCGGCGGCAACTGCGCCGCGGCCGCACCGATCACGTCCAGGTACTGCGCGGGTTCGACGTCATGGAGGTTGACCCCACAATCGAAGAGTGAACCCTCGAGCAGATGGATGTGTGCGTCGTGGAACGCCGGCGCGATCAGTCCACCGCACTTGACGACATCGGTGGCGGGGCCGGTGTGGTCGGCGAGTTCGTCGGCGCTGCCGACGGCGGTGATGATGCCGTCGCGCATTGCCACACCATGCGCCATGGGCCGTTGCGGGTCGGCGGTGAACGTTGTACCCAGCAGAATGGTGTCGGCCGGTCGGAGTGCCTCGCTCACCCGGCACGCTCCACATCGAGAGGGAGACCCGACAGCGTGCGGGCGCCGGTCGACCCGAACACCACGGTGTCGATCATGGGATAGAGCACGATGCTCTCGTAGTTGGTCACCACGTTCTTCCTGAAGACGTCATCGGTGGACTCGCCGACGGTGAAGGTCCACTCGCCGACCCAATCGGGCGGGAAGGACAGCCCCATCTCATAGCCGCCATTCCAGTTGTGCAGTCCCCACATGCCCGCATCGCGCAGGTGTGCTTCGATCCGTTCAGTCACGTCGTTGACCGCGGTCCCGTCCGAGGCGCCCGCACACAGGAGTCGAAATGCCTCGGCCTCGATCGCGGCGAGACGATACAGCTCGTCACTGGGCTCCTGTCCGACCACAAACCACCGCTCGATGTTGGCGTGATACCGATTGACGACACCGCAGGGATCGGCGCACAACACATCACCGCGCGCGATGACTCGGTCCGACGAATACGCGTGGCCCATCTCGATCGGTCCAACCACCACTGACTCGTGCAACGCGGCTGGTTCACCACCGGCCTCAGCCATCGCCGAAACCATCAGTGCCCAAGCCTGTTTCTCGGTCATTCCCGGTACCACCTGATCGCGCAGGCTCACCAGTCCGGCGTCGCACACCGCTGCGGCCCGCTCGATCATTTCGATCTCGGCGGCCGACTTGATCAGCCGAACCGCCCGTGTCTGCACGCTGGCGTCGACGACGTGGCAGCCGTGTCGTTCGAACGCGGCCTCGACAACCTCGCTCGTCGCTCGGTTCGGGACGTGGCTGTGCATCTCGAGACCCACCCGACCGGACAGCCAACCCCGCGCCTTGAGGTCCGCCATAGTGAAATCCAGGACCGCTGTCCCGTCATCGTCGGTTGCCAGGCGCAGATCTTCGGCGACCGAGGTGCGTCGCAGCAGGTAGTGGTGATGCTCGACGTCGTAAACGGCGATGGCTCCCGACTCGACGTGCATCACGGTGCACTGGAACGGCTGCCACCGCAACGAGGACTGAGCTCGATACCACCGGGACTGATAGCCGTGCAGCCAACACATCGCGTCGGGCGAGCTGAGAACCAGCAGGTCGATACCGGCGCTCGCGGCCTCGGCCTGCAGCCGCTGCCGCCGAGATTCATACTCCGCCAACGAGAACGCCGGTCGCGGTTCCTCCGCGGCGACGCGCGCATACGCCTCCCGGATCACTTCCTGAAGTTCCCTGGTCCCCGGATGAATGATCGCGTTCACGCGGTGGCCTTGACTCGAGTCCACGCCTGCGTCCACTTGGTCAACTGTGTCTGCTGCAGCGACGCCAACCACACAGTCGGATCGGCCAGCACCTTGTTGTCATAGACGAGGAACGGATAGCCCTTGATGAGATCCGCGTATGCCGCCTCACCGGCCTTGGTGGCGACCGGGAACCCGACGAAGTCCACGATCTTGCGCATGTTGTCTGGACGCAACAGGAAGTCGCAGAACAGCAGCGCGGTTCCGGGGTGCTTCGAGCTGGACGGGATGGCCATGCAGTCGGAGTTGAATGCCAGTGTCTCCCTGCCGAACTCGAACCCGATGTCGTCGCCGAACGACGAATCCTTGATGGTCGTGAACGTGGCACCGGTGTAGTTCATCAACAGGTCGGCTTCACCGTTGGACAGCTTCTCACCAGCCGAGCTGCCGAAACCGCCCAGGTTCTTTCGCAGTTCGATCAGCGAGTCGGCGGCCTGGCGCAGATCGTCGGCGCTGTCGGTGTTGGTGGGCAGTCCGAGGCGGCTCAGCGCCATCGTCATCGACACCGTCACGTCGTCGAAGATGTAGGTGCGCTTGTTCAGTTGTGGTGCCAGATCCCAGAGGTCGTTCCACGACCCGGTGAGACCGTTGACCCGGCTCTTGCGATATGCCAGCCCGACACCGCCCATGGCGTAGGGCCCCGCGAGATGTTTGGCGTTCGGCTCGAACGGCGGGTTGTGGAACAGCGGCGAGACCTCGTTCCAGTTCTCCATCCGGCTGTGGTCAATGGGCAAAAGCAGGTTCGCTGCCGTTGCGCGGGCGAAGAAGTTGGACGGCATGAACGTGACGTCGTAGGCGGCTCCGGACCCGAGCTTCTGGATCATCTCATCGACGGTCGAGAAGTATGTCTGGTTGATCGACACCCCATACTCACGCTCGAACGCCGACATCACCTCATCGGGTACGTAGCCGGTCGGCGCGTAGTAGGCGAGGTCACCGTCGATTATCGGCTCGGGCGGCGTCAGCTCCGCGTCCGAAGCCGGTGTGCCGCTGCTGCATGCCGCGAGCCACAGGCCCGCGGCGGCGCCACCGCTCATGAACAGAAATCTGCGTCGACTCGTCCGTGCAGTTGTCAACTGATGCATGTTGTCTCCTGGTATTTCACTGTGAGCTGGGTCGGGACTTCGAACGTTGGATCCAGATCCCGGCGAGACCGAGCAGCACGGTGATGAGGATCATCACGGTGCCGACGGCATTGATCTCGGGGGTCAAGCCGAAGCGGAGCATTCCGTAGATCCGCACCGGTAGCGGCGCAACCTCGGTGCCCGACAGAAAAACTGAGGTCACGAAGTCGCCGAAGGACAGTACAAACGCCAACACGCCGGCACCGATGATCGCCGAACGCAGCTGCGGCAGAACGACGGTGACAAAGGTTCTGCCACGTCCGGCACCAAGGTCGCTGGCAGCCTCCTCGAGAGCCGGATTGAGACTGCGAATCCGATTCCCAACGAGCACGGTCACGTAGACCAGCGTGAACGTGGCGTGGCCGATGATCAGAGTCACCGTGGACAAGGGCAATCGCAGCGTTGTGAACCATGTCATCAGACCCACGGCGGTCGCCAGTTCGGGAGTGATGAGCGTGGACAACGTCACTCCTTCGATCGGCCGGGTGACGCGGCGTGGTCCGCGCGCGAATCCGTACGCCAGCCCTGTGCCGAGCACCACGGCTATCGCAGTGGACGCGGTCGCCACAACAAGGCTCAGCCCCAGTGCGGACATCACTTCGGGATTGGTGGCGGCCTGCTCATACCAGCGGAAACTCAGTCCATCGAGCTGAGAGAGCGACTTCGAGGAGTTGAACGAGAAGATGGCGATCACGGCCAGGGGCAGATCGAGAAACACCAGGGTCCCGAGGACTATTGCCAGCAGCCAGCCGGGCATCCGGCGGCTGCCCCCGCTAGCCAACGGTCATCCCGCCGTGTCGCAGTCGGTTGGCCGTGGCGCGCACCAGGGCCGCGAGCAGATAAATGAGCGCCATGAAGGCGAGCATCCCCGCGAGCAGCGTCACCGTGAGCGCAGCGCCGAATGGCAGTGAGCCCGCGGTTGCGAGTTGGTCGCGGATCAGATTTCCCATCATGTAGGTCGACCCGCCGAGGAACTGGGCGATCGCGAAATCGCCCAAACTGAGCAGGAAGACAAGTTGACATCCCGCGGCGATGCCTCCCGCGGTACTCGGCACCACGATCTGAACGAACGTGCGTACCGACCCCGAGTACAGGTCGCCGGAGGCCTCGATGAGGCGGTAGTCCAGACGCTCAACGGCCAGGTAGACCGCCAGGATCATGAACGGTAGAAAGCTGTACACCAGACCAAGATTGAGCGTGTAGGGCGAGCCGATCAGGTTCAGCGGCCCGATACCGAGCCGGCCGAGCAGTCCGTTGATCGGGCCGTCCCTGCCGAGTATCTGGACCCACGCATAGATTCGTACGAGGTAGTCCGCCAGCCAAGGCACCAGAATCGCCAGTAGCAGTACCGGTTTCCATCGGCCGCCGTACCGGGAGATCGCATACGCACACGGATAGCCGATCAACAGACACAGTACCGTCGCGATGGTGGCATAGGCGAAGGTGCGCACGACGATCGGCAGGTAGTCCGGTTGGAATACCAGACCGAAACTCTCCGTGTACCAGCCGTATATGGGCCGTCCGATGATATCTGGGGTGGCCACCGATGCCGCCGCGATGAGGCCGAGCGGCACCAGGTAGAAGCAGGCGATCCACACCGACCCGGGTAGCAGCCCGAGCCGCCAACCTATTCGCACGGGTCCTTGCGTCCTTTCGGTGCGCGATTTAGCGAGCGTCGACATGTTCGGTTTCCTCACTCTGAACGACGGAATCCGTGCGATAGTTACCAGAAATTATTGATTTGAACGCAACGTCAGTAGTATTCAATTGGATTCGTCGCCTAGAATCCCGAATGCCTTGCCGGACAGCAGTAAAGGACCAAGGATGACCGAGGAGCCGACCCCAGCACTCGACCCGATATCGGCGGCCATCGTCGATTCGATGCGTTCGGATGGCCGAAAGCCCTACGCCGCCATCGCCAAAGAGGTCGGAGTAGCCGAATCGACCGTCCGGCAACGTGTCCAGCGATTGATCGAGCAGGGGCACATGCAGGTCGTCACGGTTACCAACCCCGTCTCCCGTGGTCACTACACATCGATGCTGCTGGTCAAGGCTGACGGTGACATCGAGCGGATCTCGCGGAAGTTGAGCGCCCTCCCGGAGGTCACCTTTGCTGTCGCGGTTGCCGGTGTGCATGACATCGTGATCGAGGTGATCTGCCGAAACGGCGAGCATCTGCTGTCGGTCATCAACGACTCCATCCGCACCATCGACGAGGTCTCCGCCGTGGAGACCCTGGTGTACCTCAAGCTGTTGAAGCTCTCCTACGAAGCCGGTGTCTGGCCGACCACTCGGTGAGCCGAGAACGGTCACGACTCCACGAGGCTCTCGTCCAGGTCGCTCTCGGCGGGGATGTCGGCGGCGGGCAGAATGAGGGAGGCCTCGGGTGACCAGGAGGCGTAGACGGGATCGCCCGGACGCAGAAGCGACAGGCCGGCTTCGGGGCCCTCGGGGGTCACGTGCGCGATGATGGGGGAGTTGTCCGGAGCAATCAGGCTCAGTCGAATGACAGGGCCCTGGAAGGTGACATCGACGACGGTCGCAGGGGTGCTGGCCGTGTCCGCCTCAGTCGGTGACATCGAAACCCGGACTCGTTCGGGCCGCACCATGAGCGTGCCGCGTCCCCCATTCTCGATCCTGGTGTCACCGCAGCGGGCGGGCAGCGTGGTGCCCAATACCGCGAAGTCAGCGCGGTTGCCGTTGACCGTGCGTTGCTGGCCGTTCCAGAGGTTGGCCTGGCCGATGAAGTTGGCGACGAAGACGGTGGCGGGGCGTTCGTAGATTTCGGTGGGGGAGCCGATCTGTTCGACAGAGCCGACGTTCATGACCGCGATGCGATCGCTCATCGTGAGGGCCTCCTCTTGGTCATGGGTGACGTAGATGAAGGTGATACCGACTTCCCGCTGGATGCGTTTCAGTTCGAACTGCATGACGTGGCGTAGCTTGAGGTCGAGCGCGCCGAGGGGCTCGTCGAGGAGGAGCGCGCTGGGGTAATTCACCAAGGCGCGCGCCAGGGCGACACGTTGTTGTTGCCCGCCGGATAGCTGGGCGGGCTTACGGCGGGCAAAGTCGGTCAGCCGGACGACCTCGAGCATCTCGTCGACACGGCGGCGGACCTCGGCCGCACCCTTCTTCGCGCTGCGCGGTCCGTAGGCCACGTTGTCCCAGACGGTCATGTGGGGAAACAGCGCATAGTGCTGGAAGACCGTGTTGATATTGCGTTTGTGGGCCGGAACGCGGGAGACGTCGACCCCCTGTAGCCGTACCGCCCCTTCTGTCGGGGCTTCGAAGCCGGCGATCATCCGCAAGGTGGTGGTCTTGCCGCATCCCGACGGCCCCAGCATGGAGAAGAACTCTCCCGAGCCGATCGAGAAGTGTGCGTCGGCGACCGCGACGTAGTTGTCGAAACGCTTGGTGACATGGTCGATCTCGACTACGGGAGCGGAAGCGCTCAGATCCGGCCCGCCGGGTCGGGCCGGCGCGTCGACGGTGGAATTGCCGGTCTTGCTCATGGCTGGGTCCTCCTCGTGCTGGCGTGACTGCGGCATGGCGCCGATCACGTCGGTCTGAGTAAGACCATTGTCGATATCCGCGCTCTGCGCAAGCTGAATCGGTGAAAAAGTTCGACAGTGGCAAGGAAATCGCTATCAAGTCCCCAATCTGCCGCGGATTCCTACAGTCAGACCATCGGAATCTGCTGTATGTGCGCGAGGGGTGACCGGAAACCCGTGACCCGCCAGCCCAGCAACAAGGAGTGAGGTGGTGGCTGGCGCAGCCATCGCGGCCTGCGCGCCCAGCTGACCCACCACAAACAGCGAAAGTCGCTCGAGCGCAACGGGAAACCCCGACACAAGTTGCTCGCCGAACGAGAGGATGCCCGGCGTTCGATCCATCCGGACGAAGGCTCAGGCGAAGTGTGTGCGCGGCCGCGCCAGTGCGACGCCATCGACGGTGATGTCGAGCTTCTCGTTGTAGAACGCGACCATCCTGGCGATCGGGGCGACCTCCGGCAACGGGTGGTCATATGCCCAGGCGATGTCTGGCTGCACCCGCGAAGGCGTCTGTGCTGACCAGTACTGGGTGGTCACGCCCTTGTACGGGCACAACGAGGTGGTATCGCTGGGTTTCAGATGCTCCATCACCAGGTCAGAGCGGTCGATGTAATAGCGCGTCGGCAGACCCGTTTCGAAAAGCAATACCGGGCAGTGCGTTTCGGCAAGCAGCACCCCCTCTAGCGCCACCGTGACGTGCCGGTGCGAGCGCAGTGCATCGCCCCGCACGTACGGGTTGCGGGGATGCCCGACGATCGGCTCGTCCTCCTCGTACCACTCGATGGCGTCCCACTCGAAGCGTGCCAACCCGGCGGCCGGCCCGGCACCGTCGTCGTCGAACACGCGCACCACGGACGGCTGGATCCGCCCACCGGCGTTCAGTGAATACAACCGAGACGGGCCGAACTGGGCCTTCTGTTGATGGTCCTCGTCGACCAGCAGTTCCCGGTGGACGTCGGCGATCGGGACGTAGTAGGCGGGATAGAACGCGTTCTCCCACACATACTTTGCGTTGGTGGTGTCGAAGACCACCTGCCCGGCGATGAATCCCCGTACTCGCCGCGGTGCCGGTTCGATGTGTCCGCGACCGACCGGCACCAACGGGTAGTCGTGGACTTCAGTGATGGGTTCCATAGATCAATTGTGCGTTCCGACGTACACGATGCCGGTCAGATCGAGACGCCGATCTTCGCATCGACGACAGCGCAGGCTCCCTTTCTGCGCGACGGCGGTGCCGACGTGGTGTTCTGCCGACCACCAGTAGGTGCGTTACACGCCGCCGCGGCGCAGCATCCGGCCCTGTGGGGTCTGGAAGTCGATCTTCTTGCCGCGCAACCAGGTACTCGTCACGACACCGGCAAGCGCGCGCCCGTCGTACGGGCTGATCGGGTTCTTGTGATGCAGCTTGTGCACGTCGACGACCTGTGCGGACTCCGGCTCGAAGATCGCGAAGTCGGCGTCGTAGCCGAGGGCGATCTTGCCCTTGTTGTTCAAACCGGCGAGTGCGGCGGGGTTGGCCGCCATCCACTCGATCACCTGCGTGAGTTTGATCCCGCGGCGCTTGGCCTCGGTCCAGATCAACGACAGGCCGAGCTGCAGTGATGCGACGCCACCCCAGGCGATGCCGAAGTCACCGTTCTCGACGTCCTTCAGATCGACGGTCGACGGGGAGTGGTCAGAGACGATGCAGTCGATCGTGCCGTCGAGCAGGCCCTGCCACAACAGTTCCCGATTCGACGCCTCGCGGATCGGCGGGCAGCACTTGAACGCGGTCGCGCCGTTCGGGATCTCCTCGGCCAGCAGCGTCAGGTAGTGCGGGCAGGTCTCGACGGTGATCCTGACGCCGTCGCGCTTGGCGGTCGCGAGCATGGGCAGCGCGTCCGAGGACGACAGGTGCAGGATGTGCGCACGGGCACCGGTCCACCGAGCGCGCTCGATGACCTCGGCGATCGCCACGTTCTCAGCGCCGCGCGGCCGCGAGGCGAGAAAGCGTTCGTACTTGGTGCCCTCGGCCGAGGGCGCACGGTCGATAGCGCGGGAGTCCTCGGCGTGCACGATCATCATGGAGTCGAAGCCGGCCAGCACGGCCATGTCCTTTTCCATCTCATCGGCGTCCAGATGTGGGAACTCGTCGACGCCGGAGTGCAGCAGGAAACATTTGAAGCCGAACACGCCATCGTCGTGCAGACCGCGCAGATCGTCGGTGTTGCCGGGGATCGCGCCACCCCAGAAACCGACGTCGATGTGCGTCTTGCCCGATGCCGCCGCGCGCTTGGCTTCGAGTGCCTCGACGTTGACCGTTGGCGGAATCGAGTTGAGCGGCATGTCGATCAGCGTGGTCACACCGCCGGCCGCCGCCGCACGGGTAGCGGAGTCGAACCCCTCCCACTCGGTGCGGCCCGGCTCGTTGACATGCACGTGCGTATCGACCAAACCAGGGATCATCACCTGCTCGTCGGTGAGTTCGATGATCTCGGTGCCCGTGAGGCCACTGCCCAGCGGCTCGATCGCGACGACGCGACCGTCACGGATACCGATCTCGCGGGCGACGATTCCCGCCGTCGTCAGCGTGCGTTCGCCTCGGACCACCAGATCGAAATCGGGTTGGTTCGACTGCGCGGGGGCGTCAGCGGTCATGGTGAGCTCTCCGTTAGTCCCTGGTCATTCCTCATCGTGGAACTAGAACTCCACGCTATGGCCGACAGTAGATGTGAGGGTAGGCACAGTCAATCACGCCAAAACCTTGACATGTGGCGTCGGAATGAGACTTACTTATCAAATCCGTGGAATCTAATTTCCGCATAGTGGAATATTAGCGGCGGCGCGTCGGCGTCGGCGCTCCGACCGTGACAGGCGTATCCATGAGCACAGAGTCCACCGGGCTCATCGGCGACTCCAATCGTGACGATGCAACTGCGTTCGCCGATGTGAGTCCGTCGTTGTACAACGCAGATCTCGCGCCCACCAAGCGCGAAGGCCGACGTTGGGGCGCATACAACATCTTCACCCTGTGGGCCAACGATGTACACAGCCTGGGCAACTACTCGTTCGCCATCGGGCTGTTCGCCCTCGGTCTGGGCGGGTGGCAGATTCTGCTGGCGCTCGGGCTCGGCGGCGTCTTCCTCTTCCTCCTGCTCAACCTGTCCGGATTCATGGGGGAGAAGACGGGTGTCCCGTTCCCGGTGATGAGCCGCATCTCGTTCGGTACCCACGGTGCGCAGATCCCAGCCCTCATCCGCGGCGCGGTCGCGATCGCCTGGTTCGGCATCCAGACCTACCTTGCGTCCGTGGTGCTGCGCATCATGATCATTGCGCTCGCCCCGTCCGCCGCCACCCTCGACTCCAACAGCTTCCTGGGGTTGTCCACCCTCGGCTGGATCTCGTTCATCGCGCTCTGGGTGATCCAGGTGGTCATCGTCAGCTACGGCATGGAGATGATCCGCAAATACGAGGCATTCGCCGGCCCGGTCATTCTGTTCACCATGATCGCGCTCGCGATCTGGATGCTCAACAGCGCCGACTGGGCCATCGCGTGGACGACGCCCGACTCGCTGACCGGTATCGACATGTGGTTGAAGATCATCGGCGGCGCCAGCCTGTGGGTCGCGATCTACGGCACGTTTGTCCTCAACTTCTGCGATTTCACCCGTAACGCCACGTCGAAGCGGGCCATCGTGAAAGGCAACTTCTGGGGTATCCCGCTCAACATGCTGGTGTTCGGCGGCATCGTCATCACCCTGGCCGGCGCCCAGTTCCGCATCGACGGACGCATCATCGAAGCGCCCGCCGACATCGTTCAGGAAGTGCCGAACACCCTGCTGTTGGTGCTAGCGGCGCTCGCCCTGCTGATCCTGACCATCGCTGTGAACCTGATGGCGAACTTCGTCGCTCCGATCTATGCGCTGAACAACCTGTTCCCGAAGCACCTGAACTTCCGTCGCGCGGCATTTGTCTCGGCCGTCATCGGCTTGGTGATCCTGCCGTGGAACCTGTACAACACCCCTGCCGTCATCAACTACTTCCTCGGCGGGCTCGGTGCCATTCTCGGTCCGCTGTTCGGCATCATCATGGCCGACTACTGGCTGGTGCGTCGTTCCAAGATCAACGTTCTGGCCCTGTTCACGACCGATGTGGACGGCGAATACCAGTATTCGAAGGGTGTCAATGTGCGGGCCGTAGTCGCCCTCGTCATTACCGCGGTGGTGGCACTGCTGCTGGCATTCGTTCCGGCGTTCGCCATCGTCTCGGAATTCTCCTGGTTCATCGGCGCTGGCCTCGGTGCGATCGTGTATTTGGTGGTCGCAGACCGCCGTGGACCGTTCAACGATGTCTCCGGCGAGCCCATCGCCGTGGCCAGCACACACTAGGGGAGCGCGATGAGAATCCTGGTAGCCAACGTCAACACCACCGCGTCGATGACCGATGCGATCGCCGAGTCGGCGCGCGGTGTCGCGTCACCGGGTACCGAGATCGTCGGTATCACACCGCGTTTCGGTGCGGACTCGTGCGAAGGAAACTTCGAGAGCTATCTCGCGGCGATCGCCGTCATGGACGCGATCGCCTCGTATCCCGAGCCGTACGACGCGGTGATCCAGGCCGGCTACGGCGAACACGGTCGCGAGGGTCTGCAGGAATTGCTCGACGTCCCAGTAGTCGACATCACCGAAGCGGCCGCGTCGACGGCGATGTATCTCGGACACAAGTACTCGGTGGTCACCACCCTGGACCGCACCGTCCCGCTGATCGAAGACCGTCTCAAGTTGGCGGGACTCGACGCCCGGTGCGCGTCGGTGCGGGCGTCCGGCCTCGGGGTGCTCGAACTCGAGTCGGATCCAGATCGAGCGGTCGAAGCGATCGTCCATCAAGCACGGGAAGCCGTGGAGAACGATCACGCCGAAGTGATCTGTCTCGGCTGCGGCGGGATGGCCGAACTCGAGGAGAAGGTGACGGCCGCAACCGGCGTCCCCATCGTCGACGGCGTCCGCGCGGCGGTCACCATCGCCGAAGGTCTGGTCCGGATGGGCTTGTCCACTTCGAAGGTGCGTACCTACGCGACACCGCGCAAGAAGAAGGTCATCGGCTGGCCGTTTCAGTTGTAGGCCGCCGCGATCACCCAGACCGCGGACAGAAGCGACCGGGCACCATTGAGATGCCCGGTCGCTTCGTCGCCACAGGTCTCAGAGCATGATCTGGCGGTTGACGTCCTTGTACAGCAGGTAACGGAAGTTCGACGGTCCGCCCGCATAGCACGCCTGCGGGCAGAAGGCGCGCAGCGAGAGGAAATCGCCCTCCTGAACCTCCACCCAGTCTCCGTTGAGGTGATAGACGGCCTTGCCCTCGAGCATCAGCAGGCCATGTTCCATCACGTGGGTCTCGGCGAACGGAATGGTCCCGCCGGGCTCGAAGGTGACGATGTTGACGTGCATGTCGTACGCGAGGTCCTGCGGGTCGAGCATGCGCGTCGTGCGCCACTTGCCGTCGGTCCCGGGCATGGCTGACGGTGCGATGTCCTGCTCGTTGCCGAACTTGACCGATGCCGTGTGGCCCGCGATGGCCTCGTACCGCTTGCGGATCCAGACGAAGGTGGCATCGGCATCACCGTTGTTGCGGGCCGACCAGTCGGTACCTGCCGGCAGGTAGGCGAAACCGCCCTCGGTGAGTGTCTGCGTCTGGCCTGCCGCGTCGACGGTGAGCGCACCGGAGGTGACGAACAGGAAGCTTTGCACCTCGGGTTGCGGCTCGGGCCGCTGCGCCCCGCCGCCCGGCTTGACCTCGACGATCGCCTGGTAATACGTCGTCGCACCACCGGCGACGGGTCGGTTGATGATCCAGGCGCGGGTATCGGTCCACTCGGGAAGCACCGAGGTGACGATGTCAGAGAGGACGCCGCGCGGGATCACCGTGTAGGCCTCGGTGACGATGGCGCGGTCGGTCAGCAGATCGGTCTGCGGGGGCAGGCCGCCGCGGGGCGTGTAGTACGACGCAGTGGTCACTGGTGGCTCCTGGTTGGGCGGCCGAGCGCGATATCGCGCGCGGTGGACATGGGCAGATCGAGGGCTGTCTCGATCTCGTCGACGGTGAGGGCGCCGCACACGCTGCCGCGATACATCACGTTGGCGAGCGCGCGGGCAGTGGCGGGCTCGTCCATGACTGTCGAGTCGAGCCGGTGGACATAGTTGCGCAGGCGTGTCGCTGCGGGCGCGAAGGCGCCACGGTAGAACGCGTAGGTTGCCAGATAGCGGGTGACCAGTTGGGCTGGATGCATGTCCCAGCCCTGATAAATGCCACGTTCCAGGTGGCGGCGGACCAAGCGCGCGTGCAGCTTCCACGCCGTGGCGACGTTGTCAGGGTCGCCGACCGGGAGGATGTTGGTCGAGCCGTCAGACATGTGGACGCCGGTGCCTGCGACGGCCAGTTGCATGACGTTCTTGGCATGGTCTGCCGCCGGGTGTTCCATCGACTGGTAGGCGGCGGCGATCCCGAGAGACGCCGAGTAGTCGTAGGTGCCGTAGTGCAGCGAGCTGACGCGGCCCTGGCCGGCGTGGATGAATTGGGCAACGGGTGCGCGGCCGTCGGCGCCGAGAATGGCCTGCGCTGTCTCGACCTGAACTTCGAAGCGGATGCGGCCGGCCGGCAATCCGTTCGCACCTTCGAGGGCACCCGCGACCACAACCATCGCCTCGACCTGGTCGACGGACGTCACCTTGGGGAGGGTGAGCGTGAGGCCGTCGGGGAGGCCGCCGGAGTCGACGAGTCCGCTGATGAACATGTCGAGTGTGCGCAGTCCCCGCGCACGGGTGCCTACTTCGAAGCATTTGAAGCGGGTCCCGACGAACGGCGTCGAGGTACCTGCGTCGAGCGCGATCCGCAATGCGGCGATCGCCTGTGCGACATCGGCGTCCTCGGTCGCGTCGTCGAAGGTGCCGTAGCCGTCCTCGAAGTCGATGCGGAGGTCTTCGATCGGCTCTGTGGTCAGCTTGTTCTCGACGAGGGCTGCGAGAGTGTCGGGTTCGCAGTCGGTTCCACTGCTCGCGCCGACGAGTGCGGCCACGGCGTCGAGTCCGCCGGCGTTCTGCGCGGCGGCGAGAGCGGTGCAGCCCCAATCGGCGGGCATCGTCGCCGAATACCGGTTGCCCGGGATGTAGACGGTGTGGATCGGCTGCCGACGGCCGTTGTCGCCGGGGTATCTGGACATCAGGTGAGCGTCGGCAGCCGAGAGGCGGCGGTCGACGTCGGCAAGCACCGCATCGTCGAGGCGTCGTGTCACTGGTGTCCCTTCCCGGTCTGGAACTTTCCGTCAAGACAGAATTCCACATCGTGGAGTTTAGCGCGAGGGTACTACGCACACACCGTTGTGCGCGTATTCCCCGGACGTTTCTTCCGTATTGCGGAACTGATTTCGAGGATGTTGGATGGAACGAAAGTAGTCGGCCGGGAGTGGATCGCATGGCGGAGAAGTCGGGCGGCGTGCAGTCGGTCGAGCGCGCGTTTGAGTTGATGGAATTGATCGGACGTGCCGGAGGGGAGTGCTCGCTGACGGAGTTGTCGGCGGAGTCTCCGTTGCCGCCGCCGACGATTCACCGCCTCTTGCGCACGCTGGTCGGAATCGGATATGTGCGCCAACTGCCCAATCGCCGATATGCTTTGGGGCCGAGACTGATTCGGCTTGGTGAAGTTGCGAATCGTCAGTTGGGCGCGGTCGCCGGTCCGGTGCTGACGTCATTGGCCGAAGAACTGTCGGAGACGGCGAGTCTCGCAGTGCTGGACGGTGACATGGTCATCTACACCGGGCAGGTCTTGTCCTCGAAGCTGACGCGGACGAACAATGACGTCGGCAAGCGCGTCAGTCTTCACACGTCCGGTGTGGGCAAGGCCGTGTTGGGCGAGTTGGACGATGCACGCATTTTGAAGTTGGTCACGCAGTCTGGCCTTCCGGCACCGACCAAGAACAGTGCGTCCACCCTTTCCGCGGTGTTCGCGAAAGTCGAGCGGGTGCGCGCCGACGGGTATGCGATCGACGACGAGGAATTCGAGATCGGAGTTCGCTCCGTCGCGATGGCGGTGCCAGGTGCTCCGACTCCCATGGCAATCGGCATTTCCGGCCCCTCGGCTCGTTTCGGCAAGGATGCGATTGCTCGCGCCATTCCCGCGCTGAGGAAGGCAACCGGCGTGATCTCAGAAGCGTTGATCGGGGCGATGGAACGGTAGGGCGGGCAAGGGCCGCTCAAAGCGCTTTACCGGTAACCCGCTCCGGCCAGGCCCGCCCCGCCAATGATGACGTCAGCGTCCATGGCGCCAAGGCCATCGACTTTCACCTCGGGCTCAGATGTTCACGCCAATGGCTCGGGCGTGAAGGTGACGTCGACTCCGCCTACGGTCATCGTCACCTGACCTTCGATCACCATCACCTGCGCCGAGACCCGGCGATCGACAGTCTGAGCCAGTTGCTGTATCGGTGCGTGCGGTATCTGCACCACCGACAGGTTCGGCAGCCCCGCCACTTTGGGGCCAACGGCGCGCCACCAGGTGGCCACGCCGGCGGCGAACGGGAACAGCAGTACCTGGTCGGCCTGGCTGGCCGCCTTGCCCATGGCGCGTTCGTCGGGCTGACCGACGTTGATCCACTCCAGGATCCGGCCGGTGTAGTCGGCGAGCCGCAAGTCCGGTACGCCAGGGGTGGACAGGCCCGCCCCGAACGCCAACTCACCGTCGACGTCGCTGAGTCGGTGTGCGCGCAGCCCAAACGCCAACAACCGCACCACCATCCGCTCATCGGTCTCACTGGGATGACGGGCCACGGTCAGCGTGTGATCGGCGTAGTAACCGTGATCGACATCGGAGACGCCAAGTTCGACTTTGAAGACTGTTGCAGAAAGGGCCACATCATAGTGTGCACCCAGGTGGTGTCCCCCGAGCAGTCGGGTGACCCACCCAGCAATTGTCCAGATGAACATTGCTGCTGGGGCGGCAACCGTCCTGGAGTGGTCCGCGGCCGCCGTCCGCGGGACGCGCTTTCAGAACCATTGGGCCACAACAACCGTAGGGTGTTCACATCCGTCGTATTGTGACGGTTCACACGACACTGCTGACGATCGCGATGACCAGCCCGCATATGGTCAGCACCCCGACCATGACCGCCGCGGCGGTCGCCCGGCCCCGGCGGTGCCGGCGGGCGTCGTAGATCCCCACCGCGATGCCGGTGAAGATCAACGCTGCATAGGCCGACAGCCCCACTGTCAATGCCGCCGCCGACGCAGCGCTGGCCTGGATCACGTTGTGCACGCCGTGAGCCTATAGGGCGCGACGGTAGCATCGCGCCTGACGGCTCAGATGCACTGATGGCATTACTCAGCGTGCCAATCATCGGCCGCCTAGGGCTGAGCCTATGAACGACGACATCTGCTGCCTCGCTTCTCGTGATTCCGGAGCAGGCAACAGGATGAAACCATGAAATCCGCCGGGTATTTCGATGAGTGTGGTGTCGACTCCGTCGGCACGCATACGAGTCGAGACGGCGCGGGAGTCATCGAGTAAACAGTCGTGGGTACCGACGACGATCAGCGTGGGGGGAAAGTCGGCGAAGGAGCCGTAGAGTGGCGACACCAGAGGCATCCTCAGATCACAGTCACCGGCATAGGCCACTGCACTGCGCGAAAGGCCTTTGCGGGAGAGCAGATCTCGATGTTCATTCCGCACGAAGCTTTCGGAACTGTTGGTGAGGTCTGCCCAGGGAAACATGGTTACGAGACCTTTCGGCGCGTGACCACCCTGGTCCAACACTCGCCTTGCCAGCGACAGGGCCAGACCACCTCCGGCGGACTCCCCGACAATGACGGTAGGACGGTCGCGCGCCACCTCCGAGTAGACCGTCCACACGTCATCCAGCGCCGCGGGGAACGGATGCTCCGGCGCAAGTCGGTAGTCGACGCTCACCAGTTCCGCGCCGTGGCAACGAGCCAGCCCAGTGTGGGCACGGGCCGCCAAGGAACTACCGGCGACAAAGGCCCCGCCGTGCACGTGGAAGATGAGGCCCGCGTCCGCCCGGTCCGGGCGGAACCACCGAACAGGGACGCCGGCCACCGAATCGGTGGACTCCCGGACTCCACGCGCCCGTCGCTGGCGCGACTCCATCAATCGGGTGATTCTGCGCGTCTTCCCGACATCCTGAACACCGCCAGACCGCGAGGCCGCCAACAGCATGAGCTTTTGGAGAGTGAGTAGCCGTCGGCTTGGACGGTGAGAATTGGTTACCGACATGGGCTTTCCTTCACATCGTCAGGGACAGGGCCATCACACTGCTTGCAGCAACAACATCAGCCCCACGGCACAAAGAACCACCGCCAGGATGGCGGCATTATGGCGCTCCAGCGCGACTTTGAGCCGTCGTAGGGGTTCGTTCATGCGCTCGCGCCAGATGGAATAGCTCAGCACCGGCAGTATCACTGTCGCGCTGGCGAGCAGCGCAAAAACTGTGACGTCACCCCACTGGGCCAGACTGGTCTGCGCGGTGGCCCCGATGCTGAAACCTGCTGCAGCGCAGGCGGAGAGCACTTTGGGATTCATGGCCGCCAGTAACGGCGCGGCTGCCAGTGCCCGCCACGCGGTGACGGAGTCCAGTGCCCGCAGCCAGGCCGGCGTACGTTCACTGCGTCCCCGGCGCATCCAGATGACGATGCCGGCGATGATCAGGAGCACCGCCAGCACCATCGTTGCGGGTCGGATCCATTGTGGCGGCGGACCGCCGACATCAGGCAATTGCCCGGCGATTCCGACAAATAGCCAGGTCGTGGCCGCCACAGAAAGCATCCAGCCGACGGCAAACGCCCATCCCGCAGCCAGCGGGCGGGGCGTGTGCAGCATCAGGATCGCTGGAACCACCGAGGCCGGCGACACAGCGATGACCAGTGCCAAGGACGCCAGCTCCACCTGCATTGCGCACCCAAGCTTTCTTGTCGTCGATTAACTAATGAGAACTCATTATATACGGACCTTGGGAAATGCGTACCATCAGGCAATGCCCTCGGAGTCGGACCGCATTCGGGAACAGGCGCGCAAGCGCGGCCGCAACAGCAGCGGAGAAGCGACACGCCTCAAGCTCATCACCGTGGCGGAGGCGATGTTCGCCGACCGGGGGATCGCAGCGGTGAGCCTCAACGAAATCAGACTCGCCGCCGGACAAAGCAACGCCGCGGTGGTGAACTACCACTTCGGCTCCAAAGACGACCTGATCAAGGCCATACTCGAAGATCGTCTCGAACGAATCAACGAAGACCGGGGACGGATACTCGACCAGGCGGTGTCGGGTGATCACCCGGCAGAGCTCAGACGCCTCCTTACCGCCTTGATCCTCCCTCAGGTGAGTAGTGCTGAGCGGGGGGAGCGACATGTCGAGCTGGTTACTCAACTGCTGTTTCACGGATATGGCGAACCAGGCGGGTATGCCTGGATCTTGGCCGATCCTTCGTTGACCGAGCACGGGCAAAGTCTCAATCAGCTTATCTGGGAGCATCTTTCACATCTCCCGGAAGCCGTCGCCCAGGCGAGGCTTCGTTTCGTCTACATAAGTTCCCTGAATGCGGTGGCCGACCACCAGCGACAACGGGCAACCGCAACCGACGCGCCGCCCACGGCGATGTTCGTGTCCGACCTCATCGATTCGCTCACTGCGATCATCCGTGCGCCCGCCTCGGCGGAAACCCTGGAGGCTTTGCGTCAGTGAAGAGTCGCTTCAGTCAGACTTGAGGGCGGCCCTGAGTAGTTCCTGGTCTGGCAGCGACTCCAGGTCGGATTCCACTGTCACCGCATGCAATCCACCGTTCCACACAAAGGGTGGTCGATAGTCTTCGCACACCGGCAGGCCGCGGTCTCGACCCAAGAGCAAAGATGTCCCGCCATGCTGCCAGACATGGGGCAGCGTCACCGGGGCCACCGCAGAGCCGACAACGATGTCGTCGATCACCGCTTCCACTCGGGTCTCGCCGTCGAGGCGGTGTAACCGACAGCCCGCGGTGTGGCGTCCTTCCACCAGCAGCCGATCGGCTCGCACCCGGATGTTGCCGCCCGGGGCTGCGACAGCAACGTGCAGCCTGGACTCGATGACGAATGCCGCCAGCCCTCCGGTCCAGTTGCCGATTGCAAACAACACACCGTTGGCACCCCCGGACGGGACGTCGACATCAGCGAACAGCCGGCTGTACAGCAAGGGCAGTGCTTCATCGGCGACCGGACCGCCCGAAGGCCGCAACACCACGCGCTGCCCAGGCGGGAATTCGGGCCATACCATTTCCGCCGCTCGTGCCACCAACGAATCAGTCAGGGGGAGCACGTCATAGCGGGCGGCCTCGGCTGCCCACAGGGCGGTCAATCGCGCCACCACGTCGGGATGATTCGCCGACACGTCGTGAGCTTCGGAGAAGTCGTCGGCCCGAAACAGCGACCATCGATCAGCGGCGAAGTCCCGGCTACCCTCCAGCAGCGCCTCCTCGTCCATCACACCTTGGGCCACGTGATCCGTCGTGGCCTTCCAGCCATCGGCAATCATCGACCGGGAACCCACGACTTCGAAGTACTGAGTCGATCGGGGCGCAGGCGCCGCCGCGTCGTTGAATGTCGGCAACAGGCTCGCCCCGTGAACGGTGCTGTCGGAAGCTTCGGCAGAAGGCGAATGCTGCCGAACCCCGCAGGCCTCCAAGACTGTTGGCATGACGTCGATGGCGTGCGCGAACTGTGAACGCACAGCGCCTCCATCGCCGATCCCGCGCGGCCAGTGCACGATCAGCGGAACGCGGGTACCGCCCAGCCACGCATACCGCTTCCACAGTCGAAAAGGTGTATTGCCGGCCCACGCCCAGCCCCACGCATAGTGCGGATATCCCGCCGTGCCACCCCAGTCCGGTAGGAGATGGAGGTTGTCGGCCGCTGTCTCTGGCACCCGATGCGTGAATCGGTGTTCGTTGCTGGTTCCCGCAACGCCCCCTTCTGCGCTGGCCCCATTGTCGGACATGATGAGAACGAGCGTGTTGTCCATGACGTCGAGGTCCTCCAGCGTTCGGATCAATCGATCGATCTGGCTGTCGGTATGACTCAGAAAGCCTGCATATACCTCGTGCATCCGCGCGTACACGGCGCGTTCGTCTGCGGTGAGGGTGGTCCAAGCCGGCACCCAATCGGGTCGCTCGGTGAGCGTGGTGCCTGCGGGCACCACGCCCTCGGCGAGCTGGCGTGCGAACACCTCGTCTCGCCAGGCGTCCCAACCGATGTCGAACTGTCCCGCGTAGGAGTCGGCCCAGCTCTTGTGCACATGATGTGGTGAGTGCATAGCCCCGGTGGCAAAGTAGAGGAAGAATGGCTTGCCGGGTGCTGACTGCTGTTGGCTGACCACCATCCTGATCGCCTCATCGGTGAGATCCTCGGTCAAGTGGTAGCCGGTTGGGCGCACATCAGGTCCGTCGAGATAGGTGTTGTCTCGTACCAGTTGCGGGTCCCAGTGATTGGCGTCGCCGAGCAGAAAGCCGTAGTAGCGCTCGAACCCGAGTCCCAGCGGCCAGCGGGTGAACGGGCCGGCACTCGTCCGTTCGCCGCGCGGCGCGAGATGCCACTTACCGACCGCCATCGTGCTCCAGCCGGAATCCCGCAGCAAGCGCGGCAGTGTCGGCGCTGCGGCCGGAATCTTGCCGGTATAGCCCGGGTGGGCAGTCGGGATGTCGGCAAGGAAGCCCATCCCCACCGAGTGGTGGTTTCGGCCGGTGAGCAATGAGGCTCGTGTCGGTGAGCACAGGCCGGTGACGTGGAAGCGGTTGTACCGGAGTCCATTGCGAGCGAGACGATCGATGGCCGGTGTCTGGATGTCTGACCCGTAGCAGCCTAATTGGGCGAAGCCGAGGTCGTCCAGCACGATCATGACCACATTTGGGGCTGCCGGACGCGCGGCCTCATCGTAGGTGCCCATCAGCACTCCTCAGGTCGAGAGCGGACCATTGTTAATGTCTCTTCATTATTAACACACAACTGCCTCCGGCGGTTGTCCGCATATCCGCGGCTTCTTTCACGTCGCCGGGCTAGCGCCTGCCGCACTAGTAGTCGATTGATCTCAGGGGTGCGTGTGGCAACGACGTCGCCGCGGCGGTCCACCAGGAGCCGTAGTTCCATCGAAATGGGGTCGTAATTGGCGGTCGGCAGGTTAGGTTCGCCCTGGACGGCGCGAGCTACCGCGAGGGTATCAATCGGGTCAGATTTGCCGCGCTCGCGCGAGGGGGCCCGTGTTCTGCTCATTAGATGTGGAGGTACCCTAACCGCCGAAAATTCCTCGGCCACCAAGTCGTGTTCAAGTCGACTGGTCAGCGATCGGCAGTCCTCGACACCCCAAACTAGGTCTGGGCCGAACTACATGCGTGCCCACCGCACCGACGCGCGGTGAGCAGCGGTGGTTGTGGCAACTGTTTTTTCTCCCAGTTTGCGTCCCAGTCCATCGACCGCCACAAGGGCATGTGTCTTCTTGTGGGCATCAACTCCGATCACCATGCTGTCACTGACCTCACCTCTTTGAAAGTGTCACTCGCACAGCATGTTCGCGCTTATAGAGGTTCCACCCGCTGTCGGCATCATCCATGCAAGCCAGCTGAGGTAGCGGCACGACGACCGATCGTGCCAGACACCGGGCGGCAACATCCTGGCCCCGCGTCGCGGTGTCGTCACGTGGCACGCGGTGCCTCATCGCCTGCCACACCCATCACGCAGGTACCGTCACCGTGCTTCTGGGCCAACTCTGGCGAGCGGCATGAGTTCTATAAGTCAGGCATCCCAACGATCTGGGTGATCTCGACGATAGCCCCGCGTGCGTGCCATCGGACGAGTTACCGCAGATCCACACAACCGACGGTAGCTACAAAGGGATTCACACAAGACGAACGGCCGCTTTAGTCGCGGTGATGTACGGAAGTGACCGACCGGCCCACATCGGCTGCGGTAAGCAATGATCTGGCCCGTCCGGCCGGGAGTTGGCCACAGCGGGTTGGGGCGGTGCCACAAGGGCGATGTCATCTACGATGCGAACCATGTCGCTCTCATCGGGGACGGTCTTTGCTGGATATACGGTCGTCGAGAAATTGGGGTCCGGCGGGATGGGCGAGGTGTATCGGGTCCAGCATCCACGCCTGCCGCGACACGACGCATTGAAGGTGCTGCCAGCGTCGCTGAGCGGCGATCGTGAGTTCCGAGAGCGCTTTGCCCGCGAAGGTGACCTCGCGGCGAGCTTGTGGCACCCCCACATCGTGGGTGTGCACGACCGCGGAGAATTCGAGAGCCGACTGTGGATCGCGATGGAACTCGTGGTGGGCGCCGATGCGGGGCGACTGTTGCGTGACCGGTATCCGGCGGGCATGCCCGCCGCCGAGGCAGTGGAGATCATCTCGACGATCGCCGAAGCCCTCGATTACGCCCACGGTCGCGGGTTGTTGCACCGCGACGTGAAACCGACCAACATTCTCCTGTCAGAACCCGACAGTGGTCGCGGCAGAATCCTGCTGTCTGACTTCGGGATTGCCCGCCCAATCGCAGATCCCGGTGGTTTGACGGCCACGAACTTGACGGTGGGCACGGTAGCGTATGCGGCGCCTGAGCAGCTGATGGGTGAACACCTTGATGGCCGGGCAGATCAGTATGCGTTGGCGGCGACTGCGTATCACCTGCTCGCAGGAATCCCGGTGTTCGAGAACTCGAATCCGGTTGGAGTGATTAGCCAGCATTTGAGCGCTCAGCCACCCAAGATCAGCGCGCTGCGGCCGGAACTCACTGGTCTGGATGCAGTATTGACGAGGGCGCTGTCGAAGTCGCCGGCGGATCGGTATCCGAGTTGTGAGGAGTTCGCAGACGCCCTGCGGTCTGGTGCTGGTGTGGTTGATCAGGGTGCAACGTTGGTCGGATCACCCGCGGCAGTGCATGTTCCAGGCGTTTCGGGATCGCTTCGACACCGGAGGCGACGTCGTGGCGTGATTGCCGGCGCTGCGGCCACGGCGGTCACGGTGGCCACAGCGGGGACTATTTGGTTGATACAGCCGACCTCCATCGAGGACACTGTAGACACATTGGCGGTGGCGACGTTGCCAGTCGGGGTGACACTCGATGGCACGTACCGGTTGAACTTCGACTTCGGCCAGCAGACTGTGCAGGGTTCCCCCAACCCGGGGCCGGACGAACAGGCCGAGCGGTGGTGGGCGTTTCAGACTCGCTGCAATGAGGCTGAATGTGCAGCGTCTGGTGTGCAGTTGGATGCCGACAATCAGCAGATCCCCCACCGTAGTGGTGCCAGAACGACGATGCGATACGTGGACGGCCGGTGGGTGTCTGATCCGCAGCGCCAACGCAATGACGAAAGGGAAGAGTGTTTCATCATCGCTGATCGGTATGAGACGGGCACCGACACCAGCTCGATCACCTGGTGGATGCAGCCCCAAAGCAACGGGTCCTTGAGCGGGCGGTGGAGGGCCACAGTGGTGAGCAGTGAATGCGGCCTGCAGGGGGCCGTCACGGAGATCCCGTACGCGGCCGTGCGCACCGGTGATGCGCCGGTCGGCCTAGCAATGCCTGACCCGGGTGCTGGTGAGCACACACCGCCCCCACGGGAGGTGGCGGGCCCGTCCCTAACCGGTACCTACCGGCTCGACCACGAAGGCGCCGAAACCAGCTCGAACTATCCGCTGAGCGGCGACATCGAATCGTCAGTTAATTGGTGGGCTTTCCGGTCCATGTGCACGGCGTCGGGATGTGTGGCCACCGCAGCCCTCCTCGATGACGCCAACCCTACGGAGGCCGCCGGTGCGGCGGCTGTTCTCCGGTTTGTCGACGGACGGTGGGTTTACCCTGCCGCTCAAGTCCGGATTACATGTGGGTCTACGCCCACCCCGGAGGAGACCATCGAGGTGAGGCGAACACTCGAACCGCTACCAGATGGCACCCTTCGAGGTGCCGAGAGGTATATGTTCACGTCCAACGACTGCGGCAACCAAGGCAAGTGGTTCGAGATGCCTTTCACCGCGACCCAGTCCGGCGATGTCCCGGCCAATGTGATCGTTGCCGATCCGGCACTGTTCGCCGCGATCTAGCTGTACTGACTTGAGAGGTTAGGTACACAGCTAGCGGGTGTTTTGCCTCCGAGTGCGGTGTGGCCGCGGTGGTGATTGTAGGTGTGCAGCCAGATCGGGTACTCGGCGCAGCGTTCGGCGTC
>NZ_JBARXZ010000016.1:0-4840 GCF_049647605.1 Mycobacterium sp. | reverse complement strand
GTTCCACCCGGATTGCTGCCCCGCCGGTGGTGCCGGCGGCGGTGTGGCCATCGGGGGACCTGGCGTTGCAGCAGCCGACGGCGGCAGCAGAGCACTCTGGCAGCGCGGACACCACTGGCGCTGCTTGTCGCGCACGTTCCAGCGGGTGCCGCACACCGAACACACCTGGATCACCGGACCAGCCTAACTGCGGCGCCGAGCGATGTTCGACCGCTCAGACTGCGCCCGGCCCACCGTCGTCGGTGACCACCGAACGACCCGCGCCCGACCAGGCGAGCATGCCGCCGTCGACATTGATCGGTTCGTAGCCGTTGCGCTGCAGGTACTGCGCCACCCGGAGCGACCGGCCACCGGCGTGGCAGATCACGTACAACGGCTTGTCGACGTCGATCTCGTGTATCCGGGCGGGCACGTCACCCATGGGAATGTGCTGCGCCCCGGGCGCGTGGCCGCGCTGCCATTCATCGTCTTCGCGGACATCGAGCAGGATCACCTCCGCCCCGAAGTCGGCGGGAAGTGCGGGGACGTCCGCTTGCGGAACCACCGAGTCGTCCATGGCTCCAATCCTGACACGCCGTGGGTGTCCTGAGCCATGGCGGCCGGTCAGCAATTGACCGCTATCCACAGTTTCCACAGGTTTATCCACAGGGATGGCACCGGTGGCGGTCGCCGTGTCCGCTGGATACGGCAGCGGTCACCGGGCCGGTTGTGGATAAGGCCTTCCTGAAGAACGGACCGATCAACAGGCTTCGGCGAACAATCCGCCCGACTGCGGCCCCGGGCGCGGCGGCGGCGGCCCCTACCGCGATTCCGCACCGCCGCCACGAGGATGAAACAGCAGGTAGTCGGCTCGATTTCAGTCATGCGACCGAGGAGGTTATGATCGGCGCCACAGGAATGATGGTGTGACACATCTCACTGGGGGGCGTATATGGATGGTGCAAATCGAAGGTCTGTGATGGCGACCCAGCCGATCGGCCCGCAGCCGGCGAACCAGACGGGCCACTGGTACGCGACGTCATCGACGTGCAACCGCTCCTACCAGGTCGCCGCGCTACGTGCCGGTGTCATCGCCCTCACCCTGCTCGGCATCCTCGCCTTCATCGTTCTGACCTGAGCGCAGTTCTGACCTGAGCGCCGTTGCGACCTCCGAACGGTTTGACCCGTGCGCCGTTGCGACCCGAGCGCCATCTGACCTGAGCGCCGTCCCCGGAGGGGCGGCACGGGCCGTTCGCCCCGCTGTCATCTACCCGCGACCAGCGCGTTAGCACTCGGTCACTCTTGCGTGCCAGCCACGCTGTGCCCCATCCTGATCCGACCGACCCGCAGTTGTGTCGCGCGCAACCCCCGTTTGAACCGAGCAGTCGCGGAGGGCATATGAATACTGGGTCTGGGCGGGCCATCGAACTCGCCCCGTTTCATTCAGGTGGGGCACTGAAGGGTTTTGTCGTGTCGGGCCGGTGGCCTGATTCGACCAAGGAGTGGGCGCAGCTGCTGATGGTCGCGGTGCGGGTTGCGTCCTGGCCTGGATTGCTCGCCACCACAACGATATTCGGCGTCCGCGAGGAGCTTCCGGAGACACCGGAACCGGGGACTGTCGGCCTGGTGGTCGCCGCGGGCACCGTCATCGGTACCGCCGCGGTGGCACCCGGGTACTTCGCGAACCAGAATCCGACAGCGCTGATGATGCTGCATCCACCGTCGGAAACCACCCCGTCGCTACCCGAATGCAGCGGTGCCGCATCCGGGTGTGTCCTGCTGCCCGGATTACCGCATCTGGGACTCGAGCACCGCGCTGCGTGGGTCGAAGCGGAATCCGACGGCACGGTGACGTCGATGGTGAGTCGGGTGGGCGTCGACCCCATCAGTCACCCCGACACGGCGATCCTCGCCATGCTGCTCGCGGCCTGACACCACGGATTGCGGACCCTCGCCGCGCCGTCCTTCGAATCTCTGGCAATCATCCCAGCGACGACAACAACGGGCCGGCGAGGCCCTGTGGCTACCAAGTGCCGATTCCCGCGCTACCGCAGTGCGGCCCGAGCCGTCTCATTCATTGCATTCATCCGGGGTTTCACGGCCGGACAGCGGATTCCGCTGCGGTATCCGGACAACATCACCGCCGGTCGCCGCGGCGCTGGGCCCTCTCACGCGGGTTCGACCGGTCAAGATCATTCGGATTGCGAAGTAGTTGACGTCAGCAGCAAATCTGCTTTCAACTCAGCTCACGCTCAGGAATCGTTGCCCGGTAACGTCTGCGAATCGACTGCCACCCTTCGATGGCAGGGTTCCACGACGCACCCGAGGACAGGCCCGAAGTGGCCATCACACGCGGAGTTGCCTGCACTTCAAATCAACATGGACGCGCTGATCAGGGCGTTCGCGCAGGCTCCGGCACGCCAACCTGTGAAGGCTCCCGTCAATTTGCCAGGCGTTTGCACTTGGTAGTTACGACAACACTCGCTACCATGATCAGCAAATACGGCCACGGATATTGAAGCGATGTCCACCTGTGGAGGTCTTTACCATGAGCACGACGTTCTCAGCGCGATTGAATCGCCTTTTCGACACGGTGTACCCGCCGGGTCGGGGCCCGCATACGTCAGCGGAAGTGATCGGCGCGCTGAAGTCCGAGGGAGTCACCATGTCGGCTCCTTACTTGTCGCAGTTGCGCTCCGGCAACCGCACCAATCCTTCGGCCGCAACGATGGCGGCACTTGCCAATTTCTTCCGGATCAAGCCCGCGTACTTCACCGATGATGAGTACTACGAGAAGCTCGACAAGGAATTGACCTGGCTGGCGAACATGCGCGACGAGGGGGTCCGCCGGATCGCCGCGCGCACCGTCGGGTTGTCCGCGGAGTCGCAGCAGGATCTGGTTCAGCGCGCCGAGGAACTCCGGCGTAAAGAGCACCTCGACAGCTAGTCGCGCGCGGGCGTGATCCGTTCGAGGTCCCGGTACTGCCGTGCGATTTCGATGATCCACTCCCGGTCTGAGTAGCTGTCGGGCTGCCGCAGCACTCCCACCCCGGGGAACGCGGCGTCGCTGCCTGCGTGGATCCACTCGGCGATGGCCCGCGCTCGAGCTCTCGGCTCCGAGAAGTCGGGTCCGGCGCTACCCGATGCCTCGACAGGTGCTGCGTCGCGGTGGAGGCTTTGTGCTGCCGTCGCTTCCAGAAAGAGCGCATCCGAGATCAGCGACAGCTGTTCGGCGACCCGGAACACCAGCGGGCCGCGAGGGCGCACACCGATACCGATATCGGGTTGGCGTCGTTCGAGTTCGGACAGCAGCGGTGCGAGCGCCCGTAACTCCTGGCGGCCCGCGAACCAGTCTTCGATGGTGGGCAGCAGCGCACCGATCGCCACCACTGCCATCGCTGTTCCCAACAGCGTCGCTGCGGTGCCGATCCCCACAAGTGCCGTGGCGCTGACGGCACGGATCAGGAAAAACGCGCTCGCCAACAGGATCAGCACGACTCCGACGGTGAACACGAACAGGGCTCGGCCGCGTCTGCTCCGGCTGGAGTGTCGCAACCCGGCCCAGACAACCAGGGTCGTCGCCAACAGGATGTACAGCAGCGGAACCAACCAGGTGATGGACAGGTGCGGCGCGCCGAGACTTCGGGCCAGGTACTCCCGCGGCGACATCTCCGGCTGCTGATCGTCGGCGAAGAACATGACGAGGGTGACGCCGGCGATCACCGCTGCGATCCCGTACTGCACGGCCGCGATGCGCCGCACCACAACGGCCCGCCGGGTCGACGCGACGGTGGTGATCATCACGCAACTGCCTGCCGCACAGGCGATCAGCGCCACCTGGCTCAGCCCGACCGCGATGTTGGGCCAGTGCAGCAGCATGTCCAGCATCAGTGCCAACGGCTCCCAGTTCAGCGCGGCCACCAGCGCCAGACTGCCCAGCGCGACGATCATCGCGGTGCTGACCAGGGACTGTTTGTTCACCAGCGCCCAACCGATGCGCACGCCGGTGGCCAACCCCAGCAGCCCGGCGATCACCCAGACTGTCAACCAAACGCCTCCCCCAGGCGCACCTGGACGATCGACGCCCGATCCGATGGCATCCGGCCCAACCGATAGATGAGCAGAGCGGCAAAATCCTCCGCTTCCTGCTCGGCATCTTCTCCGCTGGGCCCCATACACCCGGTGCGCTGATTGAGCATGTAGCCGATCAGATCGTCACTGGCGAATTCGGCGGCTTGCCGGGCGGCCTCCACCACAGGGATCCCGGCGTGCCCGAGCACCAAATGCCCCAGCTCGTGAGCAAGAGTCCGCTGCCAGGTGGGTAGCCCACGCTGGATCAGGAATGCGTCGTAGTCCTGGTACTGCCGCCATTGACCACACACCCCTACCGGGAGGTCGGCCAGCTCGATCTCGATCGGACGCCCCCGACTGCCGCTGACCGCGGCAACCAAGATCGCCAACGAGACCTCTCCCCGTCGCGGCGCCAATTCCAGCACGTCATTGACGGCTCTGGTCACACTTCGACTGGCTGGCATGTCACCCCCTCCGGCGGCTCATCTATTGCAGGAAGCGGGCCGTCCCCGCGGCGCGTACCGCATGGCCGGCCTTGGCCTGCCGATATCCGAGCAGCCCCCCGAGAGCTGTCAGAGCCACTATGCCCGCTACACCGGGCAGCGCAAGACCTGCCACCTCGGCGACCCTGGCCGATCGGAGGTACTGCGGGTATCCGGCCCGGAAGTTGTCCGACAACTGATTCCGCACCACCGGCGATACCGCCGGGGGACGCTCCGGTGCCGCTGGGCGGGTCACCGACGACGCCCGAGGCACCACCTCCGGGGGCGGAGCCGGGCGCACCGGTGCG
>NZ_JBARXZ010000015.1:0-26885 GCF_049647605.1 Mycobacterium sp. | reverse complement strand
CCGCAATGGGGTTCACCACCACCGTCCTTCGGCACGGAGAACCATCCATCATGTTGATCGTCATTGATGACGACCCCACCGGCACACAGTCGGTCAGCGATCTACCGGTCCTCACTCGCTGGACGCGAGATGACCTCGAATGGGCCGCTGCCGACTCCCCCGCCGTCTACCTTCAAACCAACAGCCGAAGCCTCAGCGAGCAAGACGCAGCCGCCATCACCCACGACGCCGCGGCTGCGGCATTGGCGTTGTTCGGCGACACCACCACGTTGATCAGCCGCAGCGACTCGACGCTACGGGGCCACTTCCTGGCCGAAACCGACGCCCTGATCGCCGCCAGTAATGCAGCGGGCACGTCAGTGGATGCGATCGTGCTTGCCCCCGCCTTTCCCCAAGCCGGACGGGTCACCGTCGACGGCGTGCACTACCTGGAGAACAATGGCCACCGCACGCCGGTCGCACAGTCGGAATTCGCCGCCGACCTCACCTTCGGCTACCAGAACTCCGATCTCCGCGACTGGGTGGTGGAGAAGTCCGCCGGTAGGTACACCGCCGCGAACATCGCAGTGCTGGAACGTAACTCCACCAGCGTCGCTGCCGTCGAGGAGCTGCTGACGCAGAACCCGGCAGTGCAGGTCATCATCGTGGATGCCGAATCCGACGCCCACCTCTTCGAGGCCGCTTCCGCCCTGCTCGCAGCAGAGCAGAACGGGCGAAAGTTCGTCTACCGGGTCGGGCCGCCGTTTGTGCGCGCGATGCTCGGACGCCCCTCACCGGCGCCCGTCGATGCCAGCGATTTCGGTGACGACGCCGACGACGCCGGTCTCGGCGGTCTGATCGTCGTCGGCTCCCATGTCGACGTCACGGCGCGCCAGTTGTCGACGCTGTGTGAGCGGCACCCGGACCTCCCGGTCATCGAGCTCGATGTGGATTCGCTGTCCGCGGGGTCGAGCAACGCCGTCGACGTGACGGCAACCGCCCTCCAGCAAGCACTCGAATCCGGAGACGCCATCCTGCAGACCACCCGCGCCCTCCGCAGGGCCGACTCGCCCGAGGAAAGCCTCGAGCTTGCGAGACGGGTGTCAATGGCGGTGTCCGGCACCGTCAAACAAGCACTGAACGGTGTGCGCCCACGATTTGTCATCGCCAAAGGTGGCATCACCTCCAGCGATGTGGCTACACACGGCCTCGACGTCACTCGGGCAACCATTGTCGGCCCGGTGCTTCCGGGCATCGTCGCGTTGTGGCGGATCGAATCCGGTCCCCTGGCGGGTACGCGATACGTGGTGTTCCCGGGCAACGTCGGCGATTCGAACGCCCTCGATGAGGTCTACCAACGCCTTTCGGCCTCGACCACAGGAGCAGCAAAGTGAGTGACAGTGTGACGTCGGCCCCCACCCCGGTCGCGGTGATCGGTCTCGGGGCGATGGGACTGCCGATTGCCCAGCGACTCGGCGAACGATGGTCGGTGCACGCCTACGACATGGTCGCCGAGCGCCGTGAGCTGGCCGCCGGTGACAGCATTCACGCCTTCGAAAGCGCCGCCGCCGCAGTCGCCGCGACCCGCACCGCCGTCCTCGTGGTCCGCGACGGAAGTCAGTTGGAGCAGGCGTTGTTCGGGGACAACGGTGTCGCTGCCGCACTGCAGCCAGGCTCGAATGTGGTGCTGATGAGCACGATCGGAGTCGAGGCTGTCAGGGCCGTCGCCGAGCGTTTGCGATCCCAAGAGCTGGCACTGATCGACGCGCCGGTCAGCGGCGGACCCGGGCGCGCACGCGATGGCGATCTGCTTGTCACGGTGGGCGGCGAGCCCGCGGCGCGGCTGCAGGTGGAGCCGTATCTCGACCAGCTGGCCTCGACACTTCGGATCATCGGTGACCGTCCCGGCGACGGGCAGGCGTTCAAAACGGTGAATCAGTTGCTCTGCGGCATACACATCGCGGCGGCCGCGGAAGCCATCGCGCTCGCGCGGGCCCTCGGGCTGGATGACCGTGCAACCTGGGAGACACTCGACGCCGGAGCCGCCTCGTCATTCATGCTCCGAGACCGCGGCGCGAGGATGCTCGCCGACTACGAATCCGAGGCCGTGCACAGCCGGATCGACATCTTTGCCAAGGACATGGGCATCGTCGGTCGCACCTCGCGGGCGGCCGGCCTGCCCACTCCGCTGGCTTCGGCAGCAGAGCAGGTCTACCTGCTCGGCGTCCGCAATGGAATGGCAGCGCTGGACGACTCGACCGTCGTCGACCTGATCGCGGCGGACAGGGGCGCGACCGCCTGACCGCTGCCGCGGTGCCGACGGGACAGCTCGGTGTGGTCATCTGACGGTTTGCGGGGCCGCCTTTCCGGCTGGCGTGAAAACGACCCGGGTCCGGGAATCTGTGCGATCCCAGACCTGGCCGACGTCTGAGAGCGCAACGGTTGTGGTCGCAATGCTGAGCCCACCGGAGGCGGCCTCAGCGAGGACGGCTGCCGTAGCTGCTACGAAGTCGGGCCATGAAACGCTGCCGATGCCGCTGCCCATGACGGTGACCGGGGCCGCACGCAGCAATCCCGACGAGATTGCCGTCACGGCCGAGCCCACTCCGCCAACCACGCAATACCGGACGGGCCGCATGGAGTTGGCGGCGTTGGCGATGGCCGAGAGAACCACGTCGGAGGGCGCGCCATAGATGTAGTCGAGCACGACGTCGACGCCGCAGGCCGCGAACTCCTGGGTCAATGCCGCGGTGGCGGCGTCCGCGTCGTTGAGTTCGATGGTGACGTCCGCGCCGAGACCCTCGAGCCGACGCAGTGAGTCGGCGCTGCGTCCGGTCGCGACCACACGTTGTGCCCCCAACCTCCGAGCGAGGACGACGGCCAGCGATCCCGCCGCACCGGTTGCCCCGTGGATGAGCACTGTCTCGCCTGGGGTGAGGTTGACGCTGCTCCGCAATGCCGCCACCGAGGACAGGCCTGGGTTGGCGATTGCGGCTGCGGTGATGTCGTCGACGCCGTCCGGAAGCGGGATGCAGTCGTCGTGAGCGACAAGTACCTGTTCGGCATACGCTCCGAACGGGGCTTGGCCGCGGGCGAAGTACAGTCGCTGCCCGCCAGCTGACGTGCCTACCCCGTCCAGGCCGGCGATGAACGGATATGCGCCTTCTTTGGCGTAGTGAACACCGGATGCCATGGCCTTTGCGACGGGAGTGAGGGCGGCAGCAGTGACCGACAGAACACAGTGTTGGTCCGACCCCGGCTCGGGATCGACGAAGCTCTGGTAGCTGGGCGTCTGGCCGGGACCCATGATCACGGCTGCTTTCACAGCGCCTCTTTTCTTTGTGACGATACAAACGCGACCGGTGGTGGGCAGTCTGGGATAGATCGCCGACCCGTTCAGACTCGCGGCCCACGCTCGCGTTGGGTATCCGTCAGATGACCATGCCGGCATTGCGGATCCCGATCCTCGGCTCCGCAGCCGTCAGCATGTACCAGGGACTCCTCCAGATGAATGAAACAGTCATCTGACGGATACCCGGCGACGCGGGTTTGGTCGAGAGTCACTGCAGACAAGCGGATCCAGCTCGAGGAGACACGTATGGCCGACCTGGTTGACTTCACGATCGACGCTCACGGCGGGCTGGAACGCTTCAATGAGTTTGCGTTCCTCACCGCCCGACTGCGGCAAGGGGGTGCGCTGTGGGGGCTCAAAGGCCAGCCGACGGTTCTCGAAGAGGCCAATGTCCGTGTCGACCTCAGGCGAGAATGGGTGTCGCACTGGCCATTCGCCCCCACCGACCACCGGTCCGAATTCACCCCGAAGCGGGTCATCATCGAGACGCCGGCAGGCGAGGTCGTCGAGCAGCTCGACCAACCCCGCGACTCGTTTGCCGGATTCACCATGGAGACCCCGTGGACTGACGCGCAGGTGGCCTACTTCGCGGGATACACCATGTGGACCTACCTCACGTCACCGTTCATCCTGGCGAGGCCCGGGGTTCTCGCCGAGGAGATCGACCCCTGGATGGAGAACGGACAGACCTGGCGTCGGTTACGAGTGACCTTCCCCGAGGACATCGCCACCCACAGCACAGTGCAGACGTTCTACATCGATGACGCCGGACTGCTACGCCGCCATGACTACGACGTCGATATCCAAGGAAGCAACCCTGCGGCCCGCTACCTCCTCGAACCCGTCGAGGTGTCGGGAATCGTCCTCCCCTCCAAACTTCGCATCTTCCCGCGCAACGCTGACAACACCGCAGCCGCCGACCCCTTGATCGTGTCGGTGGACCTCACCGACTATCACTTCGAACAGTCAACCGTCGCAGACGATCGACAAGGCGGGGTCATCCGGCCCGAATCGGTCATCACACAACAAAACTGATCACTGGTGCAGCTGACAGGTCGGGCGGGCGGGGAGTGTCGACGACCCAGGGCAATGCGGCCAAATATTAGTAACTACCATTGACTATCAGTGGCCTATACCTTTAGCATCTGTTGGTGCCGATGACACACAGTCATGACGCTCGGTGCGCAGAGACCGCGAAGCGCACGCTCCCAGCAGCGCACCTTTCGACATGCGGAGTCCTCGAGATGACGAGTGACTCCGAGCGACCTGACAGGCACGGGCGATCGCGAGATTCGCCGAACCCGATGACGCCACAAGCCCTATGCTATTTCCCACCAGCGAAGATGCTGGTTCATCTCCATCGAAGCCGTCGCCGCGGACGGGCGGCCAACACAGTCTTTGGTTGATCACCCGATGCGCCCACCCCATGCGCACCACCAGGAGGACGCTGATCGACAGATGAGCTGAACATCGAAACGGGTGCGCCCAGCAGGACATGACTCCAGTCATGAATTCAATACCGACAATTCACCAGAATGAATACAAATAGGGGACTCAATATGGCATCGAAACGTCTGATTCGTCGTATCGGGGCAGCGGTTGGCGGCGGCGCCATCATTGCGATGATCGGCGTCACCGCGGCCTGCAGCACCAGCAGCGACCAGCCTGAAGAGCCGACCACCACAACCACGACAACCACCACCACAACCACGACGCCGGAGCTCAATCCGACCGAGAAGGCCCCTAACCCCAACAATCCCGACATCTTCACTCCCCCGGTCAAGGCGCCTCAGCCGACCCTGGACCGCGATCGTGACCGTTACGGTCACTAGACGACATATTGAGGGACGCGTCGGCTTCCCGACGTTGTTGAGTCACCTACATGTCTGAACCGTGAAGACCGCACCGCTTCTGTTTCTGGCGACGCTGATCATCATTGCTGCGTCGCTCCTCGATGTCGGGCTGCCGGAGAGGCATTCGGGTGCCGACGACCGGATCATCGACGGCCCGTACGCATCGCTTCTGGAGGCGTCGACTGATCTCGGGCCTGCGCGCGAAGAGAGTATCGAGTTCACCGCCAGTCTCACCGGCCGGTCGCAACCGACAACTCTCATCGACTGGGCCCGAGATCAGTCGTTGTCGGTCCAATGGCGCCCCGGCGACGACTGGGTGGTCGTCGAGGGGTCGCCCGATGCCGTCGAGCAGGCGTTCGACGTCACCGTTCGGGACTACCGCGGACGCAAGGGCCAGGTGTTCTATGCCTCACCACACCAGCCCGCGGTGCCTGAACTCCTGCGCAACGAAGTGTCCGAGATGGGTCGGATCCTCAGTTACACACCGCATCACATGTCACTGCCCGACAACGTCCCGCTCAACGCCCTCGACCGGGGACTGACCCCCGACGCACTGCTGAACACCTACAACGCCGGCGAGCTGGCACGAGATGGCTTCACCGGTAAAGGCATCACCATCGTCATCTTCGCCTTCGACGGGTTTCTCCAACACGACCTCGACACGTTCACCACCATGTTCGGGCTGCCGCAGTTCACCCCGGAGGTCATCGGCGGAACTCCCGGTGAGCCGCGGGGTGAGTTGTCGATGGATCTGCAGGTGGCACATGCGATTGCACCCGACGCACACAAAGTCGTGGTGAACGCCCGGCCCACCGTCGAGGGCGGCGGCGGGTACCGCAAGATCGGTGAGATGCTCGAAGACACCGACCGTCAGTTCCCGGGTGCAGTATGGAGTTTCTCCATCGGCTGGGGCTGCGACAAACTCGTCACCGCCGCAGACCTCGCCCCGATCCGGTCGGCGTTACGTACCGCTCAGTCGCACGGAACCACCGCATACAACGCCAGCGGTGACCTCGCCGGCATGGAATGCCGGGGCGGGCAAGACTGGTCGTCACCCCCCAGTGAGCAAGATGTGGGCCTCGATTCGATCGCCTCACTTCCTGAGATGACCAGTGTCGGAGGCACCACCTTGTCCACCGACACGGACGGCAACTGGGTTTCTGAGCAGACCTGGTTCGATGTCCCACTGTCCCAGGGCACCGGTGGTGGCGTATCGGCGCTGTTCGATATGCCACCGTGGCAGCGCACCGCCGCGAATGACATTGCGCCCGAACGTCACGCCGGCCGGCGCATGACGCCTGACATCGCCGCGGTGGCCGACCCGTTCACCGGCGTGCAGTTCGTGCTCAACGATGCCGTCGTGGTGGGCGGCGGCACCTCCCAGTCAGCACCCATTTGGGCGGGCCTGACCGCGGTGATGAACCAGTACCTCCTGGAGCACAACGGAACCCTGATCGGCGAAATCAACCCGTTGCTCTACCGCATCGCCGAGGGCGCACCCCTCCCCTCGTTCCGCGATATCACCCTGGGTGGGAACGCCGTCGACGACGCCGGCCCTGGTTACGACCTGGTCACCGGCCTGGGCACCCCCGACATCGCCAACCTGGTGCACAACCTGCAGATCGCACAGAAGGTGTCTGCCTGATGAGCGCCCCGGGCATGGTGGAATGCGGAGTTTGCCAGATCGATGTCCCCGCAGGCGAATACTGCGGGCTCTGCGGTGTTCCGCTAGCCGAGCACCGTAGCGGCGACGGCCCGCACTGGTTGCGTGCCCGCGCGTTCAGCGCCGCCTCTGGTCAACGCCTGTTCTCGCCGGCGTTGACCAGCTCACTGTTCCCGCATCTGGCGCCGCGGTCGCGCAAGGTGTTCCTGATAGGACTGGCGCTGCTCGCGGTCGCCTTGACCATCGCAACATTCCTGCGGATGCCTGCCGCCCTGATCGCCGTCGCCGCACTCGGCATTCCTCTGCTGTTCGCCTTGTACCTGCGGGAATCCGGCGTGTACCAGGACATCCCACGCAACAGCCTGGTATTGACGACCACGCTGGGAGTGGCGCTCGGGGTCGGGTGGGTACTGCTGACCGGGGCCGCGCTGGCTCGCGCGTACGGTGTCCCCCTGGGCGCAGGCATCGCAGGTGGGCGGATCCTTCGCGACGGGATCGGAGTCCCGGTGGGCAGCATGCTCCTGATGTTGGTCCCGACGCTGGTGGCACGATGGTCGTGGCGCGGCAACCGGGAATCCCTGGACGGCTACGCCATTGGCGCACTGGGCGCCCTGAGCTTCACCGCGGCGGCCACCCTGACACGGCTGGCACCCCAGTTCAGCACCGGAATGGTCAACCGCGCCCGTCCGTTGGACGGCCTGTTCGTCGAGGCCGGCATCCGCGGAATCGCCATGCCGCTGACCGCCGCGGCAGTCGGAGGCCTGGTCGGCACCGCGCTGTGGTTCACCCGACCACCGGCAAAAGCCCAGCAGAATCGCGGATTCGTCCGGGGCACGCTGATCCTGATCGCCGTGGTGGTCATTGCCGTGTACTCCTCGTTGGGTGTTGTCGACGTCGCCCGTTTCCCCCAGTCATGGCAACTGGCAGTGCATCTGACGTTGACCGGATTTGCATTGCTGGCGCTGCGGATCGGCCTGCACCTGGCGCTGTTGCACGAGGCGCAGGACGAGGCCCGCATCGATGAACCGATTCTCTGCATCGAGTGCAACCATGTGGTGCCCGATGCGCCGTTCTGCGCCAGATGCGGCGGTGCCCTGCATGCATCCTCACGACGGTCGCGCCGGAACCGGCGCGAGGATCGCCCGATCCGCCTCGCCGAGGAACCGGCGGCCGGAACCATCGTCGTCGGGCTACTTCCCGGGTATTCGGTTCAGTCCGGCACGTTCGAAGCGGCCCAGCCACCGCAGACGTCGTTCCGCACCGTAGTGCTGGCGCTGGCGATCGCGATCATCTTGCTGGCCGGTGGGCTGGTCGGACTGTCTGGGCTGATCTCCAAGCCCGCACCCTTGTACGTCTGTCCGCCGGATTGCGGTAGCCCACCGCTGAGCCGCGCAGTGGAGATCAACCCCCGGTTCACCTCGGCCGACGGCGCGTTCTCGGTGACCTACCCGGTCGAGGGAGCGGCTTATGAGATCTCCAAGCACGACGACGGGGTCACCGCGGTGCTGCGGGCTGGGGACGGCGGGACCATGCAGTTGTTCAGCCGCCCCGCGAACGGGCGCAGCCCGCAGCAGATCGCCACCGACCTGGTGAACGAGACCTTCCCGGACACCAAGACCGCTTACGAGATTCCGAACACCATGGTCGGCTATCAGCACGGATACGGATTGGCCGCCGACCTCTGGCCCCAGGGTGCGATGAGCAGTTCCACCCGGATGCGCATCATCGTGATGGTCGCCGTCAAGAACGATCTGGCCCTGATCGCGGGCGCGGTCGGCCCGTACCGCGCCTTCGGACCGGACTTCGGTTCCGGCAAGCCCTCAGCGGCAAACTTGCAGTTGGCCCTGGACATGGGGAAGTACGTCAACAGTTTCAGCTGGCGCGGCGACCCACCCCGGTAAACAGCTGAGGGGTACCAGCGCAGGCCGCCGTCGGGGGTAGACCTGAGGAGGACAGTCATGGTGCCCGATAGAGTGCACGTCGTGCTGTGACAGTGGAGGCGCCAGTGACTGATGTGCACAAATTCGAGGTCAACGACCTCAGTGTGCTTTCCGGACGACTTCTGTTCGCGATGCAGGACGAGATGTACACGAGGATCCAGCAGGACGGATACCCCGATCTCGTGCCGCGCCACGACGCCGTGCTGGCCCACCTGCGCCCGGACGGAGTGCGCGCGACCGAATTGGCGCAGATGTGCGGCCAAATCAAGCAGGTCGTGGGACAGATCATCGATGACTTGGAGCGACTCGGATACGTCAGACGCAAGCCAGATCCGGCAGATCGTCGAGCCAAGTTGGTGGTACCCACCGCAAGCGGGCGCAGGCTGATGGCGGCACGGGACGCGGTCGTGAACGACATCACGAACCGACATGCTCGTCAGCTCGGCGAAGACGAGTTTTCTCGGTTTCTGGACAGTTTCCGCACGGTCGTCGATCAACAGCAGGCAGCGGTTGATTGCGACTGACTGTGGCGAGCCCTGAGCGGCCTCAACCCACTTGTCTGCCGCCGCTTTGTGGGCGCCTCAGATCGGCTAACGTCGGTATCGCTGCCTGATACCTGTTCTTGTCCGCACCCGCCGATCGTTTAGTCATTTTGATTTACAGTAATCGTAACTGACTATATTGTTGAGTCGACGGCTCGCCCATCACGGGCGCTTCGGGCATGCCCGAAGCGCCCCCGATCCCCGCTGATCTGATGACCGAATCGCTCTGTCCATCTCGCACGGCTTCACGAAACCAACGCCCCCCAGGAGGAAAAGCCTTGTCCACACCCGATTTCACCGGCCTGAAAGCCATGTACATCAACTGCACCTTGAAGCGGTCCCCCGACGTGAGCAATACACAGGGATTGGTGGATCGCAGTGTCGCGCTGATGCGCAAGAACGGCGTCGAGGTCGACCAAATCCGTGCTGTGGATCATGACATCGCAGTGGGCGTCCGACCGGATATGACCGAACACGGCTGGGAAACCGACGAGTGGCCGGCGCTTCTGCAACGAGTACTCGCGGCGGACATCCTGGTGCTGGCCGGTCCGGTGTGGCTCGGCGACAACAGTTCGGTGATGCGTCAGGTGATCGAACGGCTCTACGGCTATTCCGGAGTCCTCAACGACAAGGGGCAGTATGCGTACTACGGCCGAGTCGGCGGATGCCTGCTCACCGGCAACGAAGATGGTGTCAAACACTGCGCCATGAGCATTCTGTTCAGCCTGCAGCACATCGGGTACACCGTGCCGCCCCAGGCGGACGCAGGCTGGATGGGCGCCGCGGGCCCCGGTCCGTCGTATCTGGACGAAGGTTCCGGCGGTCCGGAGAACGACTTCGTCAACCGCAATACAACGTTTCTCACCTACAACTTGATGCACATGGCCAAACTGCTCAAGAACGCAGGCGGATTCCCCGCGTACGGAAACCAGCGCTCAGAATGGGAAGCGGGCTGCAACTTCGGCTACGACAATCCCGAATATCGCTGAGCATCAACTGGCTTGGCCCAGCTTGATAAAATCTTGTCAGTCCACCGGCAGGGCGCGACTCAGCAGAGCCAACACTTGACGCAACTCGTCCTCACTGAGCATTCCCAGCGGACTCTGCTCCACCGCAGCCCGGACGACGGCGTCCCGGGCCCGCCGACCCTTACCGGTCAGAACGAGGACGCGAGAGCGGCGATCGTCGGGATCTACACGGCGTTCGACGAACCCTCGGTCGACAAGCTGATTGGTGATGAAAGACAGATTCGGCGCGTTGCAGTAGATCCGTTCGGCCATCACCTTCATCGACGGTGGCGGCGAATCCGGATCAATGGCCCAAAGCGCCTGGAACGTGGCCGTTGTCAGACCGTGTTCGGCCAGAGATTCCCCGAGCAGGTGATTGGTGCGCATCCAGACGAGATGGATCGCTGCGACCACTGCTGGGAGTTCGGACGCGACCATGACGCCAGTCTACCGATGCTTCGAGCCTTGAAAGATCGTGTTAGCGTCAATACTTCAAGACTCGAAACAATTGGAGAATCGATGCAAACCGACTACCGCGGCGTCACCGCACTCGTCACAGGTGCCTCCAAAGGCCTGGGCCGGGCGCTCGCACTGGAGCTGGCACGGCGAGGCGCCCGGCTGATCCTGGTTGCCCGCTCCGACGAGCAGCTGCGCGAACTCGCGACTCAGATCCGGCAGCAACACCGCGGTCTGGACACCGAAGTGATTGTCGGCGACCTCATCGCCGCCGATGGCCCGCAGCGGATCCTTCGGGAACTCAACGCCCGCGACCTGACCGTCGACCTGCTGGTCAACAACGCCGGCGCGGGTGATGCGGGCGCATTCCTCCGGCGCCCCCTCGAACCGCAACTGCGCACCATCGAGCTCAACGTCAACGGCCTGCTCACGCTCACCCATGCGATCGGAGCCGAGCTCGTCACCCGCGGCTCCGGCGGCATCATCAACATCGCCTCGGTAGCAGCTTTTCTGCCCATGCCCTTCCAGTCGACCTACGCCGCAAGCAAGGCCTTTGTCCTCTCCTTCAGCGAGTCGCTCGCCGAGGAGTTGCGCGGAACCGGCGTGCACGTCATGGCCTCACATCCTGGTCCGATCGATACCGGCTTCTTCGACGGCACCACCGCCACCATGCAATCCGGCGCCGACACCCCCGAACGGATCGCAACACGCACGCTGGACGACTACGCCAAGCGACGCTCAGCGTCCTACCCAGGCCAACGCCGTTACCGCCTGATCACCTTGCTCGGGCGGATTCTGCCGCGTGTTGTCACCACCCGGATCACCGGAACCCTCAACCGCCGGCTGCGCTTCGACGAAGTGACCGATGTCGCGTAACCGGCACAGAGCCGCCGATGCACAACGCTCACAAATCCTCGCGAAATCGACCGACTCACAAAGGCTTTGAGCAAGCCTCCCCTCTCACCGCACGTCGGATCTGAAATCCGAGGCTGATCGGACCGAGCGGAACCTGCAGGGAACTCACAGGATGCCATTCCGCAGGTGAGCGACCATCACCGTTGTCAGACGTGAGATTCGGTGATTGCAGACCCGCCCAATCCGCACAATGGAGGAAGAGGGCGGTCCCGCAGATGAGGAGAATCCGATGATCGAAGTATTGCCAGACATGCCGCCGGGAGTCACCGGCTTCCGCGTATCAGGTCGCCTTCGCGGCGACGACCTGCGTGAGTTCAGGCCGACCATAGAGGACATGCTGAAAACCGGTGAGATCAGAATCGTGGAGGTGATCGAATCCAACTATGAAGGATTCGGCTCCGGCGGGTTGGTCGAAGACGTCAAGCTGGGTTTTGGCATGCTCTTCCAACATCATTCGGCCTTCAAGCGAATCGCCGTCGTCTCAGACAAGGACTGGGTGGCCCACACCCTTCATGCGCTGGCGTGGATGGTCCCCGGCGAGCTCGCCATGTTCCGCCTCGACGAACTCGACCGGGCCAAGGAGTGGGCCGCCGGCTGAACAGCCCCGCGTCGCTGTGGCCGTGGCCCCCAGAGGCCCTCTGCCGGCGATCGCTGGGGAACTCGGTCAGGACTGCCGAGCAACAATCACAGGGACCCGGGCGGCTTGCACCACTGAACCGCTGACCGAGCCCAACAGCATGCCGGCAAAGCCACCTCGTCCGTGGCTGCCGACCACTACGAGCTGCGCAGCGTCTGACTGCTCGACGATCCAGCGGGCGGGGCTGGTGCGCGCCACGACAGTGCGAACCTCTACGTCCGGATAACGATCCCGCCATCCGGCCAGTTGCTCGGAGAGCACCTCGGCGCCCAAGGTTTCCAGGTCGGCCCAACCGACGTCCAGGATGTCGATGTTGTCGTCACTGCACGCGTGGACCGCGATGAGGCTGACACCGCGCCAAGATGCCTCGTCGAAGGCGATCGCCGTGGCACCTACCGAAGCCGGTGAACCGTCGACGCCCAGGACAACAGGTGCGGTACCCGCCGGCGGTTTCTCGTCGCGAATCACCACCACCGGGCAATGCGCTTGATGCAACAGGCCCCGGCTGACCGAACCCAGAAGGACGCGGGCCAACGCGCCGAGGCCGCGGCAACCCACCACCATCATCTCGGCGTCCTTCGAGAAACCCACCAGAGCAGGCACTGTGCCGTCGACGACCAGCTGCGAATCGACTTCGACCCGCACCCCGGCACCTGCTGTCGTGGTGACCTGTCGCTGTGCTTCCTCGAGCAGTTCGTGGCCGCGCTTCTTCAGCGCCGCCAGATGCGCTTCGGTCACCGACATGTCCGCCCACTCCCCTGTGCCAGCGGCAGAGAGCACGTGGACGAGGGTGATCCGGCGGCCGCGCAAACCAGCATCCCTTGCGGCCCATTCCACCGCGGCACGGGACGCGGCCGAACCGTCCACTCCGACGACGATCCCCAGATCGTGGGATGAATCAGCCATGATGTTGCCCTCCAGACGAATTCGAAGTTGCACAATGTGATTGCTGCACTTCACGCTACGGGCCACGCTCAACTGATGCTGGAGGCTTTGGTCAGTTTCATCGGCGGCCAGCGGACTCTGGCCTGCGGGGGTCACCCGTGATGCGGACGCTTGCCGCCGCCGTCCGCAAACTGCGTGAACTCACGCTGCCACTGCGCATACCGTTGTCGGTTGAGCCAGCTTCGAAGCAAAGCATGCAGGCCCGCCCCAGCAGTTGCCACCCCGCCCCACACCGTGAGCGCCACGATGGCAGCTCTCAGAGCTGGGTCGGAGATGTCAGGCGGCGCCAATGCGCGCTCACCAGTGTCGTCAACCCACACGGTGGTGGTATCGCCGGCTTTTCGCCAGTCCAGTGACTGCACGACACCTTCGCGAGGCGCACCACCCACCGTCCACCGCACCCGCGTCAGCGAGCCTGCCGAACGAGGAATGGCTGTCGCGGCGCTGTCTGCGATCACCAGGGCCGGTACCGGGTGACGACTGGTCAGAACCTGCGCCAGGCGCGCGGACTCGCTCTCGTGAATTTGGGTGCCGATCGCGCCCGCGACCGGCACCATCAGAATGACGACGATGCTGATGAGCACGGTCACCGCCGCCTCCACCCGGTCGCTGCTGCGCACGAGAGGATTTCGCCCGAGCACACGCAGCAACCACGCTCGCCCGATGCTGAGCTCAACAGTTTCCACGATCGCCCCTTCAGCTCACCGGATGCCTGCCACCACCAACGATCACTCGATGATGGCAGTGGCGTGGGGCCAGCAGGAGAGCCCAAAGTCACTGCTCTGCAGAGGCAATGGCCACGTCGCCCGCAGTGGCTGACTGAGGCCGGGCTACACGGGCCTGGTGCGCCCATCCGGCCCGTAACAGCATCTGAGGGATCTGGTTGTTCTCGAACGCAAGCTCCTGCACACCCCTTCGGGTTTCGGCGGCTTCCAGCGGCTCCGGGATCAGACAGCTTGCCAAGCCCCTGGCAGTCGCGGTGAGCAGCACCGCGCTGGTCGCTTCACCGGCCCGCAACCGGGCCACGGCGTCGTCGGCGCCGGTACCCAGAACCATCAGCACACCGTTGCCCATCCCGTTCCTGGGGCCGGTGGGTGTCATCAGTGCGGGTCCGGCAAACAGCCGACCTGGCAGTGCCGCCGCCGGATCCGGCGAGAGAGCGCTGCGGGCGGGATTGCCTTCATCGGAGGCGTGACGGCCACTGCACGCAGTCAACTCTTGCAAATACCCCGGATCGTCGAGGTGTGTCCACACAGCCTGCGCCAGTGCGGCGCTGAAGTCCATCGCGGGTTCCAACCGTCGCAATGTCACGCCCAAACGGGCGGCCCTGGCCCCCATCACCGCAACGTCATCTAGACCCACGGCAGAGTCGGTGAAAGGCCGTCGGTCGGTTCGCCGCCGGTGAATGGCGCCGGCGAGCGCGACGTCGGTGGCCGATGGTGCTGCCCGGTGCAACTCGACGGCGGCCAGATGATCGGGCTCCGCTGGATTCGGGAACCGGTGCACGATCGCGCGCCATCCAAGAGCTGCAAAGGCGGTCACACAGTGGTGCAGTGCGGCACCACAACTGATCATCTTGGCACGACCATCGGGATCGGTAGGCGGCAGTTGGCGTGAGATTTCGGTGTAGAGATGCACGCTGTGGGCTCCCACCCGCCATCGCCACGACTGCGAAGTGCTGACCGAGGGCGCGCGGTTGGCCAACTCCAACGCAGCGTGCACGGTGTCATCATTGAGGCGACTGGCGGTCATGGTCTTCGGTTCCTCGACGTGTGAGGTGGAGATACGGCCCAGCCTGCCTCGCGGCGGCATCTGCCCGCGAGAGGCTCAAGTCCCTGGTTTTCGGGGACCTGGCCACAACAAAGATCCATTGCTGCCCAGTGTGACCCGGCGAGGGCGACGACGTGACCTCCGGTCAGGGCAGTGGTGCCGACCAGCTCACCGCAGTGCCATTCCCGTCGGCAACGCCGATAGAGAACGCACCGCCCGAGTCCTTGGCACGCCGCCGCAGGTTATCGAGCCCGCTCTCGGTGATCGCACCGTCGGGCGGAAAGCCCACGCCGTTGTCGATCACATCGATACGCAGGTCGTCCTCGACCTTCACCGTGATGGTCAACTCGGTGGCCCCCGAGTGGCGCACCGCGTTGCTGACCGCCTCTCGCAGGACGGCCTCTGCATGTTCTGCGAGGGCAGCATCAACAACTGACAACGGCCCCACGTACTGCACCGTGGTGCGCAGCCCGGCGGCGCCGAATTGTGCGATGGTTTCATCGAGCCGCTGCCGCAGCCGGGTGACGCTTTCCGACCCACCGTGCAGGTCAAAGATGGTTGTGCGGATTTCTTGAATCACGTTCTGTAGGTCGTCGACACAATCGGCGAGGCGTCGCTGCGCCTCGGGTGAACGAGTCCGTGGGATGGTGCCCTGCAGCGCCAGGCCCACGGCGAACAGCCGTTGGATGACGTGGTCGTGCAGATCGCGCGCAATGCGATCGCGGTCAGTCAAGACGTCGAGTTCGCGTACTCTGCGCTGTGCATTGGCCAGATCCCACGCCAGCGTCGCCTGGTCGACGAATGCCGCCATCATTGCCAGATGTTCTGCATTGAAAGGGGCTGTGCCGGGTGCTCGCATGAGCACTGCCACGCCGGCGACCGCGTCGGTGGTGCGCATCGGGAGCAGCATCACAGGCCCCGTTGTATCGAAGATTCCCGTCGGGACTTCCGAAGCGTCAGCCAACCGTGGCGTTCGCGCTGAAAAAGCCTCGCCGATAGCATTGCCGGACACCGGAATCGGGCGAACCAACTCGGCGTCGCGGTGAACGTTGCCCGCCGCCTCGACGACAAGGAGTTCTCTGACCTCTTCCGCCGGGGCCTCGTTGTCGGTCGGCACCACAACCAGCGCGACCTCAGCATTGGTCAGCTTGAGCGCTTCTTCTGCCACCAACCGAAAGACCCGTGCGGGTTCAGCGCCACCGAGCAGCTCGGTCGCGATGTCGCGGGTGGCCTCGATCCACGCCTGCCGGGTTCGCGACTGCTCGAAGAGCCTGGCGTTGTCGATCGCGATGCCGGCCGCGGCCGCAAGCGCCTGTGTCAGCACTTCGTCGTCTTCACTGAACGGTTGGCCGGAAGCCTTCTCCGTCAAATACAGATTGCCGAACACCTCATCCCGAATGCGAATGGGCACGCCCAGGAATGTCGTCATCGGCGGATGGTTGGCGGGAAAGCCGACCGAAGCGTCGTGACCGCGGATATTGGTCAGCCGAATCGGCCGGGGATCGTCGATCAACGCGCCCAGAACGCCGCGGCCCTGCGGCAGCGGACCTATTCGCGCACGGGTGTTTTCGTCGATTCCCTCGTAAATGAACTCAACTAGTTCGTGGTGGTGGCCACGCACACCCAGAGCGCCATATCGGGCGTCGATCAACTCGATGGCGGTATGAACGATGGTCCGCAGCGTCGCATCGAGGTCGAGGCCAGACGTCACGGCCAGCATGGCCTCGACCAAGCCGTCGAGCCTGTCTCGGCTTTCGACGATTTCTTCGATACGGTCGCGTACCTCACCGAGGAGCTCGCGCAACCGGAGCTGCGACAACGTCTCCCTCACTGGACGGATCCGGTCGTCGCCGCCGGTCTCCGTACCGGTCATGCAATCCAGTCTTCCACGGTTGCGGCGCGAGAGACAGATCCCGTTGCCCCAACGTTATTGGTAATCCTCGGCGGAGCTGCGGTGGAGTTTGGACACGAACACAGCCGCCTGGGTACGACGTTCCATGCCGAGTTTCGCCAATAGCCGCGACACGTAGTTTTTGACTGTCTTCTCCGCAAGAAACATGCGTGCCGCGATTTGCTTGTTGGTCAGGCCCTCGCCGAGAAGGTCGAGCAAGACCCGTTCCTGGTCGCTGAGGCCGGACAGCGGATCGGTGTGCTCGGCGGCACTGCGCAACTTGGCCATCAGCGCTGCGGCCGCGCGGTTGTCCAGCAGAGAGCGGCCGGCACCGACCTCCTTGATCGCGTGGGCGAGTTCCATGCCCTTGATGTCTTTGACCACATACCCGCTGGCTCCAGCGAGGATCGCGTCCAACATCGCCTCGTCGGAGGTGAACGAGGTCAGCATCAGGCAGCGCAGATCTGGTAGCCGCGAGAGCAGCTCACGGCACAGTTCGATGCCGTTGCCGTCGGGAAGCCGGACGTCCAGCACGGCCACATCAGGTTGAAGAGCCGGAATCCGGCCGATTGCGTCGGCCACTGTGCCGGCTTCGCCCACCACCTCGAGCTCCGGATCGGCGCTCAGCAGGTCGATCAACCCACGCCGCACCACTTCGTGGTCATCGACAAGAAAAACAGTGACCATGGTCGTGCCTTTCGTGGAACTCTGCATCGCGGCGGTCAGTGTTCCGGATACCTGACGACAGTATCGCTCCCGGTCACAAGGCGCTGCGACCCTCACAGATCAGCAGCGAACTCTTGAGGTCGTGCAACGCTTTATGGGCCTCGGCACCTTCAGTGGCTGTGATGCCGGTGCGCCGTCCAGCGACGCAGAGCCGGATCGAGCCGGCATTTCGAGCAAGGTAATCGGTGGGGTTGTCGTCAACGGGCACCTTGGCGATGTCGAGATCCGGATAGCGCCTGCGCCACCATGACAGTTGTTTGTCCAGGTTCGCGCTTGTCCGTTTGACTGCAACCGTCGATTTCTCCGCCTGGGAGCTCTCGGCGTTGCGTGGGTGCCTGCGGGTCAGGACCCGAAGCGCACACCTGCGCAGCCGGGCCTCGCGCACGGACTGCTCCAGCACTTTCGAGTTGTCGGGCCACTCATCCAACTGCGCGACCACCCAGCCGCCGCCGGCGGCCCGCACCGGACCGTGCCGTTGAATGATGGCAACCGGGCAGTGCCCGGACCGCGACACAGCAGCCGCGACCGACCCGTAGTGGCGGTCGGTGGACCGTTCCAGCCCGAGTCCGCCGACACACAGCATCGTCGCCGCGCGGGATGCATTCACCAGCGCGTGGATCGCTCGGTCCTGAACGATCTCGATCTCGATCTTCACCGGCTGCTCCAACGACTCGACAGCGATGTACGCCGTACGCACGGCGATTTCGGCGGTGGCCAAGTCTCGAGCGGCTTTCCCGGCGCTCGGGGGCTGACGGGGCTCGATCGCGTACAGCAACCGCAACGGAATATCGCGGATCACGGCCTCGTCGACTGCCCACAGAGCGGCATCGACCGCGGAGCGTGACCCGTCGATGCCCACGACGATCGACGGAGACGGGGCAGACCGTTCTTTCATGATGAACTCCCTTGCGCTGTCAGCTGCTCCCCAAGTTAGATTCGCCGGGGTCCACCTCATAGAGGCGAAGGTCATAGCCGACGTCAGCACAGGTCACGTCACCAGTCCAGTTCGGCGTGGGAATCCGAGTCGTGTGGACTTTCTGCCCTGCGACCACAGGACCTTTTGACGGCATGAGAGGTCAGATGGCCGCAGAGCGTCGTCCCATATCGAGTGAGGATGACCCTCATGACGACGCCAACCACGGCAACAACCACCGACCCCGCCGTCGCTATCCACGAAACTCACACCGGCATCGTCATTCTGATCGGAGATCGAGCATTCAAGATCAAGAAACCGATCCTCACAGATTTCCTCGATTTCAGGACCGTCGAGTCACGGCAACGTGTCTGCGCCCGGGAAGTGGCCCTCAACAGCCGCCTGGCGCCAGACAGCTATCTCGGTGTCGCTCAGCTTGATTGCCCGGGAAAGGACTCCCCCGAACCTGTTGTCGTGATCCGGCGCTATCCCGACCGGTACCGCTTGCGGTCGATGATCGAGCGTGGCGAGCCGACCGAGCAACATCTCACGAGCCTTGCCGGACTCCTGGCAGACTTCCACTCTCGAGCTGAGCGCTCCCCCGATGTCGACAGATGCGCAACTGTTTCAATGATCGAGCAGCGCTGGCAAGCAAACCTCGCCGAGTTGCAGCACCATTCCAGCGCAGTCGTCACGGCCGCCCAGGTCGAAGAAATCAGCCGGTTGGCAACGCGCTACATCGCGGGGAGATCAGCGCTGTTCACCACACGTATCACCGAAGGGCGCATCGTCGACGGACACGGCGATCTCATGGCCGACGACATCTTCTGCTGCCCGGAGGGCCCGGTTCCTCTGGACTGCTTGGAATTCGACGACCGTCTACGTTATGTCGACGGTATCGACGATGCCGCCTTCCTCGCGATGGATCTCGAGTTCTTGGGCCGACCTGACCTCGCCGACCAATTCCTGGATGCCTACCGAGCCGCCGCCGGTGACCGCACAGCACCCCGATCTCTGGCGCACTTCTACATCGCCTATCGAGCCGTTGTCCGGGCGAAGGTGGACTGCATCAGATTCGGCCAAGGCCAGCCTGGCGCCGACCGCGATGCGAAGCGCCACCTCGACATCGCACTGAACCACCTCCAGGTCGCCACTGTGCGCATGATCCTCGTCGGCGGTGGACCGGGGACAGGCAAGACAACCCTGGCCACCAAGCTGGCCGAATCAATTGACGCGGAGATCATTTCCATGGACTCGGTCCGCAGGGAACTCCAGAGCTGCGGCGCCATCACCGGTTCCGTCGGCACGCTGAATACCGGGTTGTACTCGCACGAGAATGTGGCCCAGGTGTATGAGACTGCGCTCGAACGCGCGGGTCGAGCGTTGCAGAACGGGCGGCCGGTCATCCTCGACGGGACCTGGCGCGATGCATCACAACGCCGGAACGCCCGCGCACTGGCCGGTCGAGCATCGGCAGTGATCGTCGAACTCGTCTGCTGCACTGATCTTTCCCAGGCCGAAGACCGGATCCAGACGCGTGGACCGGGGCCTTCCGACGCCACACCGCAGATTGCCAGAGACATCACCGAACACCCGTGGCATGGCGCCGTCACCATCGACACCGGGCGTCCTCTGGCGGAGTCAATCGCCGAAGCCCTGCAGATCTGTTGTTCAGCCATCTGACCATTCATGATTCGAGAAAGGAACACCTGATGCATGCGCTGGTCTATCACGGTCCAGGACGTAGGTCCTGGGAAGAAGTGCCCGATCCGACGATCGAGCACGCCACCGACGCCATCGTGCGAGTCGACACCGTCACCATCTGCGGCACCGACCTTCATATCCTCAAAGGTGATGTGCCCGAAGTGCAGCCCGGGCGCATCCTCGGTCACGAGGCCGTCGGAACAGTCACCGAGGTCGGTACCGCGGTGCAGAAGCTATCCGTCGGAGACCGGGTGCTGGTGTCGTGCATCAGTGCATGTGGCAGCTGCCGGTACTGCCGCGAGGGACAATACGGGCAGTGTCTCGGAGGTGGCGGTTGGATACTCGGCCACCTGATCGACGGAACCCAAGCGGAATTTGTTCGAGTCCCTTTTGCCGACAACAGCACTCACATGGTGCCGGACGGCGTCAGCGATGAGCAGATGGTCATGCTCGCCGATATCCTGCCGACGTCGTATGAAGTGGGGGTGCTCAAGGGTACGGTGCGACCGGGCGATGTGGTGGTCATTGTCGGCGCCGGACCGATCGGTCTGGCCGCGGTGATGACAGCCCAGCTGTACAGCCCCTCCCACATCGTGGTGATCGACGTCGCTGACGCGCGGCGCGAGTTGGCCCGCAAGCTCGGCGCCGACATCGTGATCGATCCGACTTCTCAGGATGCCCGCACCGTGATCGACGAGCTGACCGACGGGCTCGGCGCAGATGTGACCATGGAAGCCGTCGGCATCCCCGAGACCTTCGAGGAAGCGGTGCGCCTGGTGCGGCCGGGTGGCCACGTCGCGAACCTCGGAGTCCACGGTGCACCCGCCACGCTCCATCTGGAGAACATCTGGATCAAGAACCTCACGATCACGACCGGTCTGGTGGACACCCACTCCACCCCGACACTCATCCGATTGGTGGCCGGACACCAGATCGACACCGCGCAGCTCATCACCCACCATTTCGGATTCGACGAATTCGATCTCGCCTACGACGTTTTCAGCAGACCTTCCGACACCGGCGCGATGAAGGTCCTGCTCACAGCGACACATTCGTCAGAGGCTCGGTCCCAGGAGGCGCCGTGACATCGCCCCTCGCCGGCTGAACGCGGAGCCGGGTCGTTGGTTCGCCGGCTTGGGGACTTTCGGCCACTCTGCTGAGCGCGCAGAGTCGGTACCGTAACGCTCATGTCGAACGAAACCAAGCCGGTCTCCATCTTGCCGGAAAGCGAGTGTTGGAAACTGTTGTCGGATGTCTCGCTGGGCCGGCTCATCACCAGTGTCGACGGCGAACCTGAGGTCTTCCCGGTCAACTTCGTGGTACAGGATCGCACCGTGCTGTTCCGCACCGCAGAAGGCACGAAGCTGGTCAGCACGGCGATCAATCACCACGTCATCTTCGAAGCCGACTGCCACAACAAGACCGAGGGTTGGAGTGTGATCGTCAAGGGTTACGCCCGAATCCTGCACTCCGACGAAGACATAGCCGTCGCCCAGCAGGCCGGATTGGTTCCTTGGACGGCGACGGAGAAGCAACACTTCGTGAGAATCCGCCCGCTGCGAATCACGGGCCGGATGTTCGTGTTCGACCGGACACCGGCGACGACCTAGCCGCATTTCCCGGCCTGCACTTCGGTTTCCGGCGGCTTGGCGGTCCGTCGAATCCAAATGGGATGTCGTCAGCAGACTTACAACACATTTACAGACTCGCGCGACATCCTTGGGGAGTGTTGCGGTACGGATCGTTTCTTTCCCACCTTTCACTCACGAACGGTCCGGTTCCGACGGTCACCGAAGCCCTGGCGGTCATCACTCTGGTCATCGCCGTCGGTTGGCGGAAGCGAGGGCCGGCATGGTTTCTCTGGCCCCTGGTGATTGGCGCAGCGTTGGCCATGACGATGTACGCCTACGTCGCTGCGGAAGGCTGGGGAGGCGACACCGCGCCGCACTGGCTGTGGGTATGGATAGCCCTGTCGGGGGTGGCCGCGGTGGTCCTGGTCGCCGGGTGGCCCGGGGAGATTTGGTGGCGGCGTGGCGCGTCTGCGACGGCGTTACTGCTGTGCCTGCTCAGCTCCGCGCTGATGCTGAATCTGTGGTCCGGCTCCTTCCCCACGGTGCAAAGTGCCTGGCGCCAGCTCACCGCAGGCCCGTTGCCCGATCAGACGACTCCGGTAGCGGTCGCCGCGATACGACAGAGCGGGGTCATGCCACCCAAGGGCAGCGTGGTGGCGGTCAACACCGGCGACACAGCCTCTGGTTTCCCCCACCGGAGCGAGTATGTCTATCTACCGCCGGCCTGGTTCGTCACGCAACATCGCGCCACCGCCGGTGGTGTTGCTGCGCCGCAGCTGCCCACTTTGCTGATGATCGGCGGCGAGTTCAACACGCCCGCCGACTGGCTGCGTGCCGGTGACGCAGTCACCACCATGGATGAATTCGCCGCTGCCCACGGCGGCTATGCGCCGGTGCTGGTGTTCGCCGACGCGGGTGGAACGTTCAACAACGACACCGAATGTGTCAACGGCCCGCGCGGTAATGCTGCCGACCACCTGACCAAAGACGTTGTGCCGTACCTGATCGCCGATTTTGGTGTGAGTCCGAACCCAGCTCATTGGGGCGTGGTGGGGTGGTCGATGGGCGGCACCTGCGCGGTCTACTTGACGGTCATGCATCCGGAGTTGTTCAGCACCTTCGAAGACATTGCCGGCGATGTGTCGCCCAACTCTGGCACCCAGGCACAGACCGTCGCCCGATTGTTCGGCGGTAGCACGGCGGCGTGGGCGTCGTCCGATTCCAGCACCATGATGACTCGACACGGCCGCTACAACGGCATGTCCGGTTGGTTCGATGTGAATGCGACACCGCCAGGAACCTCCGATGGCGAACTGAACGCCGCGAACTCACTGTGCTCGGTCGCCACCGCCAACGGGATCTCGTGCATCGTGCAAACCCAGCCGGGCCAGCATGACTGGCCATTCGCCTCACAAGCCTTCGCCGCCGCACTTCCACGGCTGACAGACAAAATCGGCACACACAGCGCACCTACGGCGGGTGCGGATGAGATCGAGGCGGCCACGTCAAACCGCCGATGAGGGCCTTGGTCCTCGACCTCACGGCCTGGTGGCGATACCGGCGTCACAATTGACTCGATAGGAAGCAGCAAAACCGTGATGACGCAACAAATCTTGTCTGATCTGCAGATCGCCGAACTGTCAGCCGGCGAGCGGCGTGAATTGATCCGCCGGCTTCAACGCCCGATGTCCGAACTCATGCCGCACGGGTTCGTCCCGTGGCTACGCCGAGCGCACCTCGGCTTGATGATCGGTGGTGCGCTGTGCATGATTCCATGGGTCGTCTATCTCGCGTTCACGCTGCCACGCGACTACACCGTGCGGGACTGGCCGCTGACCTGGGTTGGATTCGACAGTCTGCTCATCGCATTCATGGCGGGGACGGCGTTCTTGGCCTGGCTTCATCGTCTGCCGCTGGTGTTCTTCGCATTCACCACCGGGATCCTCTTGCTGTGCGATGCGTGGTTCGACATCACCACTGCGGGCCCGGGTGAGTTGCCCACCGCGGCGGTGTCCGCGGTACTCGGGGGGCTGCTGGCCGCGGTACTGATCGCCGGTGCCGTCAGCCTGGTGCGTTTGAATGCGGGACGCAACTGGCTGCTGGAGCGCGGCGAGTCCCTCTGGCGCCTGCCCGTGCTTCCTTAGCGGCTGCCACTGTCGTGGCACGACCAAGCAGAGGGGTTGGTAATGAAGCACCGCGACGCAAGTGGTGATGAACGTGCTGAACGGGTGGTCCTGAAGGTGCGCTCGCCTACCGCACGCTTCAGCAGTGCGGTGGCGCTGTTCGGCGCGTCTTGCTGGCTGGTGCTGCTGTTGGCGCGCAACCATCACCACCTCGATTGGCATTCCAGCGGGCAGCTTGCGTGGTGGATGGCGATCTTGGCCGCCGTGGCCCTGATTGCGCGCGGCATCCTCCTGGGGCGACCGGTCACGGCGGGACACGCCGCGGCCGCCCTGGCCACTGTCTCGGTCGGGCTTGGCGCACACGTGCTGTCACTCTCCCTGCTCGGCAACCTGCTGATCGCGGCCGCCGGGCTGGTATTGATGTGGCCCACCCGGGCGCCCGCGCAACCCGGCGCACTGCCGCGGGTGTGGACACTGGTCACTCGCACACATGGCGATCCGCTGGCGCCGTTCACAATGCAACGGCGCAAGAGCTACCACTTCAACGCAGACGACACCGCCGTCATCGCCTACCGCACGCTGCTGGGCTTCGCGGTGGTCAGCGGTGATCCCATCGGCGAGGCCACTCGGCTCCATGCGCTGGTTGCCGACTTCGCGGCGATGTGTCGGTCCCGCGGCTGGCGCATCGTGGTCCTCGGCTGCAGCCAGCGCAGGCTCAGGCTGTGGAGCGACCCAGCGGTGATCGGTCAAGACTTGCGGCCCATCCCCATCGGGCGCGACGTAGTGATCAATGTGGCGGGGTTTCACATGGATGGGCGCAAGTTTCGTAATCTGCGACAGGCCGTACAGCGCACCCACAACGCCGGAATCACGACGACCGTGGTAGCCGAAGCCGACCTCGACGAGACACAACGCGGTGAGCTTTCCGAGGTGATAGTGAACTCACCCAGTGGCGCGCGCACCGAGCGCGGCTTCTCGATGATCCTCGACGGGGCGCTGCACGGGGGCCATCCCGGGATCGAACTCATCATCGCCCGCGACCGTGAGGGACGTGTCCAGGGCTTCCACCGCTACACGGTCGCCGGCGCGGGCAGCGACGTCTCGCTGGAGGCACCGTGGCGTCGCCGTAACGCACCCAACGGTATCGACGAGCGGCTCAGCGTCGACATGATTCGATGGGCGCGCGCCGCTGAGGCTCGGCGTCTTTCGCTGGCATTCGCCCCGTTTCCGGAGATCTTTCACGACAAGGATCGTGGACCGGTCCCCCGCCTGCTCTACCTGCTGATCCATCTCGGTGACGCATTCATCAGGCTCGAGTCGCTGTACCGCTATCTACGCAAGTTCAATGCGCTCGGCGCACGCCGCTACGTGTTGGTGTCCATGCGTCAGCTTCTCCCCGCGCTGGGTGCACTGCTGATATTGGAATTCGCCCCAAGACGGCGCCATCTACCCGTAGCTGCTGACGGGTGCCTCAAGACCAGACCGCTGTCATCGACCCTTTTGTCGTGCCAGGCGCCTCGAGGCGTCGTCCAGTAGGTTCGCATTTCCGATGTCCACCGGCGATGCTGCGACCTGCGCAGATCCCGCCCGTATCACGTCGTGTCCACCCGACTCCGTGACACGGTGGTGTCCATTTTCAGGACTCCTATCCGGCCATGACTTTCGTCCGATCGGTTCTTGACCGCGTCGCACGAACTCTTCGCAGGTTTGCGACTCGAGCCGCAGGCTGACTGCCGGAGCCGCTTGACAGCCGCGCCAGAAATTCAGGGGCGTCCGCTGTTCTGCTCAGCGGAAATAAGGTTCAACCGTGCCACTGACCTTGACGACCATAGGATTCCCGCGGCGATCCTTCGCGGTAGCGACTTCAACACGCACCCAACCCTCGGCCACGTTGTATTCGTGAACATTGGTTTTCTCGGCGCCATTGAAGCGAATACCCACATCGCGGCGGAGCACCTCTTCGCTGTAGAAGGGGCTGCGCGGATCAATGGAGAGGTGATTCGGTGGAACGTCGGTGTTCTGATCTTCGGACATGATGGCCTTCGTTGAATGCTGCGTTAGGTGCTCGGATTGATCGTCAAAGAATCTACGCGACCCCGCAGTAGCAAGTTGCGCGTAGGTCTTGGCGGGCCGCCTCGACCAAGCCGCTGCACGTGCTGGAACGCTCGATCGCCGGCGAGCGCGACTCGCGGGTGTGTTCGTCGACCATCGAGGTGATCTTGATGGCCGTGCCGTCGAAGGTGGAGTCGAACTGGAAATCGATCACCCACACCGCCTTCGGTGGCTCGGCGACGACCAGAGGTACCGAGGAGGTGCCGGCCCGCTTGCGTGGGTTATGCACCCGCACCTGCCGACCCTCCTCGTGCCAACACCTCGCCGGGGCCGCCCGCCGATGGTGGCCGGACCTCGACGCGATCGTGTACCGCTCACGCACCACTCCACAGCGGTCAGCCAACTATGCATTCTTCGCCCACCAACAGTTCCGAACCCGGGTGTGGACCCTCGGTGAACGCACCGACATCCTGACCGACCTCGTACTACGCCAAACATTCACCGTCAGTTGGCCATTAGACGGCAACTAGAGAAGCGCGCGGCCCCCGGAACCCACCTTGGATGTCGTCGGACACCGTTCCTGCAATTCAGGCGGGAAACCATCCGAGGGGTCTGCTGCACATAAGGGGAAGCGCACAAGGAACTTTCGGTCTAACCGAGCCTCAATTGAGAGCCGGGAAGCACTCGTTGGCAGACGCCACCAAGCATGCCAGCGTTCGTGTCAGTTCCGGTCGAAAAGTGAGCAGGTGGTTCCGGGGTGGGTTCTAGTCAACGTCGCAACACTGACGGATCGTTAGAGGCTAACAGGGCGGCGAATAAGTCGGCCGGACAACGGTCTTGGAGGAC
>NZ_JBARXZ010000014.1:0-19592 GCF_049647605.1 Mycobacterium sp. | reverse complement strand
GTCCGGGACCATCGTGTCGGTGCTGGAAGCGGCGGCCGCCGCCGCCGCCCACACCCTCGCGGATGGGCCCGGTGCGGCGGTGGCGGCGGCCGGGGACGCCGCGGCAGCGGCATTGGAGAGAACCCCGGAGCAGCTGGCCGTGCTGGCCGAGGCCGGGGTCGTCGACTCCGGTGGCCGCGGACTTCTGGTCCTGCTGGACGCGTTGCGTGTCATCGTCAGCGGGCAGGCGCCGGTCCGGACGCCCTACCGGCCTGAGGAATCCACGTCGGTCCCGGCGCTCCCCGGTGCGGCCCCTCCGCAGTTCGAGGTGATGTACCTGCTCGCGGGCTGCCTGGTGGACGACATCGACGGGTTACGTGCCCGTCTCGACGGACTGGGTGACTCGGTCGCGATCGCCGAGGTACTGCCCGACAGCGGTGCCGTGGGTTCGGCTGCCGGTCAGGTGTCGGTTCACGTCCACACCGATGACGCCGGAGCCGCGATCGAAGTGGGCTTGGCGTACGGCACCCCCAGCCGCATCCAGATCTCTGCCCTGGGCTCCGCCGTGGCCAAACCCGCAGCCGGTTTCAGCGTCGGCAGGGCGGTACTGGCGGTCGTCGACGGAGACGGTGCGGCCGACCTGTTCTCCGATGAGGGTGCCACCGTTCTTCAACTGGATCGTCGCGGGGGAGTGGCGGTCAGCGCCCAGCAGTTGGTGCAGGCGTTGATCGGGACCGGCGCTGCGCAGGTGATGGTGCTGCCCAATGGATATGTGGCCGCAGAAGAACTGGTCGCCGGGTGTACCGCGGCGATCGGCTGGGGGGTCGACGTGGTGCCGGTGCCCACCGGCTCGATGGTGCACGGCCTGGCGGCGTTGGCGGTGCACGATCCGTCCCGGCGGGCCGTCGACGACGGTTACACGATGGGCGCCGCGGCCGGCGGCACCCGGCACGGTGCAGTGCGGCTGGCCACCGAATCGGCGCTGACGTGGGCCGGCCCGTGTCGGGTCGGTGACGGTTTGGGCATCGTCGGCGGCGAGGTATTGGTCGTGCGGCACGACATCACCGCGGCGGCAAGAGGATTGACGGATCTGATGCTGGGTGTCGGCGGTGAGCTGGTCACCGTTCTGCTGGGTGCCGGCGTGGATCCCGGGGTCAGTGCGGTGCTCGCCAACCATGTGCATCTGCACCATCCGGGTATCGAGATCGTCAGCTATCAGACCGGGCACAGCGGCGATGTCGTGATCATCGGAGTGGAGTGAAATGGCCGAGTTGGGCGACACATTGGACTTCATCGTCGGGAAGAAGGCTGCCGGAAAGCTCGACGAGGTGTTCGGTATCCGCACGGTGAACGACCTGCTGCGCCACTATCCGCGCAAGTACAGCAAGGGCGCGACGGTGCTCGACGACGAATCCGATCCGCCGGCCGAGGGTGAGCACGTCACCTTTGTCGACACCGTCAGGAAGGTGGACCTGCGCTGGAGCACCAAGGGTAAAAAGCGGGAGTACATGGTCGTCACGCTGGCCGACCGGAATGTGACCGCTACGTTCTTCAACGCGAAGTACCTCAAGCACAGCCTGGTCGAGGGCACCCGGGTGATGATCTCCGGAGAAGTCGGGTTCTTTCGGGGCACCATGCAGCTGACGCACCCGGCGCATCTGATCCTCAACGCGCCCACCGGGCGGCTGCGCGGCAGCGCAAATCTCAAAGCTCTCGCCGCCAAAGACGATGACGGTGAACTGGACCTGTCGGTCTTCGAGCGCGAGTTCTTCCCGATCTACCCGGCCAGCGCAAAGCTGCAGAGCTGGGACATCTATGCCTGTGTGCGCCAGGTGCTCGAGGTACTCGACCCGATACCGGATCCGTTCCCGCAGGACTTCGTTCGGCAGCACGCCCTGATGGCCGAAGACGAGGCGTTGCGGGCAATCCATCTCTCCGAAAACACCGACGAGCGCACCCGCGCGGTCGAGCGGCTGTGTTTTGACGAAGCGGTGGGTATGCAGTGGGCTCTGGTGGGGCGCCGGCACAGTGAGCTGCGCCAGTCCGGACCGGCGGCGCCCTTGGTGGCCGGAGGCATCCGAGACCGGATGCTGGGTCGGCTGCCGTTCGATCTCACCGCCGGGCAGCAGGATGTCCTGACGGTGATCTCCGACGAACTGACCGCCGCCCGCCCGATGAACCGGATGCTGCAGGGCGAGGTCGGCTCGGGCAAGACCATTGTTTCGGTACTGGCCATGCTGCAGATGATCGATGCCGGCTACCAGTGTGCACTCCTGGCGCCGACGGAAGTGCTTGCGACCCAACATGCCAGGGGTATCCGCGAGGTTCTGGGGCCGCTGGCAACAGCCGGTGAGCTCGGCGGTGACGCAGCGGGTACCCGGGTGAGTCTGCTGACCGGATCGTTGTCAGCGGCCCGCAAACGGCAGGTCCGTGAGGAGATCGCCTCCGGTGCGGCCGGCATCGTGATCGGCACCCACGCACTGCTGCAGGACACCGTGGAGTTCCATCGCCTGGGCATGGTGGTGGTCGACGAGCAGCACCGATTCGGTGTCGAGCAGCGAGATCAGTTGCGCGCCAAGGCCCCTGACGGGATCACGCCTCATCTGCTGGTGATGACGGCAACGCCGATCCCGCGCACCATCGCGCTGACGGTCTACGGCGACCTGGAGACGTCCACGTTGCGCGAGTTGCCGCGCGGTCGCCAGCCCATCACCACCAGAACGGTTTTTGTCGCCGACAAGCCCAGATGGCTGGACCGGGCGTGGCAGCGCATCGTCGAGGAAGTGCAAGGCGGGCGCCAGGCCTACGTGGTGGCATCGCGCATCGATGAGACCGAGACCGACGAGACCGGTCCGCGACCGATTCCCGTCACGTCCTTGTTCGAGCATCTGAAAACCGGGCCGCTCAAGGATCTGCGGGTCGGGCTGATGCACGGCCGGCTCGACCCGGACGACAAAGACGCGGTCATGACGGCATTCAAAAACGGTGACATCGATGTGCTGGTTTCCACCACCGTCATCGAAGTCGGTGTGGACGTGCCGAATTCGACGGTGATGGTGGTGATGGACGCCGACCGATTCGGGATCAGTCAGCTACACCAGCTTCGCGGCCGTATCGGCCGTGGCAGCCATGCCAGCCTGTGTCTGCTGGTATCGCAGCTGCCGGAGGCCTCCAACGCGGGGCGGCGGCTCAACGCGGTGGCCTCGACGCTGGATGGTTTCGAGCTGGCCGATCTGGACCTGGCCGAGCGGCGCGAGGGTGATGTGCTCGGCCGCCATCAGTCCGGCCGGGCACTGAACCTACGGTTCCTCTCGCTGGCCGAGCATCGTCAGGTGATCGAAGATGCCCGCGAACTGTGTGAAGCGATCTATCCGGCGATGCCGGCCGATCCGGGACTGGCTTTCCTGGCCGCGTACTTCACCGAGACCGACCGCATCGAGTTCCTGGACAAGTCGTGACCCGCAAGCACGTGGTGTGGGTGGCGCTGGCAGCCGCCCTTGCCGTCATCGTGGCGTATCAGACGGTGTCGACGTCTGCGGAGCGGTCGGCTGCCCATGCGGTCGAGGCGGGTCTGCCGATTGTCGCTCCAGATGCCGACGTGCTCACCGGGATTCCCGAGGTGCCGGCCCGGGTTCGCAGCGGCAACTACCGCCGGGCGGCGTTCGGCGAGGCGTGGACCGACCTCAACTCCGCCCCGGGCGGTCACAACGGCTGCGATACGCGCAACGACATCCTCGACCGGGATCTGATCGAGAAGACGTACGTGGCGATCAGCCGCTGTCCGACTGCGGTCGCGACCGGCACACTACGAGATCCCTACACGGGCAAGACCATCTCGTTCGTGCGGGGCAATCAGACCGGTGCCGCGGTCCAGATCGAGCACATCGTGCCCCTGGCCTACGCGTGGGATCAGGGTGCGCGAGATTGGACCGACGAGATGCGGATTCGGTTCGCCAATGATCCCGCCAACCTCGTTGCCGTGGACGGTCCGACAAATCAGGACAAGGGTGACGCGGAGCCCGCACGGTGGATGCCGCCGAACGCGGCATTCCACTGCCAGTACGCAATGCAGTTTATCGCGGTGTTGCGGGGCTACTCGCTTCCGGTGGACGCGCCGTCGGTGCCGGCATTACGGGAAGCGGCGCAGACCTGCCCGGCAGGCTGACGACCCTGGATGTTGACGATAGGACACAATGTGTCTTACCGTCCCATTCAGTGTCATAGTCGGAACTGGAGGGAGATCTCAGTTGCCACCACAGGTACTGACGGTGTCCACGGGCCGGGTGCGGCCACTGCCGTGGCGTGGTCGCGCCATCGAGACGGCGATCGACAAGCAGCCCACCTGCGAGACTGTGGAGGTCGGCCACCTCGGTCTCGCCGGTGACGAACAAGGCGACCGCAAGCATCACGGGGGACCGGACAAGGCGGTCCTCGGCTATCCCGCCGAGCACTACAGCGCATGGGCCGAAATCCTCGGCGCGGTAGAGCCTCCCGCGTTCGGTGAAAACCTCACGACCACCGGCCTGCTGGAGTCCGACACCGTCGTCGGCTCGGTTCTCCTGATCGGCTCGGTGGTCCTGCAGGTCAGTCAGCCCCGGCGGCCCTGCTACCGACTCGCCGCGTTCCACAACCATCCGGAATTGGCGGTCCTCACCCAGCAGACCGGTCGAACCGGCATCTACTTCCGAGTTCTGCAGCCGGGGCGACTACGCGCCGGTGATGGCATCCGTCTTCTGTCGCAACCGGATCACGGAATCACGGTCGCCGACATGCTAGGTAGGCGCCTGGCAGGAGCTCTCGAAAACCAGAACAACCGCCTTTACGGCGAGGAGCTGGGGCGAGCCTGGCCTCAGGGGCCGGTGTAGGTCTCCGGATCGGGCCGGAACCGGGTGCCGTCGTCGAGACCGTTCAAGGTCTCCATGTCGGAGCTGCTGAGTTCGAAGCCGAACACATCGAGGTTCTCGGCAACCCGCTCGGCCGAGGAGGACCGCGGGATCACCACGTTGCCCAGTTGCAGATTCCATCTGATCAGCACCTGCGCCGGGGTCTTGCCGTAGGAGGCCGCGATGCCGGTGACGGCGGAGTTGTCCAGCACTTTGCCGACGCCCAGCGGGCTGTATGCCTCGGTGACGATGCCGTGCTCGGCGTGGAGGGCTCGGAGGGAGGCCTGGTTCAGCAGCGGGTGTAGCTCGATCTGGTTGACCGCGGGGACAAAAAACGCCAGGTCGAAGATGTCGGCGAGATGTTCGGCGCTGAAGTTGCAGACACCGATGGACTTGACGAGGTTGTCGGCCTGCGCGCGCATCATGCCGCCGAAACTGTCGACGTACTTACCGAGCTCAGCAGCCGGCCAGTGGATGAGGTACAGGTCGATGTAGTCGAGACCGAGCCGCTCCAGGCTGGCCTTGACGGCATCTTGGGAAGACTGGAAACCCTGGTCGGCGGTGGCCAGCTTGGTGGTGACGAACACCTCCGCGCGCGGGATTCCCGACGCGGCGATGGCGCGGCCCACGGCGGCTTCGTTGCCGTAGGCGGCAGCGGTGTCGATCAGGCGGTACCCGAGTTCCAGCGCCGTCGATACCGAGTGTTCGGTCTCGGCGTCGGACAACTCACCAACACCGAGGCCCAGGACGGGCATCGTGTTCTGGTCGTTGAGTCCGATCGACGGAACCGTCGCCCCCGACTGTCCAGTGGACGTCATCTCACCTACCTGTACCTGTTTGAAGTCAGAAATATAATGCCGGGTTGTCCCCAGCCCAATCCAAAGCGTAGACACTACTCCGGGGTACATCTGCACTCGTCAACCACGGGCCACTACCGTCGGGGCCGTGGTCGGTGTGCTGGGGCGCCCAGGGGCAAGACGCAGACGGATACCGCTGTCGGTGCTCAGCGCCGGAACCCGGCTGATGCCCGCGGTGCTGCCTTCGATGCCCGCTGCCGTCAAACGGGCCCTGCTCGGCTTCCACACGGTGACCGTCGACGGCAACACCCTCGATCCCAGCCTGCAGCTGTTGCTTGCCGGGCTGCGGGTGGGCGGCATTCCCGGCATCGTCGTCTCCGGCCCCGCAGGCGACGACGATGTGACACTCAGCCGCACCGTCATGCGGGACACCTGCATCGGACTCGGTGGCCCGGTTGGCCCCGTCGAGGTGGCGGAGCTCTCGATTCCCGGGCCGGCCGGGGCACTCGGGGTCCGTCATTACCGAACCGACGGCGCCTCGTCGGCGCTGGTGTTCTTTCACGGTGGCGGGTACGCGCTCGGAGATCTCGACGGCTACGACACGTTGTGCAGGCGCCTCTGCCACGACGCACAAACGCAGGTGTTCTCGGTGGACTACCGGCTGGCTCCCGAACACCCGGCTCCGGCAGCCGTCGACGACTGCTGTGCGGCCTACAGCTGGGTTGTCGACAACGCCGCCGATTTTGATCTGCCGGCAGACCGGATCGCGGTCGGCGGCGACAGCGCCGGGGGAGGGCTCGCGGCCGCGGTTTCCCAGTGGGCCAGGCAGCAGCCGGTCTGTGACCCGGTGCTGCAACTGCTGCTCTACCCGGTGACCGACCTCGATGCCCGGACTCGCTCGCGCACATTGTTCGCCGACGGCTATCTGCTGACGGGGCACGACATAGCGGTCTTCCGGGACCTCTATGTAGGTGATTCGGGTGTTCCGGTCACCGACCCGCGGGTGTCGCCGCTGCTAGCCGAGGAACTCGGCGGGCTGCCGCCGGCGTTGGTGGTGACGGCCGGTTTCGACCCGCTCCGTGACGAAGGCAACTACTACGCCGCGGCGCTGCAGCGTGCCGGAGTGCCGGTCGACCTGCGACAACTGGGCTCGATGATTCACGGTTTCATGAATTTCGCGGGCTTGGGTGGCCAGGTGGACCGTAGTGTCGCTGACATCACCTCCGCGCTGAGAGCACATCTTCGGCGCGGTGGAACCGGCGGTGTCATCACGCCGGTACGCTGAAGTCGCCAAGCCCGCGAGCACGAGGATCACCGAACCTGTGGCCAAATCAAAACGCCCCGTCAAGTACGACCTGAAGGCTGCCGACCGAAAGCGCAATATTGCAGTCCAGATCGGACTGACAGCGATCGTCGTCGTCTTCGCCGTAGCACTTGTGCTCTACATCGTGATGTCGAGTGACAAGAAGCAAGGTGGCGAAGCCGAGGCGATTCGAGTTGCCACGGCCGACGTCATCACCAACGAGGGCACGTCCGACCCGAAGGTCGTGCTGTCGTCCTTCGAGGATTTCCAGTGCCCGGCGTGCCGCAGCTTCGAGCAGGCGATGGGACCCACGATCAACAAGCTGGTCGACTCCGGTGTCATCGCCGTCGACTACCACTTCGTGTCGATCCTCAACTCCCCGGTGAACCGGAATTACTCGACGCGTTCGGGAAATGCGGCGTACTGCGTCGCCGAGCAGGACGACAGCCCGATGAAGGATGCGTTCCGACGCTTCCACGGCGCCTTGTTCGCCCAGCAACCGCAGGAAGGTTCTCCGGCGCCCGACAATGCGAGCCTGATCGAGACCGCCCGCCAGTCCGGTGTCGGCGGCGACGTCGCCAAGTGCATCGACGGCGGCAACTACAACGCTGTGGTCGACGGTATGACCGCGGCGGCGTCGATCACCGCCACGCCGACGATCAGGATCAACGACGAGGATTACCGCTACAGCACCCCTGCTGATCTGATCAGCAAGGTCCGCGAAATCGTCGGTGACGTGCCGGCTTTGGACGCGATCGCGGCGCCGCCGGCATCGTGACCACGACGCCCGCGGCAGAGGCCGGCCCCGTGGAACCGGCCGGGCGGTCGCCCCGCGGCGGTGTGGCCGTCGCCAGACCCAGCGCTCTGTGGGTGCTGTTGGCCGGCATCATCGGCCTCACCGCTGCGGCGACGCTGACCATCGAGAAGATCGAACTGCTACTGGACCCGTCCTACGTGCCGTCCTGCAGCATCAACCCGGTGCTGTCCTGCGGCTCGGTGATGATCACGCCGCAGGCGTCGGTCTTCGGTTTCCCGAACATGCTGATCGGACTTGTCGGGTTCACCGTTGTCATCGTCTCGGGCGTGCTGGCCGTCGCGAACGTGCGTCTGCCGCAGTGGTATTGGGTCGGTCTGGCGATCGGCAATGCCCTCGGTGTGGTGTTTGTCCACTACCTGATCTTCCAGAGCCTGTACCGGATCGGTGCGCTGTGCCCCTACTGCATGGTGGTGTGGACCGTGATGATCCCGCTGTTTGTGGTGTCGGCATCGATCGCGCTGCGACCGTGGGCGGGTAATCCGGTGCTGGGCGCGCTGTACCAGTGGCGTTGGTCGATCGTGGCGCTCTGGTTCACCGCGGTGGTGCTGATGATCCTGGTCCGGTTCTGGACCTATTGGTCGACCTTGATCTGATCGTGATCGGCGGGTTTGCAAAGATGCAGTTCGCAACCTTCGCATATTTGCCAGGAATGGTTCGCAGCGGAGTGAACAAGGTTTTTGAACTGCACCTTTCGTTTGGGTAGCCGTTTCGGGTAGATTGCTGCATGTGTTTTCCAAGGTTTTGGTTGCCAATCGTGGCGAGATCGCTATTCGGGCGTTTCGCGCCGCCTATGAGCTGAAGGTCGGCACCGTTGCGGTGTATCCGTACGAGGACCGCAACTCGGTGCACCGCCTGAAAGCCGACGAGTCGTATCAGATCGGTGAGGTGGGCCATCCGGTCCGCGCCTACCTGTCGGTGGACGAGATCGTGAACACCGCGCTGGCCGCGGGCGCGGACGCGGTGTACCCGGGGTATGGCTTCCTGTCGGAGAACCCGGAGCTGGCGGCGGCCTGTGCCGCGGCCGGGATCACTTTCGTGGGACCCAGCGCCGAGGTACTGGAGCTGACGGGCAACAAGGCGCGGGCGATCGCCGCGGCCAGCGCTGCGGGTCTGCCGGTGTTGGCCTCCTCGGCGCCGTCGGCCGACGTCGAAGAACTGCTGGCGGCGACCGAAGGTCCGTCGGCCATCCCGTTCCCGTTGTTCGTCAAGGCCGTCGCCGGCGGCGGTGGCCGGGGTATGCGCCGGGTCGCGGAACGGGCCGGGTTGCGGGAGGCCATCGAGGCCGCGTCGAGGGAAGCCGAGTCAGCGTTCGGTGACGCGACGGTGTTCCTGGAGCAGGCGGTGGTCAATCCCCGTCATATCGAGGTGCAGATCCTGGCCGACACCCATGGCAACGTGATCCACCTGTTCGAGCGGGACTGTTCGGTGCAGCGCCGGCACCAGAAGGTGATCGAGCTGGCGCCGGCCCCGAATCTGGACCCCGACCTGCGGGACCGGATCTGCAGTGACGCAGTCGCGTTCGCTCAGCAGATCGGGTACTCGTGTGCGGGCACGGTGGAGTTCCTGCTCGATGAACGCGGCAATCATGTGTTCATCGAGATGAATCCGCGCATTCAGGTGGAACACACCGTCACCGAAGAGATCACCGACGTCGACCTGGTGTCGTCGCAGCTGCGGATCGCGGCGGGGCAGTCGCTGGCCGAGCTGGGGCTGTCGCAGGAGACCATCGTGGCCCATGGCGCCGCGTTGCAGTGCCGCATCACCACCGAAGACCCGGCCAACGGATTCCGCCCGGACACTGGCCGGATCGCTGCCTACCGGTCACCCGGTGGTGCCGGTATCCGGCTCGACGGCGGCACGCTGTTGGGCGCCGAGGTCAGTGCCCATTTCGATTCGATGCTGGTGAAGTTGACGTGCCGGGGCCGTGATTTCGGGACCGCGATCCGTCGTGCTCGCCGGGCGGTGGCGGAGTTCCGGATCCGGGGCGTGTCGACCAACATCCCGTTCCTGCAGGCAGTGCTCGACGACCCGGATTTTGTGGCCGGCCGCGTCACCACCTCGTTCATCGACGAGCGACCGGAGCTGTTGACCGCGCGTTCGTCGGCCGATCGCGGCACCAAGATCCTGAACTACCTGGCTGATGTGACGGTCAATCGGCCACACGGAGACCGCCCGTCGAAGGTGTATCCGCATGACAAGTTGCCCGACCTCGACCTGACAATCGCCCCGCCGGCCGGGTCGAAGCAGAAGCTGGTCGAGTTGGGCCCGCAGGGATTTGCTCAGTGGCTCAAGGATTCTCCGGCGCTGGGCGTGACCGATACGACGTTCCGCGACGCGCACCAGTCGCTGCTGGCGACCCGGCTGCGTTCCACCGGGCTGCTGAGGGTGGCACCGTATGTCGCGCGGACGATGCCGCAGCTGCTGTCGGTGGAGTGTTGGGGCGGGGCCACCTACGACGTTGCCCTGCGCTTCCTCAAAGAGGACCCGTGGGAGCGGCTGGCCGCGCTCCGGGAAGCCCTGCCGAACATCTGTCTGCAGATGCTGCTCCGCGGCCGCAACACCGTCGGCTACACGCCGTACCCGGAGATCGTCACCTCCGCATTTGTGGATGAGGCCACCGCGGTAGGGGTGGACATCTTCCGAATCTTCGACGCTCTCAACAACATTGATTCGATGCGTCCGGCGATCGACGCGGTGCGCGCCACCAACACCGCGGTCGCCGAAGTCGCGATGTCCTACACCGGTGACCTGTCCGACCCGGCCGAACAGCTCTACACGCTGGACTACTATCTGCGGCTGGCCGAGCAGATCGTCGACGCCGGCGCTCACGTCTTGGCGATCAAGGACATGGCCGGACTGTTGCGGGCCCCGGCTGCCGCGACCCTGGTGTCGGCGCTGAAATCACGGTTCGACCTGCCGGTGCATGTGCACACCCACGACACCCCCGGCGGTCAGCTGGCCACCTACCTGGCGGCGTGGCAGGCCGGTGCCGATGCGGTGGACGGTGCGGCCGCGCCGTTGGCGGGCACCACAAGCCAGCCGGCGTTGTCCTCGATCGTGGCCGCCACGGCGCACACCGAGTTCGATACCGGTCTGAACCTGGGTGCGGTGTGCGAGTTGGAGCCGTACTGGGAGGCGTTGCGCAAGGTGTACGCCCCCTTCGAAAGTGGGTTACCCGCTCCGACCGGGCGCGTCTACACCCACGAGATCCCGGGCGGGCAACTCTCCAACCTGCGCCAGCAGGCCATCGCGCTCGGCTTCGGAGACCGCTTCGAAACCATCGAGGCCAACTACGCGGCCGCCGACCGGCTGCTGGGCCGCCTGATCAAGGTCACCCCCAGCTCCAAAGTTGTCGGTGACCTGGCGTTGGCACTCGTCGGTGCGGGTGTGTCGGCTGACGAGTTCGCCTCGGACCCAGCCAAATACGACATCCCCGACAGCGTGGTCGGGTTCTTGCGGGGCGAGCTCGGCGATCCCGCCGGAGGCTGGCCGGAACCACTGCGGTCGAGGGCGCTCGAAGGCCGGGGTGAGGCCAAACCCGAGGTGGCGTTGTCGAATGAGGACGAGGCGGTGCTGGCTCAGCCGGGACCGAAACGTCAAGCCACGCTGAACCGGCTGCTGTTCCCCGGGCCCACCAAGGAATTCGAAGCCCACCGCGACCAATACGGCGACACCTCGCAGTTGTCGGCCAACCAGTTCTTCTACGGGCTGCGTCACGGTGACGAACACCGGGTGCAACTGGAGAAGGGGGTGGAGCTGCTGATCGGCCTCGAAGCCATCTCCGATGCCGACGAGCGCGGGATGCGTACCGTCATGTGCATCATGAACGGACAGCTTCGTCCCGTCGTCGTTCGTGACCGCAACATCGCCTCCGAGGTCCCCACCGCGGAGAAGGCCGACCGGGCCAACTCCGCCCATGTGGCCGCCCCGTTTGCCGGCGTTGTCACCGTCACCGTCGCCGCCGGTGACGCCATCGAGGCCGGGCAGACCATAGCCACCATCGAGGCCATGAAGATGGAGGCCGCCATCACCGCGCCCAACTCCGGCACCGTCGAGCGCATCGCCGTGTCGGCCACCGCGCAAGTTGAGGGCGGCGATCTCCTGGTGGTCGTCAACTGACCCGCATCATCGCCGGGACAGCTGGGGGCCGGCGGTTGGTGGTGCCCCCGCGCGGGACGCGGCCGACCACGGATCGGGTGCGCGAGTCGATGTTCAACGTGCTCGCCGCCCGGATCGACTTCGACGGTGTGGCGGTTTTGGACCTGTACGCGGGCTCGGGTGCGCTGGGGCTGGAAGCGTTGTCCCGCGGTGCGGCCAGTGCCCTGTTCGTCGAGAGTGATCAGCGTGCCGCCGCGGTGATCACCCAGAACATCACCGCGCTCGGGTTGTCGGGTGCTGCGGTACGTCGCGGTTCTGTCGAGGCGGTGCTCGGCGGGGGAGCCGGGAGGTCCGTGGAGCTGGTTTTTGCGGATCCGCCCTACGAGCTCAGTACTGCCGAGCTGGAGAAAGTGGTCGGTCTGCTGACCGAAAAGGGCTGGGCGGCAACCGGAACCGTGATGGTGGTGGAAAGGCCCAGTGGCAGTGCGCCACTGGCGTGGCCGCCCGGTTGGGTGGCGTGGCGCGACCGCGGATACGGCGATACCCGGGTGGAGATGGCTGAACGCGTCGACGGCGATACCTCCTGCTAGCGTCGGGTGCCATGAGTGGCGCCGTCTGCCCAGGTTCCTTCGATCCCGTCACCTTCGGGCACCTCGATGTGTTCGAACGTGCCGCAGCACAGTTCGACGAGGTCGTCGTCGCGGTGTTGGTCAATCCGAACAAGAAGGGCATGTTCACCCTCGAGGAGCGGATTGCTCTGATCGAGGAGTCGACGACCCATCTGCCGAACCTGCGGGTCGAGTCGGGGCAGGGGCTGGTTGTCGATTTTGTGAAGGCGCGCGGATTGACCGCCATCGTGAAGGGGCTGCGCACCGGTACCGACTTCGAGTACGAGTTGCAGATGGCGCAGATGAACCGCCATGTCGCGGGGGTCGACACGTTCTTCGTGGCGACGGCACCGCAGTACTCGTTTGTGTCGTCCTCGTTGGCAAAGGAGGTCGCCTCGCTGGGCGGTGACGTCAGTGATCTGCTTCCCGATCCGGTGAACGCGCGGGTGCGCGACAAGCTGCGAGGCTGACATAATGTGCGGCAGGTGTGCGGGGTTCGGCCGAAAATAGCGACACACCGGTCCGAACAGCGCAGTCACAGGCGCAACACCAGGCACACTTGTAACAACATCGAGGCCTGGAGGATGCGCCGTGTACCGAGTATTTGAAGCGCTCGACGAGCTGGGTGCCATCGTCGAAGAGGCGCGTGGCGTTCCGATGACGGCCGGCTGCGTCGTCCCGCGGGGCGACGTGCTGGAGCTCATCGACGACATCAAAGACGCGATCCCTGGCGAACTCGACGACGCCCAGGATGTGTTGGATGCGCGCGACGGGATGCTCCGCGACGCCAAACAACACGCCGACGGCATGGTCGCTTCGGCGACCGCGGAGGCCGAATCGACCCTCGGGCACTCCCGGGGCGAGGCCGACCGGCTGCTGGCCGATGCCAAATCGCAAGCCGACCGGATGGTCATCGAGGCCCGCCAGCACTGCGAGCGCATGGTCGGCGAGGCCCGTGAAGAGGCGAGCCGGCTGGCAGCCAACGCCAAGCGTGACTACGAGACCGCGGTCGGACGGGCCAAAGCCGAGGCCGACCGGCTGGTCGAGAGCGGCAACATCTCCTATGAGAAGGCCGTCCAGGAAGGCATCAAGGAGCAGCAGCGACTGGTCTCGCAGACCGAGGTGGTGCAGTCCGCTCAGGCCGAGTCGCAGCGCCTGATCGATGCCGCGCACGCCGAGGCCGACCGGTTGCGCGGCGAGTGCGATATCTACGTCGACAGCAAACTCGCCGAGTTCGAGGATTACCTCAATGGGACCCTGCGCTCGGTGGGGCGCGGCCGGCACCAGTTGCGGACCGCCGCCGGCACCCACGACTACGCGCAGCGCTGACCGAGCGCACTCCGGCAAGCCGGGCGGCGGCGCGCCGTAGAATTCTGGATATGTCGGTGTTCAAAAAAGCGGCGTCCAGCAAGGCTGCATCCAAAACTGCGGCCCCCAACAAGACTGCGGCCCCCAAGAGAACTTCGGCCCATCGGCGCATCCCCTCGGGCCTGGCCCTCGACGTCGCACGGCTGGGCCGCCGTCCCGGCTCCATGCTTGCCGTCGCCGAAACTGTGCCCAGCCCGTCGCGTATCGGGGTGGACATGCTGGCGATCAGTCAGGGGACACCGGTTGAGCTGGACCTGAATCTTCAGTCGGTCTCTGAAGGCGTGCTCGTCACGGGCACCGTCACCGCCCCGACCGACGGCGAATGCGCCCGGTGCCTGTCGCCCTTTTCCGACACCATCACGATCGAATTGACCGAACTGTTCGCCTATCCGGAGAGCACCACCGAGGCGACCACCGAGGAAGACGAGATCGGACACGTCATCGATGACATCGTCGACCTCGAACAGTCGATTGTCGATGCCGTGGTGCTGCAGCTGCCGCTCTCGCCGGTTTGCCGTCCCGACTGCCCCGGACTCTGCCAGAGCTGTGGTGTCCCGCTGGCTACCGCCGAGCCGGACCACCACCACGATGTGATCGACCCGCGCTGGGCGAAGCTGGCCGGCTTGTTACCGGAGAATCCATCGGCAGATCCCGAGGTTCGGCAGTGACAGAACAGGACCACCGGCAACCGTTGATCGACGCGATGGGCGTCGACCTCGGCGCCGACCTGCTGACACTGGCCCTGACCCACCGCAGCTACGCCTATGAACACGGTGGCCTGCCCACCAACGAGCGGCTGGAGTTCCTCGGCGATGCGGTGCTCGGCCTGACGGTGACCGACGAGCTGTACCACCGTCACCCGGACCGCACCGAGGGCGACCTGGCCAAACTGCGCGCCAGCATCGTCAACACACAGGCGCTCGCCGAGGTGGCTCGAGGGCTCACCTCCGACGGGCTGGGCTCCTACCTGCTGCTGGGCCGGGGTGAGATGAACACCGGTGGTGCCGACAAATCCAGCATCCTGGCCGACGGTATGGAGTCGCTGCTGGGTGCGGTGTACCTCGAGCACGGTATCGACACCGCGCGCAAGGTGATTCTGCGTCTCTTCGGGAATCTGCTGGACACGGCCCCGACGCTGGGTGCCGGTCTCGACTGGAAAACGAGCCTCCAAGAGCTTTGTGCGGCACAAGGGTTGGGTTCGCCGAGCTATTCGGTGACGTCCATCGGGCCCGATCACGACAAGCAGTTCACGGCGTATGTCATCGTCAAGGAGATCGAACGGGGAACCGGCGTCGGCCGGTCGAAGAAGGAAGCCGAGCAGAAAGCTGCGGCCATGGCGTGGAAGGCCCTTGTCGATCTTGAAGCGTGACGGTGCCGGCATGACCACGGTTGTGCGGCGCCATGCCTGAACTTCCCGAGGTCGAAGTTGTCCGCCGCGGGCTGCAGACGCACCTCGCCGGCCGGACGATCACCGCGGTGCGGGTGCACCATCTGCGTGCGGTCCGGCGGCACGAAGCCGGTCCGGCAGATCTGACCGCCCGACTGCTGGACAACACCATCACCGGTACCGGCAGGCGAGGCAAGTACCTGTGGCTGACTCTCAGCAGCGGCGAAGCGCTGGTGGTGCACCTGGGGATGAGCGGGCAGATGCTGTTGGGCACCATCCAGGAGAACAAGGCCCGTCCCGAGCATCTGCGGATCGGTGCGCTGCTGGATGACGGCACCGCGCTCAGCTTCGTCGATCAGCGGACCTTCGGTGGCTGGATGCTCGCCGAGCTGGTCACCGTCGACGGCAGCGAGGTTCCCGAGCCGGTGGCGCACATCGCCCGTGACCCACTTGATCCGCTCTTCGACCGCGGCGCGGTGGTCAAGGTATTGGCCGGCAAGCACTCCGAGATCAAGCGGCAGCTGCTCAACCAGGCGGTGGTGTCGGGTATCGGCAACATCTACGCGGATGAAGCGCTGTGGCGGGCCAAGGTCAACGGGGTGCGGCTGGCCGAGACGCTGAGCAAGCCGGCGCTGGCGCGCATCCTCGACCAGGCCGGCGATGTCATGCGCCAGGCGCTGGATCAGGGCGGGACGTCGTTCGATTCGTTGTACGTCAACGTCAACGGTGAATCCGGATACTTCGACCGGTCGCTGGACGCCTACGGCCGCGAGGGCGAGCCGTGCCATCGCTGTGGGGCGGTGATGCGCCGGGAGAAGTTCATGAACCGGTCGTCGTTCTACTGCCCGAAATGCCAGCCGCGACCGCGCGGTTGAACGAGTCGTCGAGCTTGCGGCCGCCGAGACCGGCGTAATGGCGGATCGCACTCGCACATCGGCGCCCAAATGTGAGTTTGGGCCTACAGGAAGGACACGATGACGGAACTGTGGGTTGAACGGACCGGGACGCGGCGCTACACGGGCAAGAGCTCGCGGGGCGCGGAGGTGGCTGTCGGCTCCGAGGACGTCGAGGGTGTCTTCACCCCGGGCGAACTGCTGAAGATCGCCCTGGCGGCGTGCAGCGGGATGGCCAGCGACCAGCCGTTGGCGCGCCGCCTCGGGGACAACTACCAGGCCACCGTGCGCGTCTCCGGACCGCCGGACCGTGAGCAGGAGCGTTACCCGCTGCTCCAGGAGACCCTGGAGATCGACCTGTCCGGGCTCACCGAAGCAGAGGTGCAGCGGGTGCGCACCGTCGTCGAACGCGCCATCGATCAGGTGTGCACGGTGGGCCGGACCCTGAAATCGGGCACCGAGGTCAGCTTCGACATCGCCGACGGCCGGTCATGACGGGCACCCCCGACGATCCGGCCCGGCTGACCGCCTGGGTTCACGGGCACGTTCAGGGGGTGGGTTTCCGCTGGTGGACCCGGTCGCGGGCGCTCGAACTCGGATTGACCGGGTATGCCAGCAACCAGGCTGACGGCCGGGTGCTGGTGGTGGCGCAAGGCCCACGGGCGGCCGGTGAGCGGTTGCTCGAGTTGCTGCGCGGCGACACCACACCAGGCCGGGTGGACAAGGTGATCGCCGATTGGTCGGCACCGGGGGAGCAGATCCGGGGATTCAACGAGCGCTAGTCCCTTTGTAGTCCGGCCCTCCCGCCCCGGCCCGTGCGCCCCCTTGCTTCGCTGGGGGTACCCCCACGCCGGCTCGTCGACCTCTCGTCGACCGGACTAGCGGTACGCTGGCACGCCATGCACCTCAAGAGTCTGACGTTGAAGGGCTTCAAGTCCTTCGCGTCGCCTACGACTCTGCGTTTGGAACCCGGAATCACCTGTGTGGTCGGCCCCAACGGCTCCGGCAAGTCCAACGTTGTCGATGCCCTGACCTGGGTGATGGGCGAACAGGGTGCCAAGACGTTGCGTGGCGGCAAGATGGAGGACGTCATCTTCGCCGGCACGTCCACCCGGGCGCCGCTGGGGCGCGCCGAGGTGACGCTGACGATCGACAACTCCGACAACGCGCTGCCCATCGAGTACTCCGAGGTGTCGATCACCCGCCGGATGTTCCGCGACGGCGCCGGGGAGTACGAGATCAACGGCAGCAGCTGCCGGCTGATGGATGTCCAGGAGCTGCTGAGCGACTCCGGGATCGGCCGGGAGATGCACGTCATCGTCGGGCAGGGCCGGCTCTCGCAGATCCTGGAATCACGGCCGGAAGATCGGCGGGCCTTCATCGAAGAGGCCGCCGGTGTGCTCAAGCACCGCAAACGCAAGGAAAAAGCGGTCCGCAAGCTCGACGCGATGGCCGCCAACCTGGCCCGGCTCACCGACCTGACCACCGAGCTGCGCCGCCAGCTCAAACCCCTGGGCCGCCAGGCCGAGATGGCCCGCCGCGCCCAGACCATCCAGGCTGATCTGCGGGACGCACGCCTGCGATTGGCCGCCGATGATCTCGTGAAACGCCAAGTCGAGTTCGAGGGCGTCGGCGGCACCGAAGCCGCGTTGCGCAAAGAACACGAGGAGTCCGTGGAACGGCTGGCTGTGGCCGCCGATGAGCTCACGGATCACGAAACGGCGGTCGCCACCCTGACCGAGCGGGCCGAACGCGCCCAGCAGACCTGGTTCCGGCTCTCCGCGCTCGCCGAGCGGGTCAGCGCGACGGTACGGATCGCCCGGGAGCGCACCCAGCTGTTGGAAGCCGAGCCGGTGCACAGCGGTGGCCGTGACCCCGAGGAACTCGAGGCCGAAGCCGACGAGGTGGCTGAGCTGGAGCAGCAGCTGCTCGCCGAGCTCGCCGAAACTCGCGCCCGGCTGGAGGCTGCGCGGGAGGAACTCGGTGAGGCCGAACGCGACGCCGCCGACGCCGAGCGGGCGCATCTGGCAGCCGTGCGCGCCGAAGCTGATCGCCGCGAAGGCCTGGCCCGGTTGGCCGGGCAGGTCGAGACCATGCGGGCCCGGGTGGAATCCACCGATGACCGGATCGCCCGGTTGTCGGAGGGGATCGAGGAGTCTGGGCAGCGCGCCGAAAGCGCCCAAGCCGAATTCGAGACGGTGCAGGGCCGCGTCGGCGAGCTCGACGAAAGCGAAGCCGGTCTCGACGATCATCATGACCGCACGGTCGCCGCACTACGGCTGGCCGATGAGCGGGTGGCCGAGCTGCAGGCCGCCGAGCGCGCCGCTGAACGTCAGGTCATCTCGCTGCGCGCCAGGATCGATGCGCTCACCATGGGCCTGGAGCGACGTGACGGCGCTGCCTGGCTTGTCGAAAATCACGGTGATGCAGGGATATTCGGTGCTGTCGCCACGCTGCTGAAGGTGAATGCCGGCTACGAGGTGGCGGTGGCGGCGGTGCTCGGCTCGGCCGCCGATGCGCTGGCGGCCGACGATTTTGCCGCGGCATCCTCGGCCGTCGCGGCGCTCAAAGAGGCCGACGGCGGCCGGGCGTCGATCGTGCTCGGTGACTGGCCGGAACCTCCCACCCGGATCAACGGTGAGATTCCCGCCGGTGCGCAGTGGGCGATGGAGCTGGTGGAGGCACCTGCGCGGATGCGCGGCGTGGTGAGTGTGCTGCTGGCCGGGGTGGTGGTGGTCGGTGACCTCGCCGCCGCGCTGGAGGTCGTTTCGCGACGCGCCGACGTGCGGGCAGTGACCCTCGACGGCGATCTGGTGGGTCCCGGCTGGGTCACCGGTGGCTCCGACCGTAAGCCCAGCACCCTGGAGATCGCCGGCGAAATCGACAAGGCGCGCGCTGAATTGGCCACTGCCGAAACGCAAGTCGAAGAGCTGAGTGCGGCACTGGCCGGTGCCGCCGCCGAGCAGAAGGCCCGCCAGGACTCCGCCGAGCAGGCCTTGGCCGCGCTCAACGAATCAGACGCGGCGATCTCGTCGATCTATGAACAGCTGGGGCGACTCGGTGTGGAGGCCCGCAACGCCGACAACGACTGGCGTCGGCAGATCGGGCAGCGCGACGAACTCGAGGCCAGTCGCGAGCAGACCGTGGCCGAGCTCGCCGAGCTCGAGGAGCGGTTGCACAACGCCGAAGACGTGCCCACGGCCGAGTCCGACGAGCCCGCCGACCGGGATCGGTTGACCGCGGTGGTCGAGATGGTGCGCGCCGCCGAGGTGGAGGCTCGCCTCGCGTTGCGCACCGCCGAGGAACGGGCCAATGCTGTTCGAGGGCAGGCGGATTCACTGCGACGCGCCGCTACGGCCGAACGTGAGGCGCGGGCCAGGGCGCAACGTGCGATCGAGGCGCGTGAGCATGCCGCCGCGGTGGCGTCGGCAGTCGGCGACGCCGGTCGCAAGCTTGCCG
>NZ_JBARXZ010000013.1:0-9201 GCF_049647605.1 Mycobacterium sp. | reverse complement strand
GCGACCGCTCCAGCGTCTCCAAAGTCTCACGCTCGGCCGCCGTCATCGACAGGGCCGCTGCTGGTGATGCGCTCACCCACGAAGAATACCGAACATGCAGTTAGCTATTTGCGTGACACACCACTAGAAGCTGCCCATGTCGGCAGACGCCCAGTGCTGCGGTTGCAGGAAGATCGCAACGTGATCGCCGAAATTGGCTTTCGCGAACTCCAGATACCCCTTGGCTGCCGTGTCGTCGAGGTAGCGGTGGGCTAGTTCCTCCATCTGGGCGTCGGTGCCGGGTTCGATCCGGCTGACCGCACCGTCGACCGCGACGTAGCGGACGGTGGGTTCGAGTCGTTCGACCATCAACGAGAAGAACCCCGTCGCCTCGATCAGCCGGGCTTTCCGGGACCCCGCACCGGTGAGCACCCATGGCTCACCGCCGGGGGAGTACTGATACCAGATCGGGACCGTCAACGGCCCGCGGTTGTCACCGGCGAACACCGATAGCGCCGCGATGTGAGGTTCTGCCAGGAACTGCTCGCGTTCATCCTTGGAAAGGGCCATCTACCCAGGTTAGCCACGCAGCCCAACCGGATCGGCGTAGTCGGGGACACTGATCTTGTCGTAGATCCGGATGCCGTTGTCGTTGAACCCGACCACCCGCGATGTCACCGCGGTGGGCAGCGCCGAGATCAGCCGGCCCGCCACGATGAGAGCCTGGACGCCCAGTCGCGATGACGGCAGGATCCCCTTGGCCACACCCTTCGCCAGCGCGCGGGCACCGAGGACCGCCGGCCGCATCACCTGCTCGTAGGCGGAAAACGCTGCGGTGTGGTCACCGCCCGCCCGCTCCAGCTCGCCGGCCAGGACGTAGGCGCCGATCACCGCGAGGCTGGTGCTGCCGCCGACGGCGGGGCCGGGGCAGTACCCGGCATCGCCGACCAGGGTCACCCGCCCGCGCGACCAACTGGACAGCTGCAGCTGTGTGATGGCGTCGAAGTAGAACGTGGAGGCGCCATCCACCTCACCCAGCCACTGGTCGACCTGTGGCGCCATCCCGGAGAATTGCCGGCGCAGCAGCTGCCGGTGTGCGGCGTCGTCGCGGTGGTCATACTCGGTCGGCCCATCCGGACGGAACAGGAAGACCGCCCGCGCATCGTCGAGATGATCGGCGGTGTAGATCATCGCGGTCCGGCCGACATCCGCATAAACCGTCGACTCTCCCTCTCTGGCAAGGCTTTTTGGCAAGGACGCCACTGACAGGTAGGCGCCGAGGAACTCGGTGTGGCCGGCCTCGTCGCCGAAGGTGAGGCGGCGGACTCCGGAGTGCAGACCGTCGGCGCCGACCACGATGTCGAATCGGCGCGCGGCGGCGTGGGCAAAACTCACCTGGCCGTCGTCGTCGATAGCGGTGATGTGGTCGCCGAAGAGGTATTCGACACCCACACGGCCGGCGTCGTAGAAGATCTCGCTGAGATCGTCACGCATGATCTCGACGTGTCGCTCGGACATGGTGGCGACCACTTTCTGGTAGTCGATGTGGGCCGGGCGAGCCGCGCCGGCGCGATACACGACCAGCCGCTCGGTCCCGGTGGCGTGGTCGCGGACCCGGTCCGCGACGCCCATCTGCGCAGCGATATCCATCGCCGGCCCCACCAGGTCGATGGCGTGGCCGCCGGTCTTGCGTAATGCCGGCGCCCGCTCCACCACCGTGACGTCGAATCCGCGACGGTTCAGCCAGTACGCCAACACCGGGCCGGCGATGCTCGCTCCCGAGATCAAAACACGCATGAATCGCTCCTTACTTAACGGTCGGTAAGCTACGTGGAGCAGTTTACTTAACGATTGGTCAGTTAGGGTGGGTACGTGAGTTCGCCCCGTTCAGACACCCGCCGGCGCATCCAGGACGTCGCGCGCGAGCTCTTCGCGGTGAAAGGAGTGCAGCGCACCAGCCTGCAGGACATCGCGGCGGGACTCGGCATCACCAAACCCGCGCTGTACTACCACTTCACGTCACGCGAAGACCTGGTGCGCAGCATCGTCGAACCCCTGATCGACGGGGGAGAGCAAATGGTCCGCGACTGTGAGGCGGATCCGGAGCTGACGCCGCAAGAAATCCTCGAACGCTACTTCGACTACTTCTACACCTTTCGCGCCGACCTGCTATTGATGGTCGCCGAGCTGAGTACGCTGGCCGATCTCGGCCTCATCGACAGCATGCTCGCCTGGCGTGAGCGACTGACCCAACAGGTTTTCGGCGCGGACCAGACTCTCGAACAGTCGGTGCGCGGGACGATCGCCTTCGGTGGACTACAGGACTGCTGCCTGCAATTCCCCGACGTACCCGGTGGTGCACTCCGGGTCGCGGCGGTCACCGGCGGACTGGCCGCTCTCGGCCTGTAGCGCCCGCCCTCCTTGCCCTCCCCGGCCACCGGACTAGAGTCGGGTGCCATGCGCTTCGGATTGTTCATCCCGCAAGGCTGGCGTCTGGATCTGGTCGGAATCGACCCCGCAGAGCAGTGGGCGGTGATGAGCGAGCTCGCCACCTACGCTGATCGTGGCGAATCCTGGGACTCGCTATGGGTCTACGACCACTTCCACACGGTGCCGATACCCACCGGTGAGGCCACCCACGAGGCGTGGTCGCTGATGTCGGCTTACGCCGCCACCACCTCACGGATCAAGCTCGGCCAGATGTGCACCGCGTTGAGCTATCGCAACCCGGTCTACCTGGCCAAAGTCGCCGCCACCGCAGACATCATCTCCGGCGGGCGCGTGCAAATGGGGATCGGCGGTGGCTGGTACGAACACGAGTGGCGCGCATACGGTTACGGCTTCCCATCGGCCGGGGTGCGCCTGGCGCGCCTGGATGAAGGCGTGCAGATCATGCGCGACGCCTGGCGCGACGGAGTGGTCAGCTTCGAGGGCAAGCACTATCAGGTCGACGGGGCGATCGTGGCGCCCAAGCCGCTGCAGGCCGACGGAATTCCCCTGTGGATCGCCGGCGGCGGCGAGAAGGTGACGCTGCGGATCGCGGCGCAGTACGCCCAGTACACCAACTTCGCCTCCGCTCCAGACGTCTTCGCCGACAAGTCCGAAATCCTGGCCAAGCACTGCCAAGAGGTCGGCACCGATTTCGATGCCATCGTCCGCTCTTCCAACGTCAACGTGGTGATCGGAACCTCCGAGGCCGACGTGAAGGACCGATTCGAGCGAGTCCGCTCCCGGCTCAGCGGAGTCGCCGGTGACGACGCCGCCGACGCGATGATCTCGTCGATGAGCGGCCCCGGTTCGGGTGCCGGGACCGTCGAGCAGGTGGTGGAAGCGCTGCAGCGGTTGCGCGGCCTGGGCTGCGAATACGTGATCTGCTACTTCCCCGAAGCTGCCTACGACCGCTCCGGCATCGAGCTTTTCGAACGTGAGGTCATCCCGGCACTGCAGTAGCTCGGGACGGTCCCGGAATGCCTCAGATCGCCGGGCCCAACAGGTCGTCGGCGTCTTTGATCACATACCCGTAGCCCTGCTCGGCCAGGAAACGCTGGCGATGCGCGGCGTACTCGGCGTCGAGACTGTCGCGGGCGACCACGCTGTAGAACACCGCACCGCCACCGTCGGCCTTGGGGCGCAGTAGCCGCCCCAGCCGCTGGGCCTCCTCTTGGCGAGAACCAAAGGTTCCCGAAACCTGCACTGCCACAGAGGCTTCCGGCAGGTCTATGGAGAAGTTGGCAACCTTGGACACCACCAAGGTGCGGATCTCGCCGCGCCGGAACTGATCAAAAAGCACTTCGCGTTCGGCGTTCTTGGTGGACCCCTGGATCACCGGGGCGTCCAATTCGGCCCCCAGTTCGTCGAGCTGGTCCAGATAGGCGCCGATCACCAGCGTCGGCTCACTCGGGTGCCGTTCCAGGATCGACTTGATCACTGCGATCTTGGAATGTGCTGTGGCGCAGAGTTTGTAGCGTTCCTCGGGCTCTGCGACGGCATAGAGCATGCGCTCGTTCTCGGTCATGGTCACCCGGACCTCGATGCATTCGGCGGGTGCGATCCAGCCCTGCGCCTCGATGTCCTTCCACGGCGCGTCATAGCGTTTGGGCCCGATCAGCGAGAACACGTCGCCTTCACGGCCGTCCTCCCGGATCAAGGTGGCGGTCAGACCGAGCCGGCGCCGTGACTGCAGATCGGCGGTCATCCGGAAGACCGGTGCGGGCAGCAGATGCACCTCGTCATAGACGATCAGGCCCCAGTCGCGGCTGTCGAACAGCTCGAGATGCTTGTACTCACCCTTGGTGCGCCGGGTGATCACCTGGTACGTCGCGATCGTGACCGGGCGGATCTCCTTGCGCTCCCCGGAGTACTCGCCGATCTCCTCCTCGGTGAGCGAGGTGCGGGCGATCAACTCCCGCTTCCACTGTCGGCCGGCGACGGTGTTGGTGACCAGGATGAGCGTGGTGGCCCCGGCCTTGGCCATTGCCGCCGCACCCACCAGCGTCTTGCCCGCACCACACGGCAGTACCACCACGCCCGAGCCGCCGGCCCAGAAGGAGTCGACGGCCATCTCCTGATAGTCGCGCAGGTGCCAGCCGTCCTGGGCCAGCGTGATCGGGTGCGCCTCCCCATTGACGTAGCCGGCCAGATCCTCAGCCGGCCAGCCGATCTTCAGCAGCACCTGCTTGATGTGGCCGCGCTCACTGGGATGCACGATCACGGTGTCGGCATCGATACGTGCCCCCAGCATCGGGGCGATCTTCTTGTTGCGCAGCACCTCCTCGAGCACCGCCCGATCCAGGCTCACCAGCACCAGGCCATGCACCGGGCTCTTGACCAGCTGCAGCCGGCCGTAGCGGGCCATGGTGTCGACGATGTCGACCAGCAGCGGCTGCGGCACCGCATACCGCGAGAAGCTCACCAGCGCGTCGACCACCTGCTCGGCGTCATGGCCCGCCGCCCGGGCGTTCCACAGCGCCAGTGGGGTGATCCGGTAGGTGTGGATGTGTTCGGGTGCGCGCTCCAGTTCGGCAAACGGGGCAAGGGCGGCGCGCGCCTCGCCGGCCTGCTCGTGATCGACCTCGAGCAGCACGGTCTTGTCGGATTGGACGATCAGCGGTCCGTCAGTCATCGGCGCTATTCCTGTTCATCGCTTGTTGCCCCTCACCAGCCGGGGCTGCCCCCTGATCAACGCAGCCGGTGGCGCGCAGTCATCCCTTCATTATCAGTCTTCGACCGACATCACCGATGTGACGCGGTGAATGGCGAAGTCCCGGACCCGGCCCGAGGCCGGGTCAAAGGCCATCAACTGGCCCCCGCGCACCGAGACCGGAGCGACCACTCGCTGGGTGGCCACCCCGGCCGGATCGATGTAACCGATGACGACGGACGCCTGCTGGTACGCCGCCTGCTGGAGCAGCGACATGGCACGGGCCGGATCGACCCGGTCGCTGCCCGAGCCGGGCACCGGTAGCGCCACCACCTTGCGCAGCACCGAAACCACCGCCCCCAGGGTGTCCCGGTTCGGTGAGCTCGGCAAGGGACGGAAGAAGCGGCGCTGTGCCGGCGTCGGCACCCGCGCACCGTGGGAGCGCAGGTCCACGATCGCGCCCGAGGAATCCTCGGCCGCCGGGGCCAGACCCCCAGCGCGCAGCGCCGCCAGCACATCGGAGATGGGGGCCTGGCACACCGCAACCGTCGGAGCCACCAGGCGCAGTTCCAACTGCGCGGCTGCGGGCAGCGCCATGGCCTGCGTGAGCAGCGCCGGATCCTCACACCGGATGAACGACGACGCCATCCCGATTCGCAGCTGGCCGTGGCGGCGGGCCACGTCGTCGATCAGATACGTCAACCCCTGCGGCACCGGAGTCCTGGAGTGCTTGGCAAAAAACGCGTGCAATGCGCTGGCCGAACGGCCGGCATCGAGCGCACGCCGGATCGACGGTTCGCTGACCCGGTACACCATGGCAGCGCCCGCAGACTCGACAGTCGCCACCACGGCCAGCTCGTCGGCCAGATCCCGCTCCAGCGGGCCGGGCACCACCACAGTCAGATCGGCTTGCACCAGGAAATGGTCGATCGGCGGTGGCAGCACCTTCGTCATCGCCGCGACAGCCGGGTCGGCGCTGTCCCCAACCTCGTCGATCAGCACCCGCGTCGGTGTGGTGAGGGCCCCACGGCCCAGCACCCCGAGCGCGTGCGCCTCCTCCAACAGGTGTCCCACGGGTTCGGGTTGCAGCCGCACCGACCAGCGGGGGCGTCGCCAGATCATCGCCTGCGACGCCGACGCCGCATCCACCCCGGCGCCCTTGGGGAGCCCGGACAACACCTCGAGCAGCAGCCGTCGATCCAGCGGGGCCGCCGTCGAGTACAGCGCATCAGAGAGCGCGGCATAGGGCTTGCCATCGGGCCCGCGGTGGCCGATCAGGCTCGGCCGGGCCGGCAACCCCAGCCAGGTCTGTGCGAGCAACTGCCAACGCTGCGCCAGCGGCAACTCGCTGAACCGGTCGGCGGCAACCGTCGGCGCCCAGTAAGGGCCGGTGCCGTCCCCGGGATCCGGGTCGGGCATGCCGCTGGCGATCAGACCCGATGCCGCCGTCACCTCGAGGATCAACCCGAGTCGTGGTTCGGCGATACCGGTGAGCTTGCTCAGCCGCTTCATGTCGCGCACCCCGAGCCCGCCGCTGCGCAGTTCCGGGATCGGCGTGCTGCCCAGCGTGTCGAACAGCACGTCGACATCACGCATCATGTCGATGACCGCGCCGGCGGCCACCGCGTCGACGTCACGGATCGTGGCGGTGGCCACCGTGGGTTCGGGGCTGGTCAGGTGCAGCGGTCCGGGTTCCTCCCCGCGCATCACCTGACCTACCTGGCGGGGCAGGATCACGGTCTCGTCGTCAACCTGGCGCAACAGGCCGGCCGCGAGCAGCCGCGGCACCGGACGGTCGGTGGGGGCGCCGGGGGCGGCATCGCGGGTGCGGCCCACCGGAGAGCCTTCGAGAAGGCGTTTCAGCAGGTCGTGTTGGGGTTCGTCGAGCTTGCCCAGCTGTTCGGCAATCTGCGCCGAGGTCCGGGCGGGATCCTCCAGGATGACTTGGCCGGTGTACCAGGGCAGGCCGGCGGCGGCCTCGGTGGCCACCCGCACCTGCGCGTCACCCCAGGCCAGTGCCCGGTGGCGCAGATCGTCGAGCGCCTCCATCACCACCGATTCAGGTGCCCGGTCCGCGACGAGTTCGAGCAGTTTGGTCACCGGCACCGGCGAAGAGTCGGCTTGCAGCACCAGCAGGGCATCGAGGACCGCCAATCGCAGGAAATCCAGCTCATCGGTGGCGGCCTTGACCGACTGCCGGGCCTGGGCGCGGGCGGCAAGCGCGGAGATACTGCCCGGCGGCGGCTGGGCGAGATCGGGCCGCATCTCGAGGAGGCCGATGAGGCGCTCATCGGACAGATCGGCCAGCCAGGCGGCCAGCGGCGCGCCCGGGGTGTGCTTGGTCATCGTTGACCAGCGTAAAACAGGTTCTGGTGCGCGCCATCAATCCATCACCTGACAGAATGGCTGTCGTGGCTGACAACTCGGACAACAACAAGTACGTCGACAACGGCTGGCCGGAGGTCGGACCCGACGACCATGCCGTGAGCGAGCTGGTCTCTGACCGCACCGGATCACTGTCCCCGTTCGGTGACATCGTGTTCCCGGTGCCGGCATCGGAGCTGCCCTACATCCACCCGGTCACCGTCGTAAACCGGTAACGGTGGTTCGCGGCGCTGGTTCCAACCCCCTGTCGCACCTCGACGAACAGGGTGCGGCGCACATGGTCGACGTCTCGGACAAGACGGCGACCAAACGTGTCGCGGTGGCGGCGGGAACACTGCGCACCACTGCCGAGGTGGTTGCCCTGATCTCCTCGGGTGGGCTGCCCAAAGGCGACGCGCTGGCCACGGCACGCGTGGCCGGGATCCTGGCGGCCAAGCGCACCAGCGACCTGATCCCGCTCTGTCATCACCTGGCGCTGACCGGGGTGGACATCGAGTTCGAGGTCGGAACCGAGAGTATCGACATCACCGCCACCGTGAAGACCACCGACCGCACCGGTGTGGAGATGGAATCGCTGACGGCGGTCAGCGTCGCGGCACTGACCGTGTACGACATGATCAAAGCCGTCGACGCCGGCGCCAGCATCCACGATGTGCGGGTGCTCAGCAAGGTCGGCGGCCGCACCGGCAGCTGGCACCGTGACCAGTGAGTCGCGCACCGCGCGGGTGGTGATCGCCTCGACGCGGGCGTCCTCGGGTGTGTACGAGGACCGTTGCGGCCCCATCATCTCGCAATGGCTTGTCCAGCAAGGGTTTCCAGAGCCCGGTATCGATGTTGTCGCCGACGGTGATCCGGTGGGGCAGGCGTTGCGGTCAGCCATCGAAAAGCGCGTCGACCTGGTGATCACCTCAGGGGGAACCGGTCTGTCGCCCACCGACGCCACACCGGCACAGACCGTCGCCGTCCTCGACTACGAGGTGCCCGGGCTGGCAGATGCCATCCGCCGGTCCGGATTGCCCAAGGTGCCGACCGCGGTGTTGTCCCGCGGAGTCTGCGGTGTCGCCGGCCGCACCTTGGTGGTCAACCTGCCCGGTTCACCCGGCGGGGTGCGCGACGGGCTGTCGGTGCTCACCGACGTCGTACATCACGCACTGGATCAGCTGGCCGGAGAGGACCATCGACGATGACGCTGGTGATGCGGGCCGCGCTCAGTGAGGCGCCGATCTCGCTGACCGAACACGAGCAGCTGGTGGCCCACGACGCCGCCGGCGCGGTGGTCGGATTTGCCGGAGTGGTCCGTGACCACGACGGCGGAAACCGGGTGCTGCGGCTGGAGTACTCCGCGCACCCGCTGGCGCAGCAGACACTGGCCGAAGTACTGGCCGAGATCGCCGAACAAGCCGTCGGGGTGCGTGCGATTGCCGCCAGCCACCGGGTCGGGCCGCTGGCCATCGGAGACGCCGCCCTGGTGGCCGCCGTGGCCGCTGATCATCGCCGTGCCGCCTTCGAGACCTGTGCGCTGCTGGTCGACACCGTGAAGTCGCGTCTGCCCGTCTGGAAGCACCAGTTCTTCGGTGACGGCACCGACGAGTGGGTCAACAGCGCCTGACCGGCGGCACGACCGAAAAAGCTCCACGACGACGTCGAGACTGCAGCCAGGGCGGCTGTGCCGGTAACGGCACGACCCTGAGTGCAGT
>NZ_JBARXZ010000012.1:0-16486 GCF_049647605.1 Mycobacterium sp. | reverse complement strand
GCCGAGCGGAACCGTCACCGTCACCGTGGTGCCGGAGCCCGGGCGTGAGCGCACCGTCAACCGGCCGCCGACCAACTCCGCCCGCTCGGTCATCGACAACATCCCGTAGCCCCCGGTGGCACGCTCGGACGTCATATCGAATCCGACGCCGTCATCGGCCACCTCGATCCGGGCCATCCCGTCGGCGACCGTGAACCGCACCGCGGCCCGCATCGCCCGAGAATGCTTGACGACGTTCTGCAACCCCTCCTGCGCAATCCGATACAACGCCACCTCGAGGTGCTCGGGCAGACGTTCCTCGGCCAGCTCCAAGTCCAGATCGATCTCCGGAATCGACGACGCCAAGCTGGCCAGACCACCGGTCAGCCCGAGGTCGTCGAGCACCGGCGGGCGCAACCCGCTGATCGCCGACCGCGCCTCCGCCAACGTCAGATCCACCAGGTCGCGGGCCTTCTCGAGCTGTTCAGCGGCCTCCGCCGATTCGCGGTCGTCCACCGCGCGCGCCGCCGCGTCGAGCCGATAGGTCAGGCTGACCAGTCGCTGGGAGATCCCGTCGTGGATATCGCCGGCCAAGCGGCGACGCTCCGCCTCCTGCGCGGCAATCACCTGCTCGGCAAAGTTCTCGTGGGCACGTTCGCGGGCGGACAACTGCCGGTGCAGCCGGGCCTGATGCAGTGTGCCGGCAATCAACCGGCCGATCACCCGCAGCAGATCGATATCGCGATCGCTGAACTCGCGGCGCGCCACGGTGTGCACGTTGAGCACACCGACCAGACCTCCCGGCCCGGTCTCGATCGGCACCGACGCCATCGAGGTGTAGTCCGCTCCCCGCAATGCCTCAATCGGCAGATACCGCGGGTCGTCCTCTTTGTGGTCGGTGATGACAACCGGCTCCCGGTGGCTGGCCACCCAACCGGAGACACCCGACCCCAGCGGGAGCCGGACCTTGCCGACCTGTTGGTCGAACGGCGGTGTTGCCCCTGCCAGGGTCAGCGACCGGTCGGTGTCGTCGAGTACGTGCACAAAACAGATGTCCGAGGCCGTTGCTGAGGTGATCAGCCGCGCCGCCGCCGCGGCCAACGGTTCCACCCCCGGCCCGCTCGAGGTGGCGGCGACGATATCGACCAGCAGGGCCACCTCCCGATCCGCGTCGACCAGCCCGTGGACCACATCCGCAGCCAATCCGTCCGACACCGTCACTGGTAGATCCCTTCTCGGAGGGCGGTGGCCACCGCTGCGGTGCGGTCACTGACACCGAGCTTGCGATAGATGGACCGCAAATGGCTCTTCACCGTCTCGTCGCCGATCACGAGTTTGCTGGCTATGCCCCGGTTCGACAGTCCGGTGACCACAAACGACAAGATCTCGCTCTCCCGCTGGGTCAGACCGTGGCGGGCTCCCGGCCAGAACTCGTCACGCTGCAATCGAGCCGCGGTATCGGCAGCCCGGGCGGCCAGACCCGCGTCGATGGCAGTGGATCCGGCGTGGACGTACTCGAGTTGACGCACCAGTTCGTCGCTGCTGATCCCTTTCAGCAGGTATCCCGACGCCCCGACCCGCAGCGCCTGGAACAGATACTGCTCGTCGTCGTACACCGACAGCAGGATCACCTTGCGCTCCGGGTCGCGCTCCCGGATCGCGCGGCACAGGTCCAGCCCACTGGCGCCCTGCATCCGGACATCGCACAACACGATGTCCGGCTTGAGGCTGTCGATGACAGCAAGCGCATTCTCGGCCCCCACGGTGTCACCGACCACCCGAACCCGATTCTTGAAAGCCGCGAGCATCGCCTTGAGCCCCTCGATCACCATTTCGTGATCATCAACCAGAACTACCCGCACGGGAATCGTCGATACTGCAGCCGCCGTCATAGGTTCACGATAATGGTGCCACCAAAACACGTCACGCAAAATCTTCGGCGGGTACTTCTTGGGCCCCGCCATTTACCCCCACCATTTCCCCCGGCTCGGGGAGCAGAACATTGCGTCGCCCTTTCTATTCTTCGGCCATGACGCCTTCGACCCCGACGCTGGTGGCCTCGGTGCTGCCCGCCGACTTCGCCCATCTGGGCCGTGACGTGACAGCCATCGAGGCAGCCGGGATCGACCGGATCCAGTGGGATGTGATGGACGGCCGGTTCGTGCCGAATCTGACGTTCGGTCCCGACGTAATCGCGGCCGCCCGCGATCTGGTCGACATCGGGTTCGAGGCCCACTTGATGGTCGACGACCCGGATCCCCTGCTCGGGCGGTGGGTGGAGGCGGGCTGCGAGATCGTGATCGTGCACGCCGAAGCCTGCCGGCACCTGCACCGCACCCTGGGGCGCATCCGGGATCTCGGCGCCCGGGCCGGCGTTGCGCTCAATCCCGCCACCCCGCTTGCCGCCGTCGAATCTGTCCTCGACCTCACCGATCTCCTCCTGGTGATGACGGTGAACCCCGGTTTCGGCGGCCAGCGTTACCTGGCGAGCATGGAACCCAAGATCGCCGCCGCGCGCGCCGAGATCGACTGCCGCGGACTGGATATCGAACTCGAAGTCGACGGCGGAATCAGCACCTCCACCATTTCCGGCGCCGCAGCCGCCGGCGCAACCGTGTTCTGCGCCGGGTCCGCGCTGTTCACCGGCTCCGACACCATGGCACAACGCACCATCGCCCTCCGTGACGCCGCAACCGAAAGGCTGGTCCTGCAGTGACCACAACACCTGAGGCCACCGACACCATCGGCGTGCACTCCGATGATCTCGATCAGCTGGCCGTCACCACCCTGCGTTTTCTGGCCGCCGACGGTGTGCAGGCGGCCAACAGCGGTCATCCCGGGCTGCCGCTGGGTACCAGTGCCATCGCCTGGACGTTGTGGTCGCGGCACCTGCGTCACGATCCGGCGGATCCGCACTGGCCGGATCGTGACCGGTTCGTCCTCTCGGCCGGTCACGGTTCCATGCTCCTGTACGCACTGCTGCATCTGTTCGGCTATGACCTGCCCGCCAGTGAGCTGCGCCGGTTCCGTCAGCTCGGCTCGCGCACCCCCGGACACCCCGAATTCGGTCACACCCCGGGCGTGGAGACGACGACGGGTCCGCTGGGCCAGGGCATCGCCAACGCCGTGGGGATGGCACTGTCCGAGCGAATGTTGGCCGCTCGCTGCAATATCGGTGGCCACACTGTGGTGAACCACCGCACCTGGGTGCTGGCCGGTGACGGGGACCTGATGGAAGGGATCAGCCACGAAGCGGCGTCGCTGGCCGGCCGACTCGGTCTCGACAAGCTGACGGTGCTCTTCGACGACAACAACGTCACCATCGACGGCCCGGCCACTCGCAGCTGCAACGATGACGTGGCGGCCCGGTTCGCGGCCTACGGGTGGCGGGTGCTCTCGGTTGCCGACGGTAACGATGTTCCGGAACTGGATCGGGTGTTGGGGCTCGCCGCCGAGTCCGACGGCCGTCCGACCTTGGTGCGGGTGCGCACCACGATCGGCTTCGGCGCCCCCGGGGTGGCGGGCACCCCACAGGCTCACGGCGCTCCCCTGGGTCCGGATGCGCTCGCCGAGATGCGCCGCCGATTCGACTGGCCCGATCAGCATTTCCATGTGCCGGTCGCCGTGAGCGCAACCGCCGCGGTGGTGGCCGCCCGGGGCGCCGAGGAACACCGCCGGTGGTCTGACACTCACAACCGTTGGGAGGCCGAAAATCCCGCGCTCGCCGCTGATTTCCCGCTGTCCGGCGTGCCCGCGCTCGACAGCCCGGACGAGCTGGCCGCACTGGTGGACGAGCTGGCGTCCGGCCCGAAGATGGCTACGCGCAAAGCATCCGGCGCGGCCTTGACGACCTTGGCTGCCGGCTACCCGGGTCTGGTCGGAGGGTCCGCCGACCTCGCCGCCTCCACCAACACCACGATCCCCGGCGGTGACGTCGGCCCCGGCGACTACGCCGGACGCACCATCCACTTCGGCATCCGCGAGCACGCCATGGCCGCGGTGATGAACGGGATCGCGCTCCACGGCGGTCTCCGCCCGTTCGGCAGCACGTTCCTGGTGTTTGCCGACTACCTGCGGCCGGCGCTGCGCCTCTCGGCACTGATGAAGCTGCCGGTGATCTATGTGTTCACCCACGACTCGGTGTATGTCGGAGAGGACGGCCCCACCCACCAGCCGATCGAACACATCGAATCCTTGCGGCTGATACCGGGATTGACCGTGTTGCGGCCGGCCGACGCCGCCGAGACCGCAACGGCCTGGCAGTTGGCGGCTGCCAATCTCGACGGTCCCACTGCCCTGGTGCTGTCCCGACAGGATCTGCCGGCTCTCGGCGCTGCCGGACTCGGTGACATCGGCCGGGTCGGCGCCCGCACCGTGCGAGCCGGCGATCGACGCGCCGACGTGGTGCTGGCCGCAAGCGGTTCGGAGGTCGCGTTGGCACTGGATGCCGCCGACGAGCTCGTCGCCCATGACATTGCCGCCGACGTGGTGTCGGTGCCGTGGCGCGACCGCCTCGACGATGCGGTGCAAACCGGTGCACACGACCTGCCGGCGGTTCCGATGGTGTGGATCGAGGCCGGGGTGACGATCGGCTGGCGAGCATTGGCCAGGCCCGGCGACTCGGTGATCGGTATCGACCGATTCGGCGCGAGCGGGCCGGGTGCCCAGGTGGCCGCGGAGCTCGGACTGACCACCACCGCCGTTGTCGACGCAGCGCTACACAACCTCGGCCGGCGTCGATAGAGTCGCGGTGATCCGATGCCCGACAAGCTGATCCGGTTCCGCGGTGCCACTCGTACCGCACGGCGACGGCCGGTGATCCTGGCGATCGCCGGAGACAGTGCCTCCGGGAAAACCACCGTGGCCTCGGGGCTTGTCGAAGTGCTGGGGCCGCAACGGTGTGTGTCGATCTCCACCGACGACTATCACCGGTTCGACCGGGAAGAACGCGCCGCAAAGCCGTTCACGGTGTTGCATCCCGACTGCAACTACCTGGAGATATTGGGCCAGCACCTGCAACTGCTGGCCACCGGTCAACCCATCCTCAAACCCGTCTACGACCACGCCAGCGGCCGGCTGACCCGGCCCGAGCTTGTCGAACCCCGGGACTTTGTCATCGTCGAGGGCTTGTTGCCCCTGCACAACAAGCTGGCCCGCGCCTGTTTCGACATCACGGTGTTCCTGGATCCGGCCGAACATGTGCGCGAGAGCTGGAAGATCCAACGCGACACCACAACTCGAAACTATTCGTATGAGCAGGTGCGGGCTGAACTCAGCTCTCGGGCAGCCGAGTCCGCCGCCTACATCCGTCCGCAGCAATCCCACGCCGACGTCGTCGTGCGGTTCGCCCCGATCGAAGGCCGTGATGACCCTCCGGATACCCCGATGTCAGCCACCATGCTGCTGCGTTCGACCATCCAGCAGCCCGACCTCACCGAGATCCTGCCGTCGGGTCTCACCCGCACCATGCACATGCGGCTGGCCCACGACAACGACGGCCGCCCCGTCGACAGTGTGCACATCCACGGCTATGCCGGGGAGCAGGAAAGCGCCCGGTTGGAGAAGATGCTGTGGCATGCCTTCACCGACGACGGCTCCGACACTCCGCAAGCCTTGGGCCGGCTCGGAGCGGGCGTTCGGAGCACACCGCTGGCCGTCACCCAGATGCTCTTGCTGTTCCATCTGTTCCAGTGCTTTCGCTGAGGGACGGCACCCATGCTGGAGGCTGTGATCTTCGATGTCGACGGAACGATCGCCGACACCGAGTGTGACGGACATCGCCCGGCGTTCAACGCGGCTTTTGCCGCGCACGGACTGGATATCGTCTGGTCCCCGGAGGAATACGGCCGACTGCTGGCCGTCACCGGCGGACAGCGACGGATCGCGCAGTACCTGGCGGTCCGGGGTTACGGTGATGGCGCGCTGCGCCTTTCGGACGAGATCCACCGCACCAAGACCGAGTTGTTCCGGGAGCGGATCCTCGACGGCGCCGTCTGCGCACGGCCCGGGCTCCCCGAGTTGGTCGACGACCTGCGGACGGCCGGCATCCGGATCGCGGTCGCGACCACCGGACGACGCGCCTGGGTCGACCCACTGCTTGCCGCACTCCTGGGCACCGACGCGGTGGAGGTGACGGTGACCGGCGACGATGTGACACGACTCAAACCCGACGCCGAGGTATATCAGCGCGCGCTGCGGGAGCTCGGTGTGGCGGCGCCCAACGCGCTGGCTGTCGAGGATTCCGCGGTCGGCCTGCAGGCAGCTCTGGCAGCCGGGGTGGCCACCGTCGTCGTGCGCACCGAGTACACCGCCGGGCAGGACTTCACCGGGGCCGCCGCAGTGCGCGACGGCTTCTCGGTGGGTCCGCGCGACGAGCAGTCGTTACGCGCATCGGGATGCAGGCAGGCTCATGCGCGGTGGTGGCGCGAGCGCTCTCAGAAGTAGCCGTTGGCCGGGGGTGCTGTTCCGTTGACAGCGTGATCACCTGCCACATAAGCCTTGTAATCCAGTGGGCTGTGAGTCGCCAGGGTCCGGATGTTGCGCCAATGCCGATCCAGGTTCAACGCCCGGGCGGTCGCGGAGGCACCTCCGGTGTCGAAGAGCCGCTCGGCCGCACTCAGCGTCAACCGCTCCGCCACCAGTTGGGCTTCGGCCACGGCGACCGCCACCCGGGACAACACATCGGGATCGGCGGTGTCTCCCCCGTCGACAAGCGCATCCAGACGTTCGGCCGCCGACAGCACCACGGATTCGGCCGCCGCGGCCGAGGCGGCGATCTCCCCGACAGCCCGCAACACAAAGGGATCGGCGGCCGCGGTGTCGGCCACCGAGTGTGCCGCCGGGCGAGCTCGGTGACGTACATAGTCGACGGCGTCAGTACGGACGGCTGCGGCAATCCCAGCTGCCACCGCTGCCAGGTACAACTGCAGGAACGTGGTGCTGTGGCCGAGGTGTTGCCCGTCGGAGACGGTGGTGACTTCGGCGGGCTCGACCACAACATCGGTGAACCGGGTGCTTCCGCTGGCGGTGGTCCGTTGTCCGAAACCATCCCAGTCGTCGGAGACCTCGACCCCCTCACGGTCGGTGGGAACGATCGCCTGGAGGTCGCGTCCGCGGGCATCCACTGCGGACACCGCGATCACATCGGCGTACAGCGAGCCCGTCGAGTAGAACTTGTGGCCGTTGAGCCGCAACAACCCGTCGGCGTCGGCGAGCACCGTGGTGTCGGCACTGCCCGGAGCCTTGCCCCGCGCGTCGGTGATCGCGTTACCCACGACCAGCCCCGCGGCGATCTTCGGAAACCACACCTGGCGTTCGGCCTCGGTGGCCCGGTTGCTCAGCAGCCGTTCCGAGAAGCCGAAGTGAGCCCGAAGCGCCTGGGCGACATTGGAACTGCCGGAACCGATCCGGATCACCGCAGCGAGGACGTCGCGCACCCCCGCCCCGGGTCCGCCGTACCGGACGGGAACCCGCAGGGCAAGGATTCCCGCTTGCCGCAACCGTTCCACCGCGTCGTACTGCAGCACCCGGTCCCGCTCGGCGACAGCGTCTTCGAGGCGGAGATCGGCGACGATCGCGTCGAGCTGTTCCAAGCGCTGCTCGACACCGATCAACGGGACTGCTGTGACGCTCATTGTTTCTCCTGGTTTCAGTGGAATCGGGGAATGACGTGCTCGGCGAAGCGCTCCAGTTCGGCTTCCAGCGGCTGGAACTGCAGCATGAACAACTCGATGCCCGCCTCATGGAATGCGGCGATCCGCTCGGCCACCTGGTGATAGCTGCCGACCAAGCCGGCCAAGGTGCCACCGTTGGAACCCACTCGGCTACTACCGGAAAGCACCTTGTACATCTCGGTTTTCGGGTCGGTGCCGGTGGAGATCTCCGGTCGTTGCTCGGCATCCACCAAGGCCTGTAGCCGGGCGACCTCGGCTCGCGCAGCGTCCTCGGTATCGCGGGCAACAACAAAAGCCGACAATCCGAAGCGCAACGGGTCCCCGGTCCGCGGCCGGCTGCGCAGATCGTCGATCACCGCCACCGTATCGGCCAGCGGTCTGCCATTGATGAAAAAGACATCGGCCTGCGCAGCTGCCAGCGCCCGCGCCGGTTCGGACTCTCCACCCAGGTACACCGGCGGCACTACCGCAGGTACCGGCCGGCACAACGCACCCTGTCCGGTGGGATGGGCCGCCGAATGGACCACTTCTCCCGACCACAGGGCCGTCACGGTCTCCAACCAGATCCGGGTGTAGGAGTAGCGGTCGTTGTGGTCGAGAAGGGTGCTGCCCAGGGCTTCCAGCTCCGGCAGGAACCATCCGGAGACCACGTTGATCGACAACCGGCCCACCGAGATGTCGGCGATGTTGCCCGCCAGCTTGGCGAAGACCAGCGGGTTCAGCAATGCCGGCTTGACCGCGCCGATCAGCTCGATCCTGCTGGTCGCCTCGGCCAGTGCCGCCAGAGTCGACCAGGTTTCCAGGACCTGGTCCTCGACGTTGCTCGGGTGCAGCACGTGTTGTGCTACCAGCGTGGCGTCGAAACCGGCCTGCTCGGCGCGCAGCAGCAGCGCGCGATTCCGCCGGTAGCTCGCGTCGGGCGGATCTTGCGGATGCCACCGCGCTCCGTGGTTGCCATAGACCGGAGCCCATACCCCGAACCGGGGTCGCGTCACGAATTGGCCAGGTAGCGTTGCCGTTCCCAGTCACTGACGTGCCCGATGTACTGCTGCCACTCACTACGGGCCAGGGTGGCGAAATCGGCGACCGATTCGGCGCCGAGGATCTCGGCGATGGTGTCGTCCTGGGTTGCCAGGGCCAGTGCGGTTCCCAGTGAGTCCGGCAGCGATGCACCGACACCGTACAGGTTTCCCGACGCTGCCTCTGCCGGCAGGCGCCCGGCTTCGAGGCCGGCCACCACCGCGGCCAGCGCGGAGGCCACCAGCCAGTAGGGGTTGGCGTCGGATGCACCGGTGCGTAATTCGATCCGGCTCGCGCCGGGAGCCGGTTCGATGAGCGATCGCACTGCGGCGCTGCGATTGTCGCGGCTCCAGTTCACCGTGTCCGGGGCGAAGGTGTCGGGCGCGTAGCGGCGATAGGCGTTGACCGAGTGAGCCCCGAAAAGGGTGATCGAAGGCAGGTGTTCGAGAAGCCCGGCGATCGCGTACAGCGCCGTGTCACTCTCGGAGCCTGCCACCGGCTCGAATGCCGGGGTATCTCCCCGCCACAGCGAAATGTGCAGGTGGGACGAGCTGCCCGAATGCTCGGAGAACGGCTTGGGCATGAAGGAGGCCAGCTTGCCGTGCTTTCGCGCGACCTCTTTGGAGGCGTACTTGAGTCGGGCGCTGTCGTCAGCTGCGGCCAGCGCATCGGTGTACACCAGGTTGGTCTCGACCTGGCCCGGACCGTATTCGGTCTGGATACCCTCCAATCTGGTGAAGGCGCCCAGTGTTTCGTACAGATCTGTGATCAACGGATCCAGTTTGTTGGCGTTTTCCAGCGAGTAGGCGTGGATGTCGTGCTGAAACGGTGATCCGTCGGGCTCCAGCAGGTAGAACTCGTACTCGACTCCGATCTTTGCGGTGTATCCCACCGATTCCAGCCGAGACAGCACACGTCGCAGCACCGCGCGTGGATCCAGCTGTGACGGCGTGCGGTGATGGGTGACGATATCGGAGATGACGTGACCGACACCCGGCCGCCAGGGTAACGGGGTGAAGGTCGAAAAGTCGGGTACCGCATACACATCCGGGTATCCCCCGGCCCAGTTCGTGAGCTCCAGCGAGTCGATCACGGTGGCGTCGGTGTTCCAGCCCAATGACGCCTCGCAGAACGCGAAGCCGATACCTTGGGCGCGGCCCAGGAACTGCGCGGCCGGGATGCGCTTGCCCTGCGCATGTCCGAACGGATCGCTCCAGGCCACCTCGATCTCGGTCAGCGAACCGTCATCGAGGCCGCGCAGCAGCTCCTGTGTTGCTGCCGAGTCTGACACGGCTGCAGCGCTTTCCGAGGTCCGGGTCACGAGGACGCCCCCGACTTCGCTGCCACCCGGTTCCCGGCGGCCACGCCACCGACAAACGCGGCGACCAGCAATCCGATGATCACCCAGGCCAGCACCGTGGATCCTCCGACCAGATCCGACAGGTTCACCAAGATCAGCACCAAGGATGTCGCAAGACCGATCAGGCCGAGAGCCGGGGCAAACCACACCCGCCACGGGGAGTGCCCGCGCCGGTCCTTGGCGAAGAAGACCAGGACTGCGACGCTGGTCGCGATCAGCAGCACCACAAATCCCACCGTGGTGGTGCCGGCGAACCACGTGTAGAACTCGGTGGCCGGATCGAGGTCGAAGAGCACGGCCAACAGCACGCTGACGGCGACGACTGCGGAGATCCCCAGTGACGCCAGATGAGGTGAACCATGCCGAGAATGCGCAAGGCTCAACGATTCCGGCAACACGTCACGCTGCGCCAGCGCGAACACGTAGCGTGAGGCCACATTGTGGAATGCCAGGATGCAGGCGAACAAACTGGTGAAGTAGAGCACGGTGATGATGTCGGTGCCGACGAGGCCGATGTAGCGTTGCGCGGTGTCGGCCAGGAAACTGCCTCCGGAGTCAGTGGCCCGGGCGACGGCCTGGTCGTCTCCCCATCCGGAGATCAACGCCCAGCTGGTGATCGCGTAGAACGCCCCGATCAGGATCAGCGCGACATAGGTGGCACGGGGGATGGTGCGTTCGGGGTTGCGGGCCTCGTCGCGGTAGATCGCCGTCGCCTCGAATCCCACAAAGCTGATCAACGCGAACAACAGCCCGATGCCGAGTGAGCCCGAGAACACCGCGGACGGGTCGACGATGCCGGTCGAGAGCCCGTGATCACCGCCCTGCGCCACGATTACCAGATCGAGTACCACCACGATGGCGATCTCGGCGCTCAGCAGAATCCCCAGTACCTTGCTGGACAGATTGATGTTGCGATAGCCGAGGTAGGTGGTCAGGACAAACCCGAGGGCTGCGAACAGCCACCATGGCAGGCTGGGTCCGCCGAAGAGTTCGACGATCACCACACCGGCCGGCCCGAGCAGGCCATACACTCCCGCTTCGAGGGCCACATAACTGAGCAACGCCACGAAGGCCACACCGATGCCCACCGGGAAGCCCAGGGACTGGCGAACATAGGAGAAGAACGCGCCGGCCTCTTCGACAAACGGTGTCAGTGCGGTGAAGCCCACGGCAAACAGCAGCAGGATCAGCGTCGCCGCGACGAAGGTCGCCGGAAATCCGGCACCGTTACCGCCGGCCAGCCCCAACGGCACCACACCGCCGATGACACCGAGCGGTGCGGCCGCGGCGACGACCATGAACACGATCGAGGCGACACCGAGGTCGCCATGCAGTCGACGTGTGCCGCGGTCCGGCGGCGCTGTTGCTGCGCCGCCGCCGTGTGCTGGCGCTGTGGTCTCCGACATCGGTGTCCGCCCTTCGGGGTCGGTGAAGTGAGTTGTCAGCACGATAGAAATCCTCGGCCGCCTTCGAACACCTCTGCGTTCAGCGTGAGTTCTATTCCGACACAGTCGGACACAGTCTGATACAGCTGAGCGAGTTCGGTAGGGTGCCGACATGCGGTGTGGAAGCTCCCTGCGCTCGATCGGGTCACGCGGCCGGCAGCCGCTACGGGTCGGCGCCACCCCCGTGCCACATGCCGAGGTGCTGGATTTCGTCCGCCCGGCACTGGCCGAGCAGGGTGTCGATCTCCAGATCAAGATCTTCGAGTCCTTCGACGCACCCAACGATTTGCTGGTCACCGGCTTCCTGCAGGCGAACTTCTTTCAGTACCTACCGTTTCTGGAACACTTCAACCGGCGCACCGGGGCGACGCTGCGGGCCGTGACACCGGTGCACATCGAGCCCTTCGGTCTGTATGCCCGGCCCGGCAGCGGTATCGGCAATGCCGCCGACATCCCGGAATTCGCCGAGGTGGCGTTACCCGCCGACGTGGTGAACATCGATAGAGCACTCGGGCTGCTACACAGGCTGGGACTATTGGACTGCCCGTCGGGCGTATCCCCCCGAACTCTGACCGACATCCGTTCCAATCCGCGGGAGCTGATCCTCAAGGAGGTCAACAGCTGGCTGCTGGGCGGCATCCGGAACGACTTCGATCTGGCGTTCCTGTTCGGCAATCAGGCTATGGCGCTGGGGCTCGACACCGGTGTCGACTCCGGTGAGGCGCTGTACTGCGACCGTGATCCGGCATACGCCGAGTACCTGGTGACTCGTGACGAGCTGCGCACCGACCCCCGAATTCGCGCGTTGGCCACAGAGTTGGCCGGCGACCGGGTGCGGACGTTCCTGCTGACGGCCTACCGCGGCCAGGTGACGCCGGCTTTCTGAAAGGTATTGCGCTCACCGGGAGCAAAATCGTTGCGGACCTGCGCGGGCCAGGTCACACTCACCGGGTGTACCAGGCTGTCGGCCCGCCGGTTACCGGCACCACCGTGCGTGTCACGGTGGCACTCGAGGTACCCGTGGAACCGCCGAGTCTGTCGAGGCGGGCCACCGAGCTCGCCGACGAGTTCGGCACGATGATGACCAGGCTGCTGCCCGGTGTCGTGGCACACAAAGCGTTTCTCGTTCCTGTCGAGTCCAGCACGGCCCCAAGCGATCCCGAGCCGGTCACGACCCAGGGGCTGGTCGTCGACATCCCGCACCGCACGGTCACTGTCGACGGGGCGCCGATCAGGCTGACCTATCGCGAGTTCGAGCTGCTGCGCTACCTGGCCTCGAGTGGCGCACAGACGGTGTCGCGAGCCGAGCTCATGCAGAACGTGTGGGGTGATCTGGATGGCCCGCACACCGTGTGCACCGTGTCCGAACGGACCGTGGACACCCACGTTCAGCGACTTAGATCCAAGCTCGGCGGCCACGGACGGTTGGTGGTGACCGTCCGTGGCCGCGGATACCGTTTCGACGCCCAAGATGCGCGAATCATGCTGACTCACAGACCATCTCACGTTGCGGATGTCGGCTGACAGTCCTCAGTCGGGGATGTAGTCGAACGTGTCCGGATTGGGCCCGGTGCGACCGGCCTCACCCTGGTCGAGACTCGAGATGGCGGCCAGCTGGTCACCGTCGAGCTCGAAGTCGAAGATCTCGAAGTTCTCCTGCATGCGGGCCGGAGTGACCGACTTGGGGAACACCACATCGCCGCGCTGAATGTGCCAGCGCAGTACCACCTGCGCCGGTGTCTTGCCCGTGGCTTCGGCGATCCTGGTGATCGCCTCATCATCGAGGACCTTGCCCTGAGCGATCGGGGACCAGGCTTCGGTGATGATGCCGTGTTGCTGCCCGTAAGCACGGACGTCATCGTTGGTGAGGTACGGATGTACTTCGATCTGGTTGACCGCGGGCACGGTGTCCGACCCGGCAGCCAGCTTGTCGAGGTGCGACGGCTGGAAGTTCGACACCCCGATGCTCCGGGCGCGGCCGTCTCTGACGAACTCCTCCAACACATTCCATGTCGAGACGAAGTCTCCGTCATAGCGCGTGGGCAGCGGCCAGTGGATCAGGAACAGATCCACGTAGTCGTACCCGAGCGCGCTGAGCGTGTCATCGAAGGCGCGCCGTGCGTCATCGGGCCGGTGGAATCCGTTGTTCAGCTTGCTGGTGATGTAGACATCACCACGCGGCAGCCCTGCGGCGCGGATCCCCTCGCCGACACCTTTTTCGTTGCGATACATCTCCGCGGTGTCGATGTGCCGATACCCGATGTCCAGGGCGGTCTTCACCGCCGCCGCGGTGTCCTCAGGCGGAATCTGGAACACACCAAATCCCAGTTGTGGGATCGTCGTGTCATCGTTCAGCGTGATTGTGGGCACCGTGCTCATTTCCTTGACCTCCACATGATCGTCACGTCTCTCGGTAGAACATCTCGTCGGAAAGCGTTTTCGGATCGATTGCGCCCGACGGGTACGCCGTCACGAATTCCCCCTGGCGCGCGCAATCAACGCTACCCCGGTGTACGTCACAGCGGCGGTATGTCTTCCCGGCGGCTCACCGCCGACGGGACGGGAATTCTGAGCGCCCCCCGGCCGTTGATGGATATCGACGGTGCCGAGCATGCCCCGGGTACCACACCTCAGTCGCCTCGAGCGACCACTTGCCGAGAGGCGCACGCCGGCACCGTCCCAACTTGTTCGCAGTCAGACTGTGGGCACTTCGTCACCATGGCGAGCCCCGGCGACCGACACATTGCCAAAACGCATGGACACTGTGGTGCCGTGGTCGGTGGCGTCGATCAGGACTTCGTCGGACAGCGCTTCCATGAGCGGGATGCCCCGGCCTCGGGTGCGTTTGGGCTCGCGTTCGGTCGAGTCGCGCCAGCAGCCGAGGTCGATGACCGTGACGGTCAGGATGGATGTCGCCCGGTCGTGATCGGCGCGGATGTCGACGGTGCCGGCCTGAGCTGCATTGCGGTAGGCGAATTCGGCAACGTTGGCCAACGCCTCGTTGACCGCCAAAACCACATCGTTGAAACGCGCGGACTCCATCGCAAGGCGGAGCCGGAGCCACCGATCCAATTCGTCCCGAAGCCTGGCTACATTCAGCGGGTTCGCGACCACTCCAGCGCGCACAAAACCCTCCGTGTCTGAGGTCGCGGTGCTGTTGTGCTCGGTCATGGCAAAGGGGGGGCTACCCGATTCCTGCGTTCCTCACGCATCGATTTTGGCGAGCGCCTCGTCCCTGGTTTGGAACAGGTCGACGATGTCGGCGATCCCTACGAGTTTGAGCGGCCGACTGGTCACCGGACCGTCCGCGACGACAGCGAACTTGACTTCCGCCGGCAACTGGTCGTGGGCGCCCACCAGCACCCCCATGCCGGCCGAGGCCAGGAATTCGACATCGGTCAGGTCGACTATCAGCGCAGCCGGTGTCTTGCCTACCGCGGCACCGATGGCCTCTTCGAGCTGCGGCGCCGTCAACATGTCGACCACCCCGGACACGGACAGCACCGCGACTCGGCCGACCCACTCTTCACCGATGACGCAGGTCACCGATCCCGTGGATTCGTTGTCGAGCTTTGGCTGTTCGGACAAGGTTCACCTCACTGTTTGCACGGCGCCGGTCCTGCCGGAAGCTCGTGTGGCTCGCAAGGCTGCGGTCTGAACCCGGCAAGGACGTGTTTGCACTGCGGCTAGGTTATCTCAGACCCTCCCGGTCGCGCCCCTCCTACCGGCCTGAGCACCACGTGTCGGAGGCCGACAGCGAAGCACCGCGGCCGGCGGCGGACGCTCCCGAGGGTCCCTGGCCCAGCCGCCGTGGCAAGTGACGCCCGGGGACCCACCCAGGCCAGATGGGGTGTGACGAGCCGCCCGACTACCATTTTGGTGTGGCACCACAACAGCAGGAGCTGGCCTCCTCGGATCCCAACGCGGACCCGACCACCAGCGACCGGATCCTTGCGGCCACCGCCGAGGTGCTCGCGCGTAACGGAATGACCAAGCTGAGCCTGTCCGAGGTAGCACTGCAGGCCGGAGTGTCCCGGCCCACCCTCTACCGCTGGTTCGCCTCCAAAGAGGACCTGCTGGACGCGTTCGGGCTGTGGGAACACAAGCGCTTCGAAGAGGGCATCGCCGAGGTGACCGCAGGACTGCGCGGCACCGAACGGCTCGATGCCGCGCTCCGGTTCATCGTCGAATACCAGCGGTCCTACTCCGGGGTGCGGATGATCGACATCGAGCCGGGCCACGTCATCTGGAGAATGGGCTCCGTCATCCCGATCATGCGCGCGCGGCTGGAGCTGCTCCTGCCGCCGTCACGGGCAGCGGTCGCCGCGGCGACCGCGACCCGCGTTGCCATCTGTCACTACATGGTGCGCAGTGACGACGATGACGAGTTCCTGGCCCAGTTGCGCCACGCCGTCGGGCTCAAACCGCTGGCCGACTGAGCCGGCCTCGGCGCGGCGATTGACGCGTCCCACCGGCAGGCTTCGAACTGGGCAAACACAAAATAGTGTCGGCCGGGTCATCTCACCAGCAAATAGTGAGAGGTGACACAGATTTTGGTTACGCCCGAAACGTGTTGTTAACGTTCCGGCGCATGTTTGTTCTCGCGACATTGTTGACATTGGTCAACCAAGTTTCCGGAACTCCGTACGTCACCGGCGGAGACACCGCATCCGGCACCGACTGCTCGGGGCTGGCGTCCTGGGTGTCCAACGTGGCCACCGGCCAGCCCGCATTCGGAAACCGTTTCAGCACCGGCAACGAGGAGCAGGCGCTACTGGCGCGTGGCTTCAAGTACGGCACCGCGCCCGATGCCCTGGTGATCGGCTGGAACCGCGGCCACACCGCGGTGACGCTGCCCGACGGCACCGCGGTCTCCAGCGGCGAGGGTGGCGGCGTCAAGATCGGTGGCGGCGGCGCCTATCAGCCGCAGTTCACCAACCACATGTATCTCCCGATGCCCGCCGCACCCCCGGTCGACGCCAGCCCTCCGCCACCAGCACCGCCGGCAC
>NZ_JBARXZ010000011.1:0-27038 GCF_049647605.1 Mycobacterium sp. | reverse complement strand
GGTGTGCACGGCCGACACCGGAGTGTCGGCGTGCAAACCCGCGCGCTCGTCTTGAAGGGGGCCCGGTTACGGGCGGGAGATACCGGCCGACATCACCCGGACGGCACTGACCAGGCCGTCGATGAGGTTGCCCTCCCGGAAGGCCGAGGTCGCCGCAGCCACACCCAGCGGTGCTGCCGACTCGGCGCCGCGCCCTTGCAGGCCGGCTCCGTAGACCACCTCGACGACCTTCTGATTGGGCGACACCGCGATCAGCACGGCCTCGTCGGGTGTGGGCACCTTGGCGAGGATCGCGCGGGCGGCAGCGGCGCTGGGAGCACCCAGGTCACCGATGTACACCGCGAAGCGCGCCTTCGATGCCCGCGAGCCCCACTTGAGAGCTTCGTCGAGTTCGACCCGCTGGTCGATGGAGAACGGATAGGTCTCCGAGAGTTCACCCGGTTCGGTGACTCCGGACAGCCGACCGCTGTAGGTCACCGCCCACCCGTAGGGCAGGTCTGCGGGATCGATCGTCGAGACCTGCGTCCCGTGATCACCACTTGCCACTTGCGCCACCTCCCACCGAGAATTCGTTCGAACCATGTCCGTGGGCGTCACCGATGACTTCGTCGGTGGCCGCCCAGAGGATCGGTGCGTGCGTCCATTCCTCGGTCATCTTGTACTCCGCCGGGTGCGGTGCCGGCTTGCGCATGTAGTACGCGAGGAGCAGCCCCAGCATCAGCAGCGGCACCCCGCCCATCACCATGTGGGTAATCGCGGTTTCGGTCACCGGTCAAATTTATCCCACCCACTACACGCTGTCGGAGTGAGCCATGCAATTCAGGCCGCGCCCTCGCCGAGGTAGCGTGCCCATGCGGGATCCAGCTCTTTGACCGTCGACAGCAGACGCCAGTGCTGGCCCTTCGGCGGCATCGGGGTGACCCGCAGTGCCCAGCCCAGTTCGGACAGCAGTTTGTCGGCTTTACGGTGGTTGCAGTTGGCACAACAGGCCACGCAGTTCTCCCAGGAATGCTCGCCGCCGAGGCTGCGTGGCACCACATGGTCGACGGTATCGGCCTTGGACCCGCAGTAGGCGCAGCGAAAGCGGTCGCGGTGCATCAGCGCGGCCCTGGTCATCGGGATCCGAGCCCGGTACGGAACTCGCACAAAGGTGCGCAGCCGGATCACCGAGGGGACGACGATGGTGTGTGTCGCGGAGTGGATCACCGGGCCGGCCGGATCGTCGTGCACCACGTCGGCCTTGCCGCACAACAGCATCACGACTGCCCGCCGCATCGGCAAGGCCGTCAACGGCTCGTAGGTCGAGTTCAGCAGCAGCACCCGGCGCCGACCCCAGACCGAGTTCCCCTCGGTGGGCGGAGTCAGGGTGTCCACACTGTGCAGCACTGCAGCCGCAGCAGACCCGGTTCGGCCTGCCGCAGCGTGGTGGCCAACCTTATTCAGTTGGTTGCGCTTGCGCTGGGCCATTGCTCCTCCGCGGACAGTCCACCACGGATCGGTACATCCCGCACGACAATTTCGGCGGTGTACGCAGGTCAATCAGGTGAACATCGAGTGACCACCTCAAACGGCGGCAACCACATCCGGGGCCGGCGTAATCGCAACCACCGACACGTACACAATGGAACCGTGCCCGAGGACCCACAATCGTTTTACGACGCTGTCGGCGGCGCCGACACCTTCCACAAGATCGTCGCGCGGTTCTACGAGCAGGTTGTCGACGACGAGGTGCTGCGACCGCTGTACCCCGACGACGATCTTCCCGGCGCCGAGGATCGGCTGCGAATGTTCCTGGAGCAGTACTGGGGCGGCCCGCGGACCTACTCCGAGCAACGTGGGCATCCGCGCCTGCGGATGCGCCACGTCCCGTTTCGGATCGGCCCGCTGGAGCGGGACGCCTGGTTGCGCTGTATGCACACCGCGGTCGCCGAGATCGACAGCCGGACGCTCGACGACACCCACCGCAAGGCACTGCTGGACTACTTGGAGATGGCCGCGCAGTCCATGGTCAACTCCGAGTTCTGAGCCAACTCCGACGTTCCTGAGCCAACTCCGACGTTCCTGAGTCAGCCCCGGAGTTTCTGAATCAGCGCAGCACCAGCGCCGGATCACCCCGGCGGCGATACACCGAGCCGAAGCGGGCGTCGATACGCAGCCAGGCCGGCATTACCCGCACCCGCACCTTCTCGTCGGCGGCCACCGACTCCGGCGCGAATTCGTCGCCGCCCTTGCCCGACTGCGGTAGGAAGCGCATCGCGGTCAGCGCGAACACACACCGCATCGGGATCCCGACGCTGAGCCCGCCCCCGCTGACGTTGATGACCTCTTGATCCAGTAGTGACACCGGAGGCCCCTGGCTGCTGCCGTGCTCGCGGGCCAGGGCAACACCTCGTTGGGCGAGGTCCAGCATCACCCGGGCCGGCACGTCATCGAGGTGGGTGAAGCCGGTTTCCGGCGGCAGCGCCCCCCGCCAAGCCGAGTCCATCGCAAAACCCGGCTCGGCGAAGCCAGACTCGTCGGCCGCCTGCAAGCCGTGCAGCAAGGAGTCCGCCCCGGCCGACAGATCGTCGGGCCGGATCGAACCTTGGACCACCCGGGTCGCCAACACATCGAAGTTGGTGACAACCCAGGCGCCCAAGAGTCCGTCGCGGCGTACCCGAAGCCGCACCACCGCGGCGTCGTCGAGCCGGTGCGCCCGCTCGGTGAACATTGCGAGGTCTGCCCGATGCGCGGGATCGGGCAGCCACACACCTCGTTCGCCTATCGGACCCATTGCTCCAAGTATTCACGGTGCTGCGGTGACAATCTGACCAGCCGCTGTTCGTCGATGTCGAACGCCGCCAGCTGCGTTTCGGCGATCACCGCCGGCTTGGAGCCGGGTTCGGCGCTGACCGACCGCACCTCGTAGCCGAGCGTGAAGTCGACGGCCCGTAACCGATTGACCCAGATCGTCACTTGCAGCGGCGAGTCCATCAACCGCAGCTGCCCTTTGTAGGACACCTTCACCTCGGCAATGAGCAGACCGGTGGTGGTGATGGTCGGACCGAACGCCGGGGACAGGAACGGGACCCGCGCCTCTTCCAGGATGGTCACCATGGTGGCGTGGTTGACGTGCTGGTACATGTCGATGTCCGACCAGCGCACCGGTACCGGCGAAACGTAGCCCTCAGTCATGGGCGACCGCCCTTACCCTGCTCGGGGACCCTCAACTGTTGGACCCCGATCCCTGGGATCGTGTCATGTTCCTGATCTGGCGAGCGGCCACCGACAGGGTGGCCAGATCCCCTTCGTCCACCTCGTAGATCTCGGTGAGGGTGCGACGGGCACGTTCCAGCCGGGACCCGTTGGTGTGCTGCCATTCGGCGATCTTCTCCTCGCCGCTCTCGTCGGGCTCCCCCACTGCGAGCACGTCGAAGGTCAGCGTTCGAATGGAGCTGTACACGTCATCGCGGATGGCCAACCGCGCCAGCGCATGCCACCGGTCGTCGCGGGGCAGTCCCGAGACCGACGTCAGCAACCCATCCGTCCCGAGGTGGTCCATCAAGGCGAAGTAGGTGTCGGCGACCTCGACCTCATCTCGCTCGACGATATCGGCGACGTCGATGATGTCGAGCAGGCTGTACTGGTACAGGCCACTGGAGACGGTGTACGCCAAATCCTCGGGGACGCCGTAGGCGGCGAACTCGGCGGCTTCCTTGTTGACGATCGCCTTGTCGGCACCGCGCAACCATTCCGGCATCCGCGGGGTCAGTGCGGCGACCTTGGCGGCGAACCGGTTGATTTCAGCGCCTGCGGCCAGCGGCTGCGGGCGGTTGTTGAGCAACCACCGTCCGGCACGATCGACCAGCCTGCGCAGATCCAATGTCATCCGGTCCGAAACATGCACCGGCACATTGTGTTCCAGGCTGGCTTCGCGGATGCGTCGCCACACGTCACCGATGCCGAAGATGCCGTCGGTGGCGACGAAGGTCCGCACGGCATCCACCGGCGCGACGCCGACATCTTCGGTGATGCGGTAGGCGAAGCTGATGCCCGCGGTGTCGACCACATCGTTGACCAGCATCGTGGTCACGATCTCACGGCGCAGTTGATGGCCGCGGATCTCGGAGACGAAGTTGTCCCGAAGTGGCGCAGGGAAGTACGCGGGCAGCCTGGAGGCAAACACGTCCTGGTCGGGCAGTTCACTGGCCAGCGCCTCGTCCTTGAGCGCCAGTTTCACATGCGCCATCAGGGTTGCCAGTTCCGGTGAGGTCAGCCCCAGGCCGGCCTCGGTCCGGCGCCGGATCTCCTTGTCCGAGGGCAACGCCTCGAGTTCCCGATTGAGGCCGCGGCTCTCCTCGAGATCCTTGATCTGGCGCGCGTGCACGTTGAGCAGGCTGGGTGCGTTGGCCCGACTGGTGCCCAACAGGTCGTTCTGTGCGGCGTTGTCGGCAAGCACCAGTGCGCCCACTTCGTCGGTCATCGACTCCAACAGCGCGGTGCGTGCTGCGGGATCGACCTTGTTCTGGGTGACCAACGAGTCGATCAGGATCTTGATGTTGACCTCGTGGTCGGAGCAGTCCACACCCGCGGAGTTGTCCAGGGCGTCGGTGTTGATCCGTCCACCGGCCAGATCGAACTCCACCCGGCCCAACGAGGTGACGCCGAGGTTGCCACCTTCGCCGACAACCTTGGCGCGCAGTTGGTTTCCGTTCACGCGCACCGGGTCGTTGGCACGGTCACCGACGTCGGCATCGGACTCGGTCTCGGCTTTGATGTAGGTGCCGATTCCGCCGTTCCACAACAGGTCGACGGGCGCCTGCAGGATCGCTTTCACCAGCGCCGGCGGGGTCAGCTCGGTGACATCTGCTCCCAAACCGAGCGCGGTGCGGACTTCCGGGCTGATCGGGATCGACTTCTGCTCCCGGCTGTACACCCCGCCGCCCGCCGAGATCAGCGACTTGTCGTAGTCGTCCCAGGTGGACCGGGGCAGCTCGAACAGCCGGCGGCGTTCAGCGAAACTGCTCGCCGCATCAGGTGTCGGGTCGAGGAAGACATGCAGGTGATTGAAGGCGGCGACCAGCCTGATGTGTTCGGAGAGCAGCATGCCGTTGCCGAACACGTCGCCGCTCATGTCGCCGATACCGACGACGGTGAAGTCCTCGGCCTGGGTATCGACGCCCAGCTCGCGGAAGTGCCGTTTGACGCTCTCCCATGCGCCCTTGGCGGTGATGCCCATCGCCTTGTGGTCGTAGCCGATCGAACCGCCGGAGGCGAAGGCGTCTCCCAGCCAGAACCCGTAGGACTTGGCAACGTCGTTGGCAATGTCGGAGAACGTGGCCGTGCCCTTGTCAGCGGCCACCACCAGGTAGGCGTCATCGCCGTCGCGGCGCACCACCCGCTCCGGCGGTAGCACGTCCCCGCTGGTCTGTTCCACGTTGTCGGTGACATCCAGCAGACCGGAGATGAACAGCCGGTAGCAGGCCACACCTTCGCTGCGGGTGGCCTCCCGATCGACGCCGGGATCACCGGTGGGCAGCGGCGGGTTCTTCACCACGAAGCCGCCCTTGGCCCCCACCGGGACGATGACGGCGTTCTTGACGGCCTGCGCCTTGACCAGACCCAGGACCTCGGTGCGGAAATCCTCGCGACGATCCGACCACCGCAGCCCACCGCGGGCCACACTGCCGAACCGCAGGTGCACACCTTCCACCCGGGGTGAGTAGACGAAGATCTCGAAACGTGGCCGCGGCAAGGGCAGTTCGTCGATCAGTCCGGGGTTGAGTTTCATCGCCAGGACCCCGTTGCTGCGGGCCGAGTTTCTCTTGGTGACAAAGTAGTTGGTCCGCAGCGTGGCCTGGATCAGGGAGGCGAAGGCCCGCAGCACCCGATCGGTGTCGAGACTGACCAGCGCGTCGATATCCGAGGCGACGGCAGCGGCGGCCAACTGGGCCCGCTGCGACCGGTCGGCCTCGGCCAGGTCCGGATCGAAGACCGCCTCGAACAGCTGCACCAGAGCACTCGCCGTCGCGGCATTGCCGTTGATCACGGTTTCGATGTGCGACTGACTGTACGGGAAACCCGCCTGCCGCAGGTACTTTGCGTAGGCCCGGACGATGCCGACCTGCTGCCAGGTCAGGCCGGCGCGCAGCACCAACTCGTTGAACCGGTCGATCTCGACGCGACCGTGCCAGATGGCGGTCACGGTATCGGCGAAGCGCTGCGCCACGTCGGCGAAGTCCTCGGCCTTGGCCGGGGCGATGGTCGGATGCGGTGAGATCCGGAAGTGATAGAGCCACACCGACAGGCCGTCGGGCCGGGTGACGGTGAACGGCCGCTCGTCGAGCACGATAACGCCCATGCTCTGCAACATGGGTAGCAGCTCGCTCAGCGACGCCGACCGCCCGCCGAGGTACCACTTGAGTTGGGCATTGCCACCGTCGTTGGCGTCCTCGAACACCAATTTGACCGAATTATCTTGCAGCTCTTCGATGATGGCGATGTCGGCGATCGCGTCCAGGGGGGTGACGGCCTGCTTGTACACCTCGGGGAACGCGGCCGAGTAATGGTCGGCGCGGCCCTGATCGATGGAACCTCCGGCCACCGCGCCTTGCAGGCGGTCCCCCCAGGTGCGGGCGGCCTCGGTGAGCAGATCCTGAATCCGGTTTTCGTTGGCCTCGGAGACGTCGATGCTGGCCGGGTCGGTGCCACCCTCCATCTTGACGGTGAAATGCACCAGCGCCCAGGGCGATTCGCTGACGCGCGCGGCGTAGTCGATGCTGATTCCACCGAATTCGCGGACCAGGATGTCCTGCATTTCCAGCCGCACCGCGGTGGTGTAGCGGTCACGGGGCAGATACACCAGGCAGGACACGAAGTGCCCCAGCTGGTCACCACGCACGAACAGCAGCGCCCGGCGCCGCGACCCGAGTCCGATCACCGCCATGGCCATATCGCGCAGCTCTTCGGCCGACAACGCGAACAGCTCCGAGCGGGGCACCGTCTGGATGACGTCGAGCAGCAGCTGACCGGGATGGCTCGGATCGTTCTCGGCCAACGCCAGCGCCGCGTGGACACGCTTGGAGATCAGCGGGATCTCCAGCACGTTGGCGCTCATGGCGGCGACGGTGAACAGCCCCACGAAGCGGTGCTCGATGGCTTCGACGGCTGCGTCGTCGTCTTGGTGTTCGCGGACCACCACGATGTACGGGTAGGCGCCGTAACGCAGGAAGCTCGGGATGGTGGCCTGCGCCAGCACCAACAGATCGTTGGCACTGGTCAGCTGGGGCAACACGTCGTCGCGGAAGCGCAGCACGCCCAGCCGGCTGGCGGCATCGACGGACGCGCGGCCGTCGCGGACCGGGCAGCGCTGATAGCCGAGCAGGACAAAGTGTCCGTCGGCCAGCCACCGCAGCAGGTCGGCGACGTCATGGCGGTCCGGCCCCGGGAATCGTTGATCGTCATCGGCGTCGAGCAACGCAGCCAACCCCAGCAGCGCCGAGCCCATCGGCACCACATCGGCCGCCACCTGCCCGGCGTCGGTGAGCACCCGCGGCAATGAGGCCACCGCTTCGGCGAGTGCGTCGCGGTTGACCGACGGGGACAGCTCGATGTGGATCCAGCGTTCTTCGGGCAGTCCTGAATCGTCCGCAGCGGTGCTCGGGTGGACGTCGACCAGAACCCCGTCACCATCACGACGCACCCGCATCACCGGGTTCATCATCGCGGTGTAGGACACCCCGAGTCGGTGCAACATCACTGTCACCGAATCCATCTGCATCCCGGCGTGATCGGCGACGACCTGGAGGGCCGGAGCGACCCCCTCGGAGCCGTCGACGACCGCGACGTTCACCTCTCCGGGCGAGCGCCGCGCGGCGAGGGCGACCTGGGCTGCCACCAGCGTTGTGGGGACCAGATCGGCGCCGGCATGGGCGACGGGCGCGGTGTCGGCGTTGGTTACCGGAGCGTCACTGTGGGGTCCGCGATAGGTCGCCAGATAGGCGTCCCGGAGCGCATCACCTCGATCCGGGGTGACCTTGGAAAGGTCAACCGAACTCTCGAAACCCGTAGCACCCGGATTCACCGACATGAGGGATCACTCCTGACTTCACTGCGTGGCCTCTTTGGCACGCAGCGGCAACCTTAGTCGCGCGTCAAGCGTCGGTGTGTCACCCGGTGCGGACGCGCTGCGTCGGCTCCCAGTCTTTCGATCTTGTTCTCCTCGTAGCCACCGAAGTTGCCTTCGAACCAGAACCATTTGGCCTCGTTGTCGTCGTCTCCCTCCCACGCCAGGATGTGCGTGCAGGTGCGATCGAGGAACCAGCGGTCGTGGCTGATGACCACGGCGCAGCCGGGGAAACTCTCCAAGGCGTTTTCCAGCGACGACAACGTCTCCACGTCGAGATCGTTGGTGGGCTCGTCGAGCAGGATCAGGTTGCCGCCCTCTTTCAGGGTGAGGGCGAGGTTGAGTCGGTTACGTTCACCACCGGAGAGCACCCCGGCCGGTTTCTGCTGGTCAGGCCCCTTGAAGCCGAACGCAGACACATAGGCCCGGGACGGCACCTCGTTCTGGCCCACCTCGATGTAGTCCAGGCCGTCGGAGACGACCTCCCAGACGTTCTTCTTCGGGTCGATCCGCGACCGGCTCTGGTCGACGTAGCTGAGCTTGACCGTGTCGCCGACCTTGACGATGCCGCTGTCCGGGTCCTCCAGACCGACGATCGTCTTGAACAGGGTGGTCTTGCCGACACCGTTGGGTCCGATGACGCCGACGATGCCGTTGCGGGGCAACGTGAACGACAGATCCTTGATCAGGATGCGCCCATCGAAGCCCTTGTCCAGGTTTTCGACCTCGACGACGGTGTTACCCAGCCGCGGCCCGGTGGGGATCTGGATTTCTTCGAAGTCGAGCTTCCTGGTCTTCTCCGCCTCGGCGACCATCTCTTCGTACCGGCCCAGCCTGGCCTTGTTCTTGGCCTGGCGCGCCTTGGCGCCGGAGCGCACCCAGGCCAGTTCGTCCTTGAGCCGCTTCTGCAGCTTCTGGTCCTTCTTGCCCTGGACCGCGAGGCGCTCGGCCTTCTTCTCGAGATAGGTCGAGTAGTTGCCCTCGTAGGGGTAGGCGCGACCCCGGTCGAGTTCGAGGATCCACTCGGCCACGTTGTCGAGGAAGTAGCGATCGTGGGTGACCGCGAGGATGGCACCGGAGTAGGCCGCCAGGTGCTGCTCGAGCCACAACACGCTCTCGGCATCGAGGTGGTTGGTGGGCTCATCGAGCAGCAGCAGGTCCGGCTTGGACAGCAGCAGCTTGCACAGGGCGACGCGGCGCTTCTCACCTCCGGAGAGGTGTGTGACCGGCTCGTCCGGCGGCGGGCAGCGCAGTGCGTCCATCGCCTGCTCGAGCTGTGAGTCGATATCCCAGGCGTCGGCGGCGTCGAGCTCCTCCTGGAGCCGGCCCATCTCTTCCATCAGTTCATCGGTGTAGTCGGTGGCCATCAGCTCGGCGACCTCGTTGTACCGATTGAGCTTGGCCTTGACGGGGACGCCTTCCTCGACGTTCTCCCGGACCGTTTTCTCTTCGTTGAGCAGGGGCTCCTGCATGAGGATGCCCACCGTGGCGCCGTTGGCCAGGAACGCGTCGCCGTTGTTGGGCTTGTCCAGCCCGGCCATGATCTTCAGGACGCTCGACTTGCCGGCGCCGTTGGGTCCGACGACGCCGATCTTGGCGCCGGGAAGGAAATTCAGGGTGACGTCATCGAGGATGACCTTGTCGCCGTGGGCCTTGCGGACCTTCTTCATCGTGTAGATGAACTCAGCCATGCCGCAGTGTCGCCTTTCTGATCTATCGAGTGCCGTTTCGGTTCACTCGCGCACTCATCCTAGGGCGACCGGTATGTCTCCGATACGCCGCAGCTCAGGCGGTTGCCATAGTGATCACCGCGCGACCCTGTATTTCGCCTCGTGCCAGCGCGTCAAAAGCCTCGCCGGCGGCGTCGAGTGAGTAGGTCCGGGTCACGGTGTCCGCGACCGAGAATACGCCGCTGGCGGCCAGCTCGATCACAGCAGGCAGGTCCTGGCGGGTGCGCCCGCCGAAAGAGCCCAGCACTTTCATCCCGCGCCGCACCAGCGGGGTGATCTCCACATTGGCGGTTTCAGCCCCGGCCGCGATGCCGACGGCCACCATGCGGCCACCGTCGGCGAGCATCTTGATGGCCTGCTCGAATGTCTGCCGGCGACCCAGGACTTCGAAGGCCACGTCCACGCCGGCACCGTCGGTGAGCTCCCGCACCGCGGCCACCGCGTCGGTCGCCGACGAGTTGACGACGTGGTCGGCGCCCAGCGCTTGTGCCGCCAGCAGCTTGGTGTCGCTGATGTCGACGGCGATGACGCTCTGGGCCCCGGCCGCTTTCGCCAGCTGCACGATGCTGGAGCCCACTCCCCCGGTCGCGACCACCGCAACGGTCTCCCCGGCCTGCAGCTGGGCGGTCTGGTGGATGGCCCCGTAGGCGGTGAAGGCGGCGCAGCCCAGGATCGCGGCCTCGACCTCCGGCAATCCGCCGCGCAGGGGCGCCAGTGCGTGGACGGGGACCACCGAGTACTCGGCGAACCCCGCCATCGAGTACATGGCCAGGGGGCTGCCGTCGGCGCGGTGCAACCGGGTGGTGCCGTCGTACAACGTGCCCTTGAGTCGATTCTTGGCGAAGAACGGCAGGCACATGTCGTCGCGGCCACGTCGACATTGCCGGCACTCTCCACACGGCATGATGAATGCGCCGACCACCGGCGCCCCGATTTCGATACCGTCGGCCGGTGCGGTGCCGGGGCCCAGCGCCACGACGGTGCCGGAGATTTCGTGTCCGAGCACCGCGGGTGACGGGAAGGCGACTTCGCCTTTCATCACGTGCAGATCGGTATGGCACACCCCGCAGGCCGTGACCCGAACCAGCGCCTCGCCCTGTTTGGGTTCCGGCACCGGAATCTCCTCCACCGCCAGGCGCGGTCCGTCTCCGGTCCACACTGCGGCCCGCATGGTGTCGACCATCTGCTGCCTCCTCCCCTGCCGATTGTGACCTCACACTGCCGGTCGCGTCACCGCGAGACTACCGCCCGTCGGAGATCGCTTGTCCCACAACAACAGGCCTTGTTGCCGACCGACGCGCTGGAGATCTGCCCGGTGGGGATGCCCGACACCGGTATCGCCGGGCGCCCCACCGGGCGCGCACCATCAGGCGGTCAACGGCAGCGGTTCGTCGTCGACCGTGGTGTCCTCTTCGGCGCTGTCCGCGCCGGTTCCGGCACCGGCGTCTTCGCTCCCGGCCTCCTCGATGCCGGCCGAACCCGGCGCACCGCCGCCGGGGGTCGCGGTGTTCTGGTTGATCTTCTCGATGCGTGCCAGGTACCGCGACAGGTCGGGCCCGACGGCGGTGGCGCGCAACTCGGCCGACGATCGTTTGATGCCCTCGCGGTCCTCGTACTCGCTGGTGTAGACATGCCCGACCACGATCACGGCGTCGCCTTTGGCAAGGCTGCCGCTCACCCCGGCGGCCAGCTTGCCCCAGCAGTTCACGGTCAGATACAGGGAGTTGCCGGGTTCCCAGGCTCCGTCACCGGTGCGGCGGCGGGCGTTGCTGGCGAGGCGGAACTTCACCAGTTCCTGGTCGCCGACGCGGCGCCGCACCGGGTCGGTGACGATTCGTCCGGTCACGGTCAGTGGGGTCTCGAACATCGCGGTGTCCCTTCGTTTGTCTTCACAGGTGCGCCACCTGAGGCGGTGCCGCTGCCCCATTGAGCGCCGCGGCTCCGACATTCAGGCGACCCGCAGCACCGGCGCCACACCGGCCTGTGGATGAACTCGCAACTGTGGATTCGTGCCCACCAACACGAAGCGCCCGGCGAACCTCAGAGCGCGAAGCGTCCCGCAAAACCCCGTAGCGGCAGGTCGGCGCTGGTGATGATGCCGGGCGGGGCCGCCACCACCGAAGTGATCGCGTGCAGCGCCGGCATTCCGGTGACCGTCATCCCGATCGAGGCGAAGCTGCTCGGGTCCGACAGATCCACCCCGGGCTTGGGGAAGATCATGTGCTTGTTGTAGATACACGGATCGCCCTTGATCTGGGTGATGTAGCAGCCCTTGATATCCCAGCTGGGGTCGGTATGTGGGGTCATCTGCCACTCGAGGTGGGTCTCGACCCGGGGCACCCCGCCGACCATGCCCTGATACTTCAGATAGTTGCCGCCGAGCGAACCCTTGGGCAGGGTGTACCACCCCAGGTCCACATCCTTGGTGCAGGCGCCCAATTCGTAACTGAACGTCACCTCGTCGAGTTCGAGTCCGAAGCAGTCGGCCATCATGTAGACGCTGTCGGCGAACACCCGGGTGTACTTCTCCAGCTTCGCGGGTATCGACGGATCATCAACGGGCAGACCGTAACCCACTTCGATCCAGGTCTCCTTCGAATGATGACACGACACGTCGACGGATTCGATGGTGGTGACGTTCTCGATGGCGGCGACGTCCGCCGAACACGCGACCCCCAGGATCTGGTTCAGCCCCGGGTTCATCCCGGTGCCGTAGAAACTCGCGCCGCCCTTCTCGCAGGCCTGGGCCAGCAGCCGGCTGACCAACTTGCCGGAGTGATGGGGATGATTGTGATCGCGGTGCCAGCCGGTGATCCAGTCGGCGGTCGTCACGATGTTGATACCGGCCTCGAGCACCTGGACATAGAGGTCCTCGTCGGGAAACACTCCATGGAAGGTCAGCACATCGGGTCGCGCCGCGATGATCTCCTCCACACTGCCGGTGGCCAACACCCCGTTGGGCGCCAAGCCGGCCAGCACACCGGCGTCTTTGCCGATCTTCTCCGGCGAATAGCAGTGCACACCAACCAGTTCCAGGTCCGGTTCGACAGCGATGCGTTTGATCATCTCGGAACCGACGTTGCCGGTTGCCACCTGGAAGACGCGAATCGGATTGCCCATGTCGGTTCAGCCTTTCTCGTGTGCTGCGTAGACTTCGGCGGCGCTGCCGCCGATCCCGTCGGGATAGAACTGCTTGGCCCACTGACGAATCGCGGTGAAACCCTCGAGTTCACCACTGGCCAGAGCGGGTGGATCGGAATAGCGCTGGTGTGACCAGATGTGGATGTCCTGACGGAACTGCCGGATCACTTCGTTGCCGAAATCCTGTGCCCTCGTCTGATGCCGGGGCGCGTCCTTACCCGGTGTCCGACCGATGTAGACGATGAATCGCACGTCGCAGGTGCGCTCGTCGACCGGGGTGACGCACGAGATGGTGCGGTTGTCGATCATGCCCCAACTCTTGGTCACCGCAATGCCCAGTCCGCCGTTGACGGCCTCCACTCCGCTGCGAACGTCGTCGATCGATTGCCGGCCATCCCCTTCGAAGGTGATGGTGAAATCGACGTAGGAGACCGGCTCGTCGAAATCGTGTCGGGTGAAGATCGGATTGATCGGCGTGCCGTGGACGTACTTGAAGTGGGCAAAATCGACGCCGTTCTCCAGGACGTACTGCGGGTGCATCTCGTGTCCCTGCTCGAACAGTCGCTGCTGCGGGTAATAGTCGGCTGCGCTGCGGCCGTCGGCAAACGACGCGAACACATCCGGTGCAGCGAAGTACGGCTCCCGGCCGTCAGTGTCGAACCAGATGTAGACCGACTCGTTGCGTTCCACCACCGGATAGGTCCGCATCCGTCGACCCCGGTTGGGCCGCGGCTCGTACGGGATGCAGACGTTGCGCCCGTCGGCGTTCCACTGCCACCCGTGGAACGGGCACTGGATGACCTCGCCTTCCACCTTCCCGCCGAAACCGAGATGTGCGCCCAGGTGTTCGCAGTAGGCGTTCATCACCGACAGTCGGCCGGATGCGGAACGCCAGGCGATCAGGTCTTCGGAGAAGTACTTCATCCGGTGGACTTCACCGATACCGATCTCCTCGGTCCACGCCACCTGGAACCACCCCGTCGGCCTCATCGACAACGGCGGCTTTGCCATCTGCGGACCTCCCCTGCGGCCGGAGGCCGCGCCCAAGAATCATAGTGCCCACTACGATTCGATGGGAGGGGAAACCGTCAGAGACGAAGCCTGCATTAACATCGGCCAGATGACGGCACCCGGCACGCAGGGCAGACGCAGCAACCGGCGTGGCCTGGCAACCCGGGAGAACATGCTGGAGGCCGCGATCCGGTCACTGGCCTCCGGCGACCCCGGCTCGGTGTCGGCGGCCCGGATCGCCAAGGACATCGGCGCCACCTGGGGCGCGGTGAAGTACCAATTCGGCGATGTCGATGGGCTGTGGGCGGCCGTACTGCACCACACGGCCGAGCTCCGGGGTGCGCTGCCCGCACCGTCGGAGTCCGACGCGCCACTGCACCAGCGGGTCGCCGCGATCATCGACCTGCTCTATGACGGCCTCACCTCGGCGCATTCGCGTGCCATCGAGAATCTGCGGGCCGCGCTACCGTCGGATCCCGACGAACTGGAACGGCTCTATCCGCGCACCGCAGCGGAGTTCGTCTCCTGGGGACACTCCTGGAATGCCTCCTGCCAGCAGGCGTTTGCCGACCTGGGCGTCGACCCGGCCCGGATACTGGAAGTGGCTGCCTTCATCCCCGGCGCCATGCGCGGTATCACCTCGGAGCGCCAGCTCGGGTCCTTCACCGACCTCGAGGTGGCCAGACGCGGACTCACCAACGCGATCACGGCATACCTGAACCCGGTCTCGACCGACCAGGGCCGGCACCGGAGTCAGTGATCGCGTTCCCGACGGGCCAGTTCGGCAAGCATGTTGTTGTAGGCCGCCAGGTCGGCGTCCTCGTCGCGGTCGGCGGCGCGGTCCAACCGCTTCGCGGTGCGACGGTCGCTGCGCGTCCACTGGATCAACAGTGCGAGCAGCACCACCACCAGCGGCACCTCACCCGCCGACCAAGCGATGCCGCCGCCCAGCTTCTGATCGGCGAGAAGATCGTTCTGCCAAGGTAGCTGCAGCGACCGGTAGAAGGTCTCCCCGAGCACCGTGTTCATGCCCATCAGCACCACACCGAAAAACGCGTGCAGCGGCAGTGAGCCGAACACCATGGCCAGCTTGCCCAGATGCGGGATGGGTCGCGGTGTCGGGTCGATGCCGATCACCACCCAGTAAAAGACGTAGCCGGACAGCAGGAAATGGATGTTCATCGCGACGTGCCCGGCATGGCTGCCGGCGATGCTGTCGAAGATCCCGCCGAAGTACAGCCCGTAGAAGCCGCCGACAAACAGGGCGGTCGCCACGATCGGATTGGTGAGCAGCCGGGAGAACTTGCTGTGCAGCGCGGCGAGCAACCATTCGCGTGGACCGGGCGGATCGTTCTTGCCCGCCGCGGGCAGCGCCCGCAGCGCCAACGTCATCGGCGCACCGAGGACCAGCAGGATCGGAGTCAGCATCGACAGCAACATGTGCGCGCTCATGTGGACGCTGAAGACGGCCGGCATGTACCGCCCGATACCCGAAGAGGTGGCCACCAACAGCACCAGACACCCCAGCAGAAAACCGATGCTGCGGCCCACCGGCCAGACATCACCACGGCGCTGTAGCCGTCGCACCCCGGCCAGGTACACCAGGGCCATCACGATCGCGGCGGTACCCAACACCAGGTCAAAGCGCCAGTCGAACAACAGCCGGGCCACCGTCGGCGGACCGTCGAGGTTGTAGCCGAGCGCCACCTCGGTGGTCGACGGGTTCAGCGTCCGAGGTGGTGGCGGCGGGGTACGCCCCAACGCCACCGCGACACCGAAGGTCATCCCGAAGATCGCGGCCTCGGTCAGCGCCAGGCGCACCAGCGGGCCACGGGCGCTCGGGTCGGCCGCCAGCGCGGCCACCCCGACCCGTCGTTGCCGCCAGCCCAGCACTCCCAGCGCCACCAGCGCACTGATCTTGGCCAGGATCAGCAGCCCGTACCGGGTGTCGAAAAGGTCCTCGGGACGCATCCGCACCAACGCGTTGATGACACCGGAGAGACCCATCGCCACAAAACACCACAGGGCCACGGCGGAGAATCGCCGCGCGGCGACGTCCGCGTGCCGGTCGCGGCGCAAGGCATGTGCCAGCAGCGCCAGCAGCCCGCCGGTCCACAGCGCCGCGGCGAACAGGTGGATCAGCAGGCTGTTGGTGGCCACATCGTGGGATCCGCCCGAGGACGAATGCCCGGTCAGACCGAGCGGCAGCAGGGTGGCCAGGGCGGCTGCACACAGCAAGGGTGTCCAGGACCAGCGCAGCACCGGAATGCTGATCAAGGTCACCGCGGCCGCCAGGATGGCGGTCCAGCGCCAGGCATCGGCCGTTTCGACCAGGCTGGCCAAGGACCACATGGTGAGTGGATTCAGGTGGTCGCGCAGTGGTTGGCCGGAGACATCGGAGATGGTCAGCGGCACCATCAGCGTGGCACACACCGCCCAGACCCCGGAGGCGATGCTGCCGGTTCGGATCGCGCGATAGCCGGCTGCGTCGAGCACACCCGACTGCTGCGGAGGCACAAAAAACGCCGCGAACAGAAAGGCCCCCACCGCCACGACGGCGGCGATCTCACCGGCGGCCCGGACAAACGGCAGCCCGACGGTGGTGACGGGCCCCGGGTCGGGCAGCCCGGTCGCGGTCAGTGCGTCGGTCAGCGATAGCGCCGCCAACGCGGCGGCGGTGACCCCGGCGAGCACGCCGACGCCGACCAGAATCGGCCACACCGCCGAACGCGGGGTGGTACGAGAAGCCGATGCTGCCGGTGCGGTCACCCGTCCAGGGTAGGCCGCAGGAATCCGACCTACTACACGGTGTCAGACTTCTGCCGGGATCGGTGCTCGCGGTCGACGAACTGCTGGCGGGAGACCAGGTCGATGCGGTCCATGTCGGCCAGCACACCGCGCAGCTCCGCCAGGAAAGCGGCGCGCCGCTCGGGCAAATCGGGTGCCGGGGTGAGCAGACGCTGATCGGCGACCACTTGACGGGCCGTCGTGAACAGCAACGCCGATACCGACTCGGTGCTGCGTACCCGGTCCTGCGCCGCGTACTGCCGCCCCACGCCGAGAGCCCGCTCGGTCAGTTCCTTTTCGCTGACCTCGGCCGGCATATCCCGTAGCACGTCGGCCACGACCTCGTAGGCCTCGAAGAACGACCTCAGCATGGCGTGTGCCATCAACGGCCGTTTGGCGAACAGCAGCCCTTCGATCTCCTCACCGCCGGCGGCGACGTGTTCTTCCCAATCAGCCTGCCAGGCCATCTCCTCGGTGATGTTGGCCCGGAATGCCGCCGAGTCGGCGAAGTAGAAGTCGAATTTCAGCAGATCACGCAACCGCATCGCCTGGGCCCAGAACGCCTCCACCCGGTCGCCGTCGGCGCGGCTGGCGTAGGTCAGGGCCAGCTCGACGATGGAGGTCTCCAGGAACGCGTGGATGAGGGTGTTCCGGTAGAACGCCGCCTCGTGCTGGTGGTCGGCGGTGATCCGCCAGACCGGCTCCCGGCCACCGTCGACCCGGGTGATGGGGTGCCCGCCGGAGAGCGCGTCCAGAGCGGCACGCACACCGTCGGGGCTGCGCAGTCGTCGCGCACTGTCGGTGACCGGCGTCTGCTTGCGCTCCAGATAGTCCAGGGAGTCCTGCACGGTGTGGTGCACCTGGTTCAGGGTCAGCGCGATTCCGTTGGTGGTCAACAACAGTCCCGCAACCAGCCCGGTGGCGTTGATGGGTGTCACCCGCAGGATCCGCCACGCCACCTCGAAGGCCATCTTCTGCATGGCCAACCGTTTGACATCGGGGTCCAAGCCGGTGTCGTCGGCCCCGGGCCCGTGCGGAGTTCCGAGATACTGTGCCATCGAGACCGCTTCGGGGAACCGGACATAGATCTTGCCGTAGTTGCGCTCCCCCTGCGCCTTGATGAAGTTGTAGAGCCAACTCATCCCTTCGGGGGCTTTTTCTCCGCCGCGGGCGTAGGCGGCGTACTCCGCCGTCTCGTGCAGCTGATCGAAGCTGATCGACACCGGCTGCAGCAAGATGTCGTCGCTGCGCCCCTCCAGATAGGCGTCGGCGACGTAGGCGAGCAGACCGAGCTTGGGCGGCAACATCTTTCCGGTTCGTGACCGGGTACCCTCGATCGACCAACTCAGATTGAACCGCTTCTCCACGATGTAGCCGACGAACTCGCGCAGCACATACTTGTAGAGCGGGTCGTCGAGCTTGCGGCGGATGAAGATGACACCGGAGCGGCGCAGCAGCGGCCCCATCGGACCGAAGGACATGTTGATCCCCGCGAACAGATTGGCCCGCGGTAGCCGGTTCTCCTGCAGCGCCACCGTCAGCACTGCGCTGTCGAGGTTGGACCGGTGTGACCACAACATGACTGCCGGATGGGTCTCCAGCGCCTGCCGCATGACCTCGACCTGCTCGGGCAGATAGTCGATGTTGGGGTCGAATCCGCGGCTGTAGATGAACTTCGAGAAGTTCGGGATCAGATCAACGGAGAAGCGGCTCCACCCGGTCGCGAGCTCGTCGAGGATCTCCCCGGCCGCTTCCACCGAGGCGCCCGGAATCTGATCGAGACCGGCGCGAAAACGTGAGGAGGCCAACATCTCCGGCTTCACCAGCCTCGGCGACTTGTATTCGGGTCCCAGCAGCCGGTATTCGATGCGCTCGATCGCCAGGCTGGCGCGCCGCAGCACAAATCGGGCAAAGTCGCGGGGGCTGTCCCCCACGGTGGTGTCCTGGTACTGCTGGCGCAGTTCGGAGACCTTGGCGGGTTCACCGGTCACCACCCTGGCCCGGCTGGGGTCGCGCCGAAGAATGCGGCGCTGCAAGATCTCCGGCGGTCGGTAGGTGTCGCGGCCGGACAGCCAACCGACCACCTTGACCCGAGTGGGTAGTCCGCCCGGAGCCCAGAAGACCCGGACCGGTACCACCGACCTGTCCTCCCCCACCTCGAGTTCCTGGACCAGCTGGGCGATCACCCCGGCCGGCGGCTCTTCGTTCTCACCCGGCAGTTGCAACACCGCGACTTCGAGTTCGGGATGGGCTTGGCGTTGCCCGCGGATCCAGTCGTCGAGCATGTCGTGTTCGGCCGGCGACGACACCGACGCCAGGATCAGCGAGTCGTCCCCGATCTCGACGACGGGGATGTCGCTGGTGGATCCGGCGGTCATGGACGTCCCCGGACGTTCTTGCGCGACGGCTGACCATCGCTGTTCGCTTTTGCCGCAGTCTTTTTGGCCGGCTTGTGGTGATCCGGCTCGTGTTGATACGGCGGTGCCGTGGGCAGCTGGTCGGCCGGCCAGTTCGCCAGGGTGTCCAGGTAGAGCTGGCGCACCTCGGCGATGCGGTCATCGAGGTTCTCGGGAGTCCAGTCGGCGACCGAGATCGGCGGGAACACCGCGATATCGACAGTGCCGGGGTTCATCACCGACGAGTCCCTGGCGGCGATCACCTCCGCATTGCGGATCACCACCGGGATCACCGGCACGCCGGCGGCCATGGCGATGCGGAACGGGCCCTTCTTGAACGGACCGACCTCGTGGGTGTCCAGGCGAGTGCCCTCCGGGGCGATCACGATCGAGAGGCCGTTGCGCGCCGCCTCCTCAACCTTGTGCAGCGATTCGACGGCGGACTTGGCGTCGTCGCGATCGATGAAGACAGCGTCGATGAGTTTGCCCAGGGAGCCGACCAGGGGGTCGTTCTCGAGTTCCTTCTTGGCGACGCCGGTGAAGTTGTCGCGGACCAGTGAACAGGTGATCACCGGGTCGAAGTTGTTGCGGTGGTTGAACAAGAACACCGCAGGGCGTTGGGCGGTGAGGTTCTCCCGACCGAGGACGTTGAGCTGAACTCCGCTGGCCGCCAACAGTGTTTGCGTCCAATTCGTGGTGAAGAAGTTGACGCCGCGACGCCGGTTGCGGGTCAGCAGTCCCCAGCCGAGGGCGCCATAGGCCACCGGGAGCATGGTGCCCACACCCGCCAATGTCCGGATCGCTCCGGACAATCCACTGCCGCCGCGGCTGGAGAACTTCAGGATGGGCCAGCCGCGTTGTCGCGCAACGGCGGCCATCTTGCCTTCGGGGTTGGTGGGCCGCGGGTTGCCGACGAGGTACATCAGGGCGACGTCCTCGTCACCGTCGGCGTAGAAGTAGCTGTCGTGCAAGTCGATGTCGTGTTCGGCGGCGAACTTCTGCACCGCGTTGGCCTTGCCCGGGCCCCATAGGATCGGTTCGACGATCGAGCCCGTCACCACGCCGTCGTCGTCGACGACAAATCGGTTGGTCAAGGTATTGGGGATGCCGAGGAATCGGGCGACCGGTTCTACCTGGATGGTCAGTGCCGACGAGCTCAGGCACACTGTGTGGCCCCGTTCCAGGTGCGCCCGGACCAGTTCTCGCATCTCCGGGTAGATCCGGGATTCGATCTTCTGTTTGAACAGCCGCTCGCCCAGCTGGTCCAGATCGCTGAGTGGGCGGCCCCGCATCGCCTTCGAGGCGGCGGTGATGAGGTTCTCGAACTCGCGACGCCCCAGTTTGTGGTTGAGGCCGGCCTGGATCATCCCGAAGAAATCACCGATACCGAGCTGGCGGGACAGGAATTGTTCCTGGGTGAGGATGACGCCGGTGAACCCGGCGACCAGCGTGCCGTCCAGGTCGAAAAAGGCGCCGATGTGCGGTCCCCGGGGGCTGGCCTTGACTTCGGCCACCGAACCGGGAAGCCGGAGATCGCGGGACTCGGAATCGGAAGAGGTCATGACCGGCCCTCCGTATCGTTGGAAGGGTCGGTGAACGATGCCGGGACCGAGACCGGCGGTGGCTCACCGGCGAGGGTGAGCACTTCATCGAAACCCGCCCGCAGGCAGTGGGCGAACAGGGCTTCGTCGGTGACGGCGGCACGATCGTAGCGGGCGGAAATGGTGCAGAACCCGCTGCGCGATACCAGCACCACCATCATGGCAACCCCGGGTAGCGGGCCAAGTCCGTACTGCCGTAACACTTTTGCCCCGGCGATGAAGGTGTCACCCTGGTACACCGGCACATTGCTGGCCTGGACGTCGGAGGCGATCACCGAACCGGTGATCGACTCCAGCACCGCGTCGGGCAGCAGCGACAACACCGGTGCCATCGACCCGATGACGTCGATGGCGGCTTCTTCCCGGCGATGCATCATCTGGGACCGGATATCGCGGATCCGTTCGGCCGGGTCGGTGGTCCCCACCGGCGCCGCAAGATTGACGCCGGTGAACCGGTTACCGCCTGCGGCATCGGATTCGGCCCGCAGATTCACCGGGATCGCCATCGGGATGGTGGCCACCGGCACCCCCAGGGCCTCGTGGTAGAGCCGCAGCGCCGCGCACAAGCCGGCCAGGTAGGCGTCGTTGATGGATCCCTCGGCAGCTTTGGCGGCCCGGTGTAGATCGGAGAGTTTGACGTCGATGGCCTCGGTCCGGCTGGTGAGGCTGCGACGGCGCAGCAGCGGCGAGGGCTCGGCGGCCTGGCGCATCATCCGGCGTCCCGATATCGCGTATTCGAGTACCCCATTCACCGCGGCACCGGGATCTCCGACCATCTTGCCGACCGCCCCGACGGCGCCGACCACGGCGTCGCGCACCCCGCCGACCAGAGCGCCCGGCAGGGACGTCAGTCCGTGGCGCATCAGGTCGTTGGACGACAGGTCTTGTGGGATGGGCAGTGGCGGCGCCGGCTGGGGTTCGGGGTCGCGCTCCAGGTCATAAATCTGGGCGAACATCTCGACGCCACCCACACCGTCGGTCACCGCGTGGCTCAGGTGCAGCAACTGAGCGGCCCGCCCGCCTTCGAGACCTTCGATCAGCGTTGCGCTCCACAGCGGCCGGGAGATGTCCAGCGGTGACTGCTGGATGACCTCGGCCAGATCGAACACCTGACGTAGGGTGCCCGGCTCCGGAACCCGGACCCGTCGCACGTGAAAGTCCAGGTTGAAGTCGGGGTCGACGACCCAGCGTGGCGCCGCCGTCGGCAGCGTCGGCATCACCACCTTTTGCCGGAGCCGCAAAATGGTGCGCGAGGCGTACTCGAAGTTGCGCCGGTAACGCTCCCAGTCCGGGGTGGTGTCCAGCAACTCCAGGGCCATGATGCCCGACCGGGTGCGCGGATTGGCCTCGCCGCGATGCAGCAGTTGATCGACCGCCCCCAGTTCATCGGACAATCCGCTCGTCACACAGTTCTCCTGTCGAAACCCGATTCCGTTTGCATGTTCGCACCACGCTAGTCGGCCCACACCACCGGCGGGTGTCGAATGTGCGGATAGCGCCGTCACCCTGGGCGACGCTCCGAAACCGAGTGTCAGCAGGGCGAATTCAACTAGCTGACCTCGGGGATCAGCTGGCCGGCGTGGCGCGCATCCGCCGGGTCGCGTACTGGATGTGGCTGCCGTAGGTGACGCCGAGGAACTGGGCGACGGCATCGGCGGCGAGCTGGGAGCGCACAGTTGCCAGCGCGTCGAAGGCGTGATGTGCATTCGGCAGCTCGGCGTGGGCCACCACCGGCGCGCCCGCCCCGCGCAGGGCTGTCACAAAATCCCGGGCCTGGGCGCGCGGGATCAGGGCGTCCTCGCTGCCGTGCAGCACAAAAAACGGCGGGGCGTCGCGGTGCACGTGGTAGATCGGCGAAGCCGCCTCGTAGAGCGCCCGGTTCTCGGCGAGGCTGGCCCGCATCACGAACTGTTCGAGGAACGGCACCATCAACGGTGTCATGGTGGCGGTATTGGTCAGGTCGTAAGCGCCGTAGTACGGCACCGCCGCCTGGACACTGGTGTCGGCCTGTTCGAAACCCGGCTGCAATGTCGGATCTCCGACTGTCAACGCCGCCAGAGCTGCCAGGTGCCCGCCCGCCGAACCGCCGGTGATGGCGATGTAGTTCGGGTCGCCGCCATAGTCGGCGATGTTGTCCCGCACCCACGCGATGGCCCGCTTGACGTCGATGATGTGCGCCGGGAAGGCCCGGCCCGGGCTGCGACTGTAGTTGATGGACACGCAGATCCAGCCCAGCTCGACCATCCGGCTCATCAGCGGGTACGCCTGGCCGCGCTTCTCACTGAGCGCCCATGCGCCGCCGGGCACCTGCAGCAGGACCGGGGCCGGGCGGTCCGTCGGCAGGTCGGGCCGACGCCAGATGTCGAGCAGGTGGTCGCGGCCGTTGGGGCCGTAGGAGATGTTGGTGGTGGTCGCGGCGTATCGGCGACGGTGTTGGGTGGCGTGCCAGAAGCCGGCCAGGCTGGGCCGGTGGGCCTGGAATTCCAGGGGGTGCACGACGGCGTCCCGGTTACCGACGGTCTCGGCCAGCGCCTCTTCGAGGACGGAATTGGCACGCTGCGAAGCCAGGGTGCAGCTGATCCGTTCCAACGGGGTGGCACGCAGGGCCGACAAGGCATGCCCGGCCACCGCTTGGGGTGTGAATTCGGAGGCCACCCATCCGGTCAGCCATCGGGCCAGCGACGGGCCGCTGCGGGCCACGAGCGCACCCGCCCGGTAGGACCGGGGATCGGCGGCCAGCCGTAAGACCTGCGCTCCCGCCGCCGAAGCGCGGGAGACGTCTGTCGCAATGCCCATCGCACATGCACCTTCGCAGTCACGTACGGGCGCTTTCGCCCGCCGCGGCGTGGAACCTGCGAGTCCCGGGTGTGCCGCGGATCACAACCGTAGCTAATTTTGACGACGCCGACGGCGATTTCCTGGACGCGTCGTAGCGATTTTCGAAACACGCAGGTAGATCGGTCTGCAATCGAGATGTCTTCGTGATGTGCACCGAAACCCGTCCCGAACTATCTGTCCTGGTCAGCCGGATGACAGTGACCCGCATTTGAGAGTCACGGCGTCATTTGTCGGCAGCCGCTGCCCAGCTCCCACGCCCTGCCCGCGCGACCATTCGGGCTGTTCACAGCGTTTGCCACCGGTACACCACCCGCTCGCGCAGCGGTCGCCGACCTGGCGCAGCGAACCGGTTGAATGACAACCAACCCGCCACACAGCCGTCCCACCGCGACGGGCCGCCCGTCGGTGCCCAAATCCCCTGCACCAACCGCGATGTGGCCGGTCCGACGGTGCTGGTTGGCGGTCATTCCCGCCACCGCCACATGGCCAGTTACACTTTTGGGCGCGTTGCCTCCGTAGCTCAGTTGGATAGAGCAAGGGCCTTCTAATCCCTAGGTCGCAGGTTCGATTCCTGCCGGGGGCGCTGGTCAAGACCGGTACCAGCGGTACCGCTACATGCACAACTACACACAATGGCCGTTTGGGCTGACTACACCTCTGATCAGCGATAACCCGGTAGGCTTCCCCAGCTATGGGGCGGATAGGCATAGCAGCGTTGATGCTGGCGACAGTCGGATGTGGGGCGCAGACGACGGAGACAGCCGTCACAGAGACGGTGACAGAAACCTCCACCTCAACGGTCGCACTCTACGGTGACGCGCTGCTAGGTCAGCGACTCCGAGACGGCAACATGACCATCAGGGATGAAGACTTGCCGGCCTACATTCCGATGGCTCACCAAGTGTGCAGCCTGATCGACGGGTCTACGGCGCCGGTAGAGGACCAGTATGCCAATACGGTCAATTTGCTTCACGAGATGGGCAGCGAGAAAGACGTGTTCAGCACTATTTATCGAACCGCCGTGTTCGTGGACGGCTCGATCATGGCTTATTGCCCGCAGTATGTCGGCCTGATTCCGTAGGTCCACTGCTGTGCCCACGTTCGTCACCCGCGTCAAGGTCACCCAGGTCGACGACTACCAGCCTCCCCCGGAAGCGATTGCTGAACCGGCGGGGTATCCGGCGTGGGTCATGGAGTGGACCGTGGTCGATCAGGGGCGTGAGGATTCGTTTCGACACGCTCTGTATGCGATCGCTGATGCCCGGAGGATGACGATGAACCTGCTGAAGGAACGCCCGCCGGCCCACCGAGCAATCCTTCAAATGGCGTGTCGAGTACTCGTGTGACATCGGCTCGGTGCCCGACCATTGCGTGGTGGCGGCGGCGGAACCCGTTCGCGCCGTCCTCGTCTGGGAACTCAGCGATACCTTTACCGAACAGGCAGTCTGGGCAGGACACGACAAATCTCATGCGGTGCCGCCTAACTCCTGCTGGGCTGGAGTGTTGGGAACTCGGCCGCAGTGGTGGTTGCGCCCGCCTTGATCGCTTTACCGACAGCGGCGAGGCCGTTGATGTCGTCGGGCTCCCACTTGTCATGCGCGGAGCCGGTGCGGGTTTCGAGCTGCTCGATTGTCATACCCAGGCCATCGAACGCGCCGATGATGCTGGTGGCCGTGGGTTGCCTACCACGGGCCGGTGCAGGCTGGTCAGGCAGCGGTTCGATGAAGAACGGTTTTCGCTGACCACGGCTCGTCGTCAGCGCGATCTTCAACCGCTTCTCGATGCCAGAGATGTGCGAGACACGGATGCCGCCGACATCCTGCCCACCGAACTTGACGTCAGCGTCGCGGTACAGCGTCATACGCTTACCGACCCTCGTCTGATTCGGATCCCCAGACGGCGGCGAGGATGCGCCTCACCGTCTTTGACGGGCGGAAGGGGCGGCCGGGGAACTCTGTCAGGTCAACATCGAGAGGCTGTTCGTCCGACGATTTCCTGACGACCTTCTCGATGGTGACGGTCCGCGTCGAGGTCAATAAGTCCTCGGCGTTGAGCTGGTCAGATTTCGGGGCCAAAGTGTCGGAAATGTCCATAGTCAGATCACAATCACTAGTTCGTCGTCACGTTCGTGGACCATTCGGGTTCGCGCCGGGCCGTAAGCCTGTCGGACTGAAGTGGGTGGGCTGATGCGTATCGAGTTCAATGCCGCCGGTTTTCGGGAGTTGCTGACATCGGCGGGTGCGCAGTCCCTCGTTGATAAACATGCTGATGCGTTGGCAGGCCGCGCCAATGCGGTTCCGTCCACCACGTCACCTGCGGCGACGGAACCGTGTTACGAGGTCGAGGACGGCTCCGACGGTGATCGGGCTCGGCGGCGGGTGAAGACCACCGGCACACGCGCGGCTAGGCATGAAGCGAAAACTCAGGCGCTGCAGAGGAACATTTAATGCCCGCACTGGTGGTGTTCCCCGACGCCGATGTGATCGCCCACAAGATGCTGGCGCAGGGTCTCGTTGAGCACGGCGTCACCGGGATCGATATCGCAACGCAGTTGCCGTCGCCGATGCCGGATCGGTTCATTCGCTGCTTCACGTTGCCGGGTCGGGAGATGAGTCGACGAACCCAGTGGTGTCAGGTCATCACCCAAGTTTATGACAGTGACGATGAAGTGCGGTGCGCGGATTTTGGGGCGCCTTTGTGGTGCGATCCTGCGAGCCGCGCCGGACACCGAAATTGATGGAGAACAGCCGATCAGCGAACCGTGTGAACAACACGGCCCGTTCCCTACCGAGGATCCCGAGCTGCCTGGCGTGCCCCGCGTCCAGGTCAACCACACCTGGACTGTGCAGTCCACGGTGTGAACACGTAACTAGCACAACACAAGCCAAGGTTGCCCCCCACCATCCGGTGTAGGGGGTTTTCGTCGTGCCCCTCCGATGTTGGGGCGCAACCCTTCCAGGAGGAAATTGTGGCGCACACCAACGTCAAGAACACCTTTGTCGGCGTCCCCAAAGTCAACGGCGGCATCTGGCGGGTCGACCAGCACATCGCCCTGCCCACCAACGCCTACGACCCACGCCCCGTCAATGGAATTCACCAACTGGGCGGTGTCTCCGATGAGGGCTACACCTACAACACCGAACGCCAGACCGACAAGAAAAAGGACTGGAACGGCGATAAGGTGCGCTCGGTCCAGACCTCCAGGACGACACCTTGGAGTTGACGTTCATCGAGTTCCTCAACCCGAACGTCATGTCGATCGCCCATGGTGACGCCAACGTGGTTGTGGCGCCGGCCACCGCTGTGACCGCGCTCGCTGAAATTCCCCACTGACGCTCACTGAAATTCCCCACCTGTGTGGCTCCGCCGAGAAGGGCGGGCCTCCCTCGATGCTGCTGGTGTCTGACGCCAGTAGCTCCAGTCGAAGGAG
>NZ_JBARXZ010000010.1:0-20743 GCF_049647605.1 Mycobacterium sp. | reverse complement strand
TGGATAACGGTGGTGGTGTGTTGCCTCCGGGTCCGGGTGCTCCTGGTGTGCCGGTGGTGGATAACGGTGGTGGTGTGTTGCCTCCGGGTCCGGGTGCTCCTGGTGTGCCGGTGGTGGATAACGGTGGCGGCGCGTTGCCTCCGGGTCCGGGCGCCCCCGGTGCACCCGTCGTCGACAGCGGCGCCGTTGTGACCCCGCCGGCGCCCGGAACCCCCGGTGCACCGATCGTGGAGACCGGCAACATCGTGACCCCGCCGGCACCGGGAACCCCCGGCGTGCCGGTCGTCGAGACCGGCAACATCGTCACGCCTCCGGCACCGGGAACCCCCGGCGTGCCGGTCGTCGACAACGACAACATCGTCACACCGCCGGCGCCGGGAACCCCCGGCGAGCCGATCATCGAGACCCACCAGATCGTGACCCCGGGTACCCCAGGTACCCCGGGGACCCCGATCATCGAAACCGGCAACATCTCGAACCCGCCGGTGCCGCGCACTCCCGAAGTGCCGACCATCGATTTCGGTGGCATCGAGGTGCCGCCGGTGCCGGGTACCCCCGGCGTGCCGAGCCTCGACGGCGGAAACGTCTCCATCCCACCGCTTCCGGGTAACCCCGGCGTGCCGGCTCTCGAGTCCGGCAACATCGTCACACCGCCGGCCGTCGGCGACCCCGGTCTGCCGATCGTCGACAACGGTGGCGTCGTGACCCCGCCGGTTCCGGGTACCCCCGGAGCCCCCGTGGTCGACAACGGGGGTGTGGTCACCCCGCCCGCGCCCGGTGTCCCGGGCGCACCGGTCGTCGAGACCGGGAACCTCGTGACCCCTCCGGGGCCGGGTACTCCTGGTGTGCCGGTGGTGGACAACGGTGGTGGCGTGTTGCCTCCGGGGCCGGGTACTCCCGGTGCGCCGGTGGTGGACAACGGTGGTGGCGTGTTGCCTCCAGGACCGGGCACTCCCGCTGTGCCGCTGGGTAATCCCGGCGGAGGCGTAGTTCCCCCGACACCTCCGGTGCCGGGAGCGCCGATCAGCGATGCCGGCGGCGGAGCAGGAGCACTGCCCCCCGGTGGCGCGCCGATCGACGATGCCTCCGCGCTCGCAGGCCCGCCTGCCGGTGTCGGTGGCGGCGCTCCGCTGGAAGGTGCCGGTGGCGGTGCCGGTGCCGGACCTGGCGCACTGCCCGCGGATGCCATTCCGGTCGCGAATTCCGGTGGGGGAGTTGCCCCTCCGGCTCCGCCCGCCCCCGGTGCGCCGATCGTCGACGCGGGCGCCGTCGTGGCGCCCCCCGGACCTCCGGGACCCGGTGGTGGCTTTGGCGGCGGCATCCCCGGGGTGACTCCGCCGGCTCCTGGCGGACCCCCCGCGGGCATCCCGACCGGGATTCAGATCTCGACTCCGCCGGGGCCGGGTGTGCCCGGGGGCGGTGTGAATACCGGTGTGCCGGGCGTGACTCCGCCGGGACCGGGTCTGCCGGGCGGTGGCGTGAACACCGGTGTGCCGGGCGTGACCCCGCCGGGACCGGGCGTACCCGGAACCGACATCCCGACCGGAATTCAGATCTCGACTCCGCCGGCGCCGGGTGTGCCCGGGGGCGGTGTGAATACCGGTGTGCCGGGCGTGATTCCCCCAGGACCGGGTGCTCCGGGCGCGCAGATCTTCGATTCGTCCGCGCAGCTTCCTCCCGGCGTGCTGCCGGTGCTGGGCACCACGACCTCATGGTTGACGAATGTGCTGCCGCAGCCGACCCTTGGTGCCCCGCCCGCGTCGGCATCGGGATTCGCCAGTCTGTTCCCGACGCCGGGACTGGATCTGCCTGAGGTGCGCAACTTCCCGGTGCCGCTGCCCGACAACATCCCGCTGATCCCCACGGACTTCATCTGTGAGGGCACCGGATGGTCGGCCACCGCCAAGGGCGCCGACGGCCACAGCCTGCCGGCCACCCCGCCGGCGGATCGGCGCGACGACTGGGGCTGAGGTGTGGCGGCGCCACCCGCGGCGGTTGTTACTGACCGCTGCGGGTGGTGTCCCGGATCAACAGCGACAGTGCCCAACTGACCAGCGACAGCACGATGGCGCCCCAGATGGCGGTCCACCAGAACTCGTCGACATCCAGGCCCCAATGGGTGGTGTTGCGGGTGATCCACGACGTGATCCACAGCATCAGTGCATTGATCACGACATGGATCAGGCCGAGCGTCAGGATGTAGAGCGGCAGGGCGATCAGCTGCACGATCGGTTTGATGATCGCGTTGACCAGGCCGAAGATGATGGCGACCACCAAGATGATGCCGACCCGCGTCGCGGTGCTATCGCCACCGACAAAGCTGATTCCGGGCACCACCAACGTGACGACCCACAGTGCAAAACCGGTGAGTGCGGAACGGATCAGGAAGAGCGTCATGCGATGATCTTGGCACGGTCGCCGTTCCCGGTATCGACGTCGCCGGAGGTCCTTGGCGATGTGGCTGGTGCGCAACGCCTTTCGTGTTGCGACTCGCCTCACCCGGTGCGCCGGGGTGTGGCGTGGGCAACCCTCGGACCTGCGATGCCGGTCACGTGTCAGCAAGCTCACCCAAACGGTTGGTTTGTCACTTCGGTGCAGGTCGCGCACCGGAAAGCGGATCCCGTCCCCGTCGGGGTGTCTGGAATCCATGTCTGAGCCGACCCCCGACGGGTTACTGTGCGGGTTGGCGTTGTAACCGATACCGAACACTTGGAGGGTATGGATGAGCGGCTACAAGACCGTGGTGGTCGGCACGGACGGCTCGGATTCGTCGCTGCGTGCCGTCGACCGGGCGGGTGCCCTCGCTTCGGGCCCGGACGCGAAGGTCATCGTGGCCACCGCATACTTCCCGTCGGCCGAGGACTCCCGCGGTGTGGATGTGCTCAAGGATGAGGCCTACAAGGTCTCCGGCAACGCGCCGATCTACGCGATCCTGCGGGAAGCCAAGGACCGCGCGAAGGCAGCCGGCGCCGCCAACGTCGAGGAACGTCCGATTGTCGGCGCGCCCGTCGATGCACTCGTCGAACTCGCCGAAGAGGTCAAGGCGGACCTGTTGGTCGTCGGCAACGTCGGTTTGAGCACCATCGCGGGCCGGTTGCTGGGTTCGGTCCCGGCCAACGTGGCGCGTCGATCCAAGACCGATGTGCTGATCGTTCACACCACCTAGTCCCAGGCGGGGCTCACCAGCCCCGGGTACGCCATTCGCCGAGGTGCGGCCGCTCGGCACCGAGCGTGGTGTCGTCGCCGTGCCCCGGGTAGACGATCGTGTCGTCACCGAATCGGTCGAAGACCTTGGTGGCGACATCGTCGAGCAGGATCTCGAAGTCACCGGGCTGCCAGGTCTTGCCGATCCCACCGGGGAACAGGCAGTCGCCGGTGAACAGCTGCGTCACGCCGCCGGTGGCCTCACCGGACAACGCCAGCGCCACCGACGCCGGGGTGTGCCCGCGCAGGGTGATGACGTCGAAGGACAGGTCGCCGACGGTCACGGTGTCGCCGTCGGCGAGGTGCCGATCCGGCGTCACGGGGAGTTCCCGGCCGTCGACCTCGCTGGCTGCCGTGGGTGCGCTGGTTCCCGAGGCGAGCGCTTCCAGCGCCTGCCAATGGTCGAAGTGCTGGTGGGTGGTGACGATCAAAGCCAGGTTCGGGGCGTGCTCCCGGACGATGCCGAGCAGGGTGTCAGCGTCGTTGGCCGCATCGATGAGTAACGACTGGCCGGTGCGGGAACAGGTCACCACGTAGGCGTTGTTGTCCATGGGACCCACCGACACCTTCACGATCGAGGCGCCGGGCAGCGTGCGGCGGGCTGCGGTGCCGGATTCGACGTGGCCGGTGTACTGATCGTCGATGAGCGTCATGGCAGTCACGTTACTGGGCGGGGGAAACTTGTCGGTGGGGAGACATAGCATGGACGCCAACGCGTGCGGCCGGTCTCTCGGACATCGAGGCTCGGCCCTACGAACTGCAGAAACAAGCTGAAAGGTACCGGGTGGCAGAGCGCCTGATCGTCAAGGGTGCGCGCGAGCACAACCTGCGCAGTATCGACCTCGACCTGCCGCGCGACTCCCTGATCGTCTTCACCGGGCTGTCGGGATCGGGTAAGTCGTCGCTGGCGTTCGACACGATCTTCGCCGAAGGTCAGCGTCGCTATGTGGAATCGCTGTCGGCGTACGCGCGCCAGTTCCTGGGACAGATGGACAAGCCCGATGTCGACTTCATCGAGGGTTTGTCCCCGGCGGTGTCCATCGACCAGAAGTCGACCAACCGCAACCCGCGGTCCACCGTCGGCACCATCACCGAGGTCTACGACTACCTGCGGTTGCTGTACGCACGCGCCGGTAGCCCGCACTGCCCGGTCTGCGGCGAGAAGATCGCCAAGCAGACCCCGCAGCAGATCGTCGACCAGGTGTTGGCCATGGAGGAGGGCATCCGTTTCCAGGTGCTCGCGCCGGTGGTCCGCACCCGCAAGGGTGAGTTCGTCGACCTCTTCGAAAAGCTCAACACCCAGGGCTACAGCCGTGTCCGGGTCGACGGCACGGTGCATCCGCTCACCGATCCGCCCAAGCTCAAGAAGCAGGAAAAGCACGACATCGAGGTCGTCGTCGACCGCCTCACCGTCAAAGCATCCTCGAAGCAGCGCCTGACGGATTCGGTGGAGACCGCGCTCGGTCTGGCGGACGGCATCGTCGTCCTCGAGTTTGTCGACCAGGAAGAGGGTGCGGAGCACCGCGAACAGCGGTTCTCCGAGAAACTGGCCTGCCCCAACGGCCACGCGTTGGCCGTCGACGACCTGGAACCGCGGTCGTTCTCCTTCAACTCGCCCTACGGCGCCTGCCCCGAGTGCACCGGGCTGGGTATCCGCAAGGAAGTCGACCCCGAACTCGTGGTGCCCGATCCGGATCTGACCTTGGCCGAGGGCGCGGTGGCCCCGTGGTCCATGGGCCAGACCTCCGAGTACTTCACCCGGATGATGTCCGGTCTGGGTGATGCGATGGGCTTCGACGTCAACACTCCGTGGAAGAAGTTGCCGGCCAAGGCCCGCAAAGCCATCCTCGAAGGCTCCGACCATCAGGTGCACGTCAAGTACAAGAACCGTTACGGGCGCACCCGGTCCTACTACGCCGACTTCGAAGGCGTGATGGCGTTCCTGCAGCGCCGGATGGAGCAGACCGACTCCGAGCAGATGAAGGAACGTTACGACGGGTTCATGCGCGATGTCCCGTGCCCGGAGTGCAACGGCACCCGCCTCAAACCCGAGATCCTGGCGGTCACGCTGGCGGCGGGGGACTGGGGCGGCAAGTCGATCGCCGAGGTATGTGCGCTGTCCATCGCCGACTGCTCGGACTTCCTGAACGCGCTCACCCTCGGTCCGCGTGAGGCCGCGATCGCGGGACAGGTGCTCAAGGAGGTGCAGTCCAGGCTTGGCTTCCTGCTCGACGTCGGACTGGACTACCTGTCGTTGGAGCGGGCTGCGGGAACGCTGTCCGGCGGCGAGGCACAACGTATCCGGCTGGCCACCCAGATCGGTTCCGGTCTGGCCGGCGTGCTCTACGTCCTCGACGAGCCGTCCATCGGCCTGCATCAGCGCGACAACCGTCGACTGATCGAAACCCTCACGCGCCTGCGGGATCTCGGCAACACGCTGATTGTGGTCGAGCATGACGAAGACACCATCGCGCACGCCGACTGGGTGGTCGACATCGGCCCCGCGGCCGGTGAACACGGCGGCATGGTCGTACACAGCGGTACCTACGCCGATTTGCTGAAGAACCCGAAGTCGATCACCGGTGCCTACCTGGCGGGCCGGGAGAGCATCGAGGTGCCGGAAATCCGGCGTCCGGTGGACCACAAACGCCAGCTGACGGTGGTCGGCGCCCGTGAGCACAATCTCCAGGAGATCGACGTCGCGTTCCCCCTGGGCGTGCTCACGTCGGTGACCGGTGTGTCCGGGTCGGGTAAGTCGACGCTGGTCAACGACATCCTGGCCACGGTGCTGGCGAACAAGCTCAACGGCGCCCGCCAGGTGCCGGGTCGGCACACCCGAATCAACGGACTCGATCACCTCGACAAGTTGGTCCGCGTCGACCAGTCGCCGATCGGTCGCACACCGCGGTCCAATCCGGCGACCTACACCGGTGTGTTCGACAAGATCCGCACGCTGTTCGCGGCCACCACCGAGGCCAAGGTTCGCGGTTACCAGCCGGGCCGGTTCTCGTTCAACGTCAAAGGTGGCCGCTGCGAGGCCTGCTCGGGTGACGGCACCATCAAGATCGAGATGAACTTCCTGCCCGACGTGTACGTGCCGTGCGAGGTGTGCCACGGTGCGCGGTACAACCGGGAAACCCTCGAGGTGCACTACAAGGGCAAGACCATCTCCGAGGTGCTCGACATGCCGATCGAGGTGGCGACGGAGTTCTTCGAGCCCATCAGCTCGATCCACCGCTACCTCAAGACGCTGGTGGACGTCGGGCTCGGCTATGTCCGGCTGGGGCAGCCCGCGCCCACCCTGTCCGGTGGCGAGGCCCAGCGCGTCAAGCTGGCCGCCGAACTGCAGAAACGCTCCACCGGTCGCACTGTGTACATCCTCGACGAGCCGACCACCGGTCTGCACTTCGAGGACATCCGCAAGCTGTTGAAGGTGATCAACGGTCTTGTCGACAAGGGCAACTCGGTGATCGTCATCGAGCACAACTTGGATGTCATCAAGACCTCGGACTGGATCATCGACATGGGACCCGAGGGTGGGTCCGGCGGCGGCACCGTCGTCGCCCAGGGGGCGCCCGAAGACATTGCGGCCGTGCCGGAGAGCTACACGGGGAAGTTCCTGCGTGAGGTGCTCGAGGCACCGGTGAGCAAGCCGGCCCCGAAGCGGGCGCCGCGGAAACGCAAGGTCAGCGCTTAGCGGCCGTTGTCGACGCGATCGTTTTCGATGCGATCGCTTTCGACAGTGGCGACGGGAACCGTGGGCTGACCTTGGTGCCGGCCAGCCAATCGGTGAGCTCGGTTGCCTTGCGGTCCAATGCTTTCCGCGCCGGGGCGCCGGGGTCCTCGATCAGGTGCAGCTGTACCCGCGCGCTGCTGTCCTGACTCCAGGCGCCGATGACCCGTCCGTTGAACCAGACGGTGGGTCCGGCATTGCCGTTGGTGTCGAACACTTGGCTGCGGTGCGCGCCGATGTACCAGTCCCGTTCCACCCAGCCCATGGTGGTGACGTCGAGGCTGGGTAGCAGCGCCACCCACGGGTCCGGGGTGCTCACCGGTTCCAGGTCATCGGCCAGGGCGTATCCCGGAGTGCCGTCCATGTCGACTGCGACCGCACCGACGGCGGCGAGCGCGGCCCGGCTGGCGGTCAGGGTGCTGCCGAACCACCACTTCAGATCGGTGAGGCTGGCCGGACCAAAGGCGTGCAGCCAGCTCCGCACCAGCTCGGCATGCGCCTGCTCGGCGGGCAGCCGCTCGATCGGCCCCAGCCAGTTCTCCGTGCTGACCCACCGTGGGCGTGAGGTCACCCACGAACCCGCGTTGGGGCCGCGGACGATGGCGCCGCTGACCGACAACACCGTCATGACGCGTGGTGCCACGTGACCGATTCCGCCCCAGGTCTTTCCGGGCGCCGGGTCGTAGGTGCCGGTCAACTCGGGTAGCGCGGTCCGCAGTTCGGTGGTGCTGGCCTCACCGTGCTCACCCAGATGCTCCAGTACCGCCGCCGCGGCGGTGTCCAGCCACGCCGCACCGTCCGCTGCGACACCGGCGGATTCGATATCGGCGATGAGCCGTCGGCGTTCGTTGGCAGCCACTCGGTCGCTGGCGCCGGGCAGCACCGCCGCCAGGTCAGGGGAGGGGATCAGCCACAAGGTCCGCCGCATCGCAAGCTGTTTGACCAAGCTCCGGTGCTGGTACATTTCGGCGTCCAGCGCGGCGATGGTGAAGTCGGGCCGACGGGCCCACAGCGACAGGTACGGCGTGGTCGGGTCGGTGGCGTGCCAGCCGACCAGGGCGCCCGTCATCTCCGGGATCGGCGGTATCTCATCGGGGGTCCCGAGAAAGTGCCGGTGTGCCAGCCGTGCCCGCCGCTCGGCGACGCTGAATGTTCTCAGCTGTCTTCGGACTTCATCTGGGCGCGGATCTGTGCCAACCGCTCAGCGGCGGCCCGCTGGCGAGCCTCGTACTGCTGGTCGACACTGCGACCTTCGGGCGTTTCGGCATCCAGCTCGGCAGAGCCCATCGCGGTACCGAAGCGGGTCTCGATCTTCTCGCGGACCGACTCGAAGGTGGGAACGCCGCCGGCGGTGTACCCGGCGTCGGGCCCGATGCCGATGGGCTCGGCCGGCACCGCGACGGCGGGCTCCGGCGGCAGCACTTCGGCATCGACGATTTCGGCATCCTCGAGCGGTTTGTCGGGCATCAGCCCACGGTACCGCCGAGCGGTGACACCGCAGCCTCCCGGCGCTCTGTCAGGTGGCGTGAAACGCGGCGTCGATGGCGGCCGGGGCGCCGGGCAACGGAACCGGCGGGACATCGGGGGTGTGGACGGCACCGGCCAGCCAAGGCAAGGACTGGGCGAATGCGGCGGAGGCGAACGGCCAATCGTGACTTCCGGGCTGGGGCACCACCGCACAGTCGATGCCGACAGACCGGCCGGTTGCACACAACTTCTGGGCGGCATCGGCCTGGCTCGCCTGACCGAAGCTGGCCATGGGGCTGACAAACATTCCGGTTTCGCCGGCATACACACCGTGGCGGGTCAGCGCCGTCACCGGGTCGAAGCTCGCCTGGGAGGCGGTGTCACCGCCGTAGAGCCGGGTCAGCGTCTGCGCCGGGGTACCGGCGTTCGGCGCCAGATCCCCGGCGATGTCCTCGAACACGCTGAACTGATCGGGATGCATGCTCGCGAGGTCGACGGCGCAGGTGCCGCCCATCGACCATCCGGCCACTGCCCAGTTCGACCGATCCGTGCTCGTCCCGAAGTGAGAAACAAGGTAGGGGACAACATCTTTGGTGAGGTGGTCGGCGGCGTTGCCGCGCGGCCCATTGACACATTCGGTGTCGTTGTGGAACGTGCCCACCGCATCGGCAAAAACGAATACCGGCGCATTGCCGTGGTGAGCCGCGGCGAAAGTATCGATGGTGGTGATCGCGTTGCCGGCCCGCACCCAGTCAGCCGGGGTGTTGAACTCGCCGCCGATCATCATGACCGCCGGCAGGGCTGGGGGCGGCGAGGAGGCGAACCACGCGGGCGGCAGGTAGACCAGCTCGCTGCGATGCGGGAACCGCGACGCGTCTCCGGGGATGCTGACCGAGATGACGCTGCCTCTCGGCGGTAGCGTGTGTGCCTGCTGACTGTGCGCGGCGAGTGCGGTGACCCCGGAGGAGTCCGTCTGATCTGGCAGCGGGCCGGCGTTGATCTGATTCCAGGCCGCCTGCACATCGGGGACGTAACCCACCCACAGGTTCACCGACAGCGCGGCGCTGAGCACACACAACGGCACCGCCAGCACCGACACCACCCGCCGCCACACTCCGGCGCTGCGCCAGCCGAGGACCACCACCGTGACCGCCAGGCCGCTCACCGCGACCCACGCCCACAGACCCGCCGGTGCCGGCGTACCGGCCCAGCCTTGGTCCACGACAAACCAGTGGGCCCACACCACCACGGCGATACCGACCAGCACCGCGACCGGCAGGAGCGCGCGGCGCCACCGGCGCGTCCGCCAGCCGACCGCACCCACCACCGCCGCAGCGGCTATCACCTGCACTGCCGTGGGCAGTACCCCATGCATCAACGAAAGCGACACAGAATCATCGTGAATCGTGATCCTGATCGAGGGCTGGGAGGGCGCTGAGATCTATCGCGGTTTTGCCAACGGGAACGGCAAGGTCTCGCGGATGCTGCGACCCGTGATCAGCATCACGATCCGGTCCACACCCATTCCGAGGCCACCCGTCGGCGGCATCGCGTACTCCAGTGCCTGCAAGAAGTCCTCGTCGAGTTCCATGGCTTCGGGGTCGCCGCCGGCAGCCAGCATCGACTGCTCGTGCAGGCGCCGGCGCTGCAGCACCGGATCGGTCAGTTCGCTGTACGCAGTGCCCAGTTCGACACCCCAGGCCACCAGGTCCCAGCGCTCTGCCACACCGGGCTTGCTGCGATGGGGGCGGGTCAGTGGTGACACCGAGGCCGGGAAATCGGTGTAGAACGTCGGTGCCTCGGTGCGGTCCTCCACCAGATGTTCGTACATCTCCAACACGACCGCGCCGGCGTCCCAATGCGTCTGGTACGGAATGCCCGCCGCGTCGCACAGCTTGCGGAGGGCCGGGACGCCGGTGTCGACGTCGACCTGTTCGCCCAGGGCCTCGGACACCGCGTCGTGCACGGTCTTGACCGCCCACTGCCCGGAAATGTCCACCGGTTCGAGGCGGCCATCGGTGCTGCCCGGTTTCGGCCGCATCACCACATGCGCCCCGTTGGCGGCCTGGGCCGCGTTCTGGATCAGTTCGCGGCAACCGTCGATCCACACCAGGTAGTCGGCGTGGGCCTGATAGGCCTCCAACAGAGTGAACTCGGGGTTGTGGCTGAAGTCGACGCCCTCGTTGCGGAACGCCCGCCCGAGCTCGAAGACCCGCTCGACGCCACCCACACACAGCCGCTTGAGATACAGCTCCGGCGCGATCCGCAGATACAGGTCCAGATCGTAGGCGTTGATGTGGGTGGTGAATGGCCGCGCGTTGGCGCCACCGTGGATCTGCTGCAGGATCGGGGTTTCGACCTCGAGGAAACCCTTGTCGAACAATGTTTCCCGGATCGAGTGCAGTACCTGACTGCGCGCCCGGATCAGATCGCGGGACTCGGTGTTGATGGCCAGGTCGACGTACCGGGCCCGCACCCGGGCCTCCTGGTCGGTCAGGCCCTTCCACTTGTCCGGCAGCGGCCGCAGGCATTTGCCGATCAGCCGCCACCGGTGGACCAGCACCGAACGGGTTCCGGAGTTGCTGACGCCCATGACACCGGTGACCTCGACGAGGTCTCCGAGGTCGATGGCGGCGGTGAAGTCGGCGTTGCTTCCCTCGCTGAGCTGTGAATTGTCCAGTAGCACTTGCGTTTCACCCGACCAGTCGCGCAGCTGGGCGAACAGCACACCGCCGTAGTCGCGCAGCCGCAGAATACGTCCCGCCACGGTGACGGCAGTGCCGTCGGGGCAGTTCAGCGCTTGCGTGACTGTGTGACTGGGTGCCTGCCCGACGGGGTAGGCGTCAACTCCACTGTCCTGCAGGGACTTCAGCTTTGCCATCCGGACCCGCACCTGCTCGGGCAGGCGGGGGACGCTCGGCGCTTCGGTGAAATCTGGCGGTAGCGCCGCGGCGTCGGGAGTGGACCCGTCGTCGTGCAATGCGCCGGTCCGAACCAGTGCTTCGGGTACCGCCGAGCGCTGCCCGGTGTGCTGCTTGTCGCGGCGACTGAACGGCAGGATCAGGAATCCCTCGGCGATCACCGAGGCCACGCCGACGCGTGGCACCAAGCGGGCATCTTCGTAGCAGGCGAAGCGCGGCACCCATTCTGGCTGGTACTTCATGTTGGACCGGTACAGCGTCTCGAGCTGCCACCACCGGGAGAAGAAGACCAGAAGCGCCCGCCACAACCGGGCCACCGGGCCGGCTCCCAGCTGCGCGCCTTCCTCGAACGCCGACCGGAACATCGCGAAGTTCAGTGAGATGCGGGTGATCCCGTGGCTCTCGCCCTGCAGGCAGAGCTCGCTGACCATCAGTTCGATCGTGCCGTTCGGTGATTGGGGAGATCGCCGCATCACATCGAGTGAGACACCGTTGCTGCCCCACGGCACCAGCGACAGCATCGCCACCACGTCACCGCTGTCGGTGACGGCCTCGGCCAGAAGGCAGTCGGAGTCGGCCGCGTCTCCCAGGCGGCCCAGCGCCATGGAGAAGCCGCGTTCGGTTTCGGTGTCCCGCCAGTCGTCCGCGCGCACGATGACCTCTGCCATCTCGGCGGCCGACAGCTCCCGGTGGCGGCGCAGACGCACCGTCAGCCCGGCGCGACGGGCGCGGGTGACGGCCTGGCGTACCGGCTTCATATCCGGGCCGGACAGCTTGAACCTGTCGGGGTACAGGATGGCCTCGTCGCCGAGTTCGAGGGCGTGCAGTCCGGCGTCGCCAAAAGCCTGTGCGGCGGTGGCGCTGGCGCCCATCACTCCGGGCGCCCAACCGTAGGTCTCACACAGCCGCAGCCAGGCCTCGATGGCGCCGGGCCAGGCGCGCGGGTCGCCCACCGGGTCACCGCTGGCCAGGCAGACGCCGACCTCGACGCGGTAAGTGACGGCGGCGCGGCCGTCGGGGGAGAACACCACCGACTTGTCGCGCCGGGTCGCGAAGTAACCCAGCGAGTCGTTCTTGCCGTACACCTCCAGGAGGCCCCGGATGGCCGATTCGTCCTCGCCGGTCAGAGCGTTGTCGGATTGCTGGGAGCGGAACAGCACGATCGCCGCGCCCATCAGCGCCAAGGCCCCGAACAAGCCGAGCAATGCGTTGACGACAACATGCGGGTGCTGGTCGTCGAACGTGCCCGGATCGACGCCGGCAAACGCGACCACCCGGTTGGCGGCATAGAGCAGTCGGTAGTCGCGCTCCAGCGTGCCCGGGAACAGCTCCAGCAGCCCCCAGCCGACCAGGATGCCCAGTGTCATCCCCGCCAGCAGGGTGCCCAGGGCTTTGAACAGTGCCGCCCGGCGCACCTTGGCCCAGAACTGTTTGTGCGCCAGCACCAGGAACGCGATGGCCGCGACGTGGAAGACCAGCCCGATGACCTCGCCGAGTTCCTCGCGGATCGACTCGTCACCGCTGACGAGTTCGGCGATGTTCACGAAGGCGGCGGCCATCATGTACAGCACCAGGATCCACCAGGCGATCCGTTTGCGTGCCGCCAACGCCGCAGCCAGCAGCGTCAGCACAAACGCCCAGGCGAAGCTGGTGTCCGGGAAGTTGAAGATGTAGTCGTCGACGAACTCGCGGGGAACCCGGATGATGTGCCTGACCAACGGCGAGATGCTGGCCAGCAGCGCCAGGGTGGCGATGGTGCCGACCGTCCAGCCAGCCGCGGCGGGAACCCAGCGATAGCGGGTCGGGAATCGGTTCACCGTGCGGTCGACAATGGTCATAGGCCGCGAGGATATTCGCTGGTCTGGACAATCGGGCGGAGAAACCCTCTGACGGGCTACCAGACGGGGCCGGTGTACTTCTCGCCCGGACCCTTGCCGGGCTCCTCGGGTGCCGCGCTGGCCTCCCGGAACGCCAGTTGCAAACTCTTGAGCCCGTCGCGGATGGGGCCGGCGTGTGGACCGAGATACTCGACCGAGGCAGTCACCAGGCCGGCCAGCGCGTTGATCAGCCTGCGTGCCTCGTCGAGGTCGCGGTAGGGGCTGTCGTCGGGGTCGGGATGCGACAGTCCCAGCTTCTCGGCGGCCGCGCTCATCAACATCACCGCCGAACGGGTGATCACCTCGACGGCTGGGACCTCGGCAAGTTCGCGTACCGGTCCGGCCTCTCCTTCGTAGGCGGGCCCCGGTTCAATTCTGGGATCATCGGTCATGCCTGCTAGACTTCCATGCGCGACCGTCCCGGCTCAGGCCAGGGACAGCAAGTGGAGTCCCACTCCCACCGTTGGCCTCAATGGCTCAACGGTTCCGGTCACCGGCATCTAGATGCCAGTTCTGCGTTCTGCGCAGGCGGTTCAGTCCGCGACCGGTCGGCTTGGGCCCTGCTATATGCAGGGCTTTTTTGCTGATGATGTGGTGTTCACCAGCTGTTCCAGTCGGTCACGACACAGTGGAACAACGAGGGAGGCCCCATCAGCACTGAGACCCGCATCAACGAGCGTATCCGCGTACCTGAAGTCCGTTTGATCGGACCAGGAGGCGAGCAGGTCGGCATCGTGCGCATCGAAGATGCACTGCGCGTAGCTGCCGACGCCGATCTCGACCTTGTCGAAGTGGCGCCAGACGCCAAGCCGCCGGTCTGCAAGATCATGGACTACGGCAAGTTCAAGTACGAGACGGCACTCAAAGAGCGCGAGTCCCGTAAGAACCAGCAGCAGACAGTCGTCAAGGAACAGAAGCTGCGTCCCAAGATCGATCCCCACGACTACGAGACCAAGAAGGGTCACGTCGTCCGCTTCCTCGAAGCAGGGTCGAAGGTCAAGGTGACGATCATGTTCCGCGGTCGTGAGCAGTCCCGCCCAGAGCTGGGTTACCGGCTGCTGCAGCGCCTCGGCGCCGACGTCGCGGACTACGGCTTCGTCGAGACGTCGGCCAAGCAGGACGGCCGCAACATGACGATGGTGTTGGCGCCTCACCGTGGTGCGAAGACTCGCGCCAAAGCGGCGCATGACGCCGACGCACCTGCACAACGCCCCGCGGCGGCCGCACCCACCGAGGCGCAGCCTCCCGCCAATCCAGATACCACCCAGCAGAACTGAGGATCACATGCCCAAGGCCAAGACCCACAGCGGCGCCTCCAAGCGATTCCGTCGCACTGGCACCGGCAAGATCGTTCGGCAGAAGGCCGGCCGTCGCCACCTGCTCGAGCACAAGGCCACCAAGCGCACCCGTCGTCTCGACGGCCGGACCGTGGTTGCCAGCACCGACACCAAGCGTGTCAACGCGATGCTCAACGGCTGATTCAGCCGGATCAGGGCCGACCGGGCCCACCAAACCTCTCTGACCGAACGTAGATAGAACAGGAACACCCCATGGCACGCGTGAAGCGCGCAGTCAACGCCCAGAAGAAGCGGCGCACAGTCCTCAAGGCGTCGAAGGGCTACCGCGGCCAGCGGTCACGGCTCTACCGCAAGGCCAAAGAGCAGCAGCTGCACTCATTGACCTACGCATACCGGGACCGTCGCGCCCGTAAGGGCGAGTTCCGCAAGCTGTGGATCTCGCGTATCAACGCCGCGGCACGTGCCAACGACATCACCTACAACCGCCTCATCCAGGGCCTCAAGGCCGCCGGTGTCGAGGTGGACCGGAAGAACCTCGCCGAGATCGCCGTCAGCGATCCGGCTGCGTTCGCCGCGCTGGCCGAGGTGGCCAAGGCTGCCCTGCCTGCTGATGTCAACGCGCCCGCCGAAGAGGCTGCCTGACGCTCACCGAGCGCTCCAACCGGGTAGCTGCGGCGATCAAGCTGCAGCGTCCCGCCGGACGTCGCCACGCCGCACGTTTTCTCGCCGAAGGTCCCAACCTCGTCGAGGCAGCGTTGCGGCGTGGTCTCGTCGAGGAGGTCTTCGTGACCGAGGAAGCCGCGCTCCGTTTCGCCGATCTGCTCACCGATACGACCGCACATCTGGTCACCGACCGGGCGGCCAAACTGCTGTCGGACACCGTCACCCCGGTTGGTCTGGTTGCGGTCTGCCGGCAGCCCGAGGTGGCGCTCGCCGATGTCCTTGAAGCGCCCCAACTGGTGGCGGTGGCAGTCGAGACTTCTGATCCGGGTAATGCGGGCACGCTGATCCGGATCGCCGATGCCATGGGCGCTGATGCCTTCATCCTGTCCGGCAACAGTGTGGATCCGTACAACGCAAAATGCTTGCGGTCCTCGGCCGGCAGCATCTTCTCCGTACCGGTCATCGAAGTGCCGGACACCGCCGAGCTGCTCTCGAAACTGGTGTCCGCGAAACTGGTCGTTCTGGCGGCGACGCTCGACGGCGAGGCATCGCTGGATGACGTTGACTTGACGGTGCCGACGGCCTGGCTCTTCGGGTCCGAGGCGCACGGGCTTTCGGTGGCTGACGCTGCAGCCGCTGATGTGCGGGTGACCATCCCGATGTCCGGTGGGGCCGAGAGCCTCAATGTGGCTGCGGCCGCCGCGATCTGCCTTTATCAGAGTGCGGCCGCGCACCGGGCGTCGCCGTAACACTGCTTACCCAAAAGTGCGGCCCCAGGAAGGTTCCTGGGGCCGCACTTTGCTTGGAGCTATCGGACGACGACGTAGACCGTCTTGGTGTTCTCCGGCGCGAACTCGTGGCGGGCATTGGCTCCGTATCCGCCTTCGTTACCGTTGTTGGTGTTGGTGTGGCTGAACGTTGGACCCTGGCCCACGGAGACGACATCGGCTTGGGCCAGCGGCGAATCCGACAGCCGGTTGACCACAACCTTGTAGCCCTGCTGCTGCAGGCTGGAGATGGTGTCCTGGGCGTTGCCGGCACCGGTGGGGGCCGCGAGCGCGGGGGCAGCCAGCCCGACCAGGCTCAGGAAGCCCGCGGTCAGGGCGGTGGCTGCGACTGTGGCGAATCCGAACTTGTTCATGATCGTGCTTCTCTCGTGTCTGGCGGTTGTTCGGATCGGTTCGGGATTGTTCTCGTTCCGGTCTGACGGATATAACCGCCCACAGCAGAGCATGATTTCCGGTTGGCAGAGATTGCACCACGGCTGGCAGAAACCGGCCGCTTGGGCTCGATTGGCGTCCCAAGTGATCCGCCGCCATGCGGCCGGAGCCGTTGCAGGCTGTCAGTAGTCCCGCAGCAACCCCTTGGCGACGTGGGTGATCTGCACTTCATTGCTCCCGGCGTAGATCATCAGCGACTTCGCATCGCGCGCCAGCTGCTCGACTCGGTACTCGGTCATGTAGCCGTTCCCGCCGAACAACTGCACCGCGTCCATCGCCACGTCGGTGGCCGCCTGCGAGCAGTAGTACTTGATGGCCGACGCCTCGGCCAGTGAGATCGTCGTGTTGCTCTGAGATGCCTCGATCACCCGGAACAGCATGTTGCGCACATTCATCCGGGCCACCTCCATGTTCGCCAGCTTCAACTGGATCAACTGGAACTGCCCGATCTCCTTGCCCCACAGGGTGCGGGTCCGCGCGTAGTCGACCGACAGTCGCAAGCATTCCTCGATGACTCCCAGCGCCATGGCGGCCACTCCGATGCGCTCGGCGGAGAAACTGGACCGGGCGCTTTCGCGGCCTTGATCAGCGCCGTCGGAGTCTCCCTCGGTTTCCCCCAGCAGTCGGTCTTTGCCGAGCCGGACGTTGTTGAAGAACAATTCACCGGTGCGAGACGAGTGAATACCCATCTTGCGGAAGGGTTTTGACTGGACAAAGCCTTCCATGCCTTTGTCGAGGACGAAGGTGAGGACCTTGCGGTCCCGCTTGTCGACGGTCGGGTCGCCCTCATCCAGCTTGGCGTAGATGACGACAACATCGGCGTCGGGTCCGTTGGTGATGAACGTTTTCTGCCCGTTGAGGATGTAATCGTCGCCGTCGCGGGTCACATACGATTTCATGCCGCCAAAGGCATCGGAACCCGAGTCCGGTTCGGTGATGGCCCAGGCGCCGACCTTCTCGTAGGTGACCAGCTCGGGAAGCCAACGTTCCTGCTGGGCCAGCGTTCCGCGGCTCATGATGGTGGGCACGGTCAAGCCGAGGCTCACGCCCATCCCGGTCACCACACCCATCGACACCCGGCACAGTTCGCTGATCACCACGAAGGCCATGCCGCCTTGTTCGCCCCCGAACATGCCGCCGCCGCCGGATTTCGGTTCGCCACCGTTACGCAGCTTGGCCAGCCGCTTCTCCAATGAATCGCGCGCCATCGTGTCGATCCCGAAGGTGGTGAACAGCTTCCGGACGACCGGGTATGGCTCCATCTCGCCGCTTTCGAGAGCGTCGACGTGCGGACGGATCTCCTTGTCGACGAATTGGCGCACGGCGTCACGTACCGCGAGGTCGACATCGGACCACTCGATCATCGGGTTTCTCTCGATTCGGTTGTAGGTAGTGGATTGTTCAGGTCATGCTGCCGAACGCCGGCCCCGCGCGGGGCGGATTCCGGCGAGTGAGAACGTCGTGTGCATCAGGGACCCGGCGCGCTCGGCAAGCGCCTTGGGAACGTTGGGCAGCCCCGGCCGCCGTGGCGGCACGTAGTGCATCGGCAGGCCCTTGCGATCGCGTGGCGGGGCCATGAAAAACGGTGCCTCCACCAGCGGTTTGTCCTCGGCGTCGCGACCGGAGGCCCTCCGATAGGCCGCCAGGGCGCGCGGATGCAGCCGGATCTCGTCCGGCACCGCCAGGAACAGGATCTCGACGGCCTTTCCGAACAGCCGCAGCAGTATTTCGTCGCCCGGCGTCCAGCGCATCCCGGCTTTCTCTCGCAGCACCGGGTCGAAGACGCCGGCGGCGATCCAGCGCTCGCCGGCCACCAGTGGCCGGAACAGCTGATCCCACAACGGTGTCGGCATCAGCACGAACTTCGGTTTGGGGATCCGGATGTCGAAGATGTCGAGCGTGGCGCGGTTGAGCTCCAGCTCGTCACGGCAGGTGCGTTCCCAGTACTGGCAGAAGTCTTCCCACGATTCCGGTACCGGACGCATGCTCATGCCGTACAGCCGGTACCACTGGACATGCTCGTCGAACAGTTGGTGCTTCTCGGCGTCGGTGAGGCCACCACAGAAGTACTCCGCCGCGTTGATGATCAACATGAAGAACGTGGCGTGCGCCCAGTAGAAGGTCTCCGGATTCAAGGCGTGGTACCTGCGCCCCTGCGGGTCTACACCTTTGATGGTGGTGTGGAAGTTCCTGATCTGCTCGCCGGTCAGCCCGGCGCGCTCACCGTCGTAGACCACGCCCATGATGGGGTAGACCGAGCGCGCGACCCGCTGTAGCGGTTCCCGTAGCAGGATCGAATGGTCTTCGACGCCGGCGCCCAGCTGTGGGTACATGTTCTGGATCGCGCCGATCCAGACACCGAGCAGTCCGGTGCGCAGATCACCGAAATACTTCCAGGTCAACGAGTCCGGGCCCAGGGGATCGGCTGGAGTCTGCCTGTCCATCGCGCCTCCCGATTCGTGCCAGATAGCGCCCACGGTAGTGCTGACAACCTTCGTTGTCCATTGCGGTTTCGTTTTGCGTCTCTGGGATGGTGGCCGTGATCGTGTTGACCGCTGTAGGTTCTCAAACTCGATGTTCCACTCATGTCCTTTAGGGCACGCATATGAGACTGACGTCGATCTCGGGTGGGTGAAGGTGCAAGTCGGCCCCCTCATCTCGTATAATTAGGGTACTAAAATGATCGCGACAGGCAAGCCAAGAGTCGGATAGAGCGCCCCGTCGTTTCGTCTACCCCAGTGAGCGATACCGCTACCGGAGTCGCGTTCGGTCGATATTGGCGATGAGCTCTGGGCGGTGCCAGGCAGACGTCCACAGACAAGAACGACACAGGCGCAATAAGGGGCAGTGTGGATGATTCAATGGCCGAGGATCTTCGGCAGAAACTATCCACCGTGGGGGAGGAGCATTCTGCCGAACTCGCGCGATCCGAAGCCCAGTTGTTGCCCCTCGCTGAGACTGCCGTCGAACTGTCGGCTCCGGTTGAATCCTGAGCAGCCTGCTCCGGGGTGGTTTCTAGGTGCGGTCGCAACACCTCTCGAGATTCTGGAGGTTATGTTGACATCATCGCGTCGTGTGAAGAAAGGCCCAGGTCGGCGTCCGCAGTCGGCTAAGCGTCAGCGGTTCATGGAGCTGCGGGCTCGAGGGTGGAGTGTGCGGGCGGCGGCCCGCGAAGTAGGGGTATCCCGGTCTGCGGGGACGAACTGGTCCCGCGGTTACAAGACCTACCGCAACGGCGTCGTGGTCGGATTCGTAGAGCCGCTGGATCGCCTGGCCGTCCGCGAGGTCAGCTCGCGCTACCTGTCCCAGGACGATCGCATCGAGATCGCCGATCTGCGTCAAACCGGGCTGAGTCTGCGGGCGATCGCCAGTCGGCTCAAACGAGCACCCTCGACGATCTCCAGGGAGCTGCGGCGCAACTCGGTAGCCGGGCGCGAATATCGGCCCTTTGAGGCTCATCGTCGCGCCACCGTGCGCCGAGGACGTCACCACCGGCGCCGGGTCGAGACCAATGATCACCTCGGCGCCGTAGTCGCCGAGCTGCTGCTTCGGCGATGGAGCCCGCAGCAACTCAGCCGCCATCTCCGCCAGCGCTTCCCCGACGATCCGTCGATGTGGTTGTGCACGGAAAGTATCTATCAGGCTGTCTACCAACCGAATTCGCGCTTCATGCGACCTTCGCCATTGGCGCCGCACCGCCGCTCACCGCTACGCACCGGTCGGGATCACCGTCGGGCGCACCAGCGCCAGCAGCGCCGGCGACCGAGATTCCAGCAGCCGATGCTCACGATCCACGACCGGCCTTTCCCGCCACCGGACCGGTCCGAAGCCGGCCACTGGGAAGGGGACCTCATTATCGGAAACAACCACCTCTCGGCGATCGCCACGCTGGTTGAACGCCAGACCCGGATGGTGCGGTTGGTGCACCTGGCCCGCAGTGACGCCGACTCGCTACACACCGCTTTAGTGGCCCGCATGCAGGACTTGCCGTCTGAGCTGATGCGGTCGATCACCTGGGACCAGGGCACCGAGATGGCGCGCCACCTCGCCACCGCCGACAAGCTCGGCGCGCCGGTGTATTTTTGCGACTCCCGATCACCCTGGCAACGCGGCACCAATGAGAACACCAACGGGCTGCTGCGCGACTACTTCCCCAAGGGGGTCAGCCTCGCTAACCACTTACCGGCGCACCTGTTGGCCGTCGAGCACGAACTCAACGGTCGGCCCCGCATGGTCCTCCAAGACCGTTGTCCGGCCGACTTATTCGCCGCCCTGTTAGCCTCTAACGATCCGTCAGTGTTGCGACGTTGACTAGAACCCACCCCGGAACCACCTGCTCACTTTTCGACCGGAACTGACA
>NZ_JBARXZ010000009.1:0-41506 GCF_049647605.1 Mycobacterium sp. | reverse complement strand
CCCCGAAGGCGACGGTGTGGATGCGTTCGGGTGGCAGCATGAACATGGCCCGGCGCAGTGCGTCGTAGAGCATCTCAGAGCTCCGACAGGTCGGGGGCGTAGGGGTTCAGTACGCGGGATTTCTTGCGTCGCAGCAAAACTCGTCGAGTCCCATCGGTGTACAGCCGGACTTTGGTCAGTTCCCAGCCGCGGTATTCGGCTTCGATCGAGAGCCGGGTGGAGGCGGTCAGTCGGGTGACGTCAGGGGGTAGCCGCAGCGGCACCCACTCGTAGTCGTCGGAGAGGTCGTTCTCCCAGCCTCGTGGCATCCGGCCGCGGTGGGCGGCCGTCACGGTGCATCCGCCGCGTTCTCGATGACTTGGACACCCGCGCCCGAGCCCGACACCACGTACAAGGTGCCGCTGCTGTTGTCGAAAGCCAGGTAGTCGGGTTGCTGCACAGTTGGGTAACGCACTTTCTCCACGGGTGTTCCGGTCGCCAGATCGTATCCAACAACGACGTTGTTCGCGGTCTCTGACACCCAGGCCAGGTCGGACGATCCGGCGATCCCGTACGGCGCGCCCGGGACGGGGGAGCGCTGCCGCATGATCAGCGGGTCCACCCCGAAGACCAGTAGCTCGTTGCCGCGGGTGTTGGCGACCAGCAGTCGGCCCTCGGCATCGATGTCCATGGCCGTGGCACCGTCGCCGGCCCGCAGGGCCTGCTGAGCCTTGCCGTTGGCATTGACACTGGTGACCGAGGTCTGGCCACGGTCGAGGACAACGGCCGTGTCCCCGGTGGCGGCCAGGTCGTCCACGCGCGCAAAGATCTTCACCCGGTGCTCCACCGTGCCGTCGTCGGCCAGCAGGTAGACCGCGCCGTCGGCGCTGCCCAGGACCACGCGGCCGTCATCGCGCACGGTGATCGCGGTGAAGTCGGTCTCGTCGGCGGTCCCGTTGTCCGCGGCGACATCGACACGCCGGGTGATGCCCGATCCCAGTTCCACTTCGAGGTACCCGCCCCGGGTCGACAGGTAGGCGGTGCCCTTGTGGTCGGTGGCCATCGCGGTCACGTGGCCGGGCACCTCGATGGTGCGTTCGGTGTCGCCCACCACGGTCAGCGTGCTGGTATCCGGGGTGGCCGGTGCCGCCACCACCAGGGCTCGGGCCGCCGGGTCGAAGACGGCCGCAGTCGGGTGCTCGGGCAGCGGCCGCACGGTGCCGGCGGGGGTCACCGCCGCCGGGGGGGACACGGCCGCGCGGGCCGGTTCGATGGTCGGTGGGGCGGTGTCGATCGTGTTCGACGAGCATGACACGCCCGCGAGCGCGAGCACCAGCAAAGCCGCGAATCGGGCTGCGGCAGGTTTTGTTCGCAGATTCAAGGGGTAACTCTCGCGCGTGATGATGGTGATCTCCTGGACAGACGATTCTAGGAAACGCTACGCAGCGTTGCGTATTGACGGTATGGTCAATACATGACTCTGGCCCCCGAGCGAGATGTTGCAGGTGGATTCTTCTTCGAAGACATCACCCCAGGGATCCATGCCAGCGGCTTCGGTGCGGTCGGGGACGGTCGCAGTTTCTCCTTTCGCATAGAACGGCAGCAGTTGGTGGTGGAGGTGTACCGGCCGCGGCTGGCCGGTCCGGTACCGCAGGCCGAAGACATCGTGGCTACCGCCAGCCGGGGGCTGGTGGACATCGACCTCTCCGACGAGCGCAGTGTCGCCGCAGCGGTGCGAGACGCGGTGTCGGCGGCGGCCCCGGTCCCGCGCTAGCCGCTGCCCGCGCTCCACTGCCCCGCCCACGGTACGGTCTGGTGCAGCAGTCGGCGGGGAGGAGCCTGAGTCTTGGATACGGCAGTGGCGGCGATGTCGTGGCTGCAAGTGATCGTCCTGGCGGTTGTGCAGGGCCTCACCGAGTTCCTACCCGTCTCGTCATCAGGGCACCTGGCCATCGTGTCCAGGGCCTTCTTCGACGCTGACGCCGGCGCTTCGTTCACCGCGGTCACCCAGCTGGGCACCGAGGTCGCAGTCCTGGTGTTCTTCGCCAAGGACATCGGCCGCATCCTGGTGGCCTGGTTTTCCGGCCTGCGTGACGCAGCCCGTCGCAACGCGGACTACTGGCTCGGCTGGTGGGTGATCATCGGCACCATCCCGATCTGTGTGCTGGGCCTGCTGTTCAAGGATCAGATTCGTGGCGGCGCCCGCAATCTCTGGCTGGTGGCTTCGGCGCTGATCGTGTTCTCCGTGGTGATCGCCGCCGCCGAGTACTTCGGCAGGCAGACCCGCACCGTCGAAAAGCTGACCTGGCGCGACGCCGTGGTCGTCGGGTTTGCGCAGTGCCTGGCATTGGTGCCCGGGGTGTCGCGGTCGGGTGCGACCATCAGCGCCGGACTGTTCCTGGGAATGGAACGTGAGCTGGCCGCCCGCTTCGGATTCCTGCTGGCGATCCCGGCGGTGTTCGCCTCCGGACTGTTCTCGTTGCCGGACGCGTTTGCCCCGGTGACCGAGGGGATGAGCGCCACCGGCCCGCAGTTGTTGGTGTCGATCCTGATCGCGTTTGTGGTCGGCTACGCCGCGATCGCCTGGTTCCTGCGCTTCCTGGTCAACCACGGCATGTACTGGTTTGTCGGCTACCGCATCGCGCTGGGGGTATTGATGTTGATCCTGCTCAGCACCGGGGTGGTGGCCGCGCAGTGACGGTGATCCTGCTGCGTCACGGACGCTCGACGTCCAACACCGCGCACACCCTGGCCGGTCGATCCGTTGGTGTCGACCTCGACGACAAAGGACGGGAACAGGCCGCCGGACTGGTGGACCGGGTGGCCGGCCTGCCGATCAAGGCGTTGATCAGGTCACCGCTGCTGCGGTGCGGTCGAACGCTGGAACCGATCGCCGCCGCGCTCGGTCTGACACCGCTGGTCGATGATCGACTGGTGGAGGTCGACTACGGCAGCTGGACCGGCCGCAAGATCGGCGAGCTGGTCAAGGAGCCGTTGTGGGCGGTCGTGCAGCAGCAGCCCAGCGCCGCGGTGTTTCCCGACGGCGAAGGCCTGGCGCAGGTGCAGGCCCGGGCGGTGGCCGCCATCCGTGAGCATGACAGGCGGCTGGCCGAGGAACACGGTGGTGACGCCCTGTGGGTGGCATGCACCCACGGCGACGTCATCAAGAGTGTGCTCGCCGATGCGCTGGGCTCCCATCTGGACAGTTTCCAACGCATCACCGCCGATCCGGCGTCGATGAGTGTCATTCGCTACACCACGCTGCGGCCGTTTGTGGTGCACGTCAACCACACCGGTGCCGGGCTGGCCTCGGCGCTCAGTGCGCCGCCGGCCGAGAGCGCGGATTCCGCGAACCCTTCCGACGCGGTGGTCGGCGGGTCCACTGACTAGCACCGAAACAGAACTCCCGGTCGATTCGGGGTGCCGTTTCGCGCACTGAGTTCTGTTTCGGCAGACCACGGTGGGGGCACCCGGTCTCGCCCGATTACTGCTGACATCGTGTAACCGGTATTTTGGAGGAGTCATGTCGCGCGCAATTCATGTCTTCCGAACACCCGACCGTTTTGTCGCCGGTACCGTCGGGCAGCCCGGCAACCGCACGTTCTACCTGCAGGCCATTCACGACGCCCGGGTGGTGTCCGTCGTGTTGGAAAAGCAGCAGGTCGCGGTGCTCGCGGAGCGTATCGGCGCGTTGCTGGTCGAGGTCAACCGCAGATTCGGCACCCCGCTTCCCCCGGAGGGTGCTGTCGTCGAGGATCTGAACCCGCTCGTGACCCCCGTGGACGCCGAATTCCGGGTGGGCACCATGGGGCTGGGCTGGGATTCCGAAGCGCAGACGGTGGTCGTCGAACTGCTGGCCGTGACCGACACCGAATTCGACGCCTCGGTGGTGCTCGACGACGCCGAAGAGGGACCGGACGCGGTGCGGGTGTTCCTGACTCCGGAATCGGCGCGTCAGTTCGCCAACAGGTCCAACCGGGTCATCTCCGCCGGTCGGCCGCCGTGTCCGCTGTGTGAGGAGCCGCTGGACCCGGAGGGACACATCTGTGTCCGCACCAACGGCTACCGCCGCGCCGAGCTGTTCGGGTCAGACGATGACCCCGCTACGTGATCCCGAGGGGTTGCTCGAACACGGTGAACTGACCGTCCTGGGCCGGATCCGCTCGGCCAGCAACGCCACCTTTCTGTGTGAGGTCGCCCTCGACGGCCAGACTGCCCACTGTGTCTACAAGCCGGTCGCCGGCGAGCAACCGCTGTGGGATTTTCCCGACGGCACCCTCGCGGGCCGGGAACTGGCCACGCATCTGGTGTCTGCTGCGCTGGGCTGGAATATCGTGCCGTACACGATCATTCGCGACGGTCCGGCCGGTCCGGGGATGTGCCAGCTGTGGGTGGAACAGCCCGGCGACACCGATGCGGAGCCGGCCCGGACGCTCGACATGGTGGATCTGTGTCCCGTCGACCGCCTGCCCGCCGGGTACCTGGCGGTGCTGCGCGCCCAGGACCATGCCGGCGACGACGTGCTGCTGATCCACGCCGACGACATCCGGTTACGGCGTATCGCGGTCTTCGATGTGCTGGTCAACAACGCCGACCGCAAGGGTGGGCACATTCTGCACGGCGTCGACGACCGGGTTTACGGAGTCGACCACGGTCTGTGCCTGCACGTCGAAGACAAACTGCGCACCGTGCTGTGGGGCTGGGCGGGCAAGCCGGTGGACGACGACATGCTGGAGTCGGTGTCCGGGCTGGTGGAGGCGCTCGACGGGGAGCTGGGGGATCTCTTGGCCCGGCACATCACCACCGAGGAAGTGGTGGCTCTGGGGGTTCGGGCCGTAGAGATGCTGCGGGACGCGGTGATGCCCACCCCGGATCGGCGGCGCCCGATCCCGTGGCCGGCGTTCTGATCACCTGTCAGGCCGGGTCCCAGTTCAGGATGCCGCCGTCGAACATCAGTGACATGTGCAGCTGTTCGCCTTTGAAGACGTAACCTCGGACGTTCGGTAGGGCGGCACCGATCTCGGTTGCCAGTGATTCTGTCGGACAGCCCATTTCGGTCACGGCGATGGGGTTGAACTTCAGTGATCCCGTGGTGCCGTCACCGGTGGGCTCGGCTTCGAACGTGCCGCTGCCGCGGTTGCAGTCGAATTGGAACGAGGCGTTGCCGTCGGCGCCGAAGGACACGGTGAACGGGGTCGACCGGGGCACGGAGGTGAGGCCGTCGGCGTCGTTCATCGATTCGATCGACACCAGCCGCCAACTGGTGTCTTCCAGCGTGCGCGGCGGGGTGTGGGTGGTGCACCCCGTCAGGAACCCGACCGCGAGCAACGGCGGTGCGACGACGGCGCCGACGGTACGGGCCATCCGGGCGCCGCCACCCCGATCCGGTCTTGCTGTGATCCCGACCATCCGACCTCCAGATCGACGCCATCCATGGCTGTCACGATGCGCTTGTTGACCATCGTGTCAGTAAGCGCGGTGGCCGGTGTCACCGCTCCGGCCCATCTGGACTGGATCAGCTCCCAGGTCGCCGGGTACGACGTGCTCCCGACGGGCTGAATTCACCCGCGCGAGGTGCCCGATCCGACGTCTGTCGGCGCCGGCCCGGATACTGGGAGGGTGCAACCTCACAACGATGCCGCGCTGGCAGCCGATCTTGCCGCCGATGCGGGGAAACTGTTGTTGGCGCTGCGCGACGAGATGGGTTTCGACCATCCGTGGTCACTCGGCGACGACGGTGACAGCCGGGCCAACGACCTGCTGCTGCGGCGGCTGCGTGCCGAACGGCCCGATGACGCGGTGCTCAGTGAGGAAGCTCACGACAACACTGCGCGCCGGCTGGCCGCCGACCGGGTGTGGATCATCGACCCGGTGGACGGCACCCGGGAGTACTCCCTTCCCGGCCGGGAGGACTGGGCGGTGCACGTGGCGTTGTGGCAGCGCACCGGAGGGCCTGACGGGACGATCACCGACGCGGCGGTGAGCCTGCCGGCACGAGGTGAGGTGTACCGCACCGACACGGTGCCGACGGCGCCGGCGCGCAAGCCCGGTCCGATCCGCATCACTGCCAGCACCAACCGGCCGCCCCGCGTGCTGTACCGGATCGCCGAGACGGTGGACTTCGAGATGGTCCGGATCGGATCGGCCGGGGCCAAGGCGATGGCGGTGGTGCGCGGTGAGGTCGACGCCTACATCCACGCCGGCGGCCAATGGGAGTGGGACTCCGCGGCGCCGGCCGCGGTGGTGCTCGCCGCCGGCCTGCATGCCTCGCGGATCGACGGTTCGCCCATGTTGTACAACCGTGAGGATCCCTATCTGCCGGATCTGCTGTTCTGCAGGCCCGAGTTCGCCGACCAGCTGCTCGGCGCCATGAGGTTGGCCGGCTGACCGAGTCGCACCACGAGGCCGGTTAGAGTCAGGGCATGCAATCTTGGTCGGCCGGTGCTGTTCCGGAGTTGCCTGGACGGGGACCTGCGCTACGGCTGTTCGACAGTGCCGATCGGCAGGTGCGGCCGGTGTCGCCGGGGGCGACCGCCACCATGTACGTGTGCGGCATCACCCCGTACGACGCCACCCATCTGGGGCACGCCGCAACGTATCTGACATTCGATCTGGTCCACCGGTTGTGGCTCGACGCCGGGCACGACGTGCACTACGTGCAGAACATCACCGATATCGACGATCCGCTGTTCGAACGCGCAGACCGTGACGGTATCGGCTGGCGGGAGCTCGGGGATCGCGAAACCCAGCTGTTCCGCGACGATATGACCGCGCTGCGGGTGCTGCCGCCCCGGGATTACATCGCCGCCACCGAAGCGATCGCCGAGGTGGTGGAGCTGGTGGAGAAGATGCTGGCCTCCGGCGCCGCCTATGTGGTCGACGACGCGCAGTACCCGGACGTCTACTTCCGGGCCGATGCCACCGAGCAGTTCGGTTATGAATCCGGATTCGACCGCGACACGATGCAGGTGTTGTTCGCCGAGCGTGGTGGCGATCCCGAGCGTGCCGGCAAGGCCGATCCGCTGGATGCACTGGTGTGGCGCGCCGAACGGGCCGGGGAACCGGCCTGGCCGTCGCCGTTCGGGCCGGGACGCCCCGGTTGGCACGTCGAGTGTGCGGCGATCGCGTTGAGCCGCATCGGGTTCGGGATCGATATCCAGGGTGGCGGTAGTGACCTGGTGTTCCCGCACCACGAGTTTTCGTCCGCCCACGCCGAGTCGGTGACGGGACAGCGGCGGTTCGCCCGCCACTACGTGCACGCTGGGATGATCGGCTGGGACGGCTACAAGATGTCCAAGAGTCGCGGCAATCTGGTGCTGGTGTCGACATTGCGCGCCGACGGCATCGATCCCGGCGCGATCCGGCTGGGTCTCTTCGACGGTCACTACCGGCAGGACAGGTTCTGGAGCCCCGAGGTGCTCGAGCAGGCGCAGGCCAGGTTGGCCCGCTGGCGTGAGGCTACGTCGCTGCCGGCCGGTCCCGACGCCCGCGACGTCATCGACCGGGTTCGGCAGTACCTCGCCGATGACCTGGACACGCCGAAAGCTCTTGTAGCCCTTGACGGTTGGTGCGAAGACGCCCAGCGTTACGGTGGGCACGACGCCACGGCGCCCCGGCTCGTCGCCACCGCGGTCGACGCGCTGCTGGGAGTGCGGCTCTAACCCGGCGAGCGTGCTGGGGGTACCTCCAGGTAGCTGGGTGCGACACGCGGGCCGCCGGTGGGCCAACACGGGCGGTTGTCGACCCTCGGGTGCCTACGCTGACAGTGCACTTCTACTGTGCGCCCCCTTGATCTGGAGGATCGATGAAACTGGCACTCAACCTCGGGTTGATCGCGATACTCGTCGCGGCCTGCGCTACCGGCCCGAACTCCGACGAACAGTCGTCGCCGACACCCCCCGCGCCAGCTCCCGACGTCGTCGCTCCGGCAGATGCCCGTGCCATCGCCAAAGAGGCCTATATCTACGGCTTTCCGATCGTCGACAACTACCGCATCCAGTACTCCTACTTCGTCGACAAACAGGACCCCGACTACAAGGGCGACTGGAATCAGGTGCACAGCACGGCGCGGCTGTTCACGCCGCAGGACACGGCGGTCCAGACGCCCAACTCCGACACCCCGTATTCGATGCTCGGCGCGGACCTGCGCACCGAACCCCTGGTCCTGACGGTGCCGTCGATCGCCCAGGATCGGTACTACTCACTGCAGTTCATCGACGGCTACACCTCCAACATCGCCTACGTGGGCACCCGCACCACGGGTAACGGCGGCGGCAAGTTCCTGCTGGCGGGGCCGAACTGGCAGGGCGACACCCCCGAGGGCGTCGACCAGGTGATCCGCTCCGACTCCGAGCTCACCGGGGTGATCTACCGCACCCAGCTGTTCGGGCCGTCCGACCTCGCCGAGGTGGAGAAGATCCAGGCCGGATACACCGTGGAACCGTTGTCGGCCTACCTGGGTCAGCCCGCCCCGGCCCCGGCCCCGGCCATCGACTTCGTGCCGCCGCTGAGCGCCGAGCAGCAGAAGACCTCACCGCAGTTCTTCGAGATCCTAAACTTCGCGATGCGCTTCGCCCCGGGCCGCGACGGCGAGCAACCTCTGCTGGACCGGTTCGCCACCCTGGGCATCGGCCCCGACGGCGACTTCGACGCCGACAAGCTGAGCCCCGAACTGCGCGCAGACATCGAGGGCGGCATGGCTGACGCCTGGGCCGAACTGCAGACCTTCCAGAAGGAGCAGATCGCGACCGGAAAGGTCAGCTCCGCGGATCTCTTCGGCAGCCCCGAAGAGATCGGGGACAACTACCTCTACCGGATGGCAGGCGACGTCCTCGGCATCTACGGCAATTCCAAGGACGAAGCGACCTACCCGATCTCCGACGTGGACGACACCGGTGCCCCGCTGACCGGCGCCAACCGTTACACCTACCGCTTTGCGCCCGGCCAGTTGCCGCCGGTCAACGCGTTCTGGTCGCTCACCATGTACGAGATGCCGCAGAGCCTCCTGGTGGAGAATCCGATCCAGCGCTATCTGATCAATTCGGAGATGCTGCCCAGCCTGGTCGCCGACCCCGACGGGGGTTACACCCTGTTTGTCCAGCATGATTCGCCGGGCGCCGAGCAGGAGTCCAACTGGCTGCCTGCGCCGGAGGGTCCGTTCCGGCTCGCCCTGCGGCTGTACTTGCCCAAGCCCGACGCGCTCAACGGCACCTGGACGGCGCCGGTGCCGGTGAAGGTCAGCTAGTTCGAGTAGCCGGGGCCGGGCCTTCAGGCCCGGTACCCGGGGTGCTGCTTTCCAGCCCCGGTACCCGGGCTCTGCCTCTAGCCCCGGTACCCCGGGCTCTGCCTCTAGCCCCGGTACCCCGGGCCACGCCGCCGCAGGTAGCGCTCGAACTCGGCGGCAAGCGCGTCGCCGTCGATCTTGCCGATCACTTCGTTCATGTCGACCTCGGCGTCGCCGCGCTGCTCCAGGGAGGCGACGTACTCGGCGATCTCGTCGTCCTCACCCGTCATCTCGGTGACGGCCTGTTCCCATTCCTCGGCTTGGGCGGGCAGATCGGCCAGCGGCACCTCGATGTCGAGGACGTCTTCGACCCGGCGCAGCAACGCGACCGTGGCCTTCGGGTTCGGCGGCTGCGAGACGTAGTGCGGCACCGCGGCCCAGAACGTCACCGCCGGGATCCCGGCGTTGACGCAGGCGTCCTGGAACACACCCGCGATGCCGGTCGGGCCCTCGTACCGGGTTTCCTCGAGGCCGAAGAATTTCGCCGATTCGGGGGAGTAGGCGGCTCCCGACACCGGCACCGGGCGGGTGTGCGGGGTGTCGGCCAGCAACGCACCCAGGATGACCACCGTGTCGACGTTCAGCTTGTCGGCGATGGCCAGCAATTCGGCGCAGAAGGTGCGCCAGCGCATATTGGGTTCGACGCCGTGCATCAGCACGATGTCGCGTTCACTGCCGGGTGGGCGACAGTGTGAGATTCGCATCGACGGCCATGCCAACTCGCGGGTCACACCGTCGATCTGGCGGATGACCGGCCGGTTCACTTGGTAGTCGTAATACGCTTCGTCATCGATCTCGACGATGGTCTCGGCTTCCCAGATGGCATCGAGGTGTTCCAGCGCGTCACTGGCGGCGTCACCTGCGTCATTCCAGCCCTCGAACGCTGCCACAACGACTGTGTTGTGCAGTTTTGGCAGATCGGTGCTGCGCGGATCCGAGGGTGTCACCAATCCAGCCTAAGGCCTCCGCGCCATGGAAGTGCCAACAGGCGCGACCCGCTGAGATTTGTCTGGAACGACCACGCTGTCGTGGTGAGTGGAGCGGGCGATTCCCGCTGCCGGCGACAACGAAATAGGTTCAACCGGGATCGGGTTGAACCTCGGTAGCGACGACATTCCCCGACACGATTCCGCGAGCTGTCGCTGATGGGGAGCTCGATCGCCGAGCGGCTTTGGCGGTCGATTGCGGTGACGAGACGGGTGTCCAGACTTTGAGTGAGTGACTGAGTGAGTGACGACGTAGACTTTTCACCGTCGAGAGGCGTTGCAACGGCTATCGAGGGGCCAGGTGCCTCCCGGTATCCGCCACGCTCGGCAGAGCTAAGGACGCCTTCCGTCATGGAAGGAACCTACGTGGACGCCTGGGAACCGAACATTCGCCCCGACTGCACCGACGAGCTGACCGCAGCGCTGCGCCGGCGGATCATGGTGATCGACGGTGCGATGGGCACGGCGATCCAGCGGGACCGCCCCGACGAGGCCGGTTACCGCGGTGAGCGATTCATGGAGTGGCCGACCGCACTTCAGGGCAACAATGACCTGCTGAACCTGACGCAGCCGCAGATCATCGAGGGCATCCACCGCGAGTACCTCGAGGCGGGCGCCGACATCCTGGAGACCAACACGTTCAACGCGAACGCGGTGTCCCTGTCGGACTACGACATGGCGGAGCTGGGTTACGAGCTGAACTACGTCGGAGCAGCCTTGGCGCGGGCGGCCTGCGACGAGTTCAGCACCCCGGACAAGCCCCGCTATGTCGCCGGGGCGCTGGGGCCCACGACGCGGACCGCGTCGATCTCGCCGGACGTCAACGACCCCGGGGCCCGCAACGTCTCCTACGACCAACTGGTCGCTGCCTACCTCGAAGCCCTCAATGGCCTGGTCGACGGTGGTTCCGACCTGATCATCATCGAGACGATCTTCGATTCGCTGAACGCCAAGGCGGCCGTGTTCGCCGTCGAGACGCTGTTCGAGCAGCGCGAACGCCGATGGCCGGTGATCATCTCGGGCACCATCACCGATGCTTCCGGGCGGACACTGTCGGGTCAGGTCACCGAAGCCTTCTGGAATGCGATCAGGCACGCGAGGCCGATCGCGGTGGGTCTCAACTGCGCGCTGGGTGCGCCGGAGATGAGGCCCTACATCGCCGAGATGGCGCGGATCGCCGACACTTTCGTCTCTTGCTACCCGAACGCCGGCCTGCCCAACGCCTTCGGTGAATACGACGAGTCCCCGGAGCGCCAAGCCGGCTACATCGAAGAATTCGCCGAAGCCGGTTTGGTCAACCTGGTCGGTGGTTGCTGTGGAACGGCGCCGACGCATATCGCCGAGATCGCCAAGGTCGTCGAGGGGAAGCCGCCGCGCGCGTTGCCGGAGCTCGAAGTGGCCACCCGGCTCTCGGGTCTGGAGCCGCTCAACATCACCGACGGTTCGCTGTTCGTGAACATCGGTGAGCGCACCAACATCACCGGCTCGGCCAGGTTCCGCAACCTGATCAAGGCCGAGGACTACGACACCGCCCTGTCGGTGGCTCTGCAGCAGGTCGAGGTGGGTGCGCAGGTCATCGACATCAACATGGACGAGGGCATGATCGACGGTGTCGCCGCCATGGACCGGTTCACCAAGCTGATCGCCTCAGAGCCGGACATCAGCCGCGTCCCGGTGATGATCGACTCCTCCAAGTGGGAGGTCATCGAGGCGGGCCTGAAGAACGTGCAGGGCAAGCCGATCGTCAACTCGATCTCGATGAAGGAGGGCGAGGAGAAGTTCATCCGCGAGGCCCGGCTGTGCCGCAAGTACGGCGCCGCCGTGGTCGTGATGGCCTTCGACGAGCAGGGCCAGGCCGACAACCTGGAGCGCCGCAAGGAGATCTGCGGGCGCGCCTACCGGATCCTGACCGAAGAGGTCGGCTTCCCGGCCGAGGACATCATCTTCGACCCGAACTGCTTTGCGCTGGCGACGGGCATCGAGGAGCACGCCACCTACGGCATCGATTTCATCGAGGCCTGCTCGTGGATCAAGGAGAACCTTCCCGGGGTGCACATCTCCGGCGGTATCTCGAACGTGTCGTTCTCGTTCCGGGGCAACAATCCGGTTCGCGAGGCGATCCACGCGGTGTTCCTCTTCCACGCCATCAAGGCCGGCCTGGACATGGGCATCGTCAACGCCGGGGCGCTGGTGCCGTATGACTCGATCGATCCCGAGTTGCGGGACCGCATCGAGGACGTCGTGTTGAACCGTCGCGAGGACGCGGCCGAACGGCTGCTGGAGATCGCCGAGCGCTTCAACAAGTCGGAGAACGGCCCAAAAGAAGGGGGCCCCGAAGCCGAGTGGCGCAACCTGCCGGTCCGCGAGCGCATCACGCACGCCCTGGTCAAGGGCATCGACGCCAACGTCGACGCCGACACCGAGGAGCTGCGGGCCGAGATCGCCGCCGCCGGTGGGCGCCCGATCGAGGTCATCGAGGGTCCACTGATGGACGGGATGAACGTCGTCGGTGACCTCTTCGGTGCCGGCAAGATGTTCCTGCCCCAGGTGGTGAAATCGGCCCGGGTGATGAAGAAGGCGGTGGCCTATCTGCTGCCGTTCATCGAGGCGGAGAAGGAAGCATCCGGTGTAGAGGCCGGGAACAAGGACACCAACGGCACGATCATCATGGCGACCGTCAAGGGCGATGTCCACGACATCGGCAAGAACATCGTCGGGGTTGTCTTGCAGTGCAACAACTACGAAGTGATCGACCTCGGGGTGATGGTGCCCGCGAACAAGATCCTGGAGGCGGCCAAGGAGCACAACGCCGACATCATCGGGCTGTCCGGCCTGATCACCCCGTCGTTGGACGAGATGGTCAACTTTGCCGTCGAGATGGAGCGTGAAGGGCTGGAGATCCCGCTGCTGATCGGCGGCGCGACCACCTCGCGTGCCCACACCGCAGTGAAGGTGGCGCCGCGGCGTAGCGGTCCGGTGGTCTGGGTCAAGGACGCGTCCCGCTCGGTGCCGGTTGCGGCTGCCCTGCTCGACGACAAGCAGCGGCCGGCTCTGTTGGAGGCCACCGAGAAGGATTACGCGGCCCTGCGGGAACGGCACGCCCAGAAGCGCGAGCGGCCGATGCTGACGCTGGAGAAGGCCCGCGCGAACCGGACGCCGATCGAATGGGACGACTACACGCCGCCGGTGCCCGCGCAGGGTGTGGGCGTACGAGAATTCCTCGGCTACGACCTCGCCGAGCTGCGTGAGTACATCGATTGGCAGCCGTTCTTCAACGCATGGGAGATGAAGGGCCGCTTCCCCGACATCCTCAACAACCCGGTTGCCGGCGAGACCGCCCGCAAGCTGTACGGCGATGCCCAGGAGATGCTCGACACCCTCATCAAGGAGGAGTGGCTGACTGCCAACGGGATCATCGGTTTTTTCCCGGCGAACGCGGTCGGCGACGATATCGAGGTCTACACCGACGAGACCCGTACCGCGGTGCTGACCACGTTGCACAACCTGCGCCAGCAGGGCGAGCACCGGGCCGGCATCCCGAACCGGTCACTGGGCGACTTCATCGCACCCAAAGACACGGGTCTGGCCGACTACGTCGGCGCCTTCGCGGTCACCACGGGGCTCGGTAGCCACGACAAGATCGTCGAGTTCAAGGCAGCCAACGACGACTACAGCGCGATCCTGCTGGAGTCGCTGGCCGACCGGCTGGCAGAGGCGTTCGCCGAACGGATGCACCAACGGGTTCGCAAGGAGTTCTGGGGATATCAACCGGACGAGCAGCTCGACAACGAGGCGCTCATCGGGGAGAAGTACTCCGGCATCCGCCCGGCGCCCGGCTACCCGGCCTGCCCGGAGCACACCGAGAAGACGACGCTCTGGGAGTTGATGGACGTCCAGGAGCGCACCGGTATCGAGCTGACCGAGTCGATGGCGATGTGGCCCGGCGCTGCCGTCAGTGGCTGGTATTTCTCGCATCCGCAGTCGCAGTACTTCGTGGTCGGCCGGATGGCCCAGGACCAGGTCGCCGACTACGCGCGGCGCAAGGGCTGGACCCTGGCCGAGGCCGAGCGTTGGCTCGGACCCAACCTCGGCTACAACCCGGAGGACTGAGCCCTACGGCACTGCTGCACCGAAGACGTCGGCGTTGCGGGCCGCCCACCGGGCCATGGACTCGGCGGGTGTGCCTGTGAGCCGTTCGACGTTGTCGTTGGCGGCCTGGTGTTCCGGATCGCCGTCGAACAGGTCGAAGTACCACCGCACGCCGTCGCCCATGACGGGACGCAGCAGGTCCTCGGCTTCGGTGCGGCTGCACTGCTGCACCTCGACGGCCTTGCCGATGCCGACGCCGATCTGCCGTGCGATATCGCCGCGGGACAGCGCAACGGGGCCGGTCAGGTCGTACATCGCCCCGAAGTGCTGCTCCTGGGGAGCGGCCAGGGTGTCGGGCAGGGGTGCCAGATACACCCGGTCGACACCGTCCAGGGCGGCCGGCAGGGTTTCCGGTTTTCCCAGGTAGCCGGTGATTGCTGTCACAGATTCCGGGAGTGCCGCTTTGGCCGGGTTGGTTGTCAAGGCACGAATATCCTTGACTCCCAACATGTTCAGATTCTCGACGATCCGTCTGCCGATGTTTCCTGTGGCTCCGGTCACCAGAATGGCCATGGACCCACGCTATCGGCGGGATCTGACAATGGGACGATGGTCGGCATGCGCGCGGTGCTCTGGGACATGGACGGCACACTCGTCGACTCCGAGAAATTGTGGGACATCTCGATGCACAAGCTCTACGAGCGGATGGGTGGAGTGCTCACCCCGGAGGTGCGCCACTCGACCATCGGTGGCTCGGGGCACAGCGTGATGCGGATCGTCTACGACGACCTGGGTCTGGAACCGGATCCCGCCGCCATGGCCGAGTCCATGGATTGGCTGTTCACCTACACCGGTGAATTGTTCTCCGCCGGGCTGCCCTGGCTCGACGGCGCCCACGAACTGCTCCAGGAGTTGGCCGCCGCCGGCGTCCCGATGGCGTTGGTGACCAACACCTACCGGGATCTGGCCGAGCAGGCGCTCAACAGCATTGGGCGGCAGTACTTCACGGTCACCGTCTGTGGTGACGAGGTGCCCCACGGCAAGCCCGCGCCGGATATCTACCTGCGCGCCGCCGAACTGCTGGGTTTTGCGCCGGAACAGTGCCTGGCCGTCGAGGACTCGGTGACCGGGACGCTGGCTGCCGAGACCGCCGGCTGCCCGGTGCTGGTCGTGCCCAACGATGTCGAGGTCCCGACGAGCCCACGTCGCCGACACCTGGACTCGCTCAAAGCGCTCGGTCTCGAACAGCTGCGCACCATCCACGCTCAACTGCAGACCTAAACGCAGCGGCCAAACGCCCGATTTTCGCGGTGTGACTGTGCAATCGTGGAGGCGACACTCACGGTGCAGTCCTGTGGAAAGAAGGTCGGCTCATGGCTGGTCAGGGTGGTCCCGTCGACAACACTCCGTCGCCCATAACCGACGCCGACTTTTCCTCCGGTAAGACCGCCATCCGAATAGCAGCTGTCGCCGCCCTGGGCGGCCTGTTGTTCGGTTATGACAGTGCCGTCATCAACGGCGCCGTGGACTCCATCCAGGAAGACTTCGGTATCGGCAACGCCGAGCTCGGTTTTGCCGTCGCCTCGGCGCTGCTGGGCGCGGCGGCCGGCGCCATGACCGCCGGCCGGCTCGCGGACAAGATCGGCCGCATCGCCGTCATGAAGATCGCGGCCGTGCTGTTCCTCATCAGTGCCTTCGGCACCGGTTTTGCCCATGAGGTGTGGACCGTGGTGCTGTTCCGCGTCGTCGGCGGTATCGGTGTCGGTGTCGCATCGGTGATCGCCCCGGCCTACATCGCCGAGACGTCGCCACCGTCGATCCGCGGTCGGCTGGGCTCGCTGCAGCAGTTGGCCATCGTGTCCGGCATCTTCTTGTCCTTTGTCGTGAACTGGCTGCTGCAGTGGGCCGCGGGCGGCCCCAACGAGCCGCTGTGGCTGGGCCTGGACGCCTGGCGCTGGATGTTCCTGGCGATGGCGGTGCCGGCGGTCGTCTACGGCGTCTTGGCATTCACCATTCCGGAGTCGCCGCGGTATCTGGTTGCCAGCCACAAGATCCCGGAAGCCCGCAAGGTGCTCAGCACGCTGTTGGGGCAGAAGAACCTGGAGATCACCATCAGTCGTATCCGGGAGACACTGGAACGCGACGAGAAGCCGTCCTGGCGGGATCTGCGCAAGCCGACCGGTGGCATCTACGGCATCGTCTGGGTGGGTCTGGGGCTGTCGATCTTCCAACAGTTCGTCGGTATCAACGTGATCTTCTACTACTCCAACGTGTTGTGGCAGGCGGTCGGCTTCAGCGCTGACGAATCGGCGGTCTACACCGTCATCACCTCGGTCATCAATGTGCTGACGACGTTGATCGCGATCGCCCTGATCGACAAGATCGGGCGCAAGCCGCTGCTGCTGATCGGTTCGTCGGGCATGGCGGTCACATTGATCACCATGGCGATCATCTTCGCCAACGCCACCGTCGGCCCGGACGGGAACCCGAGCCTGCCCGGTGCCTCCGGGGTCGTCGCGCTGGTCGCGGCGAATCTCTTCGTGGTGGCCTTCGGCATGTCGTGGGGTCCGGTGGTGTGGGTGCTGCTCGGCGAGATGTTCCCCAACCGCATCCGGGCGGCGGCCCTGGGTCTGGCGGCAGCCGGCCAGTGGGCGGCGAACTGGCTGATCACAGTGACATTCCCGGGGCTGCGTGAGCACCTGGGCCTGGCCTACGGCTTCTACGGCCTGTGCGCGGTGCTCTCCGGCATCTTTGTCTGGAAGTGGGTGATGGAGACCAAGGGCGTGTCGCTGGAGGACATGCACGGCCAGATCCTCAAGTCCGAAAAGCCGGCGAACATCTGATACTCGTTTGGGCGGGCCTGCGACCGCATGAAAGAATCGCAGGCCGTGAAGACCTTCGAGGAGTTGTTCGCCGAACTCGGTGAACGCGCGCGCACCAGGCCGGCCGGCAGCGGCACCGTCGCGGCACTGGATGCCGGCGTGCACACCATCGGCAAGAAGATCCTCGAAGAGGCCGGCGAGGTGTGGCTCGCCGCCGAGCACGAGTCCGATGACGCGTTGGCCGAGGAGCTCAGCCAGTTGTTCTACTGGGCTCAGGTGCTGATGGTCTCCCGGGGGCTGACGCTCGACGACGTCTACGGAAAGCTGTGAGCACTGTGTCGGATTCTGTTCGTGCCAACGGCTCGTCGCCACTGCGGGTGGCCGTCCCCAACAAGGGGGCGCTGAGTGAGTCGGCCGCCGAGATCCTGTCCGAGGCCGGCTACCGGCGTCGCACGGATCCGAAGGACCTGACCGTCATCGACCCGGTGAACAATGTCGAGTTCTTCTTCCTGCGCCCCAAGGACATCGCCATCTATGTCGGCTCGGGCCAGTTGGACTTCGGGATCACCGGCCGAGACCTGGCGCGCGAATCCGACGCGCCGGTCCAGGAGCGGCTGGCGCTCGGCTTCGGCTCGTCGACGTTCCGGTATGCCGCACCTGTCGGCTCGGAGTGGTCGGTGGCCGAGCTGGCCGGGAAGCGGATCGCCACGGCGTATCCCAACCTGGTGCGAAAGGATCTGGCGGAGAAAGGGATCGACGCCACGGTCATCCGCCTCGACGGCGCGGTGGAGATCTCCATCCAGCTCGGGGTGGCCGACGCGATCGCCGATGTGGTGGGCTCGGGCCGCACGTTGCGCGCACACGGTCTTGCGGCTTTCGGTGAACCGCTGTGTGATTCCGAAGCCGTCCTGATCGAGAGGTCCGGCCCCGTCTCCGATGCCGCCCGCGATCAGTTGGCCGCGCGGGTGCAGGGCGTGGTGTTCGGTCAGCAGTACCTGATGCTCGACTACGACTGCCCGCGGGCGCTCCTGGAGAAAGCCACCGCCGTCACTCCGGGCCTGGAGTCGCCGACCATCGCACCTCTGGCGGATCCGGAATGGGTGGCGGTGCGGGCACTGGTGCCGCGCCGCGATGTCAACGCCATCATGGACCGGATCGCCGCGATCGGCGCCAAGGCGATCCTCGCCTCGGACATTCGGTTCTGCCGGTTCTGAGCCCCTGACCCTTTCGGCGGGTGCACCAGCCTCTGCCGTGTTAGCGTCCGAAGGTCGTTACACGGGGCGGGAGGTCGTATGACGCACGTTCTTGTGCTGCTGCTGGCGCTGCTGATCGGGGTGATCGCCGGACTTCGTGCGCTCACCCCGCCGGCCGTGGTGGCCTGGGCCGGATTCCTCGGGTGGATCAATCTCGACGGCACCTGGGCGCAATGGGTGGCGCACCCGATCACCGTCGGTGTTTTCACCGTGCTGCTGATCGGTGAGTTGATCACCGACCAGCTGCCGAAGACGCCGAGCCGTAAAGTGCCTCCGCAGTTCGCGGCCCGGCTGCTCACCGGTGGGTTCGCCGGTGCGGTGATCGGCACCGCCTGGGGCTACACCTTCGGTGGTCTCGGTGCCGGTGTGGTCGGCGCAGTACTGGGCACCCTGGGTGGGGCCGCAGCCCGCGGCTGGCTGGCCGGGAAGGCCGGCAAGGACCTGCCCGCCGCCCTCACCGAAGACGTGATCGCCGTTGCCGGCGGCTTTGCCATCGTGGCGCTGGCTTCGATGCTGTAGCCATGGCAACACATTTTGATGCCATCGTCATCGGCGCGGGCCAGGCCGGGCCGCCGCTGGCCGGCCGCCTCACCGCTGCCGGCCACACTGTTGCGGTCATCGAACGCAAGCTTGTCGGCGGCACCTGCGTGAACACCGGCTGCATCCCGACCAAGACGTTGGTGGCCAGTGCGCATGCCGCCCACATCGCCCGCCGCGGCGCCGATTTCGGCATCGGGACCGGTGAGGTCAGTGTGGACATGGCACGGGTCAAAGCGCGCAAGGACGGCATTGTCACCGGCGACCGTGAGGGAGTCGAGGGCTGGCTGGGTGGCATGCCCGGCGCCACGTTGATACGTGGCCACGCCCGTTTCACCGGCCCGCACACCGTGTCCGTCGACGATCAGCAGATAACGGGGGACCGGATCTTCCTCAACGTCGGCGGGCGAGCGGTGGTGCCGCCGATCCCCGGGCTGGTCGATGTCGATTACATGACCAATGTTGGTGTGCTCGAACTCGATTCGGTGCCCGAGCATCTGGTGATCATCGGCGGCAGCTATATCGGGCTGGAGTTCGCGCAGATGTACCACCGCTTCGGGGCCCAGGTCACGGTGATCGAACGGGGGCCCCGGCTGGCCTCTCGTGAGGACGGCGATGTGTGCGCCGCCATCAAGGACATCCTGGAGCGCGACGGCATCACCATCCACCTCGAAGCCAATGACATTCGGGTTGCTCAGAACGGTGATGGGGTGGTGGTGCACACCCGTGCCGACGGCCCGACGGTGACGGGTTCACACCTGCTGGTCGCGGTGGGGCGCCGGCCCAACACCGACGACCTGGGGCTGGACCTCGCCGGCGTGGAAACCGACGGGCACGGCTACGTGGTGGTCGACGACCGGTTGCGTACCAACGTCGACCACATCTGGGCGATGGGTGACTGCAACGGCAAGGGGGCGTTCACCCATACGTCCTACAACGATTTCGAGATCGTTGCGGCCAACCTGCTGGACAACGAGCCCCGCCGGGTCAGCGATCGCATCCCCACCTACGCGCTCTACATCGATCCGCCGCTGGGGCGGGCCGGAATGACCGAAGCGCAGGTACGCGAGTCCGGGCGAAGAGCGTTGGTGGGCAAGCGTCCCATGACGCGGGTGGGCCGCGCCGTGGAGAAGGGCGAGACGCAGGGATTCATGAAGGTCGTCGTCGACGCCGACACCGAGGAGATCCTGGGTGCGGCGATCCTGGGCGTCGGTGGTGACGAGGTGATCCACTGCATCCTCGACACCATGTCCGCCAAGACGCCGTACACCACCTTGACCCACACCGTGCACATCCACCCGACGGTCAGTGAGTTGGTGCCGACCATGCTCGAGGAGCTGGCACCGCTGGAGTAGCTGCGGTCAGCCGGCGTTGGGGTGCGGATCGGCTGTCGCGATCCGGATCCCGGCCGGGTGTCTCACTGTCGCTGGATCAGCAGGGTCTGCGCCGAGGAGCCGAGATGGCCGCTGCGGTCGTAGATCTCGGCGGTGGTGACACCGATACCGTCGGGGCCGATCGATGCGCGGGCCCGCAATCCGAACTCGTCGCCCGTCGGCAGGCGGTGCAGATGCACCACCGTGTCGGTGTTCATGAACACGAACCGGGAAGGATCGAGCGCCGACCCGACACCGTTGGCGGAGTCCACCACCATCGCCAGCCGCTGCAGCGCGGTGGTCGGTTCCTCGTCGACCAGCGCCACCTTCGGCGTCAGCCAACACACCCGGGAACCCGAATCATCCTGTTGGCGAAGAAAATCCACAGATTCGAGGTACCCGTCGGCGTTCCACCAGCCGTCGGGCATCGAGACGCCGGGTCCCTGCACCAGCGGCGGGTGCCGATCGGTCGCGGCATCGTCGGTGTCGCTGACGGCCAGCGCCCACGCGCTCACCCGGGCGACCGGCCGGGTTTGGCCGACGGGGATCATCTCCGAGGCCAGCAGGCAGATGCGTTTGCCGGGCCGCTCCACCCAGGTCCGTACCATCATCGGCGCGACCGGGATGGCGCCCAGGATGTCCAGGCTGAGCCGGCCGATCCGCATCGACGACCCGGCCAGTTGTTCCTCGATCATCTTTGTCAGCAGGGCCAACGGCGGCGATCCGTGCTGGATGTCCGGCGTCCAGTTGCTGCGGGTCAGATCGGTGGATTCGAAGACCTCGCCGTCGTGGCGACGGTAGTAACAGGCCGTCACGCCGTTGCTTCCGCAGGCCAGCCCGGGTAGGGGGGTGGGGTGCCGCCGAATTCGGGACACCGTGCCTGATGGGCGCACCATCCGCACATGTAGGACTTGTTGGGGAGGAATTCGCCGGTGGCTCCGGCGGATCGAATCGCCTGCCAGATCGCCATCAGGGTCCTCTCGAAACGGGCCAGCTCATCGAGATCGGGTGTGTAATCGAGTAATTGACCATCGGCCAGGTAGATCAATCGCAGTCGGGTCGGCAGCACACCGCGGGACCGGAGCAGCGCCACCGCGTAGAACTTCATCTGGAACATCGCCTTGAACTCGGCAAGGGCGCGCGCCGCCGGTGGGGCCTTCCCGGTCTTGTAGTCCACGACCCGGAGTTCGCCGGTGGCCGCGACGTCGATGCGGTCGACAAACCCGCGCAGCAAGGTGCCGTCGGCCAGTTCCACCTCGACCCGTTGTTCACAGCTCTGCGGATCGAAACGGGTGGGATCCTCCAACCGGTAGTAGCCCGACAGCAGGCGGGCGGCTTCGGCGAGCAGCTGCTCGCGCTGCTCGGGCGCGATCTGGTCGGTCAAGGAGGGCTCTTCGGCCATCACCTGATCCCACGCCGGGACCAGCAGCTCGAGCGCGGTGTCCGGCTGCCGCTGGGCGGCGGGGAGTTCATAGAGTTTTTCCAGCGCTGCGTGCACCACCGAGCCGCGCACCTGCGCCGTCGAGGCCGGCTCCGGTAGCCGGTCGATGGCCCGAAATCGGTAGAGCAGCGGGCACGGTTTGAAGTCGGCGGCCCGGGACGGCGACAGCGCGGGCCGCCGGGCGGTGACCCGCTCGGTCAACTCCGCTGTCTGTGCCATACCAGGCAGCTTATGCACGACCTGCGACAAATCTGGCAGGGTGTGGGCCTGTGTCGTTAACCGGACCGTTCACCGAGGGTGACCGAGTACAGCTCACCGACGCCAAGGGCAGGCACTACACGATGGTGCTGACCCCTGGCGCGGAATTCCACACTCACCGCGGGTCGATTCCGCATGACGCGGTGATCGGGGCTCCCGAAGGGAGCGTGATCAAGTCCACCAACGGTGACCCGTTCCTGGTGCTGCGGCCGCTGCTCATCGACTACGTGCTGTCGATGCCGCGCGGCGCACAGGTGATCTACCCGAAGGACGCCGCCCAGATCGTGCACGAAGGAGACATCTTTCCCGGTGCCGTCGTACTGGAGGCGGGCGCCGGTTCCGGCGCGCTGACCTGCTCGCTGCTGCGTGCTGTCGGCCCCACCGGCCGGGTCATCTCCTACGAGGTGCGCGACGACCACGCCGTGCATGCCATCCGCAATGTCGAGACATTCTTCGGGGAGCGGCCCGCCAACTGGGATCTGGTGATCGCCGATCTCGCCGACTACTCCGGCCCTCAGGTGGACCGGGTGGTCCTCGACATGCTCTCGCCGTGGGACGTGCTGCCCGTGGTGTCGGAAGCGCTGGTATCCGGCGGAGTTCTGATGGTGTACGTCGCCACCGTGACGCAGCTGTCCAAAACCGTGGAGGCACTCCGGGAACAGCAGTGCTGGACCGAACCCCGGTCGTGGGAGACCATGCAGCGCGGCTGGAATGTTGTCGGCCTGGCGGTACGGCCCCAGCACAACATGCGTGGCCACACCGCGTTCCTGATCTCGGCGCGCCGGCTGGCTCCGGGCACCATCACCCCGACCCCGCTCAAGCGTCGTAAACAGCAGGTCTGAGCCATGGGCTAGCGTGGTACGAAGATGAATACAATTCGCACCACGGAGGATCTGATGAGCACCGAGCGCCGGCCACAACTCGTGGACGCCATGTGGTTGAGGGATCGTCTCGAGGATCCGACGCTGGTTGTGGTGGATGCCACCAATCACCTGCCGATCCCCGCGGAGGGTCCGTACACGCCGGAATCCGGCGCCGAGTCCTACCGCGCCGAACACATCCCCGGAGCGGTGTTCGCCGACCCGCTGACCGACTTCGCCGACCCGGACAGCGCGGAACCGTGGACGGTGCCGAGTTCGGCGCGGTTCGCCGAGGCCGCCGGATCACTGGGGATCGGTGACGGCGTCCAGGTGGTGGTCTACGACGCGCACGACGGGTACTGGGCGACCCGGTTCTGGTGGCATCTGCGGCTCGAAGGTTTCGACGACGTGGCGGTGCTCGACGGCGGCCTGCCCGCCTGGCGCGCGGCCGGGCTGCCGGTGACCGACGCCCCCTCGACACCGGCCCGGCGCACCTTCACCGGGGTGCGACGTCCGGAGCTGCTGCGCTCCACGGAGGAGATCGCCGCAGCCCTCGACGATCCCGCCACGATCCTGGTGAATGTGCTCGATTCGGCCACCTACCGGGGCGAAACCACCACCTACGTCCGGCAGGGTCACATCCCGGGCAGCATCAACCTGCCGGTCTACGACCTCCGGGACCCCGAGACCAAGGCGCTGCGACCGGTCGAAGAGCTGCGGAAGATGTTCGACGAGGCGGGTCTACTCGACACCGACCGCACCGTGGTGACGTACTGCGGAGGCGGTATCGCGGCCACCGCAACAGCTCACGCGCTGGCCCTGGTGGGCCGCGATGACGTTGCAGTGTATGACGGTTCGATGACGGCCTGGACTGCCGATCCCACGCTGCCGCTTGTCACAGGACCGGAGCCACGCTGATCGGCGTCTGATATCCCGGGACTGTCAGTCGTCGCTGCGGGCGAGTCCCCGGCGCGCCGAGAGCAGTTCGATCTCCGGGCGGGCAGCGACCAGGCGCTCGGCGGCGTCGAGCACCTCCACCACGTGGGAGCGTTCGCCGGCCACGGTGGCCACCCCGATGCCCGCACGCCGGTGCAGGTCGGTGTCGCCGACCTCGGCGGCGGACACGGTGAACCGGCGGCGCAGTTCGGCGACGATGGGTCGTACCACGGCGCGCTTCTCCTTGAGCGAGTGGACATCGCCGAGCAGGACGTCGAACTCCAGCCAGCCGATCCACATGGCGCTCACCCTCCCAGCGCCAGCAACAGGTCCGCGGTCTGTTGCGACAGCTGCCAGCTGCTGCTGGAGGCGCGGAACTCCATGGGGTAGGAGAACGGGGCGGCAGCCGGGTCGGCAGGGGTGGCGGTGACGTCGGCGACCACAAAGCCGGGCTGGTCGGCTGACCACCTGATCCCGGTGACCCCGTACTCCAAGGGCGCCAGCTGGTTGTCGCGCAGCGCGGTGGTGAACGCATCCAGTGCGGTGGCCTCGCGGGCCGTGGCACCCTCGATGAGATCGAGTTTGTCGACACCCGGCACACCCGGATCGGACAACCGATTCAGCACATCGAGCAGGGCGGCCGGTTGCGGCAGCTGCGCGGGCTGTTGCGCCGACTCGGCGCTCCTCGGCGGCGGCGGTGCCGACGGCGCGGGTGGACCGTCGGAACTGCAGCCCAACAGCCCGAACGCCGCCACGAGGATCGTGGCGGCGTTCAGGACAGCGGTACGGCTCAGTTTCAGCCCGCGGAGGCCAGCAGCGACAGCGCGGAGCCCTTCTGCACCAGCCAGCCCGTGGGGCTCGGCCCGGCGATGAAGGTCACCGGACGGGTGGTGCTGACGCCGTTGGCGGCGGTGGCGGTCACGTTGGCGGTGGCCACCGGGCCGTTGACATCGATGCCCGCGATGTCGAAGGTCAGGGGGAACAGGCCTTTGGCGGCCGCGTTGGTGTAGGCGCGGTCGGCGGTGATGGCCTCGATGCGGCCGATGCCGCCCTCGATGTAGGTGGACTTGGCGCCACTGAAGGAGCCGCCGCCGGCCAGGGCCGCCAGGGTCTGCGTCAGCGGGGCCTGCAGTTCGGGGGCGGGCGCCGCCGGCATCGGGATGTCCCAGGAGACCGGCTGGATCGCCGGGGAGGTCGCAGTGGTCACCGATGCAATGGAAGTCACACCTGCCGCCGCAGCGCCGACGATAGCGACCGCGCCGGCAGCGGTTACCACACCGGTGGCGAGGGATTTCAGGTTCACGGCTGTCCTTTCAGAGGCCTGACTCTTGTCAGAGGCTAACAGTGGTGCTGGTGTGTCGGATTCCTACACCACCCACAAAGTCTGAATCGCCGGTAGCGTTGAAGTTGTTACCGCACCAATTTTCGGTGCGGGGTGAGGAGCGCAGCATGAGTGAATCAGAGCGTTCGGGTAGCGACCCACAGGGCTTTTCCAGCGAGGATGCGGCAGAGCTGGAGGCCTTGCGGCGGGAGGCGGCGATCCTGCGCGAGCAGCTCGACACCGCCGCGGGCACCCAGAGCAGCTTGCGAACTGCCCGCGATGCGCACCAACTCGAGGCCCGAATCGACTCTCTGGCAGCGCGAAACGCCAAGCTGCTGGAAACTCTCAAAGAGGCTCGCCAGCAACTCTTGGCGCTGCGTGAGGAGGTCGACCGGCTGGGACAACCGCCCAGCGGGTACGGCGTCCTGCTGGGCGTTCACGAGGACGAGACTGTCGACGTCTTCACCTCCGGCCGCAAGATGCGGCTGACGTCCTCACCCAACATCGATGTGTCGGTCCTCAAGAAGGGCCAGACGGTTCGGCTCAATGAGGCGTTGACGGTGGTGGAGGCCGGCGGCTTCGATTCGGTCGGTGAGATCAGCACCCTGCGTGAGGTCCTGGCAGACGGGCAGCGCGCCCTGGTGGTGGGTCACGCCGACGAAGAGCGCATCGTCTGGCTGGCCGAGCCGCTGGTCGCCCCCGAGGAGCTGCCCGAGGAGATCGCGGCCACGCTGTCGCAGGCGGAGCTGGATCTGCGGCCCCGCAAGCTGCGTCCCGGCGACTCGCTGCTGGTCGACACCAAGGCCGGCTATGCGTTCGAACGGGTCCCCAAGGCCGAGGTCGAGGATCTGGTGCTCGAGGAGGTGCCCGACGTCAGCTACCACGACATCGGTGGCCTGACCCGGCAGATCGAGCAGATCCGCGACGCGGTGGAGCTGCCGTTCCTGCACAAGGACCTGTACCGGGAGTACGCACTGCGGCCGCCCAAAGGCGTGCTGCTCTACGGCCCGCCCGGGTGCGGTAAGACGCTGATCGCCAAGGCGGTGGCCAACTCGCTGGCCAAGAAGATGGCTGAGGTCCGCGGAGATGACGCTCGGGAAGCCAAGTCCTACTTCCTGAACATCAAGGGTCCCGAGCTGCTCAACAAGTTTGTCGGTGAGACCGAACGCCACATTCGCCTGATCTTCCAGCGGGCCCGGGAGAAGGCCTCCGAGGGCACCCCGGTGATCGTGTTCTTCGACGAGATGGACTCGATCTTCCGGACCCGTGGCACCGGCGTTTCGTCGGACGTGGAGACGACGGTGGTTCCGCAGCTGCTCTCGGAGATCGACGGTGTGGAAGGGCTGGAGAACGTCATCGTCATCGGCGCCTCCAACCGCGAGGACATGATCGATCCGGCGATCCTGCGGCCCGGCCGTCTGGACGTCAAGATCAAGATCGAGCGCCCCGACGCCGAGTCCGCGCAGGACATCTTCAGCAAGTACCTGACCGATCAGTTGCCGGTCAACGCAGACGATCTCGCCGAGTTCGGCGGCGACCGTGGAGCTTGCATCAAGGCGATGATCGAGAAGGTCGTCGACCGGATGTACGCCGAGATCGACGACAACCGGTTCCTGGAGGTCACCTACGCCAACGGTGACAAGGAAGTCATGTACTTCAAGGACTTCAACTCCGGTGCCATGATCCAGAACGTCGTCGACCGCGCGAAGAAGAACGCCATCAAGGCGGTTCTGGAGAGCGGTCAGCGGGGTCTGCGGATCCAGCATCTGCTCGACTCGATCGTCGACGAGTTCGCCGAGAACGAGGACCTGCCCAACACCACCAACCCGGATGATTGGGCGCGTATCTCGGGTAAGAAGGGTGAGCGGATCGTCTACATCCGCACGCTGGTCACCGGCAAGTCGTCGAGCGCCAGCCGCGCCATCGACACCGAGAGCAACCTGGGTCAGTACCTGTAGTTTTCACCCGCACCACCGGAACTCGCCCGCCTCTTCTGAGGTGGGCGAGTTCTGCTGTGCCGTGAGCGCGCGATCCTGTGGTCGGCCACCCTGCTCTGACCTGCCGCGGTGGTGATCGCCTGTCTCTACATCCCGGCGTCATCACCGATATGGTGCTGCGGATCCAGCTCACGTCATCGAGCATCGTCGTGTACCTGATACTCATCGCCGTCGACGCCGCGGGCCGAGCGCACCGAACGCCTGGTCATGCGACGGGTGCTTGCGGTGTTGAGCATCGTCTCGGTGGTTCCGGTGCCCTGGCGGGCGGTCAACGCCCAGCTGAACGAAGTCTCATTCGATTGATGAGGAACACCGCGGCGACGGCGTTGCCGTGGGTGCTGCTCTTCATCGCGGCCATCGCGATCAACGTGTGCCTGCTGCTCATCGGTCGGGAGCGCCTGGGCAATCAGCTGGCCCAGACCGCGCTGGTCGACGGCCTCACCGGCGCGCTGAATCGGACCGGATTCGTGGCCCGGGCGCAGGAAGCGGCGGACTCGTGTCGTCACAACGACCGGGTGTGCTCGATGGTCCTCATGGATCTCGACGAGTTCAAGGCGGTCAACGACCGGCATGGGCACGCGGCGGGGGATCTGCTTCTGACCGAGTTCGCGAAGATCGCCCGAAACAACCTGTGGCCCGGGGATGTGTTGGGACGGATCGGCGGCGAAGAGTTGGTCGCGGCCATTCGGCGGGCCGACGAGGCGATGTATCGCGCGAAGAAGGACGGCCGGGACCGAGTGGTCGGCTCTGCGGACTGACACTCGATGCGGCGCGACAGTGCTGCGACCTCGGGCGACTTCACGGCAGCCCGGCATGTGGAACATCGACTCGAGTGGTGAGCAGAACGGCCTCTCGGGTGTGTTTTCGGTTCTCTTCGGAAAAGTCGGGCGCGGCACACAGAAACAGTGTGCGACCGTCGGCTCCACCCAGCATGCATGCGAAGATGGTTGTCGGGGTGGAGATTTCGTCGACAATTGTGCCGCCTTCGGTCACGCGGAGGACACGATTGCCCAGCGCGTCGGCGATCCACAGGGCGCCTTCGGCATCCAGGCAGCAGCCGTCCGGAGCGACGTGGAGCCGGCCGAGGCCGGTCCTCGTCCCACCGGTGTCCGGGAGATCACCGAACCGGGCCCAGATCCGGCGATTTGCCAACGACCCGTCGTCGGCGATGTCGAAAGCGGTGACGCGATTGCCGAACGTCTCGCCCACCAACAGCACGTTGTCCGTGGTGATCACGCTGCCGTTGGGGAACCACAGATCGTCGGCGACTTTCGTGACGCTGCCATCTGGATCCACGCGCAACAGGCTCGCCGGGCTCAGCGGGGCACCGGCCATGAGATCGAATCCGAATTCGCCGATGTAGGCGCGGCCGCGGCTGTCGACAACCATGTCGTTGGGGTGCCCGCCCACCATGGCAGAGAGGTCGGCGTGCGTCACCAGCGTGCCGTCGTGGTCCCGTCGCAGTACCCGCGCGTCCTTCATCGACACCACGAGCAGTCGCCCGTCGGGCAGCCACCCGAGCCCCGAAGGCTGCTCGGGGACCTCGGCCTCTACCCGGATGTCGGTGCCGTCGCCGAGCGTGGAGTACACCGCGTGTGCGTAGAAATCGACAAACCACAGCCGATTTTCATGCCAGCGCGGGCATTCCAGGAACGCGAAACCCTCACCGATGGTGTTGATCGTGCGCGTCATGCTGTCACTCTCGTTGCCGGGATTCCCGAGACGATCATCGTTGAACAGGGAACGCTACTCAACCGGCACGGCATCCAGTGAAGTATCCCTGGTGCGGGGCGGACCGGCGGTGTCCTACCGGGTGTGTTTGCGGTGTTTTTCCGCGGTCACACATCCACATCCGCCATGCCGAGGTCCGTGCCTGCGGCGTCGACCACATCGACGACATCCACCACGTGCACGCGCACCCCGAACCCGGCTATCCGTTCGAGCTGTTCGGGATCGGCGGTGGAATCGGTGACCAGATGATCGAGACGGTCGAGCGCGGCCATCTTGGCCAGTGTGACCTTGCCGATCTTGGAGCCGTCGACGGCGACAACCACCCGTTGGGCGTTGGCGGCCATGGCAATTGCGGTGCGGGCCTCGGCCTCGTCGAAGGTGGTTGCCCCCACTTCGGCGGACATGCCGTCGGCGCCCAGGATGGCGGTGCCGACCGTGATCACCTGAAAGGCGTGCTCGGACATCGGGCCAACGGCCTCAAGGGAATTGGCCCGTACCAGCCCACCGGTGATGATCACCTTCATGTGGGCGTCGACCGCGCAGTTCGCGGCAATGGTGAGCGAATTGGTCACGATGGTCATGTTGGGCCGGCCCTTGAGCGACTTTGCGACCTCGCCGGTGGTCACACCCCCGGTCAACGCGACGGACTGCGGTCCGGCAGGTACCAGCGCCGCCGCATGCGCGGCGATCCGTCGTTTGATCGCCACCATCCGATGATCACGCAACCGCACCGGGATCTCGCTGCCGCTCGGGTCGAGTGCGCGGGCGCCGCCGTGCGTCCGGACCAGCAAGCCCTGCTCCTCGAGTTCGTTGAGGTCCCGGCGCAGTGTCGCGGGGGAGACCTGCAATTCGTCGCAGAGCTCCTGGGACGCGATTTCACCGCGATCACGCAGTAGCGACAGCACTTCCCGCATCCGGTCGGTGCGCTTGATCGACACGCTTGCCACTCCTCAGCCACTCAGATGAACGATCAGTTTTCCTGATCGTTTATTGACGTTCCGTTGCGCGTTATGAGCGATCTTCCCATGATCAACCTATGCGTCATCTCATTCACCCGATTCGGGGATCAGCGCTGTGACCATCGCCGCCACACCTGATCTCGTCGCGGCCGCCGTGGCCGCAGGCAGCGCGGTTCCCGCGTTCAACGTGATCACCATCGAGCACATCGAAGGGGTCGCCGCGGGCGTCGAACGCGCCGGGGCCGCCGCGCTCTTCCAGATCAGCGAGAACACCATGGCCTTCCATGGCGGCCGGATGGCGCCGCTGCTGGCCGCATGCGCCCAGATCGCCGCCGAGTCGACCGCGCCCCTGGGAATCCACCTGGATCATCTCCAGGACACCGATCTGATCAGCGAGGCCATCGCCACCGCCACCGACCTGGGGGTCAGCTCGCTCATGGTCGACGCGGCGCACTTGCCCTACGAGGACAACGTCGAGCGCACCCGCACCATGACCCGCGACGCACACGCAGCCGGGCTGTGGGTGGAAGCGGAGCTGGGTGAGATCGGCGGCAAAGCCGGCACCCACATCGCCGCCCACGCACCGGGCGCCCGCACCGATCCCGAGGAGGCGGTGGCCTTCACCGCGGCCACCGGGGTGGACGCACTGGCCGTGGCGGTGGGCAGCTCGCACGCGATGACCACCCGCGAAGCCCAACTCGATCACGATCTGATCAGCCGACTGGCCACCGCCGTCGGCGTCCCTCTGGTCCTTCATGGCTCGTCCGGAGTCGGTGACGACGAGCTTCGGCGCGCCGCCCGAGCCGGGATCCGCAAGGTCAACATCGGCACTGCGCTCAACATCGCCTATACCTCCACGATCCGAAAAGCACTGTCCGAGAAGCCAGATCCGCGACCGTACCTCGCTGCGGGCCGCGACGCCATCAGCATTGTGGTGGCGGATCTCTGCAACGTCATCACACCGGCAGCGGCAGCAAAGGTGGGGCAGCGATGAACCGGACCTCGGTGATCAACCCGTTGTTGCAGACCATCCACCGCCACAAATCCGGTGAATCTGTTGGGGTCTACTCGGTGTGCTCGGCCCATCCCACAGTGGTGCAGGCCGCCATCGAGCAAGCGGCCGCCGACGGCAGCTATGTGTTGATCGAGGCCACCTCCAATCAGGTCGACCAATTCGGCGGATACACCGGATTGCGGCCGGCAGACTTCCGCGACCAGGTCCTCGAGATCGCCGACCGGTGCGGATTCGCTCGGGATCGGGTGGTCCTCGGGGGTGACCACCTGGGCCCGAATCGGTGGCAGCGCCAACCCGCCGCGGAGGCGATGGACCTCGCCGAAGGCTTGATCGCGGCCTACGTCGAAGCCGGCTACACCAAGATCCACCTCGACTGCAGCATGTCGTGCGCCGACGATCCGGCCACGCTGACCGACGAGGTGGTCGCGAGCCGCGCCGCCCGGCTGCTGCAGGTGGCCGAACTCACCGCAGCCCGCGCCGGCCACCGATATCCGGGGGACGGGCCGGTGTACGTGATCGGCACCGAGGTGCCGGTCCCCGGTGGCGCCCACGAAACGCTGAGCGGGCTCACCCCGACGCCCGCCGAACATGCCCGGCGAACCCTGGCCGCGCACCGGGCCGCATTCACCGCCCTTGCGCTGGAACAGGTGTGGCCGCGCGTCATCGCGCTGGTGGTGCAGCCCGGGGTGGAGTTCGACCACACGGCGGTCTTCGATTACGCCCGCAGTGGCACCGCCGAACTGCGACATGTCCTCGATGGCGAAGACAACCTGGTGTTCGAAGCGCACTCCACCGACTACCAGCGCCCCGGGCAGCTGGCCGAGCTCGTCGAAGACCACTGGGCGGTCCTCAAGGTCGGACCCGGGCTCACCTTCGCGATGCGGGAAGCGCTCTTTGCTCTCGCCGGCATCGAGGCCGAGCTGGTGGCGCCCTCGTTGCGGTCGAACCTCGTCGAGGTGATCGAACGCCGAATGTTGGCCAACCCGTCGTACTGGGAGGGCTACTACCCGGGTGACCCGACTGCGCAACGCATTTCCCGCCGGTACAGCTACAGCGATCGGCTTCGCTACTACTGGCCGGATCCCGAGGTCGAATCCGCGCGGGAGACGCTGTTGGCCAATCTCCGTGCCACCGGCATCCCGATGCCGCTGATCAGCCAGTTCCTTCCCGGTCAATATGACCGGATCCGCGCGGGTCACCTGGACGCCGACCCGCAGGCCCTGGTGCTCGACCGGGTCCGCGATGCCCTTCGTCCCTACGCCCACGCCTGTTCGAACACTGGAGACGCCCGATGACCGCACCATCCATTCCCGCCCAAGAAGACGGCGGTGCCACGATTCTCGAGATCGGGCAGCAACCTGACGCGTGGCGGGACGTGGCGGCTGGGATCGACGACCGGGCCACCGAGTTCCTCCGGCAGGTGACCGGCAGACCGGATCTCCGGGTCATCCTGACCGGAGCCGGCAGTTCCGCATTCGCGGGCACGATCGCCGCTCCGGCGCTCCGGCGCCACCTCGGCCGTCGGGTCGAGGCCATCGCGACCACCAGCATCGTCGCCGCCCCTCTCGACCACCTGGAGCCGCGCACCCCGACGCTGCTCATCTCGTTCGCCCGGTCGGGCAACAGCCCCGAGAGCATCGCGACCACCGAGCTGGCCGACGAACTCGTCGACGACGTTTGGCACCTCATCCTCACCTGTGACCGCAACGGTCAGCTCGGCCGCGCCCACGTCGGCCGCCCGAACTCTGTGGTGGTCCACATGCCGGAACGCACCAACGACACCGGGTTTGCCATGACCTCGAGCCTGTCGTCGATGCTGCTGGCCTGCCTGCTGCTGCTCGGCGACACCAAGCCGCGTGACACCGAAACGCTGGCGCTGGCCGCACAGAACATCATCGACCGCCGATCCGATATCCGGACATTGGCGCAGGCCCAGAAGCGCCGGTTCGTGTACCTGGGTAGCGGACCTCTGGTGGGCCTGGCCCGCGAATCGGCGCTCAAACTACTGGAATTGACCGCCGGCGAGGCAGTCACCTACTTCGATTCCCCACTGGGTTTTCGGCACGGTCCCAAATCGGTGCTGGACTCCGATACCCGTGCCGTGGTGTTCGTCTCCACCGATCCCTACACCCGGCGCTACGACCTGGACATCATTGCCGAGATCCGCGCGCAACTCGGGTCCGACAGTGTGGTGGTGCTCAGCACCGAGCCGATACCCGAGCACCTGGGGCCGGCCGTGGTGTTGTCGGGTTTGGCCGGCCTGGACGACTCGACGGTTGCTCTGGCGTACCTGGTGTTCGTTCAATACCTGGCCCTGTACATGTCCCTGGAATACGGTAAGACACCGGACAATCCGTTCCCCGCCGGCGAGGTGAGCCGCGTGGTGCGGGGCGTGACGATCTACCCGATGGCAAGGTGAGTGGCCATGGTCTGCTATCTCGGAGTTGACGGCGGAGGCTCCAAAACCGCCGTCGTGCTCATCGACGACGGAGGCAGTGTCCTGGCGCGTGCGACGGCTCCGAGCTCGTACTACTTCAGCCAGGGCTTCGACATCGTGGAAAATGTTCTGCGCCAAGGTATCTCCGAAGTCTGCACGACTGCGGGCATCACGCCCTCCGATATCGACTTCGCGTTCTTCGGCCTCCCCGGGTACGGCGAAGCCAGTACGGACATCGAGGCGCTCGACGCCGTACCGGGGCGGGTGCTGGGCCACCACCGCTACGACTGTGACAACGACATGGTGTGCGGCTGGGCGGGCTCACTGGCCGGACAGGACGGTATCAACGTCATCTGCGGCACCGGATCGATGACCTACGGCGAACGGCTCGGCACCGGACACCGCGTCGGTGGCTGGGGAGAGCTGTTCGGTGACGAAGGGTCGGCGTACTGGGTTGCCACACAGGGGCTCAACGCGTTCAGCCGGATGAGTGACGGCAGACTGGCGCGCGGATCACTGTACGAATTGCTCAAGCGACGCCTGCAGATCTCCAGTGACCTCGACGCCGTGAGCCTGGTGATCGAACAATGGGGTGGCAATCGCGGCTCGATCGCCGCACTGGCCACCACGGTTTGCGAGGCGGCCCGCCAAGGTGACGAGGCGGCCGCCGGCATCCTCGCCGCTGCGGCGCAGGAACTGGTGGCGCTTGTCGAGACCACCCGACAGCTGATCGGCTTCGGTGACCTCGACCGGGTTCCGGTGTCCTACTCCGGCGGAATGTTCTCGGATCCGGGCTTTCTCGACATGTTCCGGCGAGCTCTGCAGGCGCTACCGGCCGAGTACAACATGCAGGCGCCGGTGCTCGACCCGGCGCTGGGGGCGGCCCTCTACGCTGCCAAGCGCAGCGGCCATCCGCTGGCTTCCGCTTCGGTACAACAACTCTCGACGGCTCGACCGTGATGCGATTCCAGATGAACGAGGTGAAGTCACCGTGACCGGCACTACGAACACCACCAGCACCCCCAGCTGGATCTTCTACGCCACACTCCTGATCCTGTTCTGGGGCGTCTGGGGCGCGTTCTCCGCCTTGCCTGCAACAAAATACGGCTACCCCGACGAGATGATCTACAGCATCTGGGCGTTGACCATGATCATCCCTGCGGTGTTTGCCCTGCGCGGGCAGCGATTCGACCGGCGGCCGCAGGCCGCGCTCTACGGTCTGCTGATCGGCCTCACCGGCGCCGGCGGTCAGCTCCTGCTCTTCCAGGCGCTGACCATGGGCCCGGCTTACCTGATCTTTCCGATCGTGTCGATCTCGCCGGCCATCACCGTGCTGATGGCGATGGTGCTGCTGCGTGAACGCATCGCGCCACTTGCCGCCCTGGGCCTGGTGGCGGCGTTGGCGGCGATTGTCCTGTTCAGTGTCACCAGCGCCGAACCCGACGAGTCCACCGGGCCGTGGCTGCCGCTGGCTCTGCTGATCTGCCTCGCGTGGGGCGTCCAGGCGTACTTCATGCGCAAGACCGCCACCATCGGCGTCAATGAGGCCACCACGTTCGCCTGGATGGCGATCAGTGCCCTGCTTCTCGTCCCGGTTGCGCTGTACTCCCTCGGTGGTCTACCCACATACTTTCCTTGGCAAGCACCGGCATTGACCGCGGCGACCCAGATCCTCAACGCCGTCGGCGCACTGTTCCTGGTGATGGCGCTGAGCCGGGGCAAGGCGTCCATTGTCGCGCCCACCACCAACGCGCTGGCCCCCGCCCTGACCATCGTGGTCTCGCTGATCGCCTACCAGACCCTGCCGTCGCCCTACGGCGCGGCGGGCATCGTGCTGGCACTTCTCGGTTCGACACTGATGGTGTACAGCGACGAAAAGCGCGGTGAGGCACCGACAGCGGCGCTACCTGAACCCCTTCGATCCCGTATGGAGTGCCAGAAATGAAACCAACAATCGTCATCATCGGGGCGGGCAGCGTCGAGTTCACCCGTGAGCTCCTCGGTGATATCTTCTCGTTTCCGGAACTCGGATCGGTACGGGTTGTGTTGCACGACATCGATACCGAACGTTTGGAGACCGCGGAATCGATCGCCCACGCCACCGCCCGGGAAATCGGGGCCACCCCGGAAGTGGTCACCTCGCTGGACCGTCGTCGCGCCCTCGACGGTGCGAACTACGTCATCAACGTCATCGCGGTGGGTATGCATCAAGCGACGGCGCGCGATTTCGACATCCCCGCCCGCTACGGGCTCAACCAGACCATCGGCGACACCATCGGAATCGGCGGTATCTTCCGCGGGCTGAGGACTTTTCCCGTACTGGCCGGGATCGCCCGCGATATGCAGGACGTCTGTCCGGATGCCTGGCTGTTGAACTACACGAACCCGATGGCCATGAATGTCACATTCCTGAATCGCGTTGCTCCCGGGCTCAAAGTGCTCGGGCTCTGCCACTCCGTGTACTGGACCATGGTCGACCTCTGCGAGATCGTGGGCGTGCCTTACGACGAAGTGGCGTACTGGTCGGCGGGCGTCAATCACCAGGCGTGGGTGCTCAAGTGGGAGCGTGACGGCCAGGATCTGTATCCACTGCTGGATCAGCGCATCGCCGCCGATCCCGAGCTGCGCCGACGGGTGCGGGTGGACATGTATCGCCGCCTCGGCTACTACCCAACCGAGACCAGTGAACACAGCAGCGAGTACGTCCCCTGGTATCTGCGCCATCCGGGTGAGATCGACCGGCTGCGCCTCGACGTCGGCGAGTATGTCTCGATCAGCGCAGCAAACGTCGCCGAATATGAGCGTGTCCGAGCAGAATTGACCCAAACCGAGGTGCTGGCGATCGACAGGGGCTCCACCGAATATGCCCCACAGGTGATTCACTCGCTGGAGACCGGGACCACCCGGGTGATCGCCGCCAACGTCGTCAACAACGGGCTGATCACAAATCTGCCCGACGGCCTCTCCGTCGAGGTGCCGACCGTGCTCGACGCACTGGGCGCACATCCGATGCAGGTGGGGGATCTTCCGCCGCAGTGTGCCGCGCTCAACCGGAACTTCCTCGGCCCGGTCGATCTGGCGGTGCGTGCCGCCGTGGACGGTGACCCCCGACTGGTTCGGGCGGCGGCCATGGTGGACCCCAACACCGCGGCCACGCTCACCGTCGACCAGATCTGGCAGTTGTGCGACGAATTGACCGCTGCCCATGGTGATCTGTTGCCCGAACCCCTGCGCGTCCCCGTCAACTAAGGAGTGTCAATCGTGATTCGCAAACACTTTCTGATCGCTGTGTGGGCGGTCCTCGCCCTGGTACTGGCCGCGTGTGGCGGCGGTGGTGACTCGTCGTCGTCGGGCCCCACCAAGATCACGGTGTGGCACGGCTACCAGGACACCGAAGGTACGGTCTTCAAATCGCTGATCGACAAGTACAACTCGGAGCATTCCGATGTCGAGGTCGGCGAACTGTACTCCAGCAATGACCTGGTTCTGCAGAAGGTGCTGACCGCGGTCCGCGGCGACAGCGCACCCGATGTGGCCTACATGTTCGGATCCTGGTCGCCGAACATCGCCAAGATTCCCCAGTTGGTCGACATGTCTTCCTACGTCGCGGATCCCGCGTGGAACTGGGATGACTTCTATGCCGGCGAGCGGGCCGCGGCGACCGTCGGCGACAAGGTGGTCGGGGTGCCCGCACTGGTGGACAACCTCGCGATCGTCTACAACAAGCAGCTCTTCGCCGACGCCGGAATCGAGACGCCCACCGCGAACTGGACCTGGGACGACTTCCGGTCCGCGGCGGCCAAGCTGACCGATCCGGCCAAAGGACAGTACGGCTTCCTCCTGCCCGCCGACGGCAGCGAGGACACCGTGTGGCACTACGTCCCGATGCTCTGGGAAGCCGGCGGTGACCTGCTCTCAGAAGACAACACGCAGGCGGTCTTCAATTCCGAGGCCGGTGTCGAGGCGCTCACGGTGTTGCAACAGATGGCGGTCACCGACAAGTCGCTCTACCTGGACACCACCAACGAAAACGGGCCGAAACTGATGAACAGTGGCAAGGTCGCGATGTTGATCACCGGCCCGTGGGATCTGAGCTCACTGCCGGACATCGACTACGGCGTGCAGGTGATGCCGACGTTCGCCGGCTCCACCGGTGGGCACCAGACGATTTCCGGACCCGACAACTGGGTGGTCTTCGACAACGGTGATGCACGCAAGCAGGCGGCCGTCGATTTTGTACAGTGGCTGACCGCCCCCGAACAGGTGAAGGCCTTCTCCCTGGGCACCGGCGATCTGCCCACCCGCACCTCGGTGGGCCAGGACCCGGCGTTTGTCGCCGAGCTCAACCAGCAGCTGCCCGGCACCGATGTTTTTGTCGAGAACCTGTCCAATGTGCAGAAGGCCCGGCCGACAGTGGAGCAGTACCCGGCGATCTCGGAAGCTCTGGGTCACGCCATCGTGTCGGTGCTGCTCGGTGAGCAACAACCCCAGGCGGCGCTGGACTCCGCGGCGCAGGCCGCCGACGCGGCACTGGCGGACAAGTAGCAAGCCGGCCCAGGGAGGAGATGCGGATGCAGAATCTGCTGAGGCGGTTCGGTCGCTCCGACACCGTGAGCGGTTGGGCGCTGGTCAGTCCGGCAGCAGTGTTGATCGGGATCTTCGGCCTGCTTCCAGTGCTGATGTCACTGCAGCTCTCGTTTCAGGACTCGGACCTGCTGAGCAAGGAGACACCGTGGGTCGGTTTCGCCAACTACCAGAAGCTGGCCGACGACCCGGTGTTCCTCGAGTCGGTCAAACACACCATCGTCTACACGGCGCTGTTTGTTCCCGGGACCATGCTGGTGGGCTTGTTCATCGCCGCGGCGATGAACCGCTCGCTGCGGTTCATCTCGGTGTACCGCACCGCCGCGTACATCACGATGGCCGTGTCGACCATCTCGCAGGGCATCATCTTCCTGTGGTTGACCGACCGCGACTACGGACTGGTGAACGCCGCCCTGAACGCTGTCGGCGTGCCGTCGCAACCATTCCTGGCCTCGCCGTCACAGGCACTGTTCGTGATCGTGGCGATGACGATCTGGGGGTGGACCGGGTTCTCGGTCATTGTCTATCTGGCTGCCCTGCAGGGGGTTCCGTCCGAACTGCATGAGGCGGCCGCAATCGACGGCGCCACCGCATTCACCCGGTTCCGGACCATCACGGTGCCGCTGTTGGGCCCCGCGAACCTGTTCCTGCTGGTGTGGTTGACCATCAACGCTTTACAGCTGTTCGACGAGGTGTACGCCACCACCCGCGGCGGGCCGCTGCGGGCGACAACCGTGATCGTCTACTACCTCTGGGACCGCGCGTTTGTGCAGTTCGACGCAGGTTACGCCGCAGCCATGGCGTATGCGTTGTTCGTGGTGATCCTGGTGATCACCGCCATCCAGTTCCGGCTCGCGCGTAGACATGTGCATTACTCATGACCGATCAGAAGCTCTCCGAATCCGTTCCGCTCGCCGCGCCGCCGGCGCCGGAACCCGAAGCGGCGCCGGTAGCTGCGAAGCGCCGGTGGCTGCGCTTCGACCCGTGGCACCTGGTCCTGATACCTGTGTCGTTCCTGTTGGTCGTGCCGCTGCTGTGGATGCTGGTCACCTCGTTGCTGACCGAAGGCGAAGCCAATCGCTTTCCGCCGGTTCTGCTTCCCGCCAGCCCCCGGTTCGAGAACTACTCCGAGGCCTGGAACGCGGCGCCGTTCGGGCACTTCTTCCTCAACAGCTTCACCGTGACCGCGGTGGTGCTGGTGAGCAATCTGGTGGTGTGCAGCCTGGCCGGCTATGCCTTCGCCAGGATCAGGTTCTTGGGCCGCGGAGCGCTGTTTGTCACCTTGATGGCCACGCTGATGGTGCCGTTCCAGGTCACGATGATCCCGGTGTTCCTGATCGTGAAGTGGTTCGGCGACAACGTGTGGGAGGGGTTGGGAATCGACCACATCGGCGCGTTGATGCTGCCCAACCTGGCGACCGCCTTCGGGATCTTCTTTCTGCGGCAGTTCTTCATGACGGTTCCCGTCGAGCTCGAGGAAGCGGCGCGTGTCGACGGCACCTCGCGGCTGGGAGTGTTGTTCAAGATGGTGTTGCCGTTGTCGCTGCCCGCATTGTCGACCCTGGCGGCGCTGACTGTCCTGACGTCATGGAACGACTTCCTCTGGCCGTTGATCGTGATCACGTCCCAGGATCAGATGACGGTGCCGTTGGGCCTGAGCTACTTTCAGGGTGCTCACCGGGTCAAATGGCCGTTGTTGATGGCGGCCAACGTGATGAGCCTGCTGCCCATGCTCCTGGTGTTTGTCGGTGCACAGCGCTACTTCGTCCAGTCGGTGGCCAGCACCGGAATCAAGGGTTGAGAGGAAAGACCTTGGCAGAAGTCGAATTTCGCAATGTGACCCGGAGTTACTTCGGCAGCGTGGTGGCCCTGGAGAACCTCAACCTGACGGTGGCCGACGGGGAGTTCCTGATTCTGGTGGGTCCGTCTGGGTGCGGCAAGAGCACCGCGCTGCGGTTGCTCGCCGGTCTGGACAAGCCCACCTCGGGTGAGATCAGGATCGGGGGAGCGGTGGTCAACGGGCAATCTCCCGGTGAGCGGGACATCGCGATGGTGTTCCAGAACTACGCCCTGTATCCGCACATGTCGGTGTACCGGAATCTGGCCTATGGGCTGCGGCAACGGCGGACCCCGCGCGCCGAGGTGGACCGCCGGGTCCGCGACACCGCTGAGCTGCTGCAGATCGGCAATCTTCTCGATCGCAAACCCGGGCAGCTCTCCGGGGGGCAGCGTCAGCGGGTTGCCATGGGCCGGGCCCTGGTACGTCGGCCGCAGGCGTTCCTGCTGGACGAACCGCTGTCGAATCTCGATGCGAAGCTGCGTAACCAGGTTCGTGGGGATCTCAAGCGGCTGCACCGGGAACTGCCCGTCACCTCCATCTACGTCACTCACGATCAGGTCGAGGCGATGACGCTGGGTGACCGGCTGTGTGTGATGTCGAACGGGAAAGTGCAGCAGATCGGCACGACGGACGACATCTACAACCGCCCGGCCAACACCTTTGTCGCGGCGTTCATGGGCAGCCCGCCGATGAACCTGCTGCCCGGGCAGGTGCGTGACGGCCGGCTGCAGATCGTCGGAGCCCCGGTCGTGTCGGTTGCCGAACCGGACGGTCCGGTGACGGTGGGGGTGCGACCCGAACACCTGCAACTGCGGAGCGCAACCGAGGACGGGGTGGTGCCCGCCCGGGTCGACTTCGTGGAGCCACTCGGCAGCCACGTCCTGGTCACGGCGTTTGTCGGTGAGACCACGGTGATCGCCCAGGCCCCGGCGGGTGTCGAGCTGGAGTCCGGGACCAATATCGGGCTGCTGCTGCCGCCGGAGAGCACCTACTACTTCGACGCGGACACGGGGGAGGCCCGGAACCGGCCGGCAACCCGCCACCCGGTGATCAGCGGCGCGCATCAGAGCGCCGGCACTTAGTTTGTCGCGGGGGCTGACGGTCGGCCATCCGATGGGTGAGGGCGGGGTCGGTGCGCTGTTCTCCTTGGCCCCATTCTTCATGTCATGGAGATGTTGGGGCCGATAGGCCGCGGGTGCGGCGGTCCCGACACCGCAAAGACCTTTGGCGGCAACCATTTTGCCGCTGTTTTCCTGGGGTTGGTCATGGTTCAAGTGTCCGTGATCGCTTACGTCTTGAGTCGACGTCGGGACGGTATCTGGCTGGCGATTGGCGCCGTGTATCTGGCGGTGCTCACCAGGGCTTTCGATAGGCGGCACCGGAACTGTCGGTCGGTGAGGTCAAGCGAGACGGCACCAGCCATAAGTCGGTGGCCCGCTCTGCGAGAACCGGATGCGTGTACCGGCTAGGCGACGCGATCTCCTTGGGGCACTAGTTAGTTGGTGGTGGTTGTGGTTGGAATGGTTGGTACCACCACCAGTTGGCGTGTTCGCCGGTGGGTCCGGGGCAGGGTGGGACGTTGGGTGGGGGTGTGGTCGGGGGTCGGGCCAAGGAACCGGATTCAAGCTTTCGGCCCGACGCGTCGGTGACCACCAGGTGTTCGGCGGGTCCGGTCAGGGTGATGCCGCCGCGGTGATGCAGCCGGTGGTGGAACGGGCACACCAACACCAGATTCGACAGGTCGGTGGGTCCGCCGTCTTCCCAGTGCTGCAGGTGATGGGCATGCAACCCGCGGGTAGCCCCAC
>NZ_JBARXZ010000008.1:0-18858 GCF_049647605.1 Mycobacterium sp. | reverse complement strand
GTGCGAAAGTCCCCGCGGGTAGGTCGGCGGGGATTCCCTGGTCGCCGTAGGTCGCGCCGTCGGGGGTGATCAGCAGGGCGCGGATCCCGCCACCGTTCAACTCGGCCGCCAGCTGAGCCGGCGGGGTTCCGGCCATCGCCAGCGCGTCGGCTCGGGCGGCGCCGGCCGTCACGCGATCGTGCAGGTCACTTCGGGCCTGCGCTCCGACGGACTGGTCGATGACCACACCGAGCAACAACAACAATGCGGCGAGCAGACCCAGCACCCCGATGATGACGCGGCGCTGCAGAGAGGGTGTCGCAGTTGTCATGGGCGGGGCGCCTGCAGGCGGTACCCGATGCCACGGGCGGTGTGGACCATGCGCGGACCGTGGGCTTCCAGTTTTCGGCGCAGACTGCTGATGTGCACGTGGACCAGGTTGTCGTCGTAGGAGGTGTAGCCCCAGACCGCGTTGAGGATCTGATTTGCGCTGACGGTCCGGCCTCTCTGATCCAGCAGGAAGTCGAGCAACCGCAGTTCGGTGGCGGTCAGATCAAGCTGGGTCCCCGCTCGGGTGGCGACGCCGGCACCGCGGTCGACGAGGAGATCACCGACCTGGATGGTCACCGGGATGCGGCCGCGCCGACGCAGCACCGCACCGACCCGGGATACCAACTCGGACAGTTCGAACGGCTTGACGACGTAGTCGTCGGCGCCCCCGTCGAGCCCGCGAAGGCGGTCGGGTAGCCCGTCACGTGCGGTCAGCATGATGACCCCGACATCGCCCCAGCCGCGGACCACGTCGATCAGGGTGAATCCGTCCCGTCCGGGCAGCATCACGTCCAGAACCACCAAATCCGGTCGATACCCGTCGAGGATCTCTTCGAGATCGCCGCCGTCGACCGAGCCCCGCGCCGCGTATCCGGCGTCGTCGAGGGCCTCGACGACCATCTCGCGGATCGCATCGGAATCCTCGACCACCAACACCCGTGCGGCACAGCGATCGTTCTCGGATATGCCGCCCATGGTCTCCATTCTGTCTTGGTGCACCTGAATTCAGTCTGAAGAATGCTCCTCCCGGAGGCTGTCTTCAGGTTGGCTTCACCCTCGGTGCATAGCGTCGCGACCAGAGCGTCACGACCACACAGGGAGACACGATGTCCGAAGATGAACGCACCCAAGACCTTCCGAAAAGCGACCCGCAGGATGAGGCCGGCACTGTCGAGATGCAGCCGGCGCCGGCGAGTCGGTGGGCGGCGGTGAGCGTTCCGGCACGCCGGCATCCCGTTGGCATGGCCGTCGGCTCGGCGATCGTGGGGCTGGTGGTCGGACTTGTTGGTGGCCTTGCCATCGAGGCGGCCCCGATGATGTCGCTGACGGTGGGGATGGTTCCCAGCCCGGCCGCCGTCGATCGTCTGGTTCCGGGTGGTCCACCACCGCCGGGAGCACCGTGGGAATCGGGTCCTCGGATGTTCGACGGTCCCGGCGGCCCGCCACCACCGCCGGGACCCGGACATCACCGTCCGCCGGGACCGGGCGCACCCCCGCTTCCCGGGGCCCAACCACCGCCACCCCTGGGTGGCCCGCTGCCGCCGCCGGGAGATCAGCTCCCGGCACCTTCGGGTGGCCCGATGCCGGCGCGGCCGGGCTCAGTAGGACCTCCTGGAGCTGAAACCCCAGGCAGTAGCGGACCGCAACCGTCGCCGCTGCCGGCCGAGCGTGGTGGTACGACGCCGGGCTGATCGGATCGCGACGGCGATCAGTCGATCATCGACAGGCCGAGAATCAACCAGACACCCATCCAGACACTGAACGAGGCGACCGCCACACCAAGCAGGATCCGGTTGACCACCCGGCGGCCGCGATGTCGGCCGAGGTGCGGTGGTGGGTCCGGCGTCAGGACCGGCGGGGGTGGCACTGCGATGCGGATCCGGGTGGTGACGGGTTCGGCCGGTCGCGCGCGGACAGGTGCGCGGACGTCGGGCGGTGGGGGTTGTCGCGTCGGCTCGCGGTGCACTGTCCAGCCGATACCGTTGTGGTAGCGCAGGGCGGGCACACCGCTGGGGTCCGGATACCAACCGGGAGGACGCGATCGACCACTCAGATCCTCCATATGTGCGCAGCCTACCGGCGCGACGGTACGTCTGAAGTCGGGTCACCGCGCCCAGCTGTCGGAGCTGACGTCGTATCGACGCGAATGTCATTTCGCCCCAAAGGGATCAGCCCCCTCGATCGAGGGGGCTGATCTGTTGGGGAAGTCGATCACTTGCAGGCGTCGGTGACCATCGGGTCGTAGATATTGCGGGCGGCATCGAATTCACGCACCACGCCGAAGTTCACGTCGGACGCAGTGGTGATCGTCTCGCCGGCTTCCGGTTTCTGGTTGCACACCAGCCAGTCGGTCAGGCTGCGTTGCTGCTGGGCCATGCCCTTGATGTTGTGCGAGTGCATGTCGGTGGGGATGCCGTGTGCGGCAGCGGCGACGGCATTCTCGGCTTCCTGCAGGTTCATGCCGTCGGTGTTCGGCATGACAAAGCCTTGTGCGGCCTGGGCCGGGCCGGCAACTCCGATGATGGCAGGCAGCAGCATCGCTGCGGCGCCGATGGTCAAGGCGAGTTTCTTCATGTGATGGCCCTTGCTGCTGGTCGTTCGCGGTCGCCCATTGGCTCCGCGCCGCAGCATGAGGAGGTCTCGATGACTGCGGTACTGAAAAATGCTGAAGCTGAGCGACTTTCATCCGAATGACGCTTGTCTGCGGGTGGCCTACAGGTGTAGCGCCAATGACCAGCAAAGGTTCACAATTCTGTGCCTGTGGATACCAGTCTGGCGCACTGTGAACCAGCTGACCAACGGCTGTGGACCGGTTTTCGGCACTCGCAGCGACCCCACGGCTACCTCACAGGAAGAGGTGAAACGGCCGCCGACAAAACAAAACGACCCGCGACCGAGCTCGGTCGCGGGTCGAGAGCAGCGAAAGAAGTAGCCCGCTCAGCAGCCTTGCCACGGGCGCTTGACGCCCAGGGTGATGCGTGAATTCGCCTTGAGTGCCCGCCCGGGTCCCGGGGACTGCCGGCACACAATCCAGTTCGCGGGGCTCAGTTGCTCCTGGGTCCAGCCGACCATGTTGTACGTGTTGATCCGGAACTTGGTGTTGTCGCCGAGCGCGTCAATGGATGTCAGTGCCTTCTGCAGCGAGATCTTGCGGACCTCTGGCATTGTCAAGGCGGAAGGTGCGGCGACGGCCGGCCCGGCAAGCCCGATGGCCAGTGGCATCAGTACCGACGCGGCACCGGCGACGATGGAGACATGCATTTTCATGAATCAAACCTTCCCTGAGTTCGATTCAACTTAGCTGTTGGCCGGTGGCCGTTCCTGTCCACGCTCCGGCCGATACTGTTCTGTGACCAAAATCGTTGCCACAGAACAGCTGTTCAAGTGCGTCGCATCGCATTGCCAACCGTTTCGTATGACGGCGATGGCCCTCTAGCCTGAGCGTGGCGATCGATTCTCGGGGTTGCTGGAGGGCCCGTCTTGCTTGGCCTGCGCACCAGCGGGAGGCGCATCCGATGTGGGGTGTATCACATCGGGCGTACGCTGAAAGCAGCTCTGCGGACGGAGGTAGATGTCATGAAAGGCGCATATCACGACCCCGTGGACCATGCACGGACCACACAGCCGCATGCGGGCGAGTCCTTTATCGACACGCTGTGGTGGCCGGGGTTGTTTCTGCTGGCGCTGGGCATCATCGCCATCGCCGGGTGTGTTGCAACCACGGCGTACCGGGCTCAAGGGGACTGGCCGTTGATTCTCGGGTTGATCGCCGGGGCGCTGGTCACGGGCGGTGCACTGCTGATCGCGGCCGAGCATCGCCGGGTCAAGAAGGTGGAGCGCCGCTGGCTGGCCGAACATCCGCGGCTGCGGCCGCCGCTGGCGCACTGAACAGTTGCCGAGGCTGCCGTCGGCGAGGTGAACACGCTTAGCTCATCAACGCATTGTGGCGTTAATCACATAAATCGGTACACTGTGTTCCTCGCCACAACGAGGAAGTGGGTCGCCATGGTCAGCGCGCAAAACGGTCCGATGTTGCCCTCTGCTGCGTTGCGGCCCGCCGGCGGTGGGTACGTCTCCGTCAGAAACGTACTGAGCGCACTACTGGTGCTGTTGGCGATCAGTGCGATCGTCGCCGTGGTCGTGGCGGTGCTGCTCGGTGAGTCGACGGTGGCGTTGGTCATCGCGATCGTCACCGGCGCCGTCTTCGCCGCGCTCATCGTCTGAGCGTCGTCACCTGCCCTGCAGCCAGTGCAGGATTTCCCGTGTCGGGCGGTCCACGATGTCGTCGAAGTCGTGGTGCTTCTTGACGTAGGCCGCCACCATGGGGCATACCGCCACGATGCGTAACCCGTCGGCTCGGGTGGCCGACAATGCTTCCCGTACCAGGATCGTGGCCAGCCCGCGGCCGCCGAACTGCTCGTCGACCTCGGTGTGGTGAAAGATTCGCTGTCCGTTGCGTTCGCGAAAGGCTGTCAGCCCCACCGGTGTTTCGCCGGCGGCTGCTCCGTCGACGGAGATGGTGAACTCGCGGTCCTGCTTGGTGACGGTGACCGGGGCTCCGGTCTTGTCGGCGAGGGTCACGGGATGTCCTTCCTGGCGGGTGGCTGTCTCGGCTTGAGTCGGGTGGTCGGCAGCGGGGGAGCGGGTAGCCATTGCGGGTCGCCGCGGTATCCCGCCACGTGTCCGAAACGCGCCGACCGCGCCTGCCATTCCTCCCGGAATTGCAGGATCTCGTCGTGGCTGCGTCCCAGGAAGTTCCACCACATCAGCAGTTCCTCGGTGAACGGTTCCCCGCCGAGTAGGACGGCGCGCACCGGTACGTCACCGGTGTTGGTCATGGCCAGCGAAGTGTGGCCGGTGCCCTGATAGGCCATTTCACCGACGGCCACCGCCTGGCCGGTGACCTCCAGAGCTCCGGTGTCCAGCAGTACCGCGTGTTCGAAGCCGGGATCGATGTCTGTCTCGAGCGAACCGCCCGGCGGTAGGTCGATCTGGGCGCCGAGGAGCGGGGTGAACGTCGATACCGGGGCCCGTTGTCCGGCCAGTTCTCCCAGGAACACCGTCAACCGGGCGTCGCGTCGCGAAATGGGCTGTGGCACATAGTGATCGAAGCGGCGCTCGGTGTCCCGCGCCGTGTCGGGCAGGGCAATCCAGAGTTGAACGCCGTGTAGCACTGTGGTGGCCGCCGTCGACACCTCGGAATGGCAGATACCCGCACCGGCGGTCATGAGGTTCAGCTCACCGGGCCGGACCAGGGCGTGGACGGCATTGCTGTCGCGATGCTCGATCTCCCCGGCGAACAGCCAGCTCACCGTCTGTAGTCCGGTGTGTGGATGGGGCGCGACGTCCATGCCTGGGTGGTGGCGGATGTCGTCGGGGCCGTAGTGGTCGGCGAAACACCACGCGCCTACCAGCGATCTCTGGCGCTGCGGCAACGTTCGTCGCACCTGCATTGCGCGGGGGCCGCCCAGTGGCACATCGCGCGGGGTGAGGATCTCGATCTCACTCAGCGGGCCGGCGGCACAATCCACTTCGACGGGCAGTGCTTCGGTGTTGCTCATCCGGCATCGCGCCCGTGACGGCTGGCTGGCATGAGTTGAACCTACCCGTGGTCGAGGCGGGTCTGTCGTGACCCAGGTTCACCGGGTGTCAATCCTGCGTCGACACCCGGTGAACCTCAACGGGTTTTGGTCACCAATCGCCGATCGGCGCGCCCTGACGGAACACGCCCTTGCGGGTGAGGTTGAACGGAGCTGCTGTGGTGCCCGGAACGGCCTTCACGTTGCCGCGAACCTCGCCGTGAGCGTTGATTCCGCCGCGGCCCGCACGTCGGGTTTCGTCGAGTCCGCGGGTGTTGCCCGGGGCGGCGCGGCGCAGTGCATCCTGATCGATGATGAGGGCTTGGCGGCTGGTCACGTTCGGGCGCGGAGCCATCTCGTCGATCTCTGCGCTGGCGGTGGCGGTGCCGAGGCCCATGAACGTCGCGGCGATGGCGGCCGATCCGATGCCAAGGGCGGTGAGCCTCTTGGCGTTGCGGACGACGCGTCCGTCGTTGTCACTCATCGGCACAATTCCCCTTACGTAAAGTCGGACCCACTGGTCCTTCAGTCATCGTCGCTGGAGGTCAGCACGTTACCAGTTGAATACTTCTCGCAGGCAGCTGTCGGGTGCGGGTGTGCCGCGGGGCAATTCAAAATTGTTGACTGACATGCGGATTCGCTGGAGTTGCCATCGGTCATGCGCCGGTGTCAGGAGCCTGCTCATCGCTGCGGTAGCGCCGGTGCATGCTTTGCTGGCCGGGAGGTGAACAACGCCCGTCACGTCGCGAAACCCCGCAACACACCGGCAACGCCGAGGTCCCATCGCCGGTCGATCGCCTCCTTGGACCGGCCCAGCCAACGGCCGCCCTCCTGAACGGCCAGCCCCTGCGCAAGGGCCAGCAGGATGTGGGCGATATCCACCGGATCGCCGGCCAGCCGTCCGGCGTCGATGCAGCGGACCACCTTGTGGATCAGGATGTCGCGCACGTTCGGAGTGTCGGCGAGTTCTGCGGGGCCGGGATCGAAGTCCTGGAACGGACGCAAGAACATCACCCGCGCCAGGGCTGGGGAGTTCAGGCAGAACCGGCGGAACACCGGGATCAGCAGCTTCAGGTCGGTGAGCGGATCTGACGTGTCCGGGACGGCCGCCATGGCCCGGGCGAGCCGGCGAAAGCCCTCGAAGTACACCTCGCGGACCAGGCCGGACTTGTCGTGGAACAGTTCGTAGACCGCGGGCACCGAGGTGCCGGCCCGCTGCGCGACCCGGCGCGTGGTGAAGCCCGCGATCCCGTCCTGGCCGAGCACCTCGACGGCCACCGCCAGCACCCGGTCGCGGAGCTCCGGGGTGCGCTGCTTGGCCCTCGGCATGGTGCTACTTGATGCCGAACTCGGCCTTCATGTTGTCGATACCGGCGCGGATTCCGTCGAGCGCCTCGGCACGGGCGCGCAGTTTCGAGGCGACGTGTGCGTCGCGATGCAAGTTGGCGAACTCCCGTGCGGCTTCTTCGGCACGTTCCAGCACCGCCTCCGGTAGCGCGATCTCGTCTATCCACCCGGCTGCCAGCGCCGCCTCGCCGAAGTAGACCTTGGCCAGTCCCACTGCCTGCTGGTAGGCCGCCCGGGTCAAGCGCAGCTTCATCACCTCGAGTGCCGCGTAGGGCAACACCATGCCGATGGCGACCTCGTTGGCCTGAATGTTGTAGCCAGGCGCTGCAATTCGATGATCGCCGCTGCACAGTAGGAACGAGCCCATGGCGATCGCGTGCCCGGTGCAGGCCATCACCACGGGCGTGGGGAAGCTCAGCAACCGGTGCGACAGCTCGAACCCGCCTTGCAGCATCGCGATGGAGGCGTCGATATCGCCGGATTGGAACACCTTGAGGTCGAACCCGCCGCTGAACACCTTCTGGTTGCCGGCGATGACCACAGCACCCACGTTGTCGCGCTCGGCGTTGTCCAACGCGTCGTTGATGGCCTGCTGCATACCCAGACCCAGGACGTTGGCCTTGCCGTCGTCGAGGGTGATGACTGCGATGGATTCGTCGTGCCGGTAGATGACGGCGCCGCTCATGCCTGCTCCTCGGGTGCTGGTGGCATTTCAGGGCGACGTTACGTAACGGCGTTCCGAAACGTCAAGGTTCCTTCGGGCGACGTCATCCGCCCATCAAGGTGCGCCATTGATCGAGGCTGGAGGCGCGGTAGACGTAGTTGCTGCGCTTGACCTCTCCCAGCGGGGCGCTGGGTTCGGTTGAGTACCAGTGGCCGGGGAAGACGGTGGGATCGCCGGGCAGGGTGGCCAGCTGCTGGAGGCTGCGGAACATGTCGTCGACATTGCCGCCGGGGAAGTCGGTGCGCCCGCAGCCTTCCAGGAACAGTGTGTCGCCGGCGACGAGCCGGCCGTCGAGCAGGAAGCACTGGCTGCCCGGCGTGTGGCCCGGAGTGTGCAGCAGCTCGATCTCGATGTCGCCGACGTTGACCTTGTCGCCGTGCTCGTGGGCCGTCAGGTCGGACAGCGAGATATCGGTGATCCGGGAAACCCATTCCGCCTCATGGGTATTGACGTGTACCGGAGCGTTCTGGCGTTCCAGCAGTTCGGCCAGGCCTTTGAGGGTGAAGCCCATCATGGTGCCGCCCACGTGGTCGGGATGGTGATGGGTGACCAGGACCCCGGACAGCGACATGCCGTCGGACTCGAGGATGTCGACAAGATCGTTGGCGGCGTAGGCCGGGTCGACCACCACGCAGTCCTTGGTCTCCCGGTCGCCGATCAGGTAGGAGAAGTTGCGCATCTGATTGGCGATCATGTCGCCGGCGGCAAAATCGCGTCCGGACAGCAACTGGCGGAAATAGAGTCGGTCGTCTGGGCTGGAGGCCATGGACCCAGCCTAAGGCGGGCCCGTCGCGGCGTCGTCGCAGGTCCAAAAACCGCACTTCATCACGTGTTTAACCGCACAACTCGAAAAGTCGCATCGACAATGCGCAATTAGTACCGTCACGGCCATGCAACTCACCCGATTCACCGACCTGGGGCTGCGGGCGATGATGTTGCTGGCTGCCGGCGAGTTCGACGATCAGCGGGTCACCACCCGCCAGATCGCGGCCAATGCCGGCGCCTCCGAAAACCACATCGCCAAGGCGGTGTCGCGGCTGGTCGAACTCGGCCTGGTGCACGCCCGCCGGGGACGTGTCGGGGGCCTGACGCTCACCGACGCCGGGCGCGGCGCGTCGATCGGCTGGCTGGTGCGTGAACTCGAAGGTGACCGTGAGGTCATCGACTGCGACGGCGCCGCGGTGTGCCCGCTCATCGCGGGTTGCCGACTGCGGCGTGCCCTTGCCGACGCCAAGAACGCCTTCTACACCGAACTCGACCGCTACCGCGTGACAGACCTGGTGCGCGCACCCGCGCTCCAATTGCTGACCCTCACTCCCATGGAAAGGAACCCACGATGACCGCCCCCACCCGCGAGGTGCTCAAGCCCGAATACGTCGAAACCGTCACGGCCACCTTGCCGTTGGTCGGTGCACACATCGACGAGATCGCCACCGAGTTCTACCGGCGGATGTTCGAGGCTCACCCGGAGCTGCTGCGGAACCTGTTCAACCGTGGCAATCAGGCTCAAGGGGCGCAGCAGCGGGCACTGGCGGCATCCGTTGCCACCTTTGCCACCCATCTGGTGGATCCCGCCCTGCCTCATCCCGCCGACCTGCTCTCCCGGATCGGGCACAAGCACGCGTCGCTGGGGGTCACCGCCGACCAGTACCCGATCGTGCATGAGCATCTGTTCGCCGCGATTGTCGAGGTGCTGGGCGCCGACACCGTGACCGCGGACGTGGCAGCCGCCTGGGATCGGGTGTTCTGGATCATGGCGGACACGTTGATCGACATGGAACGTGACCTCTACGCCGGTGTCGGAGTGGAAGCCGGGGATGTGTACCGGCGGATGCGGGTGGTCGGGCGGGGCGACGATCCCTCGGGTGCGGTGCTGGTCCGGGTTGCCGGCGCGCAGCGATTCAAAACCCGTCCCGGACAGTATGTTTCGGTAGGGGTCACCCTGCCCGACGGTGCCCGGCAGCTACGCCAATACAGCCTGGTCAACGCCGACGGCGACGAACTGGCCTTCGCGGTGAAGCCGGCGGGGGAGGTTTCGGAGTGGATCCGGGACAACCTGCGTGTCGGAGACCTCCTGGATGTGACGCTCCCGTTCGGGGATCTGCCGACTCCTGCCCGCAACGTGCCGCTGACGCTGATCTCGGCCGGGATCGGGATCACCCCCATGATCGGTCTGCTGGAGCACCTGGCAGCTGAGGCGCCCACCACCCCGGTGCGGGTGCTGCATGCCGACCGCAGCGACATCAGCCATCCACTACGGGAACGGCAGCGCGAGTTGGTCGACGCGCTCCCCAACGCCACCCTGGAGATCTGGTATGAGGACGGAGTGACCGCAGGCGACGATCACGTGCATCCGGGCCGGATGCTGCTCGAATCCATTGACATCGCTGAGGACACCGATGTCTATCTCTGCGGCGCGGACGGATTTGTCCAGGCGGTGCGGCCGCAGTTGACCGATCGCGGCCTACCTGCAGAGCGCATCCATTGCGAGCTGTTCTCGCCCAACGAGTGGCTGCTGGGGTAATCGGGCCCAGTCGGGAATCCAAGAGGTGCGCTTGGCGTCGAGGTTCAGGATCGGCGCCGAGCAGCTAACTGGTCTCCCTGTGCATTCCTCGTCTCCCGTACCGGCTTTGCTCACCGTAGGCTCTGCACGGAGACCATTCTCGAAGGAGACCACACAAGTCATGAAGAGCTTGACCTCAGTAGCCGGTGCGGGGATCACAGCGCTCGCAGTGAGCCTCGCCCTCGTCGGCTGCGGCTCGGACTCATCGACCGAAGCCGACAACTCAACGGTGACCGCTAGCGCGGAGGGCGAGACTTCGACCACGGAGCGACCGGAACCGGCTCCGCCGGCGAGCCCCGACGAGACCATTCAGGATTACATCGTCAAGAACGGGCTGCGGGAATCCTCGGTCTCGCCTGGTGACGCGGGGAGCCCCACCGTGAACCTGCCGGTACCACCCGGCTGGCAGCGCCGTGATGATCTGCCAGAAGCGCCCTATGGCGCGTTCTTCTACCCAACCAGCGCAGTGCCTGCCAACCCGCCGCGCATCCTGGTCTTGATGTCCGAACTGACCGGCGATGTCGATCCGAACGATCTCCTCCAGTACGCCCCAGGTGAGCTACGCGGAATGCCCGGTTTTGTGCCGACAAACGAGGGGTCGCGAAGCCAGCTGATGGGGTTCGAGAGTGCACAGGTCGCCGGCACCTACCTCGCCGGGGGGCGCAACGGCGTGGTTGCGCAGAACACGATCGTCATCCCAGCAGACGACGGTGCCTTTGTTCTCCAACTGAACGCGTACGCCGACGAGACCGAGGCCGGGATCGTGAGCCAAGGCATTCAGGCATTCGACCAACAGATGGCGATCATCCCCTGAGAGGTGCGGTCTGCGTTGACCGCGGTATTGCCTTCGCGGGGCCAAATCGCTGGTTGTGACCAGCGGTTTGGTGTCTAAATGCACCAGGCTGTACCCTACTTCAGGGCCCGGGCGAGAGCATTAGCTGCCGCACGGGTGTAGGCCCCCTTAGCTCAGTCGGTAGAGCGTTTCCATGGTAAGGAAAAGGTCAACGGTTCGATTCCGTTAGGGGGCTCGGTGGACTGGCGGCGGCTACGCCGCCCGTGCCTATCGGGGCGGTGTAGCTCAGCTGGTTAGAGCGCACGACTCATAATCGTGAGGTCGGGAGATCGAGCCTCCCCACCGCTACAAGACAGACATAAATCGTGTTGGAGAAGGACGAACCGTGGCTTCGAGTACTGACGTTCGGCCCAAGATCACTTTGGCCTGCGAGGTGTGCAAGCACCGCAACTACATCACCAAGAAGAACCGCCGCAACGACCCCGATCGGCTCGAGCTGAAGAAGTTCTGCCCCAACTGCGGCAAGCATCAGGGGCACCGCGAATCTCGCTGACCTTCGCAAGGCGGTCGTCGGCCGTCGGGGCGATTGAAGGTTTGTAAGGTCGACTAGGTAGGTTCTTCCTGTGGCGCTATCCGGAAAAATCGTGGGGATGCATTACCGCTACCCCGACCATTATGAGGTGGAACGCGAGAAGGTTCGCGAGTACGCCACCGCGGTCAAGAACGAGGATGCGGCATTTTTCGACGATCAGGCTGCGCTTGAACTGGGATACCAGGGTCTACCAGCTCCGCTGACGTTCATCTCGGTCTTCGGTTACAAGGCTCAGAACGCTTTTTTTGCCTCCGCGAACATCGGCATCCAGGACGCCAAGATCGTCCAGGTCGACCAGGCGTTGAAGTTCCTGGCACCGATCCAGGTCGGCGACAAACTCTACTGCGACGTCTACGTGCATTCGGTGCGGCAGGTGCACGGCACCGACATCATCGTCACCAAGGTCATCATTTCCAACCAGGATGGCGAGTTGGTACAAGAGACCTACACCACGCTTGCGGGGCGTAGCGAGGAAAACGGGGAGAGTGGCTTCAACGATGGCACTGCGTGAATTCAGCTCAGTCAGCGTCGGCGATTTGTTGCCGGAGAAAACCATCCCGCTGACGCGCCAGGACCTGGTGAACTACGCCGGTGTTTCCGGGGATCTCAACCCCATTCACTGGGACGACGAGATTGCCAAGCTGGTCGGTCTCGACGTTGCGATCGCTCACGGCATGCTCACCATGGGTCTCGGCGGCGGCTATGTCACGTCGTGGGTGGGCGACCCGGGTGCGGTGACCGAGTACAACGTGCGCTTCACCGCTGTTGTGCCGGTTCCCAACGATGGCAAGGGCGCTGAGCTCGTTTTCAGTGGCCGGATCAAGTCTGTTGATCCGGAGTCCAAATCCGTCACCATCGCGATCTCAGCCACGACCGGTGGCAAGAAGATCTTCGGGCGGGCCGTCGCAACCGCGAAGTTGGCGTGATTCGTGGCTCTCAAAACCGATATTCGGGGAATGTCGTTCGAGTACCCCGATTACTTCGTGGTGGGCCGCGAAAAGGTGCGCGAGTTTGCCCGCGCGGTCAAGAACGATGATGCTGCGTTCTTCGACGAGGCTGCGGCCGCAGAATTGGGCCACGACAGTCTGCCGGTGCCTCTGACATTCGTTTCGATACTCGCGCTGCTGGTGCAGCAGCATTTCTTCCGCACTGTCGATGTCGGATTCGAGACCATGCAGATCGTGCAGGTCGACCAGCAGTTCGTTTACCACAAGCCGATCAGGGTGGGCGACAAGCTGTTCGCCCGCTTTGAGGTCCACGATGTCAATGAGCGATTCGGCGCGGACATCGTGGTGACTCGCAATGTGCTGACCAATACCGACGGCGAACTGCTCATGGAAGCCTTCACCACATTGATGGGGCAGCAAGGCGAGCATTCAACCAAGATCAAGTTCGATGTGGCGACGGGTCAGATCACTCGCGCGGCAGAGGATTAGTAGTTCATAGTTACCCCGTTGTACACTCGGCACTTGGGGTTCTCCCAGAACAAGCGCGCTGCCCGGCGGTTTGACCGTTCGGGGAGCGCGCGAGTTGTGTGGAGCCCAACCTTTATGGGATCAGCTTGCTGATCTCTGAAGGGGCGTAGCTCAATTGGCAGAGCAGCGGTCTCCAAAACCGCAGGTTGCAGGTTCAAGTCCTGTCGCCCCTGCTCAACTGAATATTCGAGATGGTGGACACTGGAGCCATATGGACCTCAACGGCGAGATGGACCAGTACCCCACACAGGGACCACGAAGGAGCATGCGGTGAGCGACGAGCGCGACAACGCCGACGCTGCAGCCGAGGGCACCACGGATCAGAATCCCGGTGACCAGGGCAGCAGTACGGCTTTGGCGACGGGCGCCGTGACGCCGCAGCGCCCGACCGGGAAGCGGTCCCGTCAGCGGGCACTGGCCGGTGGCGATACCGATGGCGAAGTCGAGACGCCGTCCGCCGTCGACACCGAGGTCAGCAAGAACGGCTCCGGTAAAGCGCCGAAGGCCAAAACCGCCAAGGATCAGGCCGACGGCCCGTCGCGAAACCCGTTCGTGTTCGTCTTGAACTACCTGAAGCAGGTCGTGGCCGAGCTGCGGAAGGTGATCTGGCCGAACCGCAAGCAGATGATCACCTACACCTCGGTGGTGCTGGTGTTCCTGGCCTTCATGGTGTCATTGATCAGTGGTGTGGACCTCGGTCTGGCCAAGCTGATCTCGCTGGTGTTCGGCTAGCGCAGAATTTCCGGAACACGCCGGCACCAACGCCGATACTGCGCAACTGTAAGAGAGGACTGACAACCGTGACTAGCTTCGAGGGCGACCAGCCCGCAGCTGAGTCGGTCGAGTCGATCGCAGACGCCGCGACCCTGGTGGACGAGGCCCAGGACACCGAGATCGCCGAGTCTCCTGAGATCGAGGCCGAGACCGAGACCGAGACCGAGACCGAGACCGAGACCGAGCCTGAGGCCGAAGTATCGGAGCCCGTGGCTGCCGACGAGGCCGCTGTCGTGGACGAGGACGAAGATCCGGCAGTCGCGCTCAAGAGGGAGCTGCGGAGCAAGCCGGGCGACTGGTACGTCATTCACTCCTACGCCGGCTACGAGAACAAGGTGAAGGCCAACCTCGAGACGCGCGTGCAGAACCTCGACGTGGGCGACTACATCTTCCAGGTGGAGGTACCCACCGAAGAAGTGACCGAGATCAAGAACGGTCAGCGCAAGCAGGTCAACCGCAAAGTGCTTCCCGGATACATCCTGGTCCGGATGGATCTCACCGACGACTCGTGGTCCGCGGTGCGCAACACCCCCGGTGTCACCGGATTTGTCGGCGCCACGTCGCGGCCGACGTCGTTGTCGCTCAACGACGTGGTGAAGTTCCTGCTGCCGCAGGGGCAGCCCAAGAAGTCGGCCAAGGCCACCTCTTCCGCGGCAGCCGGGGCGCCCAGCGAGGCCACCCTCGAGCGGCCCGTCATCGAGGTCGATTTCGAGGTCGGCGAGTCCGTCACCGTCATGGACGGTCCGTTCGCGACGTTGCCTGCCTCGATCAGTGAGGTCAACGCCGAACAGCAGAAGCTCAAGGTGCTGGTGTCCATCTTCGGCCGCGAGACACCTGTGGAACTGACCTTTACCCAGGTCTCCAAGATCTAACGGCACTTTCGTTCAGCACGACCCCAGAAAGAGAAGGAACACCCAGCATGGCCCCCAAGAAGAAGGTCACCGGGCTGATCAAGCTGCAGATCCAGGCTGGGCAGGCCAACCCTGCTCCGCCGGTCGGTCCTGCGCTCGGTCAGCACGGTGTCAACATCATGGAGTTCTGCAAGGCGTACAACGCCGCGACAGAAAGCCAGCGCGGCAACGTCATCCCCGTGGAGATCACTGTCTACGAGGATCGCAGCTTCACGTTTGCGTTGAAGACCCCGCCTGCCGCCCGACTGCTGCTCAAAGCCGCAGGCGTGCCGAAGGGCTCCGGCGAACCGCACAAGACCAAGGTCGCCAAGGTCACCTGGGATCAGGTTCGCGAGATCGCTGAGACCAAGAAAGAAGATCTCAACGCCAACGACATCGACCAGGCTGCCAAGATCATCGCCGGCACCGCCCGGTCCATGGGCATCACCGTCGAATAGTCGGAGCCTTCCGCTCCAGTGGGAGGGCCAGCTTCGGCCCGGCAACCACACACTCTGAAACCAGGAGAAGAACTGATGAGCAAGACAAGCAAGGCTTACCGCGAAGCCGCCGCGAAGGTGGACCGGGACAAGCTCTACACCCCGCTCGAAGCGGCCAAGTTGGCCAAGGAAACCTCGTCGAAGAAGCAGGATGCCACCGTTGAGGTCGCGATCCGTCTCGGCGTGGACCCCCGCAAGGCCGACCAGATGGTTCGCGGCACCGTGAACCTGCCCAACGGCACCGGTAAGACCGCCCGCGTCGCGGTGTTCGCCGTGGGCGACAAGGCTGAGGCCGCCATCGCGGCCGGCGCCGACATCGTGGGCAGTGACGACCTGATCGAGAAGATCCAGGGCGGCTTCCTCGACTTCGACGCTGCGATCGCCACGCCTGACCAGATGGCCAAGGTGGGCCGGATCGCCCGCGTGCTCGGCCCCCGCGGCCTGATGCCCAACCCGAAGACCGGCACCGTCACCCCGGATGTGGCGAAGGCTGTGCAGGACATCAAGGGCGGCAAGATCAACTTCCGCGTCGACAAGCAGGCCAACCTGCACTTCGTCATCGGCAAGGCGTCGTTCGACGAGCGCAAGCTCGCCGAGAACTACGGTGCCGCCCTCGATGAGGTCCTGCGGGCCAAGCCGTCCTCGTCCAAGGGCCGCTACCTGAAGAAGGTCACCGTGTCGACGACAACGGGCCCGGGCATCCCCGTAGACCCGACAGTGACCCGGAACTTCACCGAAGAGGTGTAGACCCGATCTCAGCGAAACCCCCCGCAGCGCTCCGGCGCGGCGGGGGTTTCGTGCTTTCTACGACGCCGTGGGATCCACGGGAACTTCGATGGTGGCCAACAGGGCGCGGTGATCCGAGCCTGGGATGTAGATGGTCCTGATCGACGATGCTGCGGCGTTGCGCGTCAAGATGTGATCGATGGTCAGCAGTGGCGGGTGCCACGTCCTGGACGGAAAGGTGGGGGAGAAGCCGGCGCCGCTCTGTTCCACGCTGTCGCGGAACCCATTGGTCATCAGGTCACGGAATTGACGTTGATCGGGTGTGCTGTTGAAGTCCCCCGCGACGATCATTGCGGCGGGCCCGGCCCCGACGGCAAGGGCGTTGATCGCGACTTTGACGGCGGCGATACCGATCCGCCAATCCGTGACGGTGTCGCGTCTCGACGCGACCGGTGACATGACATGCACGCTGGCAACCAGCGGATGGAACCGGACACCGGGAACGTCGATGCGAACGGCGCTGATCCCGTAGTACTCGGGGCGGCCGGGAGGCACCACGGTGATCGGGTAGCGGCTCCACAGTCCGATTCCCCCGGCACCGTGGGCGGGGATGTTGGCTGAGTAGGGGAAGACGTCCCCGAGGCCGGCTCGGTCGAAGCGTTCAACAGCCGACGGCGTCAGCTCGGACACCGTGATGACATCGGCACTCTGTGTCGCAAGAGTGACAAACGACAACGGATCAGCTTGTCCCAAACGGAGATTGGAGGAGAGCACCCGAATCTCGGCATGATCACCGATCGCAAGAGGCTGCGCGGAGTAGTACCACGGCAATTGAACCGAGAGCGTGGCAGTCAACACGACAACGGCCAAGGCCGACAGGATTTTTTGGCGGGCCAGCGCTGCCAGCGCCAGACCTGTGAGCGCTATGAGCGGGATATAGGGCGAACCGATGGCGAGGACCAGTTCGACCACGTTGGTCAGAGGGCGGGCTCTCACGAACAAAGCGGCAGCAGAGAGAATCAGAGCTGCCGATGACAGCAGAATGAGGACAACAGGTGTCTTGCGTGCTTGTGTCGGTTGGCTCACTCGTGTGACGTCACCCGCGTTGGCAGAGGGCGATCACCGGAGGCAGGAGGGCGGCAATCTGGGCTCCCACAGTGTCGAAGACGTCAGCACCTTGCCCGATCGGATCAGGCACATCCAACCGGTCGTGTGCGGCCAGTTTCGGGCGGAGCGTCACGAGATCGGCGAGGTGCTGTGCGTTCAACTGAGTCACAAGCGCAGCTGCCTCCGTCAGCGTGAAGGTCTTCTTCAGCTTCTGAGGGGCGAGCTCCAGGACCCGGTCGCGGTGCTTGGCTGTCATAGCGATGATCAGGTCGGCGTTCGAGGCGATCTTTGTTGTCAATTGTCGTGCGGCGAAACCCGCAGGGTCTCCACCCAGCTTCTCCAGAACGCGGGTCGCCTCCGGATGAATAGGCCCATCGATCACCGCCCGAGTCCCGGCGCTTGACGACTGGAAGTCTGGAATCTGAAGTCTCGCAGCATAAGTGGCTGCGAGACGCTCGGCGGTAGGGGACCGGCAGATGTTGCCGGTGCACACGAATAGGACGTGCAGAACAGCCTCCTCAGTTCAGCGGGCTCCGTGCGCGGACCGACCATCGGCGCCGATGGTCACCAATCCGCAGTGTTGACTAGTTCATCAGGCTCGTCGAGGGGTAATGAGGGCGGTACCTCAAGCATGGCGGCCGAATCCACCGAGTGGTCATCGCAGCGCCGTTGGCTCCCGAAGCGCCGACAATCACACGCCGAGCAGTCCGTTCCTTTGCGCTAAACGGTGATGACTCGAGTCCGGATTGCCCCATGAAGCATCCTCCCGCACGGATTCACTGTACGCGGCTACTTGGCTGCAGCTCATGGGTAACCCGGGAAAGCATCCGGCGCGGTCGGGCCGGCAAGACAAACGGTCGCAAGACTGTCGTTAGGTACATCGTCGTCGGCACTTCGCGCGGCAACTCAGAGATGCATCCCAGCCGCGGTTAGAGCATGTCAGTGTTCCTCGCGGTCACTGTCGACGCACTGAGAAGTAGCCAAATTTGCGATCGCGCAGATGATGGTCAGGCATGGGACACGCCTCCGTGGCGTGTATATCGCGGTGATGGTCTGGTGGCCGCCCTTGGGCGACTCCAAGCTGCAGTTAAGTGCCGAAGTCGCAAGTTTGCCAGAACTGCAGAAGAATGCATTTTCAGTCAGCGAACAGTTATGGCATGCCTGCAGCGCGCCCAGTTAACCTGTTGTACACACTGTGACCTGCGGTTCAGCTTGACGGGGCGGCGTGACCCTGACATGCTTACGGCAACCTGAGTGGGCGCTCAGGAAACGACAAATCCAACACATAGGGGGGACAGTGTCCACCATCGCCGCTAACGTCTCGACCAAGGCCAAGATTGGCGCAGCCGCACTTGCGCTTGCCGGTGCCGCTACCTTCGCGCCGGCTGTGGCCGTCGCGACTCCTCCGAGCTTCTCGGTCGCGCAGGCCGTCGGCAGCTCGGTTTCTGATCTCAGCGTTCTGCCCGTGTTGCCCGGTGGCCTCAACGCCACGGTGAACTCCACTGGCGGCAACGTCGTCTCCATCGTCGATGGTGTCATCGTCGGCTTGGCGTCGATTCCTCTCTACACGGTGGTCGCCGTCCGCGACACCTTCTACACCATCGGCAATGCCATCGGTGGCCCCATCGGCGGCGTCTTCCTTGGCTTTGGCCATGGACTGAACGATGCGCTGCAGAACGGCCCGTTCCGTCCGTACGGGGTCTGAGTTCCAGCGGACTCTGGCCTATTGAGTTTGAAACGGCGCGACTCGTCCAGCCGACG
>NZ_JBARXZ010000007.1:0-38599 GCF_049647605.1 Mycobacterium sp. | reverse complement strand
GCCGCCCACCGCACCAGGATCACGCGGCGGTGGGCACCGGCGCGTCGGTTCCGCCACCCTGACATCGCCAGGATCATCGCCACGGCCAGCGGTGCGGCGACGGCGGCCAGCCACAGCAGGGTCAGTCCGGTGTTCACAGGCCGTAGATCCCCTCGGTGATCAGCCGGGCCAGTTCCAGCGGCGAGTACATCCAGCCGGCGAACACGCCGATGCCGATGGTCAGCACGGCGGTGACGGCGATCGGTACGACAAGCAGGGCGGAGGCCTCCAGCCCGACGACCGGTGCCAGCTCCTCGCGATCGGAGGGTTTCCACCACATCCGGTAGACGATGGGGAAGAAGTACGCCGCGTTGAGCAGGCTCGAGGTCACCAGCACGGCCAGCACCCAGAGTTGGCCGGAGGCGACCGCGCCGGAGGCCAGATACCACTTGGACAGGAAGCCGGCCAGCGGTGGAATACCGATCATCCCGAGGACCGCGATGGTGAACGCCGCGCAGGTGACGGGCATCCGCCGGCCCACCCCGTCGAGTTCGGAGATCTTCTTGAAGCCCAGCACGGTGGCAAACGCGCCGGCACAGAAGAACATGGTGATCTTCATGAATCCCTGGTTGACGATGTGGGCGATCCCGCCGGTGGTCGCCAACACCGACATCACCGACACCCCGAGCGTGACGTAGGCGACCTGACCGACCGTCGAATACGCCAGCCGCGCCTTCAGGTCGTCTTGGCGTAACGCCTGGACGGATCCGTAGAGGATCGTCACGCACGCCAGGATCGCCAGGGGAGTCAGGACTCCGAGTTCGGCGGCCAGGTCGACGCCGTAGACGTAGTCCACCAGCAGCACGACGCCGTACACACCGGCCTTGACCACCGCCACCGCGTGCAGCAGGGCGCTCACCGGTGCCGGGGCCACCATGGCCCGCGGCAGCCAGCCGTGCAGCGGTACCAGCGCGGCTTTGACGCCCAGGCCGGCGAGGATGAGGACAAAGATCGCCACCGCGCTGACGGGACTGTCCCGGGCGAAGACGGTCAGCTCCGGGCTGCCGCGGTCGGCGAAGTCGATCGAGCCGACTTCGGCGGTCAGCCAGACCACCCCCAGCAGCAGTGCCGCTCCTCCGGTCAGGGTGTGGGCCAGGTAGGTGCGACCGCCGCGGGCGGCAGCTGCGGTGCCGTCGTGAACCACCAACGGGTACGTCGCCAGGGTCAGCAGCTCGAAGAAGATGACAAACGTGACCGGGTTGCCGGCCAGCGCGATTCCGCTGGTGGCCAGGACGCACATGCTGAAGAACCCGAAGAACCGGTTGAGGTGGGGCGCTCCGGAGAAGTAGCCGATCGCATAGATCGTGGTGAGCAGCCACAGAACCGAGGACAGCCCCAGGAAGTACAGCGAGAACGGATCGACGCGTAGGACGAGGTCGATGCCCGGCACAAACGGGGCCCGCCATTCGAACCGGTCCCCGCCGGCGGCCGCCGGGATCAGGGCGGCGACCAGGGCGACTTTTGCCGTTGCCCCGCCGAGATTCAGTGCGTTGCGGGTGCGGACGGCGCTCTCCGGCAGGAAGAACACCAGCACCGCGGGCACCAGCGACATCGACAGCAGGGCCAGCGGGAGCAGTGATCCGGTCACAGGCCCACCACCCCGACCGACGACATCGCGATCACCGACGACGCCGCCACCCCGAGCACGGTGGCGGCCACCGCCGCGGTCAGTGCCGCAAAGCGCATCCGGGCCGGTAACCCGATGGTGGCCGGCGGTGGTTTGTCGGTGGCGGCGGTCAGAATCCGCAGCACTCGCACGGTGTAGGCCGCCGTGAGCAGCGTGCCGCCCAGCAGGATCGGCAACCACCACCATTGCCCGACGCTCAAGGAGGCGGTCAGCAGTTGCCACTTGCCGGTGAAGGCGAGCGCCGGGGGCAATCCGGCCAGGGCCACTCCGGCCAGACCGAAGGCGAACACCGGAACGGGATGCCGGGCGGCAGCACCGCGCAGGTCTTCGATGCGGTCGGTGCCGTAGCTGTGTAGCAGGCATCCGGCGGCGGTGAACATGGCCGTCTTGGCCAGTGCGTGCCCGACGATGAAAGCGACGCCGCCTTGGAGGCCGAGTTCGGCGACGCGCCGGGTCTGCTCGTCGGCGCCGGTGGCCAGTGCCGGTGCCACCAGGGGGATCAGCAGGACGAAGTAGCCGATCTGGGCGATGGTGGAGTAGGCCACCACCCGTTTGAGCCGGGTCTGCCGAAACGCCTGGACGCTGCCCCACACGACGGCAATACAGCCGAGAGCGCCGACGGCCTGGGCCAGCGCCAGCAGGGCGGCGTCCGCGGGCAGGGTTGTCCACAACCGGATCAGCACAAACAACGAGGCCTTCACCACCAGGGCGGACATCAGTGGGCTGACCGCCGACGGCGCTCCGGCGTGCGCCGGCGGCAGCCAGGCGTGCATGGGGACCAGGGCGGACTTGAGGGCCAGTCCGAGGGTGGCGATGGTGATCGCCACGGCGACGGTGACGACATCGGGCTCGTTGGCCAGCCGGGCGCCCACCTGGGCCAATGACAATGAGCCGGCCGCGGCGTAGAGCAACGCGACCGCCAGCAGGAACCACAGCGACCCGGCCACCGCGATGAACAGGTAGCGCAGGGCAGCGCCGGCGGCTTTCTGGCCGCCCAGGGCGACGGCACCGACCGCGGCGACGGTGACCAACTCCAGGGCGACGTAGGTGTTGAACAGGTCGGCGGCCACGAACACCGCGTTCAGGCCGGCGGACATGGCCAGCCACAGCGCCCAGAACCAGGGACCGCCCCGGGCGTCGGCCGAGCCGGAGGCGTACACCGTGACGAGCAGACCCACGATCGCCGACGTCAGCAGGAACGCCGCGGACATGCCGTCCACGCGCAGCCCGATGCCGACCGGCTCGGCCCAACCGCCGAGAGTGAGTGCCACCGGTCCGTGCCGGGCGACGTGGATGCCGAGCGCTCCGGCGACGACCGTCGCCACCACCCCGTGGGTCAGCGCCAGGGCGTAGCCCACCCGGGGTGCGACGGCTGCGACCAGCGCACCGGCAAGCGGGAGGAACACCGTGAGCCCGGTCAGCCAGCTGAGAGTGCTCAAGCCGGGTCCCCGCCGGTGTCGGTGTCGTCTGAGTCCGGTGCGCGGCGGGCCAGCACCAGCGCGATGCCGGTCACCGCCACCGTGATGACGATCCCGGTGAGCACCAGGGCGTGCAGCACCGGATCGGGCGGGTCGGTGCGGGCGGCCAGCGCGATGAGGATGACAAACACTCCGGCGCCCGCGAAGTTGAGCGCCACCACCCGCCGGACCGGGTCGACGGTGAACAACAGTCGCAGCGAGCCCAGCGCGACGAGGAACGAACCCAAGGCCAGGAACCAGACGAGCTGTGTCATCGGCTGGGCTCCTGCGCGACGAGCAACGTCGCCAGAGCGGCGCCGATGGACACCGCCATGGCCGTCTCGAGCGCCAGAATCGCAGCCACCGCAAACGGGCCGCCGATCGTCAGCCAGCCGCCGCCGACCGCGGTCAGCCCGGCCAGCGCCACGAACATCGCGGCGCCGACGACGATCAGCAGCGGCAGTACCGGCCGGCGGGGGAGCCGGATCGCGCCGGTGATGAGGCCCATGATGATCAGCCCCGTGAGCACCGCGCCGGATTGGAAGGCCCCGCCGGGTCGGGTGGAACCAGCCACCAGCAGCCAGGCGGCCAGCAACACCAGCACGGGTGCGAGGGCGCGGAACAGCACGGTGAGAGCGGGCCGTCGATCGGTCGGGACGGCGGCGACGGTCATCTCGCCGCGGGGTTGCAGCGCCAGAGCGGAAATGGCGGCCACGGTCAGGACGACGATCTCCAACAGGGTGTCGTAGGCGCGGAAATCCAGCAGTACCGCGGTGACGGGGTGGACCACCGCGGCGTTGTCGAGGGCTGCGGTGGCTTGTCTGGCCAGCGCGTCGGGTCCGATGGTGCGGTTGGCGGCAGGTACCGCGGTGGCGGTCAGTGCACCCGCCATTCCGAGTGCCAACAGCAGCTCCCCGACAACTCGCGCACCACGGCGGCGGGTGGGCCCGGGTGCGCCCTGGCCGTCGTGCGCCACGGTGGCGATCAGCAGCGCGCCGGTCACCCCGGCGGCCAGGGCGGCTTCGGCCAGCGCCACGTCGGCCGCACCGAGACGGGCCCAGATTCCCACCAGGAGAACACCGGCGCCGACAAAAACGGTCACCGAGGCGGCGCGCTTCGGATGAAATGTCGCGACCACCGCGGCCGCCGCCACCCCGACTCCCAGGGTGATGTCGACAACGCTGACCGGATCACTCATCGCCGGTTCCCGTCATCGGCGCCGCGAGCCAGCAGTCCGGCGGCGGTGGCGCTGGCCGCCAGCGCCAGCATCCAGATGAGGACCAGCAGACCGGCGGTGGCAGCAGAGCCGGACGCGACGGACAGGCCGATGACCAGCAGGCCGAGGCCCAGATTGTCGGCCTTGGTCAGGGCGTGCAGGCGGCTGCGGGTGTCGGGGAAACGCAGGATGCCGACGGTACCCAAGGTGTAGAGCAGGCAACCCGCGGAGATGAAGACCACCGTCACGACTGCTGTCATGTCTGCGTCGTTCCCTGCGGCTGGATTCCCCCTGTGGGTCGCGGCGTCGACTTCTGTTGTTGCGCAGCAAGAACCGACACGATCACCACTGCCAACGCCACCAGTATCAACCCGGCGGTGCGCACCGCGGGTTCGTCGAGAAGTTCTGCGATGACCAGCAGCGCGCCGACTCCGGTGGTGGACAGCAGGGCAACCCCGGCCACGCGGTCGCGCACTGCGGGGCCACGGACCACCCGAATGCCGCTGGCCAGCACGTTCAGGATCAATACGGTGACGACACCGGCGAGGAAGGTCTGCACTGCAGGCCACCCTCCTTCATCTTGCCGCCTGGTTGTCGGTTGCTCGGTCGGGGCGGTCCCACGGCGCGACTGCCCGATGTGTTGATGCCCGTTTTGGCCGGATTTGACACGTCACCCTGAGAAACATTGGTAGACAATGTGTTTCATGGGGTAGTGGCCAGGTGGTGAAAACGCCCAATCGTCGCCCCGTCAGTACCTACGATGACGTCTGTGATAGATCACTTCGGTATCAACTGCAGCGACTGGGAGAAGTCGCAGGAGTTCTACGACTCCGTGCTGCACGTCCTGGGCTACCGCCGGCAGCTGGAGTTCGGGGTGGCCGTCGGGTACGGCCTCGCGAGCCACCCCGAGTTCTGGATCGCCGACGCGAGTGCGGGGGAGGCGTCCGGGCCGAACCGCGAGATGCACATCGCGTTTGCCGCCAAGTCGGCCGAGCAGGTGCAGGCGTTTTATCACGCGGCGCTGGCGACGGGGGCGGAGCCGCTGCACGAGCCGCGATTGTGGCCGGAGTACCACGAGCACTACTACGGCGCATTTGTCCGGGACCCCGACGGCAACAACGTCGAGGCGGTGTTCCACGGGGGCGGGCCCACCGGCGGCAGTGGCTCGCCGCCTGCGACGTAGGTGGTCTTTTTTGTCGAAATGGTGTGTGGCGCTCTCTGTTACGACGGGCCGCCCGGCCGGCGAGCGGACTGGCGGCGAATGCCCATCGCCAATGCGCATACCAGCAGGGCCCACAATGCTATCGAGATGAGTCCAAATACGGCCTGCAGATCGGTGCTCAGCCGCAGGCTGTCGTAGCTGAAGCCGACGAGGTTGATCAGAATCGACTCCTCGTAGCTCGCGTCGTCGACGTCGACGATGGTGGCGCCCAACAGGATCAGTGCCAACCACAGCATTGTCTGTAGCCATGCCTGCCCGGCGGTGAGTCGCCGGTTCGGCTGGTTGAACATCAGGACAGTCGTCAACGTCAGCGCCACCACCATGACGGGCAGCGCGGTGAAGACGAAGAACGCAAATATCCAGCCGAGCGTCACATCGAAGAAACCCCGACCAAGCCACACCCACAGGATCACCACGATGTTCACCGGGATGGTCAGGCCGAACACAATCTGAGGGAAACGAACCATGCCGGCCACGTTAGGGGTGGCGGCCAGGGGGCAGCAGAGTAATTCTGCTCAACTGGGCCTGTCCGGACCCAGGCGTAGCGTCGGCGGCATGGCTGAAACTCTGCGTGCACTACAGGACTTATTGCGCGATGCCTTCACCCGGCTGATCGAGCACGTCGACGAACTCACCGACGGCCTGACCGACGAGGTGTCGACCTTCCGGCCGACGCCGCAGGCCAACACCATCGCCTGGTTGATCTGGCACAGCGCCCGCGTGCAGGACGCGCAGGTTGCCCATATCGCCGGTGTCGATCAGGCGTGGGACGGCTGGGTGGACACGTTTGCACTGGACCTACCGCGTGACGACACCGGCTACGGGCATTCGCCCGCCGATGTCGCCAAGGTGCGCGCCAGTGCAGAGCACTTGGCCGGCTACTACCGCGCAGTGCACACCTTGACGCTGGACTACCTCGGCCGGCTCGACGCGGACGAGCTCGAGCGCGTCGTCGACGACAATTGGGATCCACCGGTCACGGCGAGCGTGCGGTTGGTCAGCGTGCTCGATGACTGCGCCCAGCATCTCGGCCAGGCTGCCTACCTGCGCGGTATCGCCGGTTCGTGAGGTAGCCGAGCCACGGGTCTAGTTCTTGAAGTAGACGATCTGGTGGCTGACGGCCAGCAGGGCGCCGTCGCGGCCCCACAGTTGTGCGCTCTGATCGAAGAACCCGCCGGAGAACCGTTGGGCGCGTGCAGTTGCCAAGATCCAGTCGTCGCCCTGTCGGGCCAGGTCGGCGGCGTCGGCGTGGAAATACACCGTGAACGAGATGGTCCCCGCGGGGATGAACTGGCCGCGCCGCAGGAACACCCGCGGGAAGAACACATCGCACAGTGCGGTCAGTGCCGGGTAGTCCAGCGCCCGCCGGGGGTGGGCGCGCACCCACAACGTGGATGTCGAGTCGGGGTGCTCGCCGGCGTCCTCACCCGGGACAGCACCGGCGGCAAAGCGCATCTCGTAGTTGCGAGTCCAGGTCACGAAACTCGAAATATCCTGTGGTGTGCAGTCTTCCGGATCGGGAGCGGCCGGCGGCTGGATTTCGGTGTCCGACCAGGTGGGGCGTTTCACGCCGAACACTGCGGTGGCGGTGGTGGTGACAACCGGTGAGTCCGGGCTGCCCTGCGTCAATTCGGCGATCCAATGCTGGTTGGTGCGGTTGGTGCGCACCGCGCGCAGGTCGATCTCGAACTCACCGTCGGCGATCGGCGCTGCGTAGTTCACGGTCAGGGATACCGGTTCGCCGAGTCGGTCTGGGTGCTCCTCGATGGCGCGCACAAACGCAGCGGCGGTCAGTCCGCCGAACGGGCCGACCATGTTCGCGAAGTCCGGAGTCGTGGCGCCCCGCACGCGGCCGTCCACGGTTTCGAAGGTCAGCGCGGCATCGAACGGGTGTGTCATGCCGCCAAACCTACCGCCGACCCGAGGTCCAGTTGACAGGTGTCAACCCGGGTGCGACCTCTGTCACATACCGTGGTTAACATGGCTCTATGACCGCCTCCAGTGATGTCGAGACCACCGGGACCATCCGCAATCCCGCGACCGGTGTGGTCGCCGGCACGGTGAGCTGGACCGACCCCGCCGATGTGCCGGCCATCGCCACCGGCCTGCGCGAGGCGCAGCGGGACTGGGAGCGTCGCGGCCCCGCCGCGCGTGCCCGGGCTCTGTCGCGGTACGCCGTCTGGCTGCAGGAACATCGCGCCGAGATCGAGAAGCTGCTGATCGCCGAGACCGGCAAATCGGCGGCGGATGCGGCGCAAGAAGTACCGCTGCTGCTGATGATCCTGTCCTACTACATCAAGAACGTCGAAAAGGCGCTGGCGCCGGACAACCGGCCGCCGGCATTGCCGTTCCTGTCGATCAAGAAGGTCACGGTGTTCTACCGGCCCCGGGCCGTGGTCGGGATCATCGCACCGTGGAACTACCCGGTGGCAAACGCCATGATGGACGCCATCGGCGCGTTGGCGGCCGGCTGCGCGGTGCTGCTCAAACCGTCGGAGCGCACCCCGCTGACCGCGCAAGTGCTGCTGCGTGGCTGGGCTGAAACCGGTGCGCCGCCGGTGCTGGCGCTGGCCCAGGGGGCGCGCCTGGTGTCAGAGGCCGTCATCGACGTCAGTGACTACATCCAGTTCACCGGCTCGTCGACCACCGGGGCCAAGGTGATGGAGCGGGCGGCCCGCCGGCTCACCCCGGTCAGCCTCGAACTGGGCGGCAAAGATCCGATGATCGTGTGCGAGGACGCCGACATTGCGCTGGCGGCCAATGCCGCGGTGTGGGGTGCGATGTTCAATGCCGGCCAGACCTGCGTATCCGTCGAGCGGGTGTACGTCCTGGGCGCGGTCTACGACCAGTTCGTCAACGCCGTGGTGGCTGCGGTGAACAAGCTCCAGATGGGAGCCGGCCCCGGCCACCACTTCGGGTCGCTGATCGACGACAGCCAAGTCGCGGTCACCGAGCGGCACGTCGAGGACGCGCTCGCCAAGGGTGCCAAGGCACTGACCGGCGGCGTGCGTCCCTCCGGTCCGGGTAGCTTCTATCCGCCGACCGTGCTGGTGGACGTGGACCACTCGATGGCATGTATGACAGAGGAGACGTTTGGCCCGACGCTGCCGATCATGAAGGTCTCCTCGGTTGCCGAGGCGGTCCGGTTGGCCAACGACAGCCCGTACGGACTCAGCGCGTCGGTGTTCTCCAAGGATCTTTCCCGCGCCAAAGACATTGCGGTGCAATTGGATTGCGGAGCAGTCAACATCAACGACGTGATCTCCAACTTGATGTGCACCACCGCGCCGATGGGCGGCTGGAAGACCTCGGGCATCGGCGCCCGGTTCGGTGGCTTCGATGGGGTACGCAAGTTCTGCCGCCAGGAGACGGTGGTGGTCCCACGCACCAACGTCGGAGCGGGCGGCAACTATTACCACCATTCACTGCGAGCGCTGGACCGGATGAACAGGCTGATGACCAAGATGGCGCTGTCGGTTCCGCGGAAACGGGCAAAATAACGCCACTTGTTGTTCACGCCCCGGTCACCGTCAAGTTCGGGCCAGCCGATAAATTGCGCCGGTGCTGGTAGATGCGAACGAATACACCGTTCTGGACGACGACGATGACGACCCCGTGCTGCTCATCCAGCCCGGCAATCAGGTCGTCGACACCTGGCGCGAAAACTACCCGTACGACGAGCGCATGAAGCGCACCGAGTACGAGGAACAGAAGCGGCTGCTGCAGATCGAGCTCCTGAAACTGCAGAAGTGGAGCCAGGCCAACGGACACCGGCACGTCATCGTGTTCGAGGGACGCGATGCTGCCGGTAAAGGCGGCACCATCAAGCGGTTCATGGAGCATCTGAACCCGCGCGGCGCCCGTGTTGTGGCGCTGGAGAAGCCGACCGAGAAGGAACGCACCCAGTGGTACTTCCAGCGGTACGTGCAGCACATGCCGTCGTCCGGCGAGATGGTGCTGTTCGACCGCTCTTGGTACAACCGCGCCGGCGTCGAGCGCGTCATGGGTTTTTGCTCTCCGAGACAGCACGCCGAGTTCATTCGGCAGGCCCCGCTGTTCGAGCAGATGCTGGTCAACGACGGCATCAGCTTGACCAAGCTGTGGTTCTCGGTGACCCAGAGCGAGCAGCGCACCCGGTTCACCATCCGGCAGGTCGATCCCGTCCGGCAGTGGAAGCTCTCGCCCACCGACTTGGCCTCATTGGACAAGTGGGAGGACTACACCGCAGCCAAAGAGGACATGTTCGCCCTCACCGACACCGAGATCGCTCCCTGGATCGTGGTCAAGAGCAACGACAAGAAACGCGCCCGGATCAACGCGATGCGCTACGTGCTCGGTAAGTTCGACTACGACAACAAAGACCACGAGGTGGTCGGCCACGCCGATCCGCTGATCGTGGGGCGCGCGCTGTCGGACTGACAACCGTCGAACCCGACGCGGGCGCCTGGAGCTGAAGGGGACCCCGTTGCGTTTCGTGTTGGCGACGCTGTTGTGGCTCGTCACCACGGCGGCGTTGGCAGTTGCCCTGCCGGCCGCGTGGGCGCAGGTCAACCTGGTCGACAATGACGGGTACGCCGCGTTTGCGCAGCGTGCGGCCGCCGACCCTGACCTGCAGCAGGCCGTCGCCGCAGAACTGACCACCCAGATACTGGATCTCGGTGAGGGGCTGCAACCTGTCCTGGTGTCGGGGCTGGCGTCGCAGTACACCTCCAGCTCGTCGTTCCCCGAGCAGTTCAGTCAGGCCAACCGCTTTGCGCACCGGTGGATGTTCACCAATGCCGTCAGCTCTGACACCGACCCACAAGGCCGCTGGGTGGTCGACATCGGCCCGATGCTCAACGACAGCGCCTTCGCCGACACGCTGGCTGCCTACAACGTGTCGGTGCCGCAGTCCTTGTCGGTGCCGTTGACTGAAAATGCGCCGCAGGCGTTGCGCCCCGGGCAGTTACGGCAGGTGGGCACCTGGGGGCCGTGGTTCACCATTGCTGTGGTCGGGCTCGCCGGGGTGTTCGCGCTGCTGACATTGGTGGCTGCCCGGTCCCGCGGCAAAGCACTTGCCGCGCTTGGCGTCTCCGGGCTGGTGGTGGGCGCGGCCGGCTGGGCCGGGCTGGAGGTCGGCCGGCGGCGGGTCGAAGCCGCCCTCGGAAACACCTCCGGTGACATCCGGCAGGTCGCCGACGCCATGGTGGGCGCGGCGATCGACAGCATGCACCATTGGCTCAACATCACCCTCGCTGCCGGCGGTGGTGTGGTTGCCCTCGGTGCGCTGTTTGCGATGCTCGGCGGGCTGCGGCGGACGGTGCGGGACCCGAACTAGGGGCGGTTGCTGCCGAGAAGGTACTGGAATGGGCGAAGAGCTGATGGGTCGCGAATCCGTAGCCGAGACAGTCTTGAACGCTGCTTCGCCGATCGAACACCCGCATACGCTGGTGCTTTTTGTCCTGGCGATGCTGTGTCCGGCGGTGTCCATTTCCGCGATGGGAAGCAGTTGGCCTCTCGGCAGGCAACGAACCCTGTACTGGCTTGGTACCGCCGGCGCTGCCGTGTGTGTTGTGGTCGGCTCGTTGCCCAATATCGCCATGGCGGTGACTCTGGCCCTCTTGGCGGGGCTGCTCATGGTTTTGCCTGCCTACTTCAACAGCCAATACATCAAGATCGGCAACCGCGTCATCGCTTTTCACGACCTGACCGCATTGCAGTCGGGGGCCAGAGAACCGGCATCGAACGGCTGGGAGGACCAGCCCTATACCTCGACTGTTTCGGCGGCGAAGCTGTGGTGGCTGTTGGTGGTGTGCACCGCCATGGCCGCCGTCAATGTGTACGCGTACGTTTTCGACGGCGACGATCCACGGTATGGACTCCTGGGGCTGGCGCTGCTCGTCGGAATCGGGGCACTTTTCGGCGCCGGCGATGGTATGAGGTTGCAGCGCATTGCCCGCGGTCAATATCTCCAATTCGGCATTGTGTCCGTGATATCGGCGGGAATTGTCTCAGTCTCGTACCTTGTTGCCCGCGCGATTGCCCCCGGAGTCAAAGATCCGACCCGCTAGGAAGGCGCGCCGTCGAGGACCGCTGTACACGGCCCGCGCCCCCGACCACGCGGTCGCCGCGTGGTCGGGGCCTCTACTCGGTGTCGTCGAACCCCGCGCCCTTGCGTGGGCTGGCCCAGTAGGCCGCGAAATATGCTGCAATCGGCAACAGTAACAACGGAATACACGCAATCACCGTGATGGCGAACGGGGCATGGTGTTCGCGTGCGACCGGGAAACCGTCGGCTTTGTCCAAGTGGCCGGTGAACACGAGTACAGCGCTGACAATCAAGGCGCCGAGCAGCACTGCCTCATTTGGTCTGTCGGTGATCAACGCGGTTCCGCCTGCCAGCAGCGACAGGGCTGCGGTACACCACCACACCGTGCCGGCGGTCGCGACCTCCCGATAGGCATCGAATGGTGGTTCTTCGCCGGTGCGCTTGATGTAAGGGGAGCGAATCCGACCGCCGATCTTGATATAGGTCGTTGTCGAATATGCGAAGAGAACCGCTGAGACCATGACAGCCGCCCCAGTTGCCAGCGCAACAGCCCAGCCCCTGAATGCGATGCTCGTGGCGAAGAAGAATGCGGCGAGCCCCCACCCGGTCCAGAAGATGCGCCGCCGATTTGTCGTCGAGACCGGCACCAAGAGAGCCGAATTCCCCAGGAGGACCACGATTACTCCTGCGATCAGGACTGGTTGTGACCACTCGGGTGCGATCGTCGCTCCGCTACTTGTCAAAGAGCTTCCCTCCGGCATATCCGCCAATACCTTCACCGATCGAACCACCGCCCAGGGTGCCGGTCACCACACCGACAAATGCACCGCCGGGCCCCAGGAGAGCGCCGCCCAGCAACCCGAGTCCGATGGCACCCCCGGTGCTCCCACCCAAACCTCCGAGGAGTCCGCCGATGGTCTCGCCGGGAGGGGCGCCGTTCATCAGAGCTTCTACTGTGAGCAGGGCTTCGAGTAATGTCCCGCCCCCTTTGACGTACTTGCCCAATTCACTGATGGACCTGAGGGTGTCGGGGTCGAATCGATCGACAGCGTGACGTCCCACCGACATTCGACCCTCAAGGTCGCCTGCTGCAGTTCCCGTGATGTCTGCGTACGCCTGCAGATCCTGCAACGTCCAACCGGACGCCATGGCATCGCTGATCGCTTCAGCGGACTTCCGTGCCATACCTGCTTCGACGAGTACCGCCTGTGTCTTGTCGAGAACCTCGGCCTGCAATCGCGCTTCGTCCTTGTTCATCGATGCCGTCGCTTCATCCGGTGACATGGGAGGTAGCCAGGGCGTGCCTTCCTCGAGTGCCTTCTGCATGCGCAGTCGGGACTGAGCGCGGGACCGTGTGTCGAGGCCGAGAATCGAGTCGCGCGGCCCCGGAATCGGCAGCACAGCTTGCTGGTGGTCGCGCAGGCGCTGACCGGCGTACTCGATTGCTTCAGCAGAAGCGTTCGGGTCGTTGATGGTTGCGAAGTCCCGCAATCTGTCTGCAGCCGCTTGTTTCTGAGGAGTAATCGTCCCCGGGTTGTCGACCAACTCCTGGTCTGCTGCACGCTGCATGAATCCGTATTCGGCGGCTTCCAGGTCGGCCGCGGTGGCATCGGTGCGGCCGACACCGTCGGACTTGTCGATGGCGGAAGGGTTGTAACCCTCTGCCTGCATGTCGATCATTGAGCGAGTCAGATGTCCGGAATAGGTATCTCGTGCATTGTGGACGGCGCGCCACGCCTCCCTGACATCCGCCGCCGCCAGTCCTTCCATCGCAGAGATATCGAGTTCATCAATCGTCAGCCCGGTCTCCGAGATTGTGCGGCTGATGGCGTCGTCCATATCCTGAAGGCGCGATTCCAGCCATGAGATCGTTTGTGCGCAGGACCGTTGCGCCTCGGCCAGAGATGCTGCGATGTTCTGCAAGTCAACCCCGACGCGTGTCAGTTGCTCTCGACTCAACTTCAGTGCCTCGGTCGCGCGCTGGACCTCGGCAGAGTCGTTGATCGGATTGTCGCCGTTCTCACGGTTCCATGATTGTTCGAAACGATTCCGGGCGCGGCTGAACTCGTCGGAGGTCTCGGACATCGACACTCCGCTGTCGTAGAACGCTTGAGCCACTTCAGAGATCTGTTCAGGCTCTCCGTTCTGAACAGAGGCATCGATACGCCAAGGGTCGCCGCCGGCAGCGGCGATGAGGTCCGGCCGGCTCAGGAATCGGAGTTCCACGACACGTTCCGCAGCCTCTTGGAGTGCTCAGAGTCCATGTCTGCAAAGGCGGTGGCAGCCATGTGGGCGCTGTCGCCGAGGGCACCCAAACTCGTCACATGGTGGTTGATGCACTCCAGGTGACGAGTGTGTGCCTGCCCGAGCGCAGCCTGGAACTGGTTGGCTTCGGCGAAATCACCGAACATGTCGCCGGAGGTGGATACCCGTGCAAACGTGTCGGCTCCGGTCTGAGCGCGCGTCGCGGCTTCATAGGAGCCGTTGGCTCCTGCCCGCATCTGCGGAACGTCGACGTCCATCTGACCCCCTGGCAAACTTTGACATGAGGGTACAAGGCGGTGGACAACCGTCAATTCACTTTGTCGGTCCTCTTTTCGCCCAGCACCCGCCACAGGAACGAGTACGCCAGGGCTGACTTGAATGCGGTCTGGGCGTTGTCTGCGGCGCCGGCGTGACCGCCTTCGATGTTCTCGTAGTAGCGCACCCGATGCCCGGCCGCTTCGAGGGCCGCCGTCATCTTGCGGGCATGCCCGGGATGCACCCGATCATCGCGCGTGGACGTCGTCATCAGCAGTTCCGGGTAGGACGCGTCAGCCGAGATGTTCTGGTACGGCGAATACTTGGCGATGAACTCCCAGTCCTGCGGGTTGTCCGGGTCGCCGTACTCGGCCACCCAGGACGCGCCGGCGAGCAGTAGATGGAACCGCTTCATGTCCAGCAGGGGCACCTGGCACACCAGGGCGCCGAACAGCTGCGGGTACTTGGTGAGCATGATGCCCATCAGCAGGCCGCCGTTGCTGCCGCCCTGGGCGCCCAACTGGGCCACTGTCGTGATGCCACGCGCCACCAGATCTTGGGCCACTGCCGCGAAGTCTTCGTCGACCTTGTGCCGGTTCTCCCGCATGGCCTGGGTGTGCCACGACGGACCGTACTCGCCGCCGCCACGAATGTTGGCCAGGACGTAGGTGCCGCCACGGGCCAGCCACAGCCGCCCCAGCACGCCGCCATAGCTGGGGGTGTTGGCCACCTCGAATCCGCCGTACCCGCCCAGCAGTGTGGGGCGCGGGCCGGGGCCGCTGCTGACGACAAAGTAGGGGATGGCCGTTCCGTCAACGGATTTGGCGAAGTGCTGGGTGACGCTGATGTCGTCGGCGGCGAAGAACGCCGGCGCGGACTTGATCTCCTGGGCCGAATCGGTCAGGCGGGTGTAGAGCAACCGCGACGGGCTGTCGAAACCGCTGGAATCCAGGAACACCTCGTCGCCGGTGTCATCGGCGGCGACCACCACGGTATTGGTGTTCGGCGGAATGCCGGGCAGCGGCTCCGATGCCCAGGTGCCGGGGGTCAGGACCTGAACGGAGCTGGCCACATCGGAGAGGGTGACCAGCAGCAGGCGGTCCTTGGTCCAGACGTGCTGGTGCAGGGCGGTGTGCTCGTCGGGGGTGAAGACGACATCCAAAGAGGCTGTCCCGGCGAGAAACTCGTCGTACCGGGCGGCCAGGAGCGCGCCGGCCGGATAGCTGCCCGACGGGGTGGCCCATTCGCTGCGCAGTTCGATCAGCAACCAGTCGCGATGCGCGGACACCGAGGCGTCGGTCGGGGCGTCGATGCGGATCAGCTCTCCGTCACGGAGCTGGTAGACCTCGTCGTTGAAGAAATCGATGGCCCGGCTGATGAAGGTCCGCTCGTACCCGGCGGTGCCCAGATCGACTGCTGCGGCGACGATCACGTCGTCGGCCTCACCACTGAAGACCAGTTCGGCGTCGGCAAGCGGCTGCCCGCGGCGCCACCGCTTGACGGTCCGAGGGTATCCGGACTCGGTGAGTGAATCGGGGCCGAAGTCGGTGCCGATCAGGACCGTGTCGTGGTCTTCCCAGCTGATCTGGGTCTTGGCCTCGGCTACCTCGAATCCGTCGGAAACGAATTCTCTTGTGATCATGTCGAATTCACGCACGACCGCGGCATCGGAGCCGCCCCGGGAAAGGCTCACCAGGGCGCGGGTGTGGGTGGGTTCGATGACGTCGGCGCCGGCCCACACCCAGTTGGCGTCGTCGGCCTCGGCAAGCCGGTCGAGATCGATGACAACATCCCACTCTGGGTTGTCGGTGCGATAGCTGTCCAGGGTGGTCCGCCGCCACAGGCCGCGCGGATTGCCGGCGTCGCGCCAGAAGTTGTACAGGTACTCGCCGCGCCGCCGCACATACGGGATCCGGCTGTCGGTATCGAGCACCTCGAGCGCTTCCCGGCGCATCTGCTCGAATTGCTCGTCGCACAGTTCGGCCGTTGTCGGCTCGTTGTGGGCGCGCACCCATTCCAGGGCGGCGTCGCCGGAGATGTCTTCGAGCCAGAGGTGGGGATCGTCGGTCACGGTTGTCCATTGTGGCCTCTGGCCGTGTCGATTGTGGCCTCTGGCCGTGCAAACCGGCGACGGTGGCCTCACGCGTAGTGTGATCTCTATGACAGCACCGTCGCGGGCACTGGTCACCCGAGCCGCAGCAGATCTGCTGGGCGGCCTCCAGAAGCAGCACGGCCCGGTGATGTTCCACCAGTCCGGCGGCTGCTGCGACGGGTCCTCGCCGATGTGTTACCCGGTTGGTGACTTTGTGGTCGGTGACCGTGATGTGCTGCTCGGTGTGCTCGACGTCGGCGACGGCGGCGTCCCGGTATGGATCTCCGGTCCGCAGTTCGATACGTGGAAACACACCCAGCTCGTCATCGACCTGGTGCCGGGCCGGGGCGGCGGTTTCAGCCTCGAATCCCCCGAAGGGGTGCGCTTCCTGTCTCGCGGGCGGGCCTTCGACGAGGACGAGCTCACGCAGCTCAGCGCTGTTCCACCGCTGACCGGGGCACAGTACGCCGCCGGTGTCACCCCGCCCGGACCCCGCGGCGAGATCGTCGCCGAGGCCTCCGACGCGTGCCCGGTACCGAGAGGACGCGCCGCGCAGGTCCCCGGATAGCGGGGGGAGCGAAGTAGGGTTTTTCCCGTGATTCCCCTCCCGAGGGCATGGCTGCTGACCGCCGGGATGCTGGTCGGCAGCGCCGTGGGAGTTGTCATCGGCGTTCTGACGACGCTGCTGGTCCACGTGTCGATGCGTCCTGACGCGGTCATTGCGCTGGTGCTGGCCGGACCGACGCTGTTGGGCCTGGTGCTGATCCTGACCGCCGGCTCACGATGGGTGACGGTGTGGGGGTCGTTTCTGCTGTCACTGGCGCCCGGCTGGTTCGGGGTGCTGGTCTTGATCCAGGTGGTGAACGGTGTCTGAGAAGCTGGATACCGGTTCGATGCCGATGACGGAACCGCATGCGGCGCCGATCTTCGACACCGGGCCGCATCCGACTCCGCTGACCCCGCGCAACGGAACCCGGCCACCGCCGGTGATCAACCGAAACCCGGCGTTCGACCCGGTTCTTGCCACCGAGCAGCAACAGTCACCGGCCGGCGGATCCGCCGATGACACCGACGTGCTCACGGCCTCGGCGGCGCTGGATCGGCAGCGTCAACGGCCCTCCGAGGCCGCGCTTCCGGTGGCGGTCCCCGGTCAGTACCAGTTCCTGAAGGCGTGGAAGCTGTTGACTGTGCTCTGCGGCGTCTGGCTGGTGGCCGGCGCTGCTGGGCTCGGCCTCTACTACTGGTGGTTCCACTCGATGGACAAAACCTGGGTTGAGGTGGCGGTGTTGATGTACACCCTGGGGTGTGTGGTCGCGGCGCTGTTGCTGTCGCTGCGAGACGGCAAACCGGTGCAGTCTGCTGCGTCGATTGCGGTGATGACGGCGCCGTTTGCGTCGGGTATGGCCGCTGCGGCGCTGTACGGACTGTTCGCCGTCGGCTGGCTCTCGCCGTAGCAGCGAACGCCCGGATCCGCCGCCTATTAGGCTGGTGCGTGTGACCCACTATGACGTCGTCGTTCTCGGAGCAGGACCCGGCGGCTATGTCGCCGCTATTCGTGCCGCCCAACTGGGCTTGAACACCGCCATCATCGAACCCAAGTACTGGGGCGGGGTGTGCCTGAATGTCGGGTGTATCCCCTCCAAGGCGTTGCTGCGCAACGCCGAGCTGGCCCACCTCTTCTCCAAGGAAGCCAAGACTTTTGGCATCAGCGGGGATGCCACCTTCGACTTCGGTGCTGCCTTCGACCGCAGCCGCAAGGTCGCCGAGGGGCGCGTCGCCGGTGTGCACTTCCTGATGAAGAAGAACAAGATCACCGAGATCCACGGCTACGGCAAGTTCACCGACGCCAACACCATCGAGGTCGACCTCAACGACGGGGGCACCGAGAAGGTCACCTTCGACAACGCGATCATCTCCACCGGCAGCAGCACCCGGCTGGTCCCGGGGACCTCGCTGAGCGAGAACGTGGTCACCTACGAGAAGCAGATCCTCAGTCGTGAGCTGCCGAAGTCGATCATCATCGCCGGCGCCGGTGCCATCGGCATGGAGTTCGCCTACGTCCTGAAGAACTACGGCGTCGACGTCACGATCGTGGAGTTCCTGCCCCGCGCGCTGCCCAACGAGGACGCCGAGATCTCCAAGGAGATCGAAAAGCAGTACAAGAAGCTCGGGGTCAAGATCCTCACCGGTACCAAGGTCGAGTCGATCACCGACGAGGGTTCGACGGTGACGGTGGAGGTCAGCAAGGACGGCAAGACCGACAAGCTGACAGCCGACAAGGTGCTGCAGGCCATCGGCTTTGCCCCCAATGTCGAAGGCTTCGGCTTGGAGAAGGCCGGCGTCGAGCTGACCGATCGCAAGGCCATCGGCATCGACGACTACATGCGCACCAACGTGCCGCACATCTATGCCATCGGTGACGTCACCGCCAAGCTGCAGCTCGCACACGTCGCCGAGGCCATGGCCGTCGTCGCCGCCGAGACCATCGCCGGCGCGGAGACCCTGGCGCTGGGCGACTACCGGATGATGCCGCGGGCCACGTTCTGCCAGCCGCAGGTGGCCAGCTTCGGTCTGACCGAGCAGCAGGCACGCGATGAGGGCTACGACGTCAAGGTGGCGAAGTTCCCGTTCACCGCCAACGGCAAGGCACACGGCCTCGGTGACCCGAGCGGTTTCGTGAAGCTGATCGCCGACGCCAAGTATGGAGAGCTGCTCGGCGGGCACCTGATCGGACACGATGTGTCGGAGCTGCTGCCGGAGCTGACGCTGGCCCAGAAGTGGGACCTGACGGTCAACGAGCTGGCCCGCAACGTCCACACCCACCCGACCTTGTCGGAGGCATTGCAGGAATGCTTCCACGGTCTGGCCGGCCACATGATCAACTTCTGATTGATGCGTCGTGTAATCCTGGCCGCTTCGGCACTGGTCGTGCTCGCAGGTTCCGCCGCCGCTCCGGCGGCGGCGGAACCCACTGGTGCGCCGGACCTCAGTGGTTACCGATCGGTCCCGGCCGAGGGTTTTGTCGACAGTCTGGTCGCGCAGGGCGAGGTCTACTTCCAGACCCCTGACGGGTTGCTCTGCGCGATCCGGCCCGCCCACGGTTCCGCCGGTTGCGACGGCCGGTTACCCGGCGCGCGAGCGGGGGTCAATGAGATCGTGTTGGCCGCCGATGTTGCCGCGCGTGGTTTGCGCGCGACAGCCAACCCCCAGTTCGTGAAGCCGGCCGGGAGCGCCGCGCCGGTGCTTCCGGTGGGCAGCAAGATCGCCTATCAGGATTTCGAGTGCGCGGTCAGCGAGGATGCCACGCTGTGCACCAAATCCTCTGGTGACACTCTGCAGTGGCTCGAGATCTCCGCTGAGCGCACCGGAGTCGGCCCGGCCACTCCGGGCCTGCCCGCGAGCTTCCCCGACCCCAACGACTTCGTGGTGGGCGACGACACCTACATCGTGGGTGCGGGCGCCAAGAACATGTTCCCGGTGTTCACCGTCGGGGATGGGCTGACGTGCACCATCGCCATGTTCAGCGGCGGTGAGATCGGCTGCAACGGCCACCTTCCGGGGGCCCGATCCGGAGAGAACGAGATCTTCGCTCAGCTTCCCGGTCCGGTGGGGATGCGCAAGACCGATGATCCGAAGTACGACAAGCCAGCCTATCCCGGCACCATCCGCCAGCTCCCGACGGGTTACCGCGTCAACCAGATGGGTGCCATGTGTATGGCGACCGAGGGTGGGGTGGCCTGTTACGGCACCCTGGCCGATCAGACGCAGGGTTTCCAGGTGACACCGGGTGGCGCCTCGGTCTTCGGTGACACCCAGGTTGCCGAGATGGGTGAATCCGCTGTCGAGTCGGCGCCGGACGAGGACGTGGCTCCAACCGCCACCCCGACCCCGACGACGAGTCCGACTGGTAGTGCTGCGACGACGACCCCTACGGCCGCAACCGGCTAGTCCGGGAAGTCCAGCGGCAGCTGCAAGGTGTTCATGGTTGCCGCCAGGGTGTCGTATTGGCCTGCGAGCAAGCAGAATTCGATGAGCTGCTTGGTGTTCAAATGGCCGGCGAGCTGTGCCCAGGTCGGTGCGTCGACCTTGCGCTGCAGCACAAATTCGTCGGTGGCGGTCAGCAGTGCCCGCTGCTTGTCGGTGAGTCCGTCGGCGCTGGGACCCTCGAACACCTTGGCTTGCAACGCTGCGTCGACCCCACGCGAGCGGGCCAGTCGGCGGTGCTGCTGGAGTTCGTACTCGCAGTCGCGAAGATGCCCGACCCGCAGGATCACCAACTCGGCGTCGTGCCGGGAGAGCTTGCCCCAGTAGAGCAGCACCCCGGAGAACGGCAGCCACGACCAGAACAGCGTCGAGTGCCGGGACAGCGCGTTGAACAGGTGGAACTCGGGTGCGCGGATCCCGCGGGCGCCGAGCCGGCAGATCACCCAGTTGATCGGCCCGATGTCACGCACGCCGCTGGTGGCGGGAACCCGCGTCATGACTGCTTGACCAGGTAGGGCGACACGGTGCTGCGATGCTCGTCGAGATCGAGCGCGCGCCCCAGTGCGGGGAAGGCGCGTTGCGGGCAGTTGTCCCGCTCGCACACCCGGCAGCCGGCGCCGATGGGGGTGGCGACATTGCCCGACAAGTCCAGTCCCTCCGAATAGACGAGCCGGTGCGCGTGCCGCAGCTCGCAGCCCAACCCGATCGCAAACGTCTTACCGGGCTGACCGTAGCGTGACGCGCGGCGCTCGACGGTGCGGGCCACCCACATGTAGTGGCGGCCGTCGGGCATCTGGGCGATCTGGACGCCGATCTTCCCGGGGTTGGCGAATGTCTCGTAAACGTTCCACAGCGGGCAGGTGCCGCCGGACGACGAGAAGTGAAAGCCGGTGGCAGACTGTCGTTTCGACATGTTTCCTGCCCGGTCCACCCGGACGAAGGACAGCGGTACACCGCGCATCGACGGCCGTTGCAGGGTGGACAGCCGGTGCGCGATGGTCTCGTAGCTCACCGCGTAGAACGCCGAGAGACGTTCGATGTCGTAGCGGAAATTCTCGGCGACCTCGTGGAACTGCCGATACGGCAGCACCGCCGCGGCGGCGAAGTAGTTGGCCAGCCCGAGCCGGGCCAGCACGCGAGATTCGTCGCTGGTGAAGTTGCCCTCGGCGACGATCGTGTCGATCAGCCCGCCGAATTCCAGGTACGCCAGTTCGGCGGCGAGCTTGAACACCTGCTGGCCGCCGGACAGGTGCCCGCTCATCTCCAGCGTCTTGGTCTCGGGGTCGTATCGGTGCAGGATGGTGCTGCCCAGATCGATGCGGCGCACGATCCGCACTCCGTGGACCTGGGCGAGGCGTTGGGCGATGTCGCGGGCGAGGTCCCCGCGGTGCATCCGCATCCGGTCGGTGAGATCTTCGGCCGCGGTGTCGAGTTCGTGCAGGTAGTTCTGCCGCTGATAGAAGTAGTCGCGCACCTCCTCGTGCGGCATGGTGATGGCGCCGGAACCGCTGCCGTCGGCGTGCCGGTCTTCGGTGGCCGCAGCCAGCTGGGCGGTGGTGAGCCGGTAACGCCGGTGCAGGTTCACCATGGCTTTGGCCATGGCCGGGTGGGTGCTCACGATGTCGGCGAGTTCCGATTGGTTGACATCGATGCCGAGATCGCGGTCCATGGTGACTTCGCGGAGTTCGGCGATCAGCCGGGTGTCGTCCTGAGAGGCGAAGAAGGTGGCGTCGACGCCGAACACTTCGGTGATGCGCAGCAACACGCCCACCGTCAGCGGCCGAACGTCGTGCTCGATCTGATTGAGATAACTCGGTGAGATCTCCAGCATCTGGGCAAGGGCGGCCTGGCTGAAGCCACGCTCGCTGCGTAGCTGCCGAACCCGTGATCCGACAAAGGTCTTGGCCATTCGGTCAGCGTACCCGCGTGTTAAGTCTGCCTTCGCAGCCTTGGCAAATGGATTGGCGTGGCCCGAGGTCGGCAGGTTTGGCATGATCGCGCTTGGTCGGGGGATCTGGAGACCGCGAGTTACGGATTGACGGAGAGAGCGTTCGATGGCGAGCAACATCAACGGGCCGACGGGGTTGTCGAAGACTTTGATGCCGGTACCGGACCCGCATCCAGATGTCTTCGACCGGGAGTGGCCGTTGCGGGTGGGGGATATCGATCGCACCGGTCGACTGCGCTTCGACGCGGCCTGTCGTCACATCCAGGACATCGGCTCCGACCATCTGCGCGAATTGGGTTTCGAAGACACCCATCCGCTGTGGATCGTGCGGCGCACCATGGTCGACCTGATCCGGCCCATCGAGTTCAACGACATGCTGAGGATGCGGCGGTGGTGTTCGGGCACGTCCAACCGGTGGTGCGAGATGCGGGTGCGCATCGACGGCCGCAAGGGTGGGCTGATGGAGTCCGAGGCCTTCTGGATCAACATCAACCGGGAAACGCAGGGACCGGCGCGTATCTCCGAAGACTTCCTCGAAGGATTGCGGCGAACCACCACTGTGGACCGGCTGCGGTTCAAGGCCTACCTGAAGGCCGGGGGGCGCGAGGATGCCGTCGAAATCCGCGACTACCCGGTGCGGGTGTCCGATATCGACCTGTTCGACCACATGAACAACTCGGTGTACTGGACGGTCATCGAGGACTATCTGCACTCACATCAGGAGTTGCTCGCCGGGCCGCTGCGGGTGACCATCGAGCACGACGCCGCCGTGGCGCTGGGCGACAAGCTGGAGATCCTGTCGCATGTTCACCCGGCCGGGTCGACCGATCTCTTCGGTTCCGAGCTGGCGGACCGGACTGTTACAACGCTCACATATGTGGTGGGCGACGAGACCAAAGCGATCGCGTCGCTGTTCTCGATTTAACAGTACCGTTGTCCTGTTATTTCCCTCTTGACCTGCGCCGTTCTGGTTACCGGCCGGTAGGTTCTGAACCGGTTCAGCTTCCCGGCATCTTCGCAAAATTAACAAGGTCTTGTGAAGTCGTGGCGAAAGTTGGCAGCAAAAGTGCTGGACCTGGGCATATGTCGGATGGCATCTTGGGTCTATCGCACCAGTGAAGTAGTTCAAGTGTTAACAAGTCGGCGATCCCGACAACACTCGGACTCTTGTCAGACGTTTTGCCTGTCATCGCTTTGCACCCGGATTCGCCACATCACCAAGGAGCAGTCAATGTCGACCGTCGGCACGCCGAAGTCGCCCGAACAGATCCAGCACGACTGGGACACCAATCCCCGCTGGAAGGGCATCACCCGCACCTACACCCCGGCTGACGTCGTCGCCCTGCAGGGCAGCGTCGTCGAAGAGAGCACCCTGGCTCGCCGCGGTGCCGAGGTGCTCTGGAACCAGCTGCACGACATGGATTTTGTCAACTCCCTGGGTGCGCTGACCGGCAACATGGCGGTCCAGCAGGTCCGTGCCGGCCTCAAGGCCATCTACCTGTCGGGCTGGCAGGTCGCCGGCGACGCCAACCTGTCGGGCCACACCTACCCCGACCAGAGCCTGTACCCGGCCAACTCGGTGCCGCAGGTGATCCGTCGCATCAACAATGCACTGCAGCGTGCCGACCAGATCGCCAAGGTCGAGGGCGACACCTCGGTGGACAACTGGCTGGCCCCGATCGTGGCCGACGGTGAAGCCGGCTTCGGTGGCGCGCTGAACGTTTACGAGCTGCAGAAGGCGATGATCGCCGCCGGTGTCGCGGGCTCGCACTGGGAAGACCAGCTGGCGTCGGAGAAGAAGTGTGGCCACCTCGGTGGCAAGGTGCTGATCCCCACCCAGCAGCACATCCGCACGTTGACCTCCGCCCGGCTCGCAGCCGACGTGGCCGACGTCCCCACGCTGGTCATCGCCCGCACCGACGCCGAGGCCGCCACCCTGATCACCTCGGATGTCGATGAGCGCGATCAGCCGTTCATCACCGGAGAGCGGACGAAGGAAGGCTTCTACCGGGTCAAGAACGGCCTCGAGCCGTGCATCGCCCGCGCCAAGGCCTACGCGCCGTTCGCCGATCTGATCTGGATGGAGACCGGCACCCCCGATCTGGAGCTGGCCCGCAAGTTCGCCGAGGGCGTCAAGAGCGAGTTCCCCGATCAGATGCTGGCTTACAACTGCTCGCCGTCGTTCAACTGGAAGCAGCATCTGGACGACGCGACGATCGCGAAGTTCCAGAAGGAGCTCGGCGCGATGGGCTTCAAGTTCCAGTTCATCACCCTGGCCGGCTTCCACGCCCTGAACTACTCGATGTTCGATCTGGCCTACGGCTACGCCCGCAACCAGATGAGCGCCTACGTCGAGCTGCAGGAGCGCGAGTTCGCGGCCGAAGAGCGCGGTTACACGGCCACCAAGCACCAGCGTGAGGTCGGCGCCGGCTACTTCGACCGGATTGCCACCACCGTGGATCCCACCTCGTCGACCACCGCGCTGGCGGGTTCCACCGAAGAGGGCCAGTTCCACTAGATTCCCATCTCTCGGCGAGCGCGCGGGTCTGTACAAAGACACGCCGTGTCACACGTACAAATGCGTGCGCTCGCCGGGATTCAGCAACCGGATTTGACACGAAAGACCCCGCTCAGAAACCTTGAGCGGGGTTTGACGTTATGTGCAAGGAGAGAGGGCAGAAGTGAGCATTGAACGAGTGGGTGTCATCGGCGCCGGGCAGATGGGTTCGGGCATCGCAGAGGTATCCGCAAAATCAGGTGCTCACGTGCTGGTCTTCGACACCGACAGCAAGTTCACCGAGGCCGGCCGGGAACGGATCACCACATCGCTGAACCGCGCAGTGAAAGCGGGCAAGCTCAGCGAGGCCGACCGTGACGCCACCCTGAGCCGGCTGACCTTCACAACCACACTGGCCGATCTGGCGGACCGGCAACTGGTGATCGAAGCCGTGATCGAAGACGAGACCGTCAAAGGAAAGATCTTCGCTGAGCTGGACGAGCTCATCACCGATCCGGACGCGGTGCTGGCGTCGAACACCTCCAGCATCCCCATCATGAAGATCGCGGCGGCGACCAAGAATCCCGGTCGGGTCCTCGGCCTGCACTTCTTCAATCCGGTGCCGGTATTGCCGCTGGTGGAGCTGGTCACCACGCTGGTGACGACGGAAGCGGCCGCAGCCCGCGCCGAGCAGTTCGCCGGGGAGGTTCTGGGCAAGCAGGTGGTTCGCTGCGCGGATCGCTCCGGCTTTGTCGTCAACTACCTGCTGGTTCCCTATCTGCTGTCGGCGATCCGCATGATCGAAGCCGGTGTCGCCACCCTCGAGGACATCGACAAGGCCGTTGTTGCCGGACTGTCGCACCCGATGGGCCCGTTGCGGCTGTCGGACCTCATCGGCCTCGACACTCTGAAGCTGATTGCGGACAAGATGTTCGAAGAGTTCAAAGAGCCGCTTTACGCGCCGCCATCACTGTTGCTGCGGATGGTCGAAGCCGGTCGCCTGGGTAAGAAATCCGGCAGAGGCTTCTATACTTACTAGATGACCACTCAGAGGTGGTTGCGTTGTCAACTGCCAGGCCGGCTGGTTACTGTGACTAGCCGTGGGCCCGCCGGGCCCAGTCGGAGATCGGCCGTCGTGCCCTCCGGCAACCATGGTTTCGAGTTAAAGGATTATCGAAGAAGTGCAAGTGGCTGACTCGGAGCTCGAACCGTATTACGAAGAATCTCAGTCGATCTACGACGTGTCGAATGAATTCTTCGCATTGTTCCTCGGCCCCACCATGGGCTACACGTGCGGCTACTACGAGCGCGACGACATGACGCTCGACGAGGCGCAGATCGCGAAGTTCGACCTGGCGCTGGGAAAGCTGAACCTGACCCCGGGCATGACACTGCTCGACATCGGCTGCGGCTGGGGTGGGGCACTGCGTCGGGCGGTCGAGAAGTTCGACGTCAACGTCATCGGGATCACCCTCAGCAAGCACCAGTCCGAGTACTCGAGAAACATGATGGCCGGCATCGAGACGTCCCGGCATGTCGAGGTGCGACTGCAGGGCTGGGAAGAGTTCGACGAAAAGGTCGACCGGATCGTCTCCATCGGGGCGTTCGAGGCGTTCAAGGCCGAGCGGTATCCCGCATTCTTCGAAAAAGCCCACAGCCTGCTGCCCGACGACGGGCGGATGTTGCTGCACACCATTTTGGCGCACACCCAGAAATTCTTCCGTGACAACGGAATCAAGCTGACCATCAGCGACCTGAAGTTCATGCGATTCATCGGCACCGAGATCTTCCCCGGCGGGCAGTTGCCCGCGGTCGAGGACATCGAGAAGCTCGCCGCGGATTCGAACTTCACCCTCGAGCGCACGCACCTGCTGCAGCCGCACTACGCCCGGACCCTGCGCGGGTGGGCGGAGAAACTGCTCGAGAACAAGGATGAAGCGATCGAGATCACCTCCCAGGAGGTCTACGACCGCTACATGAAGTACCTGACCGGATGTGCCGACTTCTTCGAGCGCGGCATCACCAACATCGGTCAGTTCACCCTCGTCAAGGGCGGGATCACGGGCTGAGTTCCGCCAGGCGCTGCTTTTCTGCCGCCACGTCGAAGTCAGCCGGCGGCCAGCTCATGTCCAGTGACTTGAGTGCTTCGATGAGCAGCTCGGTGATCGCGAGGCGGCTGTACCACTTGCGGTCACACGGCACCACATGCCACGGCGCGTAGGCGGTTGACGTCTTGTCCAGGACGGCCTGATAGGCCTCCTGATAGGCCGGCCACAGCAGCCGCTCGTCGACATCGCCGGGGTTGTACTTCCAGTACTTGTCGGGGCGTTCGAGACGTTCGGCGAGGCGTTGCTTCTGCTCTTCGAGGGAGACGAACATCGCCACCTTCACAATGGTGGTGCCGCCGTCCACCAGTTCTTTCTCGAAGGCGTTGATCTCGTCGTATCGGCCGCCCCAGACTTCGGGTGGCACCAGGTTTCGCACCCGCACCACGAGCACGTCTTCGTAGTGGGACCGGTCGAAAACACCGATGTGGCCGGCCGCGGGCAATGCCTTGTTGATGCGCCACAGGTAGTGGTGGGCGCGCTCTTCTGCGGTGGGCACACCGAAGCTGGTGTAACGGATCCCTTGCGGATTGCCCGCGCCCACGACGTGTTTGACGATCCCGCCTTTACCGGCGGTGTCCATGCCCTGTAGCACCAGCAGCACTGACCGGGAGTCGCCGGAGCGGCTGTTGGCGTAGAGCATCTCTTGCAGGCCGGCGAACCGGTCGTTGCGTTCGGCCTGCAGTGCGGGGGCGTCGGCCTTGGTTCCCTTGAAGCCGGGGGTGGCTCCGGCGTCGATGTCGACGACCTTGTCGCCCGGCCGGAAAGCGAGAACTTTATGCGGTTCGTGAGTCCACAGAGTGGGCAGATCAGCCATGCTGGCTGAGCCTAACGGTGTCAGGCCGACGGCGGAGGCAACAGCGGCATCGGGTGCGGTTGGCTGCTGAACAGCTCGAGGGACCCGCCGCTCTCGACGATCCCGACCAGCGCGCTCCACGACAGCATCGTCAGGTAGTCGATCAGCTCGTCAGAGCTCATTCTGCGGTGCGACATCCAGGAGTGTGTTGCCAACTGGACGCCACCGACGATCATGTAGGCCCAGGGTTCGACGCCTTTGGTGTCCATCCCGACTTTTTGCATGCGTCGCCGGAACATCACCGCCAGCATGCCGGCGATGATTCGTTCGCTGTCGGCGATCACTTTGCTTCTGCTGGCGGAGCTGTTGGCGAAGACAAAAGGGTAGATCTCGGGTTCGGCGGCGACGGTCTCCACATAGACCCGGATGATCTCGCGGGTCAGGGCGTAGCCGTCGAGCTGAGTGGACAGCGCTCCGGCCATGTTCGGGATCAGCGTGGTCTGCGCGAAACGCATCATCACGGCGGTGGTGAGGTCGTTCTTGTCGACGAAGTAGCGGTAGAGAACAGTCTTCGAGACGCCGATTTCCGCTGCTATCTCGTCCATGCTGACGTCACGACCGCGCCGGCGGATGGCGCCGAGGGTGCCGTCGACGAGTTCGTTGCGGCGCTCGACTTTGTGCTGGTGCCAGCGCCTTTTCCGCCCGTCGACCTTGACGGGTCCAGACTGGGACTGTTGGGCCACTGTTGCGTGATTCCGTTCGCTCGTTAGGCCCTGATACTAGTGCGAGTAACAGACACTGGCCGGATCTGGTCCCGAGGCGGCGTCACAGTAACTGGATCCGGCACCGCACGGTGGTGGCGGCGGCATGGCGGATGATGGAGGAGTGGCCTTGAGAAATCTGTCCGACGGTGAGCGGACGTCGTTGGCCGAATCGTTCGCCGGGGCCGATCGCGAGGGTGACGCCCAGCGGCAACGTGCGCTCCGGAGCATGAAACTGGTGGCCCTCGGGTTTCTGGTCGGTGCCACCGTGGTGTTCCTGGTCTGCACCTGGGCGCAGTCGCGGGGAGCCGCTCCCTGGGTGGGATATGTGCGGGCTGCGGCCGAGGCGGGCATGGTCGGTGCGCTCGCCGACTGGTTCGCGGTGACGGCGTTGTTCAAGCATCCGCTGGGCATCCCGATTCCGCACACCGCGATCATTCGCAGGAAGAAGGATCAGCTGGGCGAAGGTCTGGGGACCTTCGTGCGGGAGAACTTCTTGTCGGCGCCGGTGGTGGAGACCAAGATCCGCGACGCCGACATCTCCGCACGCCTCGGCAAGTGGTTGGCCGAGCCGTCCAACGCTGCGCGGGTGGCCGCCGAGACGGCGACGGTGCTGCGGGTGCTGGTGGAGTTGCTGCGCGACGAGGACGTCCAGCATGTCATCGACAAGATGATCGTGCGGCGGATCGCCGAACCGCAGTGGGGGCCACCGGTGGGCCGCGTCCTGGCGACCATGCTCGCCGAGAACCGGCAGGAAGCGCTCATCCAGCTGTTGTGTGACCGGGCCTTCGAATGGTCGCTGGGCGCGGGGGAGACCATCGAGCGGGTGGTTGTCCGGGATTCGCCCAGCTGGTCACCGAAGTTCGTCGATCAGCTGCTCGGTGACCGCATTCACCGTGAGTTGATGGACTTCACCGACAAAGTGCGGCGTGACCCCAACCATGAGCTTCGCCGGTCGGCGACCAGGTTTTTGTTCGAGTTTGCCGGTGATCTGCAGAACGATCCGGCCACCATCGCGAAGGCCGAGGCGGTCAAGGAACAGTTGATGGCCCGCGACGAGGTGTCCGGCGCCGCCGAGACTGCCTGGCGCACACTGAAAAGGCTGGTCCTCGAGGGCGTTGACGACCCTTCGTCGGCGTTGCGTAGCAAGGTCGCCGATGCGGTGATCCAAATCGGTGAATCACTGTGTGCGGACGCTGAATTGCGAGACAAGGTGGACAACTGGGTGGTGCGCGCAGCGCAGCATCTGGTGTCGCAGTACGGCGTCGAGATCACCGCGATCATCACCGAGACCATCGAACGGTGGGATGCCGACGAGGCGAGTCGCCGTATCGAACTCCACGTGGGCCGGGACCTGCAATTCATCCGGATCAACGGCACCGTGGTCGGTGCGCTGGCCGGTCTGGTGATCTACACGGTGGCCCAGATCATATTCTGACCTGCGCTAGCTAGTGCTTGCAATTGTTAGCACTTGTGCGTACGGTGGGTTTTGTCAGCTCCGAGCACCACTTGACTGATACCACGCCGACGCGAAAGGGAAACCGCTATGCCGCAGGACGACAAGCTGGCCGCCGCGGTGACTCACGCAGCCTCCGATATCGGCAGCTTCATTCGGGCGCAACGCGAAGCCGCGCAGGTATCGGTCCGGCAGTTGGCCGAGAAGGCCGGGGTGAGCAACCCTTACCTCAGCCAGATCGAGCGGGGGCTGCGCAAGCCTTCCGCGGAAGTGCTCAATCAAATCGCCAAGGCGCTGCGCGTCTCGGCCGAAGTGCTCTACGTCCAGGCTGGAATTCTGGAACCCGGTGAGGCAGGCGCAGTTCGGGACGCGATCGTCACCGACATGGCGATCTCCGAGCGGCAGAAGCAAGTGCTGCTCGATATCTACGCCTCATTCATCCAGCAGAACGAGGCGTTCCTCCAGCAAAACGAGGCGTCCCGCCAACTCGACGCCTCCGTTCAGCAAAACGACGCTGCCCGAGAGGAGTTCACCACTGACTGATCTCTGCGCATCCGAAACAGCTGACAACAAACAACTTCCGAATACCTTGTATGAAAGGACATCAACCATGGTCGAGAACCCGACTGTCGAAGAACTGAAGGCCCCGTTGCTCGCCGCCGTCGGCGCTGCCGATCTGGCCCTGGCCACCGTCAACGAGATCGTCGCCACCCTGCGCGAACGTGCCGAAGAGGCCCGCGTCGATGCCACCACCCGTGCCGAGGAGCGCCGCGCGGCGCTCACCTCTGCAGTCGACGAGACCCGTGAGCGGATCACCAAACTGCAGGAAGACCTCCCCAAGCAGTTCGGTGATCTCCAGGACAAGCTGACCACCGACGAGCTGCGCAAGATCGCCGAGGGGTACGCCGAGCACGCCCAGTCCACCTACACCAACCTCATCGAGCGTGGTGAAGCTGCCATCGAGCGGCTGCGGGCCCAGCCGGCACTGGAAGAAGCCGCCGAGCGCGCCGAGGGTTACGTCGACCACGCCGTCGAACTGACCCAGGATGCGCTGGGCACCGTGGCGACCCAGACCCGGGCAGTCGGTGAGCGTGCCGCCAAGCTGGTCGGCGTGGAGCTGCCCAAGAAGGCCGAAGAAGCAGCTGCCCCGGTGAAGGCCGCAGCCAAGAAGGCGCCGGCCAAGAAGGCCCCCGCGAAGAAGGCCGCGCCGGCCAAGAAGGTCGCCCCGCCCGCCAAGAAGGCTCCGGCAGCCAAGATCACCCAGAAGTAGGGTTCACCCAGAGGACACCCGAGACGACGGTTGCCTGAGAAGTCAGGGCACCTGAGAACAGGGAACTCGACGTACCCGACGACACCCGCCTAGGCTTGCAGCGTGATGCTTCAAGGGTTGGCGGGTGTCGTTCTTTCTGTGGTGCATATCGGCGTCCTGATCGCGACTCTCTACGCGCTTGTGCACGGCGCAATGCAACGGCCTGACGCCTATACCGCTGTGGACAAACTGACCAAGCCGGTGTGGCTGGTCATCCTCGGTGTGGCGCTGCTGCTGGCTGTGGTGATGGGGCCCGGTTTCGGGTCGGCCATCGCGGCGTGTGCCGCCGGCGTGTACCTGGTCGATGTGAGACCGAAACTGCTTGAAGTCCAGGGAAAGACGCGCTAGATCGATGCGACTGATTTCAGCCGTGGCTGCAGCCTGCGTGAGTGTCGGCATCGTCTTGGCGCCACCGGCGCAGGCGCAGGATCCGGCGCCGCCGTACGTCTCCCATGTCGAGTGGGCGAAGTGGGGCGATCTGTCCAGCCTGCGGGTGTATCCGACGGCGGCCGGACGTTCCGGTTCCGGAATCGGTCACCGCACCGCAGGTGAGGAGGCCTGGGGCGAGGTGCTGACGCTGTCACCCGATGCCGCCATCGCCGGTATGCGGGAGCAATTCCTCTGCCACTGGGCGTTTGCCGAGATCATGAACCCCGGTAAGGCCAGCTGGAATCTCGAGCCATGGCGGCCTGAGGTCAGTGAGGCTGAGATGTACGCCGCGAACTGTAACCCCGGCGGCACGGAAGAGCCGTTCTGATGACCCAGACCTGGACGCGTGAGCGGGTTGCCGCGTTGATCGACCACACCCTGCTCAAGCCGGAGGCGACGGACACCGATGTCGTCGACGTGGTGAACGAGGCTGTCGATCTGGGCGTATTCGCGGTGTGTGTGTCGCCGTCGATGGTCGCCGCTGCGGTGGCCGCCGGTCCCGCCGACCTGGCGGTGGCGACGGTGGCCGGGTTCCCGTCCGGGAAACACCGCTCTGCAGTCAAGGCCGCGGAGGCCGAGCTGGCAGTACGCGACGGGGCCACCGAGGTCGACATGGTGATCGATGTCGGCGCGGCCCTGGCCGGCGACGTCGCCGCGGTCCAGGCTGACATTGCGACGGTGCGCGCGGCGATCCCGACAGCGGTGCTCAAGGTGATTGTGGAATCAGCGGTGCTGTTGAGCCTGGCCGACGCCGACACACTGATCGCCGTATGCCGGGCCGCCGCCGCTGCCGGCGCCGATTTTGTCAAGACCTCGACGGGTTTTCACCCGGCCGGCGGAGCCTCGGTGCCGGCCATCTCGATGATGGCCGACACCGTGGGCGGACGGCTGGGGATCAAGGCCAGCGGCGGGATCCGGACCGCCGCCGACGCCGTCGCCCTGCTTGACGCCGGCGCAACCCGATTGGGTTTGTCGGCATCGCGCACCATTCTCGACGGGCTCAGCTGAGCGTCACAGGTTGGAGAAGCAGGGGTCTTCCTCGCCCCGCGGCATGCTCGCGTTCTGCGCCGAGAACACTGCCTTCACACCGGAATCGGTGACGTCCACGCTGTCGGCTGTGATGCCCATCGGGTAATCCTTGGTCAGCTGCTTGGTGAACACATCCAGGGCGGGCTGGACCGTCTCGCGCGGCAGCGTGAAGCCCAGGCCACTGACCTGCAGGACCTCCAGGCTCAGCCCACCGCCGACAACCGTCGGTTTGGCGACAACGCTGCCGAGGGCACCTTCGAGGCGGATGGTGCCGTCGCCGGTGTTGGTGGTCACGTTGGAGACGATGCCACCGAACAGGGGGATGACACCCTGCACCGTTTGTTTGATGCCTTCGGTGCTCCAGGAGATGTTGGCCACCAGCGAGCCGATGGTGCCGCTGGAGGTGCCGGTGGACCCGAGCCGGACGTCGTCGACGTCGATGACGACCTTCATGCCCTTGGCGTCGCGGATCTGGTTGCCCGCCGTCTCGATCGAGATGTTGGTGTAATGCCCGGTCATGTGCTGCCACAGGAACGGCGGTGCAAACCCGAATGATGCGTTTGCCGCGTCGCCGACGATGCAGGCGACGGCAGCTCCCACCACTTCGTTGGCACGTTTGCGGGCATACAGTTCACCGGCGATCAGCCCGGCGGCGGTCATCGCCACGACGATGACAACCACCAGGACCAGCGACAGCGGGTCCTTGAGCCAGCCGAGGATGCCGCCGTCGCGTTCCTGGGGTTCCTCCAGGTGCGGCTCGGGTGTCGAGGGCGGGTACCACTGCGGTGGCGCCGTCGCCTGGCTTGGATCCTCCACGTGGGTGCGTGGGATGTACTGCGTTGACGGGTCCGGCGCGCCCTGCTGCGGAATGCGTTCCGTGGGCGGGGCGGGCGGCGGGTCTTGCGGAGGCCTGGCCCACGACGACTGGCCGTCAGGGCCCTGCGGCGGATTCGTCACCGTCGCAATTCTGCCTTATCCGCAGTCGTGCACTCCGCGCGGTTGCTCAGCACCGCCAGCGTCTCCCTGGCCTTTGCGACCCCGGCAACATCGATATCGCAGGTCAGCAACTGCGGTTCGGCGCCCGCGCCGGCCAGCGGTTCCCCGAATGGGGACGCCACCACACTGCCGCCGACACCGGTCGGGCCGGTCGCGGCGATGTCGTCACCCGGGTACGCCTGGTCGACAGCCGCGATGTACGACCCGGTGTCGAGAGCTCGGGCGCGCGCCAGCAGGGTCCACTGGTCGAGTTTGCCGGGACCGGCCCCCCACGACGCACTGACGGTGATGACGGCGGCACCACGCTGGGCCAAGGTCACATACAACTCGGGGAAGCGGATGTCGTAGCAGGTCGTCAAACCCACGGTGACGCCGTCGACGGTGATGGTGACGGGCTCGCGACCGGGGGCCACCGAGCGTGACTCGGTGAACCCGAACGCGTCGTACAGGTGGATTTTGTCGTAGTGCGCGTCGGCAGTGGGGCCGGCCGCGATCAGGGTGTTGGTGACGCGACCGTCCGGCGCCGGGCTGAACATGCCGGCGACCAGTGTCAGCCCGGTTTGCGCGGCGATCCGGCGTACCCCGTCGGCCCAGGGGCCGTCGACGGGTTCGGCCACCGACTTCAGTGGTACCCCGAACCGGCACATCGTGGCCTCGGGAAACACCACAAGTGACGCGCCGTCGTCGGCGGCGCGCCGGGTGTACTCCTCGACCAGTTGCAGATTGGCTGCCGGTTCGGTGCCCGAAGAGATCTGAGCCAGGGCGATTCGCATGGGTTTCAGGGTAGGCGTCAGCTGCCGAGCCTGTCAGCGGGTGGCCGCCGGAACTACTATTCGACGACGATGGGCTTCACCAGAGACCACGGCACGGTCAGTACGGCATCACGTAGCCGGCGCCGCTGGGCAGCGACGGGAAAACCGTTGTCCCGCAACGCGGTGAGCATCACTCGCCAACGCACCCGCGGCCCGAACACGCTGTGGCCGGCTGCGGCGGCCCAGGCTCGGTCGGCCGCCTCCAGCAGGGTGTGAATCGGTTGGCCCGCAACATTGTGGTGGATCAGCGCTTTGGGTAGCCGTTCAGCCAGATCGGACGGTCGATCGATGTGGTGCGGATCGCAGGCCAGCGTCAGGCTGAGCGGCCCGTCGCGATCCAGCAGTACCCAACAGCAGCGCCGGCCGAGTTCGTCGCAGGTACCGTCGACGATCAAACCACCTGCGGCGATACCGGCCTGCAACGTTGACCACGCTCCGGGCACCTCTTCGACGGGGTACTGCCGCAGTACGTTGAACGCCCGCAGCAGAACTGGCCGCAGTCCGGCCAATTCGAAACCACCCAAATGGAATTCGGCGTCTGGAGAAGCCGCTTCGCGGGCCACGCGTACTCGTTCGGGATCGATTTCGAGTCCGACAACCCGCAGATCGGCACGCACCGTCTGCAATCGCTGGGCCATCTCCAAGGTGGTGACCGGCAGGGCGCCGTATCCCAGATCGACGACGAGTGGGTCGGCCGAGGACTGCAACACCTCCCGAATGGTGGGGGAGTTCACCATCCAACGGTCGCAGCGGCGCAACCGGTTTCGGCCGGTGGTGCCACGGGTGATGGCCCCGAGTGGTTTCATCAGTGCTGTTCGGCGACCCAGGACGTCATGAAAGCGCCCTCTGCATCGAACAATTGGGTGATGTTCGACAGGATCAGCTGTTCCAGGGTGCCGCCGACCAGGGGGATGTGTACCTTGCAGACGCTGGCCAGCTGCAGCTGGCTTCCGGTCGCGGTGTTGCTGAGGTGGTAGCGGCCGGTGAAGTGTCCCAATCCGCCCGGCACCGTCGCCCGGTAGTGCCCGTCGGCCCGGTTGTTGTGGTGGTCGTATCGGCCGAAATGCTGTTCCCGGGTGACCGCCAGGTCGACGGGAATCACCGCACGCGCTATCGGCGGCAGATCGGTGCGGGGCATCACCTGCCGGAATTCGATGTCGGTGCCGGATTCGCCGGCGCGAAACGCCGTCAACTCCGAGGTCTGTGACACCCACTGGTAGGAGGCCATCAGCGCCTCCCAGAACTCCCGGCTGGTGAGGTCGCGGTAGATCTGGTCGGCCGGTGCTTCGAAGGTGATGACGTAATCCTGGCGGCGAGCCATCAGGTCCGGTCGCTCAGCCACATGGTGGTGAAACGCTGCTCCTCGATCAGCAGATTGGTGAGCTGGCTCCCGATGAAGGTCTCCACCTTGCCGCCGATCAGCGGTATCCGGACCTCCACCGTGGCGTGCAGATCCATCCGTGCACCAGTGCCGGTGCCCGGGACCAGTGAGGTTTTGCCGGTCATGGTGGCAGGGGCCCCGGCGATGGTGCAGTCGACGGTGCCGGCTGCCTTGCCGTCCCTGACCGGGTTCCAGGTTTCCCGGCGCTGGATGTGCATGTCGCCGGCGTGGAACTGGGTGGCGATCGCGGGCAGGAACTCCCGGGACAGGATCAATGTCGAGGTGACGGTGACGCCGCCGTCACTGTCCACCTGCAACGAATCCAGGGTGGTTTCCGCTGCTCCGGTATCGGCGAGCCGGGCCAGCCAGTATTGCTTGTCGCTGAATGCGCGGTGGACCTCTTCGACACTGACGTCGTACTCGACGGACATGTCGAATGAACGTGGCATAGCCCGTGAGGCTACCGTTACCGCCCGTGAGTGGTTCGCTGTTCGGTGGTGCGTCGGTGGCCGAGTGGGTGCCGTTGGCGTCGGCGACCACGTTGCGGGTGGGGCCGGTGGCGCGCCGGGTGATCACCTGCACCACCAGCGAACAGATCGCCGAAACCCTGCGCACGCTGCATGACGAGCAGCCGCTGGTGTTGGCCGGCGGATCGAACGTCCTGATCGCCGACGACCTGACCGATCTGACGGTGGTGCGGTTGGCGACGCCGCGGATCACCCTCGACGGTTCCTTGATCCGTGCGGATGCCGGAGCGGTCTGGGATGACGTGGTGGTCACCGCGCTGGCCGCCGGGCTGGGCGGTCTGGAATGCCTGTCCGGGATTCCGGGGTCGGCCGGGGCCACCCCGGTCCAGAATGTGGGTGCCTACGGGACCGAGGTGTCCGACACCATCACCCGGGTGTTGCTGCTGGATCGGCCGACCGGTGAGGTGCACTGGGTCAGTGGCGATGAACTGGGGTTCGGGTACCGCACCAGCGTGCTCAAACATCCCCCCACCCTGACCCCGGTACCGGTGGTGCTGGAGGTGGAGTTCGAGTTGGATCCGTCGGGACGCAGCGCACCGCTGCGCTACGGGGAGCTGACGACCATGCTCGGTGTCGACGCCGGCGCGCGGGCCGAGCTGACCCAGGTGCGGGAGGCGGTGCTGGCGCTTCGCCGCCGCAAGGGCATGGTGCTGGACGAGGGTGATCACGACACCTGGAGTGCGGGTTCGTTTTTCACCAACCCGGTGGTCAGCGCCGCGGATCTGGACGCCATCCGATCAAGCGTGGCCGGCCCGGTTCCGCATTACCCGGCCGGGGATGCGGTGAAGTTGGCGGCCGGCTGGTTGGTGGAGAACGCCGGATTCGGCAAGGGCTACCCGGGCCCGGATGCCGCCGCGGCACTGTCCAGCAAGCATGCCCTGGCGTTGACCAATCGAGGTGGCGCCGGCAGCGGCGATATCGTCGCTTTGGCCCGTGAGGTTCGCGACGGGGTGTTTGCCCGCTTCGGGATTCGGCTCGAGCCGGAACCCGTCCTGATCGGCTGTGTGATCTGAACTGGGGGATTTAGCACCTCCAGCACCGAATCCGTACCCTTGTCGACGTGACGATGAATAGGCGCCGTGCGCTCGGTGCTCTGGCGCTGGGTGTGGTGGCCCCCGGTGTGCTCGCCGCTTGCTCGGAGGCCACGAGCAAACTTGAAGAGGTTGTCGCAGACCCGACCCCCGAGCCGTCGCTCACCTTCACCCCGGCGGTGTCGGCGACCGATGTCGGGCCTCGGACACCGATCAAGGTGCAGGTACAAGACGGGGTACTGCAGCGGGTTGCGCTGACCAATCCGGACGGCAAGGTCGTCGCCGGCAACCTCGATCCCGACAAGACGTCGTTCACCATCGACGAGCCGCTCGGCTATGGAGTCGAATACACCTGGAGCGGGTCTGCGGTCGGGGAGGACGGCAAGACGGTGCCCGTCGAGGGCAGTTTCACCACGGTGGCGCCGGCCTACACGGTCAATGGTCAGTTCCAGCTGGCCGACGGGCAGACGGTCGGTGTCGCGGCGCCGATCATCTTGCAGTTCAATGCGGCGATCGCCGATGAGGATCGCGCAGAGGTGGAGAAGGCTCTCAAGGTGACCACGACGCCGCCGGTCGAGGGCAGCTGGGCCTGGCTGCCCGACGAGGTCGGTGGATCCCGGGTGCATTGGCGGACCAGGGAGTACTACCCGGTCGGCACCGCTGTTCATGTCGATGCCGAGCTCTACGGCGTGCCGTTCGGCCCGAACGCCTTCGGCGCCGCCGATTCGACGCTCGATTTCACCATCGGCCGGTTCCAGGTCGTCAAGGCCGATGCGGCGAGTCACCGCATCCAGGTGCTCACCGACGCCGGTGTGATCATGGATTTTGCCTGCAGCTACGGCGAAGGGGACCTCGACCGCAATGTGACGCGCAGTGGCGTTCACGTGGTCACCGAGAAGTACGAAGACTTCTACATGACCAACCCGGCTGCCGGTTACGCCAATGTGCGGGAGCGGTGGGCGGTGCGCATCTCCAACAACGGCGAGTTCATCCACGCCAACCCGGCCAGCTCGGGTGCGCAGGGAAACTCGAACGTCACCAATGGCTGTATCAATCTTTCCCTCGCCGACGCCGAGCAGTATTTCCACTCGGCGCTCTACGGCGATCCGGTGGAGGTCACCGGCACCCGGATCGATCTGTCGTACGCCGATGGCGACATCTGGGATTGGGCGGTGCCGTGGGAGGAGTGGCGGTCGATGTCGGCGGTCACGTCCGCGACGCCGCTGGTGAATCTGCCGAGCACCGCGCCCGCGACGCCCACGGATGCACCGGTGCCGACGGCCCAACCCGGCGGCTAGCCACCTTTAGCGCCGAAACTCACGTTTGGGCGCAAAAAC
>NZ_JBARXZ010000006.1:0-4270 GCF_049647605.1 Mycobacterium sp. | reverse complement strand
GTCCACACCGGTGTCGGCGACACTGCCGGCGTTGTCGGCGCTGCTGGAGGTCAGCCACCGGGTGAGCGCGGTGTTGTTGGATGACGGCGCCGCACCCGTCGTGCCCGGCGGCTCGCAGTGGCTGGCCGGTGCCCGCGAATCGGTGGCCTTCCAGCTGCGCCGCGCGGCCTCGCGGGTCCGGCTCACCGACGCCGTGCTGGCGCGGCTACGCAGAGCCGAAGCGCTGCTGGGTGCCTCTATCGTCGACGCCGATGTGATGCCTGCGGGGGAGGCGATTGCCGAGGTGCTGGTGCCAGGCGCCCGGATTTGTTTCACCGGAACCGCTTTGGATGACAGCGGCGTGGAGGTGCCGCGAGAGCGGATGGAGGTGTTGGCCACCGCGGCCGGGCTGACCCCGGTGAAAACGGTGACCAAGACTCGTTGCGAGGTCCTGGTCACCGCTGAGGCCGGCACTCAGTCCGGTAAGGCGCAAAAAGCCCTCGACTACGGCAAGCCGGTGTTCTCGGCCGACGAGTTCTTCGAGTGGCTCGACACCCGGCCGAGCTGACTGGGGTTCAGTCGAGGATGTCGCCGTCCTCGTAGAACCAGCGACCCGCACGACGGATGAACCGGGACCGTTCGTGCAGTGTCGCGACTCCGGTGCCATCGCGGTAGTGCGCCCGATACTCGACCTCGCCGTACTCGTCGTCGGGTCCGCCGTCAACGGTGTCGACGATGTCGAGTTGCACCCAGGGGAGCACCGCGTCGGGCATCGACCCGACGGGCCGCGTCGCCGGATGCCAGGTCTGCCACACGTAGTCGAGATTGCCCACGGCATACGCGCTGTAACGCGAGCGCATCAGTTGCTCGGCGGTCTGCGCCGGCTCGCCGTGGTGTATTGCCAGACAACACGATCCGAAGGGTCCGCTGCTGCCACATGGGCAGGGGTCAGTGGGAGTGACCATTCCAGCGCCCTCGGTGGACAACTTCGTCGAACGGTCGCCGATCGGGCTTCAGGATCGGCTTGAGGGGACGGTCGGCGGGGTAGCCGATGCCCATCAGATGCGCCACGAGGTATCCCTGCGGAACGGACAGGAGCTTGCGGGCCAGATCCTGATCGCCCACCGAGGAGTGGCCGGTGCCGATGCCGAGATCGGTTGCAGCGAGCATCATCGCCAGCGTCGCCTGTCCCAGGTCATACCGATCGACCAGTGCGGTGCGCTCATCGGGCGGCTCCGGGATCACCAGCGCGATCGCGGCCGGAGCCGAGGCAATGTGCTTGGCGCCCTGCCAGACTGTCGAAAGCTGTTGTAGCTGTTCGTGATCAGTCACGATGATGAAGTCCCAGTGCTGTTGATTGCGTGCCGACGGGGATCGCCAGCCGGCCTCGGCGATCCTGTTCAGGTCGTCGTCGGTGACCTCGTCCGTCAGATAGCTGCGTACATTCCGTCGTGAGCGCAGTGCGTCCCAGGTTTCCATATCGTCCTTCCGGTTCTCAGATGTCCGAGCTCTCGCGCCACAAATCGATACCGGAATCGGTTGCATACCGGTCGATTTCGGCGAGTTCTTCCGGACTGAAGGTCAGGTTGTCCAGGGCTCCCAGGTTCTCCTGGAGCTGCTCCACGCTGGACGCGCCGACCAGCGTCGAGGCGACGCCGGCATCGCGGAGCACCCAGGCCAGCGCCAGCTGGGCCAGCGACTGCCCCCGCCGCTCGGCAACGCCGGCAAGTCCGCGAAGCTGGTCGCGCACTTGCTCGGTGATCAGCCCGTCGTCGAATGTCGGTCGGGCGGTGGCGCGTTCTATGTCAACGGCGGGCCGCTGCAAGTAGCGGTCGGTCAGCAGGCCCTGCGCCAGGGCGGTGAACGCTATCGCGCCCATCCCGGCATCGGACAGCGCCGCGGTGAGACCGTTTTCGACCCAGCGGTTCAGCAGCGAGTACGACGGTTGGTGGATCACCAGGGGAGTGCCGAGTTGTTTGGCGATTTCGGCTGCCTGCGTGGTCTTTTCGGCTGAGTACGACGAGACGCCGACGTAACGGGCCTTGCCCGATCGGACGGCGGTGTCGAGTGCGCCGATGGTTTCCTCCAACGGCGTCGTCGCGTCGATGCGGTGCGAGTAGAAGATGTCGACGTAGTCCAGGCCCAGCCGGTCGAGCGACTCGTCGAGGCTGGCCAGCAGGTAGGCGCGGCTGCCGAGCTGACCGTACGGTCCCGGCCACATATCCCAGCCTGCCTTGGTGGAGACGATCAGCTCGTTGCGGTACGGCTTGAAGTCGCGACGCAGCATCCGGCCGAAGTTCTCCTCGGCGGAGCCGTACGGTGGGCCGTAGTTGTTGGCCAGGTCAAAATGGGTGATGCCGTGATCGAAGGCGTAGCGCAAGATCTGGCGCTGGCCGTCAAAGGGCCGGTTGTCGCCGAAGTTGTACCAGAGCCCCAGTGAGATCGCCGGCAGCAGCAGCCCGGAGTTGCCCACCCGCCGGTATGGCATGCCGTCGTAACGGCTGCGCGCCGCCACCCAGGGGTCGTGGCTGAACGGAACATCGGTGATCGCCAGAGCATCGTCGGCCATGGTGCCCATCGTAGAGGCGCTTGTTGCCGGCGACGATGGTGGGCCAGGGCGCAGAAGCCGGGCGAGACGGCGTCCCGTTCTGGGTATCGGCGCAGGTCAATCGCGCTCGGCTCCAGTCGCCTGCCCGACGCGTCAGCTCTGCGCTTGAAGCCGCTTCAGATCTTCGCTCAGCTTGCCGAGATTTTCCTCCATGCCGGCGAGGGTGTTGATGATCTCGAGCTGCGACCCGACGACCAGACTGATCAACGTCTGCAGATGGGCACTGGGGTTCTGATTGGCGCCCTCGGTGTTCTCCGCAACCGCCACGAGCCACGTGACCAGTTGTTTGCAGTTACCCAAGCCCTGTGGGACTTGCACGTTGCGGATGGTCTCGATCTCGTTGACGTCGATCATGGCGCCTCTTTCCTCGTTTTCACGTTGACCCAACGGGTGTTTGTCGTCGCCACCGTACTCGTCGGATCGAGAACTGCGGGCTCGGATGCGAAGGTGACAGCAATGGTTTTCATTACCTTCGGCAACTAGCTGAGAGTATGGGGCTCGCGCAGTGATGCGGTTGGCAATGCTGTTTTGGTGGAGTCGCCCGTGTTGTGGTTAACGAGTACTGAACGGACAGCAACTTACCGAGACGTAGGTGTCGGGATGTTTCGATTGTAGTGACGTAATCGTCAATTGCCTTTATGCTGCTGCCGGCGTCGCAAATCTGGCGGCGGGACTAGTCGCAATTGATTGGGGGATCGCTGGTGGGAATGACCAAGGCTGCGAAGGCAAAGAAGGGTCGGCATCGGGCCGGTTCAGCAAAGAGTGTGCGGGTTCCTGGGCTGAGCGCAGCGAACCCGGAGCCGGCGACCTCGCAGCAGTGTGGTCATTACAGCGCGGCGGGTTGGGTCGGCGCCGGCGTCTTCGCCCTCGGTATGGGTGCGGCGATGGTGGCGATGCCGGGCGTGGCCCACGCCGATTCCACCGGTTCTTCGGACTCGGGCTCGTCGAGTTCATCCTCATCGGACAGCAAGTCATCGGACAGCAAGCCCTCGAAGTCAGGTGCTGATAGGTCCTCCAAGTCCTCGCGGGATACGGGTCCGGGCCGGTCTGCGGACAAGGGCGACACCGAATCGAAGTCCTCGGGTTCGAAGTCCGGCGATTCCGATGGTGACTCGACCAAGAAGACGGCCAGATTTGGTTCCTTGCACCGTGATTCAGTCAAGGATGCCGACTCCTCCGACGTAGTGGCCAAGCGTGCTGAGTCCGTTGCTGCGGAGAAGTCGACCTCGGCGCTGGAAAGCTCTGCGGCCCAGGCGAAGGTTGCCTCGGCTCCCGCGGTACGGGACACGACGGCCGAGGTGAACCTCGATCGTGCCGCGGTGACCAGCATCCCGAATATTTCGCCCCTGGGCGCATTTGCGACACCGCAGACATTTGTCAATTTCTTCTTCGGCAACGGCACCGCGGCGAATCCCAACGGCGGCATCATCATGGGCAACGGCTTCTCCTTTGATGCCGAGACCTGTGCCGGAATCACCGCCTGCCACGGTGGAAACGGCGGATTTTTCGGCAACGGTGGAGCCGGTTTCAACGGGGGCCGCGGCGGCGCGGCCGGCTGGTTCGGCAACGGCGGTGACGGTGGTGCGGGTATCGCCCAGGTCAACGGCGGTGCCGGCGGTAACGGCGGTCGCGGCGGGCTGATCTCCGGCAACGGCGGCGACGGCGGCGCCGGTGCGATCACCC
>NZ_JBARXZ010000005.1:0-3783 GCF_049647605.1 Mycobacterium sp. | reverse complement strand
GGGCGTCCGATTCAGCTGAAGTCCGGCAGGCGTTTGTTCAGGAAGGCGTCGATACCTTCACGGCCGTCGGCACCGTCGGCGTTTGCCGCAATCAGATCGGCCTCCAGGGCCATCTGCGTCTCGATGTCATTGCCGAAGGACGCGAGTAGCAGCTTCTTCACCGCGGCGTTGGATTGCTTTGCCCCCGAAGCGATCTGACTCGAGATCTCGAGGACTCGCCGCGGCAGCGTCTCCGCTTCGACCACCTCGTTGACCAGCCCCCATTCCTGCGCCTCGGTGGCCGAGAGGGTGCGGTTGGTGAGCATCAATTCCTGGGCGCGCCGCAGCCCGACCAGCCGCGGCAGGTAGTAGGAGGCGCTTCCGTCGGGGCTCAACCCGGCCCTGGTGTAGGCCATCGTGAATGACGCCTTGTCGGCGGCGAGCACCAGATCACCGGCGACGGCCAGTGAGAATCCGGCCCCTGCGGCCACGCCGTTGACGACGGTGACCAGTACGGCGTCCATCCTCGCGAAGGTCGAGATCGCCCGGTGCAGGTCGTCGGCGATGCCCTTCACGAACGGTCCGGGCCCCAGCGGGGAGGCCGCCATCGCCTTCAGATCGCCACCGGCACAGAAGAATCGGCCGGCACCGGTCAGCACCACCACTTTGGTGGCCTCGTTGTCGGCCTGTTCGGCGGCCGCGGCCAGCTCGCGGGTCATGATGTCGTTCATGCCGTTGGCGGACTCCGGCCGGTTCAGCGTGATGGTGACGGCGGCACCGGATTGCACGTACTGCAGGGTCTGGAAGTCGGTGGAGGTCATGCCCCGACGGTAACGGGTGCGCTGGACAAGTGATCCACGGTCCCCCTCCGCAGCGCCGCGAAGTCCCCTGCCCAGCCCAGCGAACGCAGCGCGCCGTCGGCGATCACCCAGGGTTGTTCCTCGGGGCAGCCGTTGTCATCGGAGCGCCGGTTGATCACCGATTCCACCAGCCGGAACGGCAGGTCGTCGGCATCGGCGACGCCGTCACATTCGGTGATCACCTGGCGCGCCAGCTCGCCGTAGTGCCCCCGCAGCTGAGCGCGCTTGGCCCGGAATCCGGCGAAGCGCTCGACCCGCAGTTCGGGCAACAGGTACAGCGCACCGAGGTTCCACCGGCCGCCGCACAGTTGCAGGCCGTCGCTGACCATCAACAGGTGCAGCCGGGATGCCGCCGGCGAGGTCTGGGCCAGCAACTCACCGGCGAGGATCAACGGCGCGTCGACGGTGCCGGCGACCAGCGCGTCGAGGATGTCGTCCTTGGTCGCGAAGTGGTGATACAGCGAGGCCTGCCGGATGCCGACCGCTTCGGCGATGGCGCGGGTGGAGGTGCTGGAGTAGCCGCGGGTGGTGAACAGCTCGGCCGCGGCGTCGAGGATCTCTTCGCGCGCGGTTTGACCGGGCCGGCGTGACTCCTCCAGACGTGGACGCCCTCGGCCTTCGGTGCGCATGTGTCACATTCTTGCATCCGGCGGTTCCGGCAGCCCGATCTACGGCCCGGAATGAAATCTGCCGCAAGAACTTCCATGCCGACATCGGGCTCCTCGGCACGCGCGCCGGCGCCGACGGGAGTTCACCCGGCCGTCGGACAGCGCAGGTGCAGCTCACCGTCTTCGGACGCCATCTGTTCACCTGGATGTGGGACCCTGTTCAAACTCTTCCACACGCACAGGACCGAAGGTGGACATGGCAGCCGCAAAACCGACCCGGCACAAGGAAGTCGAGCGCAAGTTCGACGTCACCGAATCGACGGTCTCCCCATCCTTCGACGGTTTGTCGGCCGTCGCCCGGGTAGAGCTCTCTCCGGCCGAGTCCTTGGATGCGGTCTACTTCGACACCGCCGGGCAGGACTTGGCGGCCCACAAGATCACGCTGCGCCGCCGCACCGGCGGCTCAGACGAGGGCTGGCACCTGAAACTGCCGGCCGGTCAGGACGCCCGCACCGAGGTGCGGGTGCCGCTCGATTCCTCCGACGAGGACACCGTGCCGGCCGACCTGCTGGACGTGGTGCTGGCGATCGTGCGTGACCGCCCGTTGGCCCCGGTCGCCCGGATCACGACGACGCGCTACATCAACCTGCTGCACGGGACCGACGGCACGCCGCTGGCCGAGTTCTGCGATGACCAGGTGACCGCCTGGGCTGCCGGTGGCGACGAGCAGGCGTGGCGGGAGTGGGAGCTGGAGCTGCTGACCCCGGATGCCGATCCCGGTCTGCTCGACCGGCTGTGCAACCGGCTGCTCGACGCCGGCGGCGCACCTGCAGGGCAGGGCTCCAAGTTGGCGCGGGTGCTCGCCACCGGCGGCACTTCCCCGTCCCGGCCCGCCGCGCCCAAGGATCCGGTGCACCGCGCCGTCGCCGAATTGGTCGGTGAGCTGCTGGAGTGGGATCGGGCGGTGCGCGCCGATGTCTGGGATTCGGTTCATCAGATGCGGGTGACCACCCGGAAGCTGCGCAGCCTGCTCAAGGAGTCCGAGGAGTCCTTCGGCCTGACCGACGACAGCTGGGTGCTCGATGAGTTGCGGAGCCTGGCCGCTGTTCTCGGGGTGGCCCGGGACGCCGAGGTGCTTGCGGAGCGCTATCAGAGCGGGCTCGACGAACTGCCGAGTGAACTGGTTCGGGGCCCGGTGCGGGAACGTCTGGTCGACGGGGCGCACAAGCGGTACGGCGTCGGGCATCGCCGCTCGCTGGCAGCCATGCGCACCACCCGGTATTTCCGCTTGCTCGACGCGCTCGAAGAGCTGGTGACCATCGAGATCGCCGCCGCCGACGATCCACCGGCGCCGGTGACGATCAATTCGGCCTACAAACGGGTGCGCAAGGCCGCCAAGGCCGCCGAGGAGGCCACCGAGGATCGGGACGAGGCCCTGCACCGGATCCGCAAGAGCGCCAAGCGGCTGCGGTACACCGCATCAGCGCTGGGTGCGGACAAGGTGTCCTCAGCCGCCAAGCAGATCCAGACTTTGCTGGGCGATCATCAGGACAGCTATGTCAGCCGCGCGCATCTGCTGCACCAGGCCGATGCCGCACACGTCGCCGGCGAGGACACCTTCACCTACGGTCTGCTGTACCAGCGTGAACACGACCTGGCGGAACGGGCCCGCTCCCAGGTAGAGGCCGCGCTGGCCAAGCTGAACAAATCTGTCGGCAAGCTCTGAGGCGAACGAGCTGGCCTGTAAGCCGGATTCTGTCCCGCTCCCTCCCCGCGTGGCGCGGAGGGAGCGGTGGCGACCATCCATCTGGGTACACCGTTGCCGGGTACCTCGAGCGGTCTACCCGCAGGCTCGGGCGAGCAGCCCTCGAGCGCCTGCGCAGTCACGCCCCCACATGACCTTCTTGACCTTGCTTCGGGTGGGGTTTGCCTAGCCATTCCGGTCACCCGGAATGCTGGTGCGCTCTTACCGCACCGTTTCACCCTTACCGTCACCGGCGGTCTGTTTTCTGTGGCACTGTCCCGCGAGTCACCTCGGATTGCTGTTGGCAATCACCCTGCTCTGTGAAGTCCGGACTTTCCTCGAACGACCGGTTGCCCCTCCTCCCCCTGTGCAGGATCAACCTGTCGTCCGCGGCCGCCCGGCCAACTCGTTCGCCCAATCAAGGTACTCGGCCACGCAAGTCGAGTGCGAACAGTCGCCCGTCCGCCGGTCTAGCTGTACTGACTTGAGAGGTTAGGTACACAGCTAGCGGGTGTTTTGCCTCCGAGTGCGGTGTGGCCGCGGTGGTGATTGTAGGTGTGCAGCCAGATCGGGTACTCGGCGCAGCGTTCGG
>NZ_JBARXZ010000004.1:0-12706 GCF_049647605.1 Mycobacterium sp. | reverse complement strand
GTTCACCACCACCATTGACTACTTGGCGTACTCTGCTGCAGCTTTCTCGGCGAACGTGTTGTTCACGTTGGTCGCGAAAGATGTCGCCTCGCTTGGGTATTCCTTGATGCTGCCGACGAACGCCGCGATGCGCATGTTGTTGTCCCATGCCTGCTGGGTGATCTCGACGTTCTCCGGGTAGGCGCGGGCCTCGAGTTCACGCTTCACCGCGGAGGCGATCACGTCGCCTTCGAGGTCGGGGAAGTAGTTCTGCGCGATCGCCACGGCCTCATCTGTGTTGGTGTAGATGAAGGTGGACGCCTGCTGAAGGGCATTCACGACTTTCTGGGTCGACTCGGGGTTCTCGTCAACGTACTTCTCGGTGCTCATCAGTGACGAGAAGGCGAAGGGGTACCAGTCCTCGATCTCGGAGAACGAGAAGACTGCATGCTTGCCCTGCGCTTCCACCTGGCTCACCTGCGGTTCGGTGGCAAGTGCATAGTCGGCGCGGCCGCTCATGAACGGGCCGAGCTCGTTGCCGACGGACGCCTCGGTGATGTCGACCGTGTTCGGGTCCAGCGAGTTCTCACGCATGAGGTAGTTGAAGAACGCCCACGTGCTGTCGGGTTCGGGCATCGTCACCACACTGCTGCCCTGGAAGCCGGTGACGTCAGCCTGAAGCGACTCGTCTTCGTTGCCCACGACCCACACCGCCGGTGCGTTCTGGATCGAGGCAACCGCCACCCCGGGTCCGCCGTTTTCGTGCGAGATCGGCGCAAAGACCGGGTCGTGGATGGAGAAGTCGTCGGTACCGCCGAGCACCGAGGACCAGGAGTTCTGACCGCCGCCCCCGGTGGTGAGCTTGACGTTGACGCCTTGCTCCTCGAAGTAACCCTCGTCGATGGCGACGTAGAGCGGTAGGTAGAGCAGTGACTGGAAGGCCTGGTTGATCCGGACCTCAGAGGATTGTTCGCCGCTGGGCTCCGAGGAGCAAGCGATGAGTGAGGCGGCAGTGGCTGCAGCCAGTGCGGTGCCGAAAAGGCGACGCTTGGTGAACACGAGATTATTTCCTTTCGATTTTGGTGGCGCCGGGGAGAATTCGTTCTACAAGTCGCATGACGAGAGTCAGGAAGCCGACCATGAGGATGACGATGAAGAGGCCGGCGAAGACCGTCGACAGCGAGAATGTCGCGCTGCCTTGGACGATCATGTGGCCGATGCCGCTGCTGGAGGAGATGAACTCGCCGACGATGGCGCCGACGATCGCGAAGCCGACATTGAGACGCAGACCTTGCATCACCCAGGGGCCGGCGCCGGGAACGATGACCTTGAAGAATGTCTGGGTCTTGGTCGCCCCGAATGAGCGCATCAGGTTGATCCAGTCCTGGTCGACCTCCTGCGCACCGCGATAGGCGTTGGTCAATGACACGACCACGCAACTCAGGGCGACGATCACGATCTTGGAGATGATGTCGGTGCCGAACCAGATGATGATCAGGGGTGCGATCGCCAGAATCGGGATGGCGCCGATCGCGGCGATGAACGGGCGGGTGAGCCCGGCAACAAAGCTCGAGTACCAAAGTGCCAGTCCGAGAATGGATCCGCCGACGGCTCCCACGAGGTAGCCGAGGACCGTCTCCATGAGCGTGACGCCGATGTCGGTCCAGAGCAGGCCTGAGTCTGCTCGCCGGACCAGGACTTCCGCGATGCGGCTGGGAGAGGAGAACAGGAAGGTGTCGATGGCGCCGAGGGCTGCCCCGATCTCCCAGGCGGCCAGAAGGCCGACAACGATCAGGATTTGTAGGCCCATGACAAACATGGGCCTTTCGGTCAGACGTCGCTTGCGCTGCCGCTGTGCCGAACTCGTGTCTGGAGTGCGTTCGGTCTCCCGGGCCGCGGTCATGCCGCCATCGCCTTGTCGCCGATGCTGCGCCAGATGGTCTCGTAATACTCGTTGAAGCGTGGCGCAAGCCGCCGCTCGTTGATGCGCGTGGATTCGATCTGGAGATCGATGGAGATCTCGGAGACGATCTCGCCGGGCCGGGCTTTCATGATGTAGACGCGGTCGCTCAACGTCACAGCTTCCTCGATGTCGTGGGTGACAAAAATGACGGTCTTGCCAAGCGATTTCACTGTTTGCAACAGTTCGCTTTCGAGTGCGATCTTGAGGGGATAGTCGAGCGCTTTGTATGCCTCGTCCATCAAGATCACGTCAGGATCCATCACCAAGGTGCGCATGAGTGCGGCCCGTTGGCGCATTCCGCCGGAGATTGCGTTGGGATAGGCACTTTCGTACCCGACGAGGTTGTAGGTCTCGAACAGCGGTTCGGCGCGCGCGATCGCGTCTTTGCGGCTGATACCGCGGACCTCGAGGCCCAGTATGACGTTGTCCATGATGGTGCGCCACGGCAGGAGAAGGTCCTTCTGCAGCACGTATCCGACCTTCTTCGACGCTCGGCCGGTGGATCGCTCGCCCTCGACAAAGACGTCGCCCGTGGTCGGTTCGATCAGGCCGGCAACGATGTTGAACAGGGTTGACTTACCGCAGCCGCTGGGGCCGACGAACGAGACGAACTCGTTCTCGTCCGCGTGGAAAGTGAGATCACGTAACACCACGTTCGGGTCGCCGGTGCCGGTGAACGTCATGCCGATGTTTCGGGCTTCGAGTCGGCGCGACATGGGCGCTCCTGTTCTTCGTCTCGGTGCGATGGGCTTGGTCCGCCGCAAGGGGGAGAAGGTCGTCGACAGTTTTCATCGGACATCAGTTTTCATCAGACATCTGATGTTCACATCGTGACGCAAGCATAGGGGTCCTGTCCAGCTTTTTGTATACTTCTACGAAAGAGGCTGTAAAAGACCTGATTTCACGGTCCTACGGCAGTGTTCGAGACATCAGATGTTTCGGGATAGCTGCGGTCTTTCGGCCATGAGATACAGTGGCTCATCAATTCATCAGATGTGAGGACACGGTATGGGGGACTCGCTCTCAGATCAGGTGGCAGGGCATCTGCTCGCTGCGATCACCGACGGGCAGTTCCGGCCTGATCAGGCACTCCCTTCGGAATCGGAACTGGCAGTGCAATGGTCGGTGAGCAGGTTGACCGTGCGCGAAGCCATCAAGTCGCTGAGGGTGCGAAACATTGTCCGCGTGCAGCGCGGGCGGGGCACCTTCGTGAACCCGCTGTCGGAATGGACGGCCTTGGAGCCGGCGCTGCTCGCCGCGCGGGTCGCCAACGACCACGAGACCGCCCGGCAGCTCATCGAACTTCGCAGGATTGTCGAAACCGGTGCCGCAGAAGTGGCCGCGCATCGGCGCACGTATCGAGATCTTGCCGATCTGGGCGACGCGATCACCGAGATGGAACAGGCGATGGAGACCGGCGACCTCGAAAAGATCGTTGCCGCGGACCTCAAGTTTCATTGGGCGATCTTCGCCGCCACCCACAATCCGTTCCTGGCGGTGTTGCTCGAGCCGCTCGGCGCCGCAGTACACGAGGGGCGCACCAAAACATCTGCAGTGCCTGAGATCCGCCGAAACGCCCTGGAACATCATCGAGGGATCTTCGCCGCGATCGAGGCGGGCCTGCCTGATGTGGCGCGCGAGGCGATGGCGGCCCACATGGATCAGACCGCTGAGGACAGTGAGCGCTTTCTGGCCACCCCCGCAAATGATGAGGAGAAGAAGTGAGTGCAGTAGGGCTGTCTCTGGTCGACGTCTCGCGGAGGATCCACAGCGGAGAGCTGACCTCACGCGCGGTGACCGATGAACTCCTGGACCGTATCGACGCCACGTGCGAGGCGATCGGCGCGTACTCGTTTGTCGACGCCGAGGGTGCACGGGCGAGGGCAACAGCTTTGGACGCGGAAATCGCCTCGGGTCGTTCACGCGGTCCGCTGCACGGTGTGCCCGTCGCCGTCAAGGACATCTTCGATGTGGACGGGTGGCCCAGTGAGATCGGAATGCCCTCCCGCCGTGGGATGCTGGCGACTGGTTCGGCGACTGCGGTGACGCGACTGCTCGATCATGGGGCGGTGATCATCGGAAAGGTGCACACCACCGAAGGTGTGTACGCCGAGCACACCCCGCCGTTTCTCGCGCCCCGCAATCCGTGGAACCCGGACCGCTGGGTGGGGGCGTCGTCCAGCGGCAGCGCGGCAGCGGTGTCGGCGCGTCTGGCCTACGCGGCACTCGCTTCCGACACCGGCGGCTCCATCCGAATGCCCTCTGCTGTCACGGGTTCGACCGGGATCAAGCCCACCTGGGGGCGGGTCAGTCGAGCCGGTGTGTTCGAGCTGGCGGCCTCGTTGGACCACGTGGGGGTCATCGCGCGAAGTGCTGTGGACGCGGCGATGATCCTGGAGGCGATGGCGGGACCCGACAGCGCCGATCCAACAGCCGCCCACGAGCCCATTCCCCACTTTGCCGAATCCGGGGCACGGCTCGACGGCATCGTGATCGGGATCGACGAGACCTGGATCAGCGAAGACGTCGAGCGCCCGGTGTCGGATGCGGTCCGCGACATGCTGAACGTCCTGGTGGGTCTCGGAGCCCGGCTGTCGCCGGTGCGTCTCCCGGATGCCCGCCAGATCAACGAGGACTGGTTCGGCATCTGTGGCGTTCAGGCCGCCCGGGGACACCGGGCCAATTTTGCCGAACGTGAGGGTGAATACGGCGGTGCGCTGGCGGATCTCATCACCGACGGTTCCCGGATGACCGCTGTCGAATACGACGAACTGTTGCAGCGCCGAGCGGACTTCTCGGGGCGGATGCGTGCCGTCCTCAGTCATGTGGACGCGATCGCCATGCCGGCATTGCCGTTCGTGACACCTCCGGCAGCGGATATGGTCGCGATGTCGAGCGATCTGGTGGCTCGCATCCACCGCTTCACAGTGCCGTTCACCATGAGCGGTCTGCCGTCGGTGACCTTGCCGGTCGGATTGGATCCCTCGGGAATGCCGATGGGTGGCCAACTCGTTGCCGGACCGTTCCGTGAGGAGACCGCGGTACAAATCGCGGCTGCCTACCAAGAGAACACCGACTGGCACCGACTGGAGCCATCTCCCGCCCAGTAGTAGGTCGCTTGTTGGCCGATCGCCAACTAGCTGCGCCGCGGCGTCGAAATCGAGTTCGGATCAACGGAACTACGTGCTCACTTTGCGGCGGGGCATCACCGAAGCAGAAGCTCGGTATCCGGGCACACACCTCGAGGAGATCCAGCAGACACTGGTGGTCGAGCAGGCTCTGGCGCAACCACTGAAAGCCCCGGGTCCGTCCTGGGTGGCAGATCTATTCCGGCACCATCAACCGCGGCGCACCGGGCGCGATCCCGCCTTCTGAACGGAACCTCAGCCGGACCGTCGCAACAGTCGCCCGACGTCCCGTCAGTTGGACAGCGGACTGGCAAGCGATGTCACCGGTGGGTCTGTTGCAGCCAGCGGTACCAGCCGGAGTACCGGTGACGGTGCCGTCGTTTCCGGTCAGCGTCCATGACAGCAGCCGATCCAATCGACCAGAGTGGACCTCGACACACCCGGAGGCGACACACCAGGAGGCCCGCATGACCACAACCTCTGCCCGCGGCGGCCACACCACCTCACTGCGCGAGGGTGAGATCGTCGAGGAGAACGACCTGGGGTCGATGCGTCGCGTGACGGTCGACAACCTGCCCATCCTGAAGAATCTGTCGATCAAACGGGTGCTGCTCAACCCCGGCGCCATGCGCACCCCGCATTGGCACGCCAACGCCAACGAGCTGACCTATTGCGTGTCGGGGACGGCGCTGGTGTCGGTGCTCGACAACCACAACAGGTTTGCCAACTTCATCGTCACCGCCGGTCAGATGTTCCACATCGACTCCGGATCGCTGCACCACATCGAGAACATCGGCACCGACGTCGCGGAATTCATCATCGCGTTCCGCCACGAGCGCCCCGAAGACTTCGGGCTGGGCGCGACCTTCGGGGCGTTCAGCGACGCCGTGCTGGGCAACACCTACGATCTGCCCAGCTCGGACATGGCCAAGATTCGCCGTGACACCACCGATCACAAACTGGCCAGGCGCCTCGGCGATCCCGAGATCCCGGCCTCGGCCTACTTCACCGACCCGCACAAGTTCGACATCGAGGCCCAGGCGCCGGGGCTGAACTACGCCAGCGGCAACGCCCGCTTTGCCCGCGACCAGTTCTGGCCGGCCCTGAAGAACATGTCGATGTACTCGCTGCGTGTCACCGAAGACGGCATGCGGGAACCACATTGGCATCCGATCACCGGCGAAATGGGCTACGTCCAAGCCGGCGATGCCCGGATGACGGTGATGAATCCCGACGGGACGCTGGACACCTGGACCCTGACGACCGGTGACATGTATTTCATCCCGAGGGCCTACCCGCACCACATCGAGAACATCGGCACCGAGGACTGGCATTTCCTGATCTTCTTCGACCAGCCATTCCCCGCCGACATCGGCTACCGGGCGTCGGCGAGCGCCTACAGCCGGCAGGTGCTGGCCGCAGCGTTCAACACCCACATCGACGACCTGCCGCAGTTCCCGTTCACCCCCGCCGACCCGTTGGTCGTCGGTCGCGTCAACCCCGTCGACAACGTCGAGGTCGCGCGCTCCTGAAATCGGCCTGGTGAGGAGTCTGGATGACCGACGGTCACCGCCGATGTGATTGCCCGGGTCCGGCGGTAGCACCTACTGTTGCGCAAATGGAGCCCGAGGGCAGCACCGGCGGTGAGGACCAGCAGGAGCCGGCTCGGCACCTGTCCGCCTGGTTCAGGGCCACCAGCTCCCACCCCGGCGTCGTCGGCCTGATCCGGCAAGTGCGTCGTGCGCTGCCCGGTGACCCGGAATTCGGTGATCCGCTGTCCATGGCAGGTGAAGGTGGTCCACGTGCGGCGGCACGCGCCGCCGACCGGCTCCTCAGCACCCGCGACACCGCCACCCGCGAGGTGGGCCTGGCCGGGTTGCAGGTGTGGCAGGCGGTGACCGAGTGGGTGTCCCGCAGGCCCGCCAACCCCGAAGTCACGATCGTCTTCACCGATATCGTCGGATTCTCCGAATGGTCGCTGCAGGCCGGCGATGACGCCACCTTGCGGCTGCTGCGGCGGTTGGCGGCGGTGCTCGAACCACCGCTGCTGGACCGGGGCGGCCACATCGTCAAACGGATGGGCGACGGCAGCATGGCGGTGTTCCGGAGTCCGGTCGTGGCTGTCGCGGCGGTGCTGGCGGCGCGAGAATCGGTCAAAAGTGTTGAGGTGCAAGGATATACGCCGAGGCTGCGATTTGGATTGCATACCGGCAGGCCGCAGCGTATGGGCTCGGACTGGCTGGGTGTCGATGTCAACATCGCGGCCAGGGTGATGGAACGCGCCACCCGCGGCGGCATCATCGTCTCGGGTTCGACCCTGGCGTCGATCGAGCCGGAACAACTGGACATGCTCGGAGTCAGCGCAAAACGGATGCGCCGGCAGATCTTCGCAGGTAAACCCCATGGCGTGCCCGCCGGCATGGAGATGTACCAGCTCAGATCCAAACGTGATCCCGCTGACGAGGCGGACGCCGAGCGGTAACTCTCGATCGATGTGACCGAACGTCGGCCCCGCCGTCGAGAGTGTGCTGCAACACATCAGAAACTTGCTGTGTCCTGGCTCAAATCACTTGGGGTGTAGCGCATCTCATAGCTCACGGGTTGATTTACCCAGAATTAACAAGGACCATGGGAAGAGTCGGATCACCAAGAATCCCCAGGTCGACCCGACGCCAATCGCATCGGGGTCCCGCGATCCGGGATTGATCTAGGAGTTGAAGAAGAGTGTCCATCACGGAGTACCGTGCCAGCGTCAAGCGCTCCAGGGAACTGCGTCGTATCTACGCGCGGATCAGGGATCTCCCGGATTCCACCGTCCGTGAAGAGCTGCTGGCGATCGCCCAGCGCCACGAATTCGGAGAGCACTGAGGCGACCAGATCGCTGTCAGGAGCCGGTGACCCGCAAGGGCGCCGGCTCTGTCTTTTCCCGGCCAAACCTGGCCGACTGGACTTCTGCGGGTCAGCCAGACGACGCTCACCGAAATTCGTCGGCGCAGGCCCCGATCCAATCGGTACGCCATGACTCCGGAGGGTCCTCCAGTAGTTCCCCCGGCATCAGCCACTCGTAGATCTCGGCATAGGTGCGGGTCCGTTGACCTTCGATGCGACGGTTGAGCATCGCCGGCGACAACTCGTCGAATCCGTCCAGCCCCATCGACGCGACGATCTGGGCTGCACTGGCCACGGTGGCCTGCTGAAAGTTGGCCACCCGGGTGGTCTTGTCGGGCACGTGCAAAGCCCGGGACCGCGCCGGATCCTGGGTGGCGACCCCGGTGGGGCAGAGGTTGGTGTTGCACTTCAGTGCCTGGATGCAGCCGACGGCGAACATCATCGCCCGTGCCGACAGGGTGAAATCGGCGCCCTGGATGATGCGGGTGACGATATCGACGCCACTGGCGACCTTGCCGGAGGCGCCGATACGGATCCGATCCCGCAGGCCGACACCGACCAGGCTGTTGTGCACCAGCATCAGGCCTTCGGTCAGCGGCATGCCCATGTGGTCTTCGAACTCCTGAGGTGCGGCGCCGGTACCGCCCTCGGAGCCGTCGACGATCACAAAATCCGGGGTGATGCCGCTGTCCAGCATGGCCCGGCAGATCGACAAGAACTCGGTGCGGGCGCCGACACACAACTTGAAGCCGACAGGTTTACCGCCGGCAAGCCGGCGCAACGTGGCGATGAACGCCATCAGCTCCAGCGGCGTGTGGAATGCCGGGTGTGCCGGGGGCGACACCACCGTGCGGCCCACGGGCACTCCGCGGGTCGCCGCGATCTCGGGACTGACCTTCGGCCCGGGCAGGACGCCGCCCAGCCCGGGTTTGGCGCCCTGCGACAATTTGATCGAAATGGCTTTGACAGAGGGCAATTTCGCCTTCTCGGCAAAGAGCAGCGGATCGAAGCCGCCGTCGGCGTCCCGGCAGCCGAAGTAACCCGAGCCGATCTCCCAGATCAAGTCGCCACCGGGCCGCAGGTGATAGGGGCTGATTCCGCCCTCACCCGTGTCGTGGGCAAACCCGCCGCGGGCGGCGCCACCGTTGAGCGCCTCGATCGCGTTGGCCGACAGTGCGCCGAAACTCATCGCCGAGACATTCAGCAACGCGATGTCATAGGGCTGGGTGCAGTCCGGTCCGCCCAGGCGTACCCGCGGCGCGATATCGGTGGCGAACCGGGCACGCAGGGAGTGCCGCAGGAACTCGTAACCCACCGCCGTCACGTCCCGCTCGGTACCGAACGGTTCGTCGCCCTTGGTGCCCTTGGCGCGCTCGTAGACCATGTCCCGGGTCTCACGGTCGAACGGCGTCGCCTCGGTGTTCGACTCCACGAAGTACTGGCGGATCTCCGGACGGATGGCTTCCATCAGGAACCGGACATGACCGATGATCGGATAGCTACGCAGGATCGCGTGCCGGGTCTGGACCAGATCCCAGCTGCCGACCGCCGCCAGCAATCCCACCGGGATCGCGACCAGCCACCACCACGGGTGGACTGTGATTGCCAACAGTCCCGCCGTGACAGCGAGGACCCACACAACAGCGACGATGACAGCCCTGACCACGGCGCGAGGGTATCGCGACGGCATCACCTATGATCGGCACTTGCGTTCATGCCGGAATCGACACTCGAGGAGCCGAGCCGCGTGGGTGAAGAACCCCAGGTCCCAGACCTGACCCAGGTCCACGAACTCTCGGAGGAGGCTCTGACCAAAGCGGTCAGCGCCGCGAGCGACGCCTTCGGGCTGGCCGGAGATCTCGAAGCCCTGGCCCGCGCCAAGACCGAACATCTTGGTGACAAATCGCCGCTGGCGCTGGCCCGCCAAGCCCTCGGTGCACTGCCCAAGAGTGACCGCGCCGATGCCGGCAAGCGGGTCAACGTCGCCCGCACCGCGGCCCAGCAGCTCTTCGATGACCGGCTGGCCGAGCTGCGTGCCGAGCGGGACGCCGCGGTGCTGGTGGCCGAGCGCATCGATGTGACGCTGCCGTCCACCCGGCAGCCCACCGGGGCACGGCACCCGATCACGATCCTGGCCGAACACATCGCCGACACGTTCGTCGCGATGGGCTGGGAACTGGCCGAAGGTCCCGAGGTCGAAACCGAGCAGTTCAACTTCGACGCGCTGAACTTCCCGCCTGACCACCCCGCCCGCAGCGAATCCGACACCTTCCACATCGCGCCGGAGGGTTCGCGTCAGCTGCTGCGTACCCACACCTCGCCTGTGCAGGTGCGGGCTCTGCTGGAACGCGAGCTGCCGGTCTACATCATCTCGATCGGCCGCACCTTCCGCACGGACGAGCTCGACTCCACACACACCCCGGTCTTCCATCAGATCGAAGGCCTGGCGGTGGACCGCGGCCTGACGATGGCCAACCTGAAGGGCACCTTGGACGCATTCGCTCGGTCGGAGTTCGGCCCCGAGGCCCGCACCCGCATCCGGCCGCACTTCTTCCCGTTCACCGAACCGTCGGCCGAGGTCGACGTCTGGTTCGCCAACAAGAAGGGCGGCGCCGGCTGGGTGGAGTGGGGCGGCTGCGGCATGGTCAACCCGAATGTGTTGCGCGCCGCGGGGATCAACCCCGAGGTGTACAGCGGATTTGCGTTCGGTATGGGTCTGGAACGCACCCTGCAGTTCCGCAACGGCATCCCTGACATGCGGGACATGGTCGAAGGTGACGTCCGGTTCTCCCTCCCGTTCGGGGTGGGTGCCTGATGAAGATCCCCTACAGCTGGTTGCGTGACGTCGTCTCCGTTGGTGCCCCCGGCTGGGACGTCTCAGCCACGGAGCTCGAGCAGGCGCTGATCCGGGTCGGCCACGAGGTCGAAGGTGTCCACACCCTCGGGCCGGTGACAGGTCCGTTGACCTTCGGCCGGGTCACCGAGATCGAAGAACTCACCGAGTTCAAAAAGCCGATCAGGGCCTGCAAGGTCGACGTCGGGGCCGCCGGGGGCGGGGTCCGCGACATCGTCTGCGGCGCCCGCAACTTCGTGGTGGGCGACCTGGTGGTGGTCGCACTGCCCGGAACCACCTTGCCCGGCGACTTCCACATCGCCAAGCGCAAGACCTACGGGCGGACCTCCGACGGCATGATCTGCTCGGCGGCCGAACTCGGATTGGGCGCAGACCATTCCGGGATCATGGTGATGCCGCCGGGGACCGCCGAACCGGGCGACGCGGCCTACGACATCCTGGGCCTCGACGATGTGGTGCTCGACCTGGCGATCACCCCGGACCGGGGTTACGGATTGTCGGTGCGTGGTATCGCCCGTGAGATCGCCTGCGCTTTTGGACTGGATTTTGTCGACCCCGCCGATGTGGAACCGCTGCCCGCCGAGGGGCAGGCCTGGCCGCTGACTGTCCAGCCCGGAACCGGAGTGAGCCGGTTCGGGCTGCGTGCGGTCACCGGTATCGATCCGCAGGCACTCACGCCGTGGTGGATGCGACGACGGCTGCTGCTGTCCGGGATCCGGCCGATCTCGCCCGCCGTCGACGTCACCAACTACGTGATGATCGAGCTCGGGCACCCGATGCACGCCCATGACCGCAACCGGATCAGCGGGGCCTTCGACGTGCGATTCGCCCGGGCGGGGGAGACCGTCGTCACCCTCGACGATGTTGAACGCAAGCTCGATCCCGGCGACGTCCTGATCGTCGACGAGTCGGCCACCGCCGCCATCGGCGGCATCATGGGAGCCGGTACCACCGAGATCAACGACGAGTCCACAGACGTCTTGTTGGAAGCTGCGGTATGGGATCCGGCGACGGTGTCGCGGACCCAACGCCGCCTGCACCTGGTCAGCGAGGCCGGGCGGCGCTACGAACGCGCCGTCGACCCCGCCATCTCCGTGGCCGCGATCGACCGCTGCTCGCGGCTTCTCGCCGAGATCGCCGGTGGCACAATCCAACCCACGCTGACCGACTGGCGCGGTGACCCGCCGCGCGACGACTGGTCTCCGGCCCCGGTGCGGATGGCCCTCGATCTGCCGGACCGCACCGCCGGTGTGGACTACCCGGAAGGCGCCACCGTCTCACGGCTGGAGCAGATCGGCGCGACGGTCACCGTGGACGAACGTGACGTGCTGACGGTGACACCGCCGAGCTGGCGTCCCGATCTGGTCCAACCTGCCGACCTCGTGGAAGAGGTGCTGCGGCTGGAGGGCCTCGACATGATCCCCTCGGTGCTGCCCACGGCACCGGCCGGGCGCGGGCTCACCGCCGTGCAGCAACGTCGACGAGCCGTCGGCAAGTCGCTGGCCCTGTCGGGGTACGTCGAGATCCTGCCGACACCGTTCCTGCCCGCCGGGGTGTTCGACACCTGGGGTCTGCCCGCCGACGACAAACGCCGGGCCACCGCCGGGGTGCTCAACCCCCTGGAGGCCGACCGGCCGAATCTCGCGACCACGTTGCTGCCGGGTCTGCTGGAAGCGTTGTTGCGCAACGTGTCCCGTGGTGCGGTGGACACTGCGCTGTTCGGGATGGCTCAAGTGGTGCACCCGCATGCGCAGACCGGCGCCGTCGAGCTGATCCCCACCGACCGGCGTCCCACCGACGAGGAGATCGCGGCGCTCGACGCGTCGCTGCCGGACCAGCCGCAGCATGTCGCGGTGGTGCTGTGCGGGCTGCGGGAGCCGCGCGGTCCGTGGG
>NZ_JBARXZ010000003.1:0-45554 GCF_049647605.1 Mycobacterium sp. | reverse complement strand
CCGAACGCTGCGCCGAGTACCCGATCTGGCTGCACACCTACAATCACCACCGCGGCCACACCGCACTCGGAGGCAAAACACCCGCTAGCTGTGTACCTAACCTCTCAAGTCAGTACAGCTAGACCGGTGTGGTCCAAGTGATGGGCAGCGATGTGTAGCCGCGGATCGGTCCGGACCGCAGCCGCCGCGCCGATTCAAGATCGACCTCCCAGTCGGGCACCTTGTCCAACAGAGCATCCAGAGCGATGCGGGCCTCCATCCGCGCCAGTGCCGCGCCCAGACAGAAGTGGATGCCGCGACCGAAGGCGACCTGGTGCTCACTGGTGCGCTCGATGTCGAACACGTCAGGATCGGGGAAGGCGCGCTCGTCGCGGTTGGCCGACCCGAACAGCAGCAGCACCTTCTCACCTTGACGCATGGTCGTGTCGTGCAGTGTGACGTCGCGGGTCAGGGTTCGTGAAAGTCCCTGTGCCGGTGAGTCGTAGCGCAGCAACTCCTCAACTGCCGGCCCCAATAGTGTTCGATCGGCGGCCAGGCGTCGGCGGGTCTGCCGATGCTGGGCCAGCACGACCGCGGAGTTCCCCAGCAGATTGGTGGTGGTCTCGTAGCCCGCGACGAGCAGCAGCGCGCAGAAGCCGAGGACTTCCTCGTCGGTCAGTCTGATCCCGTCGACTGTGGCGTTCGCCAACGCCGACATCATGTCCTCGCGGGGGGTTTGGCGGCGGTCGGCGAGGAAGTCGGTGAAGTAGGCGTAGATCGAGGTGGCGGCGGTCAGTGCGTCGGTGGTTTGTCCGTGGTTGACGTCGACCTGGACCAGTTGGCTCGACCACAATCGGAACTGATCACGATCGGTGGCGGGAATGCCCAGTAGATCGGCGATCACCGCGGCGGGCAGGATCGCGGCGAAGTCGGTCACGAAGTCCGCCGAACCAGAGCCCTCGTCGAGGCGCTCGAACAACTCCGCGGCCATCTGTGTGATGGCGCCCTGCAGCCCGGCCACCCGCCGGGGAGTGAACGCCCGGCTCACCAGGGCACGCAACTGGTCGTGGCGCGGAGGGTCCATCACGATCATCATCGGCAGGAACGAGCCGATGAAGTCCGATCCCGGTGGGGTGGGGAAGATGCCGTCCACCGAGGAGTACGTGCCGTGATCCAGTGCTGCGGCCTGGACGTCGGCGTGCCGGCTCAACACCCAGGTATGGGATTCCTCGGCGCGGTACACCGGAGCCGTGTCACGCAACGACCGATACGTCGGATAGGGGTCGTTGAGAATCGAGGCGTCGAACGGGTCGTAACGAATTTGCACCGAGACCACCAAGACCTCCGACCACCAAAGTAACGACGGTTTAGACTCGCAGTCTAAACCGGCCGAACGGGACAGGGGGGCAATGCGCAAGATTCCACGTCAGATCTCTGACCGGCTTCCCGCCGCGGCGGACTTGTTCGCCGAGAAGGGGCTCAACGACTCCAAGATCGAAGACGTCGCCGCGGTGACCGGTGTGCCGAAAGCGACGCTGTACTACTACTTCGCCGGTAAAGAGGACATCCTTGCTTTCCTGCTCGAAGACCTCCTCAAGGACATCTTCGATGCTGTGACCGCGATCGTGCACACCGGCGGCACCGGTGCCGAACGCCTCGAACTCGTGATCCGCGCACAACTGCGGGCAATGGCGCAGCGGCCAGCGGTATGCCGTGCACTCATCGGCGAATTGGGACGAGCGGCCCGCATGCCGGCTATCGCCGAGATGATCAATACCGCCTACCAACAACCCGTCGAAACCCTGCTCATCGAAGGGGCCCGCGACGGATCCCTCGTCGCTCAGCCCGATGCGCGATCGACGTCGATTGCGCTGTTCGGCGCGGTCACCATCAATGCACTCATGTACCTGGTCACCGATAACCACCTCGACGAGACGGTGGTCGCCAGCACCCTCAGCGCCGTCATGTTCGACGGGCTGCGCCCGCGCACAGGAGACCAGTCATGAGCACCTACGGCCTGTCGGTTCTCGGCGCGGATCTGAAGTCACTGGCCCAGACCGCCCAGGCCGCTGATGCGGCCGGGTTCGACGCCGTATGGGCCTCGGAGTTCTATTCTCGGTCCGGATCGATCTCCATGGCCGCGATGGCCAACAGCACCCAGAACTGTCGGATCGGTTCCTCCATTCTCTACGGCGTCGGCCGAAGCCCCCTGGTGCTGGCCACCGAGGCGCGCGACCTCGACGAACTCTCCAACGGACGACTGGTACTCGGCATCGGCAACGGCACCAAACGGATGATGGGCGACTGGCACGGCGTGCCCGACACCTCCGCACCCGCCCTGCGGATGGAAGAACTCGTGATGCTGCTGCGCCGGATATGGAACCTGCATGAAGGCCCGATCCATCACGAGGGCCGTTTCTACAGAATGAATCTCACCCCGACCGGCGACGTGGGACCCTCCAGCAGGCCGATCCCGATCGTCACTGCCGGTGTCCGGCCCCGGATGTGCGAGGCGGCCGGGCGGGTGGCCGACGGCCTAGCCGGACATCCGCTGTTCACAACCACCTACGTCGAAGAGGTCGTCCGGCCCGCTATCGCCAGGGGCGCCGCGCACACCGGCCGCGACCCCAATGACGTGGAAATCATTTCCATGGTGATGTGCGCCATCCACGACGACGCCGAGGTCGCCAGGCGCGAACTGGCGCAGCAGATTGCGTTCTACTCCTCGGTCAAATCCTACGAGACGGTACTCGATGTGAACGGCTTCGCCAGCGAAGGCCGAGCCATCCGGCAAGCATTCGCCCAGCGCGATTTCCCGGCGATGTTCGCCGCTGTGTCCGAGGAGATGATCGACGCCATGGGTGTCGCCGGGACGGCGCACGAGGTCCGTGAACAATTGAGACGGTACAACGGCGTCCTCGACCACATCATGCTGTATTCACCATCGGTCGGCATCACTGCCGAACGCGTGCAACAAAACCTCGACAGCATCATCCGGGAATGCTCGCCCGCCTCGATGTCGCCAGGGCGGTCCTGTCCACGTTCAACCTGATCCACGTATTGCCGCCCAAGTCGACCCGTCGCAGTGTCCGCGGCCGGATTAGTGGGTCTGCCGCGCCGACCCCGCCGATGATTGCCTGACGCTGTTGACGATGTTGGCGTCGTCGGTGTCGGGGAGGTCATGGCGGACCACGCGTACCCGTCCTTGAGGTAGACAGGCCATGTAGCCGTGGCGCATGCCATAGAGCTCCCACGCTGTCTGTTCAGCGTCGGGATCGACATCGATGCGATGTCCGCGCGAGAAGCTCAGGTGTAGCCCTCCATCGTCGCTGGACCAGGCCTGGGTGCACAGTGCGCCGGCGAGGTTCAGCAGCGGGCGTTCGTGGGTCGCGATCCTGAGGGGGTCAATACGCACCGCCTCGATGGGGTAGGTGCCGACGGCAGGAAGCGTCAATAGTAGGGGGCAGGAGATGACGATTTCGTTGTAATCATCGAAATCCAGAACCAGGCCGCCGTGCAGCGAGAGGCGTTGTACGACAAGGTTTTCGATCCATTGGGTGTACATGGCAGTCTCTTTTCGACGCATCGTTGAGCCGTATCCCCAAAGAGTACGCCAAGTATCGCTGCGATACCAGCAGTATCGTTACCGGTAGACGGCTGGCCTAGCAGCGCTGGTCACGACGCGCCTGGTGGCTCGGTCAATGCGGTCGCGGGTGTCGGCGGCTGTCGCGCGGTGGCCGCTGAAGGCCACGAGGTTGGCCAGCCAGATGTCGGAGATGATCCCAGCCACGTGCAGATCGGTAGGAGTGGGCTCGCCGCCCCTGAGCGTGCGGGCCAGCAGGATCTGGATCTCATCGGCCGCGCGGTCGAGTTCCGCGGCGGCGCGGGTATCTGCGACTGCGAAGGCCCGTGTCATGGCCGTCGTCAGCCATGGGTCGCGCTGCCAGCGGTCATGCAGATGTGCGGTGAGCCGTTCGAGCCGTTCCAGCGGTGTGCCCTCACCACTCGCCCAGTCCCCGGCCGAGTCGAGTCGACGGAACTCGCGCGTCAGCGCTGCCACCAGCAAGTGGGTTTTCGCCGGGAAATAGCGGTAAAGCGTGCCGACGGCGATGCCGACCCGCTCGGCAACTGTCCGCATCTGAACCGCCTCGTAACCACCCGCCGCGGCCACGACCAAAGCTGCATCAAGAATGGTCTCCCGGCGCCGTGCGGACGCGCGTGAACGCGACGCGTTAGCGGCTCGCTTCTCTGCAGCGACCGAGTTCGCTTCCGAAGGCGGGGTTTTCCCGTGGCTGCGCGCCTGAGGGACAGTCATGACGGCTCCGGGTCGAGGCCGCCGCGGCGCGAGAACTGCTCCAGAAGATCGCCGAAAGCGCTGACATCGCCGTGTGCGGCGAAGTGCTCAGGGCTGACGACAATGAACACTGCACTGGCGGTGAAGCGGGCGATCCCACCCTCACCCGTGCCTGTCGCCGTGACATGCAGCGCCCGCCCTTCACGAGAGACGATGTGGGCAGTAATCCGGTGGGTCTGATGCAGCGGCACCGGCCGCAAATATTCGACCGTCAGGGTGCGGGTCACCGCCGGGGTTCCGGCGATCCACAACGTGAAGCCCAGGACGTCATCACATGCCGCGGCCACTGCCCCGCCATGGGCCAGGCCCGGGGCCCCGATATGGCGCTCATCGAACGTCACATCGGTGTACACCGCGTCGCCGCTACGATGCACCACCAACCGCAGTCCGTGGGGGTTGTCCGGGCCGCAACCCATGCATGTCGTGGTGTGCGAGGGCAGCCGCTCGGGCGGCAACAGGCTTTCGGGCACCGTCACCCTCCAATACGATCGGTTTCGCTGCGCTACCGTTAGTACCACACTGCTAGACTGCCGTGACAGCATCGCGTGAAGATCGACCGCCGAGGTGAACGAGTGAGCGACAGTCAGGCAGTGCCCGTCCCTGACGACGACGTGGACCCTCGGCTCATCCGGTCACGCACCCGGCTGCTGGATGCTGCGGCAACGCTACTGAGCACCGGTGGGGTGGAAGCGGTCACTATCGATGCCGTCACCAAAGCATCCAAAGTGGCCCGAACCACGCTGTACCGCCACTTCCACAGTTCGTCGCATTTACTGGCAGCCACGTTCGAACGCCTACTTCCACAAGTGACCACTCCGGCACCGACCAGCGGACCCCTCCGTGAGCAGCTGATCGAATTGCTCAGCCGCCAAGCCGCCCTTTTCAACGACGCACCGCTGCATGTCACGACACTCGCGTGGCTCTCATTGGGGCCCACCGGCTCCAATGCCCAAGCGGAAGACCGCCACACATCCGGGGCGCTACGGACCCGAGTTGTCGATCAATATCGTCAACCATTTGACGCCGTACTCACCAGCCCAAAAGCTCAAGCCGAACTCAACGACTTCGACCAGGAACTGGCGCTTTGCCAACTCGTCGGACCACTCGCCTTCGCCCGAATGACCGGGCTTCGCACTATCACTCACAATGACTGCGCGAACATCGTCGATGACTTTCTCGCCGCCCACCGCAACACCGACAGCGACGCCATAAAATCGAACATCGCCACCAAGAAGACGGGCCGCCCGGCGCGCTCAGCTCGCTAGGCACAACGAAATCACAATGTCGAGCCGGCTGGTCTTCGGGCCCTTTTCGCCTCTCGCAAATCGCGTCGGTGATGGCATCGAAGGACCATTCGTCGCCATCATCGGCGAGGCCGTACGCTGGTTTCCGTTCCACAGCGAGGTGCGGAGACTCGCAGCAGGGTAGTGAGCTACCCGAAGTGCAGGTCACCCGCGGTTCGGCGTCTCAGACGCTTGAGGGCGCGCAACTGCTTGAACCCGTTTCTCGATTGCTTGACTTGTGGCGAGGAGGATTGACAAAGAACAACTTTGACGAGAGCAGGCGAATCGTGGCCTCGGCGGCATGGAGTGGTTACGACATCGCTGTTGCGAGTTAGCTCCGCCTTCGATGCGGCATTGATCTGCCGCGTTCGGTGACGTAATCGGTCCAGTCGCGGGCGGCGAGTTTGGCCCAGGCGGCTGCGTTCTTGGTGGTGATCGCGAGCAGTTCGGCCAGCACGGGTGCGGGCATGTCGCTGGCGAGCTGGAAGAGGGCGGCTTTGCGATGTTCGTAGGGTTTCACCCCGACCGCGACGAGCTGGGTGCGGATGTTCTCGGTGGACAGGTGGGTGCCGGGAAGTCGGCCGGGGAACAGCCAGCCCGTATGGGATGGGGTGTAGCGGCTTTCGCATTGCTGCTCCAGATGCTCGCGGATGAGGTCGTCGAGTAGGGGAGGCATTTGGATGGGGATGGCGGCGAAGACGACATGCACGGCGTGATCGTCGGAGATCGAGATTTGGCTTGATCGCAGGGCGACGATGCGCGAAAGAGGTTGGGCGAACAACAATGTGAGCAGTCCCGCGATGCGGGTTTTGCGGCGGATTGTGTCGTCGTGCAGCAGCCGCCCGACGGCGGCCCACCGCTGGGAATCCGAGACGGTTACCGAGGGAGGTGACCGTGGCGGATCGGTGACCCTCAGTGTGGTGTTGATGCGGGATTGGCGTAGCCAGACGAGGAAGGCGTACTCGGCAGTGAGCGGCCTCCGGTGGAGCGCCTGGTAGCGCTCCAGCATCTCCTGTGTCGCTGTCGCCGGAGTGGCGTCGTGGGTGTGCAGAAACGCCATGAACTGAATCGCCACGCGGACGCGACGACGGCAGGCATCGGTCATCGATCTCGTCAGCCGGTTCTCGTGGGAGGCCTTGCGCATCTGGCGCAGTACATGCCAATGCGCGAATCGGCGAACGATGGCGGCGTCTTCGGCCGGAAGCTCGGCTACAACGTCCTCGATCCAGGGCAGCATCCGTTCGACGCGGATGTCGATCGGGCCCAGAACGCCGACCGCGACCAGGAGGCTGCGCAAGTAATCGTGGGCTCGGTCCGAGGGAAGATCGCTGAAGGTGTCGTGGCTGATTTCACGCGTTCCGCAGGCCATGTCGCGAAGGAGCTGCGGGCCGGTACCGGGCTTCTTTCGCAGCCACCAGAGCACCGTCTGTGGGCGGTCGGCGTTGATCAGTTCGTCGAACACGGGCCGTAGTCGGTGATGAATCGTGCCGCTGATCGGGTCGGTGAGCAGCTCGGTGAGGCGCTCGCGTAGGAAGCAGCGGGCGCATCGGTAGAACCCGTAGGGGTGTTCTTCGCGGCCGCATTCGCTGCAGGTGAAGATCGATGCGACACCGGCGCAGGAGGCGCACACGATGGCATCGTCGAGCTGCCACGCCAGTGGCCGCACGGTCTCACACCGCGGGCATTTCTCGGGGTGATAGTGCCGTCTGCGACGGCATGCGACACAGATGCGACGCCCGTGCGTCAGTGGGGTTAGCCGGATGGTGCTTGCACACTCCCAGCAGGCCCGCTGAGTCACTGGTTGTCGTGGGGGCGGCGGATGGTGGCGCGGATGGGTCGCAGGTCGCCGATGCCGGGTCCGCTGTCGTTGACCGCGGGCGCCTCACGGACTTGTTCGGCGACGAGCTCGAGCAGGTCGTTGGGCGTGCACGACAAGATGTCGCAGAGGGCGGCGAGCAGGTCGAGATTGATGCGCTGCGGGGGCTTGGTCGCGATCCGGTGCACCATCTGTCGGGAGATCTCCACGCCACGCTCGTGCAGCGGTGCGACAAGGTCGGTGGTGGCGAACATTCCGTTCTGGGCCATCAGCTGACGCAGGTTCCACCGCAGCACGGTCCTAGTGCTCATCTCCGCCTTCACCTGTCGTCGTGGATGATCCGTAGACGCGGCGCAGCGCCGCCTGCAGTGTTTTGGTCTTGAAGTCGTCGGACACCGAGGTATAGATCGCGGTGGTCGAGGCATACGAGTGCCCCACCTGTTCGGTGACGAACCGCTCCGGATAACCGAACTCGATCAGATGGGTGACATAGGAGTGCCGCAGGCAGTGCAAGGTGAGCTCGGCAGGCAGTCCCGCTTGCACCCGTGCGACGGCGAATCGCCTATCCATGGTCTTGGTCGCCACGCGCCGTCGACGCTCGGTCAGCCAGAGCTCTTGACGGTTCCCGGGGCTGAGGAGTGGGCGGCCGTGGTCGACCCATTGGCGCAGTCCGTCGATCACCCAGTCGAACTCCGGAACGGCGAGCACGGTGCGACGCCTGGGAGAGCTGCCGCGACGTGATTTGGCGTAGCGAACGTGGACGGCGCCGAACGTGCCCCAGGCCGGCATCCGCGAGTTCGGACGCAGGTCGGCGAGATCGAGATAGCACAGCTCGCGGCGGCGTAAACCGAAGGCGTAGGCCGTCTTGATCATCTGTGCGTCGCGCAGCGCCGCGAACGCGCCTTTGTTCCTGGACCGAGCGAGAACATCGACGCGATCATCGAGGAAATCGAACAATGTTTCCAGTTCGTCGTAGGTGAACGGGCGACGCGCGGGCTTGCCCTCGTAGTCGACCAGATGCGCGGCGGTGTTGTAGTCGTGACAGACCTGCGATGGGATCCGTCCGAACCTGTTCTCGCATTGCGCGATCCAACCGTAGCGGCTATCGAGTAGGTAGTCGCAGAACATCCGCAACGACATGTGATAGCCGCGAATGGTCGACGGTGCTTTGCGTTCCGGGCCCGACATCAAAGCGGCCGTGAAGTCTTCGACATCGCCGGCAGTCCAGTCCCACGGAGGCGCCCCGGCGAACTCTGCGAACCGCCGCACCAACGCCAGCCGCGGCTCGATCGTGGCCTCAGCAGCGAGTAGCCGAGACGCCTGTTGACGACCCCACCCAGACAGCATCGCTTCGAAGACTGCGCTGGCCTCGTCCAGGTGAACCACGCCCGAGGCAAGAACCAAGTGCGCCGACCCCGGAACGCTCACAAGAGAACCTCCATCTATCGTCAACTTAGAGTTGTCAATGACAACCGCAAGTTACCACACCTGCGAGCGAAATCCGTCTACCAGGAGGAACACGAAAGTGGTTCAATGAAGCGCATCCGGCGCTGGTCCCATGCGCCAGATATACGCGTCAACTTCAGGTTGATTCGCGACCTTCTGGACCTGAGTGCAAGAGGTGTGTGGTCTGTGGTGGGGCTACGGAAGGGGGTCATGGGGCTGGGAGCTGAGTGGGCGGTGCGCGGTGGTGAGGGACGCGGGCTGCGGGCGCGGAGGAAGTGAGTGGTGGTGGACGGATGTGGTGAAGGCGAAAAAATTGGTGGGAGGCGAATGTGGCTGCGGTGGTGGCCCGGTCGCCGGTGAACCTTCTACTGTCGGCGACCATGACAGCAGCAACGTCCAAGGTGGAAGCCCGGCGCCGGGCACGCGAAGCGACCCGACGCGCCAACGAGGAACGCGCCGCGCGGGATAAGGCGAACATCGATGACGCCGCGGACTTTCTCGTCGCGGTCGGCAAGGTCGCCGAAGTCGAAACGTGGAAGAAGGAGCGCCTGGCCCAGCTGCGCGCGCAGGTCGACGCAGAAGCGGCCAAGCGGGTGGCCGGTCATCGGGCCAAGGCCGGCGCGGCGGTTGCACGTATGCAGGGCCGTGGTGAGACGCTGACGACCATCGCCGCACGGACCGACGTCGGAATCGGGATCGTTCGCACCATGGCACGGCATGCTCCGAAATCCGAGAAGCGGACTGCCGGGAATGGTTCGCATGCACTAGGTCTGGAGGCTGTGTCTGACCCGACCGCCCAGGGGGTTGACCCCTACGCCGGCCAGCCTCCGGTGGACGCAGCATCGGCGTGATGCACTGCGCAACGGTGCGACGAAGGCGGCTGTGCACGCCGGTGTGCGCGGCCAGGCCGCGTGGGTCGGCGGGTGCGTGGGCCGTCATGGAGGTTCGCCGTGACGGCGGTTGGGCCGCTGACGCACACGCCGGTCGCGCCCCTGGTGCTGCGCGCCGGCCTGTGTGTCCGGCTACACCAGGTCTGCCCAGCACGGTGGGGAGCGCTCGACGTGGCGGGGGCTGCGCAGCGGTAACGGGAACACCCGGGCGCAGGGTGACAGCACGAGTGGAGCGGGCCGCGGCGGCTGCGCTGAATGTCAGTGCCGGCGGATAGGTTCAACGGCCATGAGAAGCGCGGGACAGCTGGTGGTTGAGCGGCGTGTGCACGCTGCCGAGATCGCGCGCTTTCACAGCCATGTTGTCTGCGGGCCAACGGCTTCGGATTGCAACATCTGGACCGGCGCGATCGGCGCCGATGGCTACGGCCGGTTCTACTTGACTCGCGAGGGATCAGGGCTGTGCGTTCGCCCGCACCGCTACGCGTTGGCGATCGTGTCCGGTGTGGTGGCCGCTGGCGTGCTTGGGCTCCACGAATGCGACAACCCGGTGTGCGTCAAGATCGCGGCGGCGACAGATCCCCATCAGCACGTCGTGTCCGGCTCCCAAGGAGACAACATGGAGCGCATGGCGCGGATGCGTCGTGGCGGCGGCCGGTATGCGGTGCGACGCTTCGATAGTCGCGGTATTCGACGGGAACGGTCGGTGGCGCTGCGGGAAGCGGTGCGCCACGGTTGGGATGCGGATGCGGTGCAGGCGGCGCTCCTTGGTGATCAGGCGACGCTGTGGTGATGTCTGCCCAAGCCCCCTCGGGCCCGGTGCGCGTGGGGCCGGGTGTGGCGAGCTGGGCGGCCTGGCGCGCGGTGTCGCAGCGCCGAGCTGGAGGGCGCAAAGGGTGTGCGGCGGTGGTGTCGCGCGCGGGCGCTTAGCCGCGCTGCAGCAGTACCGCGTCGCGTGACGGTCGCACCGTGTTGGCGTCGAACCACAGCGGCAGCGCAGAGACGCCGGCTGTGCGGGCCCAGCAGATGCGGTGCTGCCCGATCGTTTCTCGGTGGCCGTGACCGTTGACGTAGATGCGCAGCGAGTCGCTGTAGCTCAGCAGCGCCAATGTCAGACGCCGGTCGGCGGGAACAAGGTTGGCGAAGGCCGCGTGGCTGCGGGCGGCGTGCGCGATGGTGGCGGTGTCGGCGCTGGCGGGGAAGGGCTCGAGGAAGGTGGTGACTGCGGGTAGCACCGTGGTCCAGTCTCCCGAGTGGACATCACAGAGTCGACGGCGCGCGGAGATGGCGTCGCTGGTGAACAGTGCGCGGTAACCGTCTTGCCCGGGGTGCTCGCCGAAGGTGCGGATGACCGACTCCAGTGCGAGGGGGCAGTTGGAGCGCGTGCCGTCGTGGTGGGGCCGCTCTCCCATGGTGTGCGGATAGGGCAGCTCGACGACGGGGGTCAGGTAGTAGGGCACGACTCGGTACCTGGGCTAGGGCGCCAGCAGCGTGGAGCGGCGCGTGAACTGTGCCGGGCCGCCAACTTCGAACGGCAGCACGTCAACGCCGAAGTACTTCCCGACCAACATGGGGTCGTCGTACCCGAGATCACCGTGCACGCTCTGCAGGTACTCCATGGCCTTCTCACAGGCGAGGCGGGCGGCTTGGTCGGCGGTTGCGGCGATGGCGGTCGCCTCGACGGCGGTCCGGACGTTGGCGAGGAAGACGGTTGCCATGGTGGGTCGTCTACGAGGCGAGCGCGTGGATGGGGCGGGCGGCGGCGAAGACGGTCTTGAGGTCGCGGCGGGCATCGAGTTCGGAGTAGGGCTCGATGGTGGCAACGCCGACGATGCGGGGCCGCGCCTCGGCGAGGGACAGCAGTTCGAACGCCGTGTGGGTGGCGCTGAGCTGTGTCGGCCGGTGGTAGTAGTCCGCGAGCACCAGGTACGCGTGTAAGGCGGCCTGGGCGGCTTCTGGGGTGTCGTGCTGGGTGCTTACGTCGCGGCCGTGCTCGTCGATGGTCAGCGTGTACATGGGGGCTCCTGAGCGGGCGAGGATGGCTGGGGGTCGGTGTGGCTATGCGGCGGCGGCGTGGGCGAGGGCCTTGATCCGATCGGGCCGGAAGCCCGACCAGTGGTCGTCGCCGGCCACGACGACGGGGGCCTGGAGGTAACCCAGGGCCATCACGAAGTCCCGGGCTTCGGGGTCGGCGCTGATGTCTACGACGTCGTAGGTGATGCCCTGCTTGTCGAGCGCCTTGTAGGTGGCGTTGCACTGGACGCAGGCGGGCTTGGTGTAGACGGTGACCGTGGCGGTGGTGCTCATTTCACGCTCCTAATTGGTGGGCAATTTCGGGGTCTTTCTATACCACTCATTCTAATTGCTGCGGGCCTTTTCGGCAATGGAATAAGCAATATTAATGCGGTCAATTATGGCACCACTCTGGCGTTTCAGTAACCGCGTTGATAAAGGCACTAGGGGCGGCGCATTTATTGCACTAGGGGCCATTCCCGCATTTCCCTTTTCTTGGCATTATGTTTCTGCCCAGGAACGCGAATGGCCCCGGGGAGCAGAACTCCTCGGGGCCATTCGTCGGCCGTTAGTCCTCCTTGCACGCCTGTCGGTACACCGCGTCGGCTTTGCGCTTGCCGAGGATCACCTGCTCGATGTCACTGAGGGTGTAGCCGTTGTCCTCCAGGAATCGCAGGTAGGTCTTGGTGATGTCCTGGGGGCCGCGCCAGGCGTCCTTGGCGGTCCGGGCCTCGGTGGTGGCCAGGACCATGCCGAGCAGGATGACCTGTGCGCGGCCGTCGCCGGTGGCGGGGAGTTTGGCGACCGCCATCTTCGGGGTCTCGTTGTCGGCTAGGCCGAGCAGCTCGGGGGCGAGCTTCTGTCCGTGGTGATCGTTGAACAGATCCGGTCGGGTGACGAGCGCTTCGGCGAGGTAGAGGGCCGCGCCTTTGGGGGCGGTCTTGCGGGACAGGAGCTTGTCGCGCACCCACTCGCGGCGCACGATCGCCGCTGCTTCGCCGAGCTTGTTGAGTGCGATCAGTTTGCGTCGCTCGGCGCGCTCCTGTTCGGCCTCCTCCTGGCGGGCTCGTTCCCGCTCGACCGCGCCCTCGGGGTCGCTGGCATCGGCCAGGCGGTCGGCGTCAAAGCCGTACTGGCGTGCCGCCCAGTCGGGCATGGTGACCCCGGCGCCGCGCGGGTTGCAGCAGTAGTACTCGGGGCTCCACGCGGTAGTCTCGGTGACAGTCCGGATGTGCCGGTAGCCCTCGTCCGGCTCCAGGCTGGGATCGTCGGCGGTGGCGAAGTCGATGTCGCGCTCATCGACCGGTTCGCCAGTTTCGACGTCGAGGAAAACCTCTTCGCTGTCGAGCACGACGGCCCAGTGCCGGGGCTCCATCGCCGCGATCGTCTCGCGGGTGAGGTGCTCGCCCTGGGCATCCCGTAGGTAGTTGGTCGGAATGTAGGCCTTATCGCCCCAGCCGGGACGGCGGTCGAGCACGGTGTAGCCCTTCGCGGTGAACAGCGCTGCCGTCTCCTCGTAGCGCCGCCGGTCCTCCCGCTCGGCGCGCAGCTGAGCAACCCTGTGGTCGAACTGATCGGTACCGGCGACCTTGATCAGCTCGGCCTGAGCAGCGTCATCCCCGTCGAACTCCACGAAACTGGTGGCCTCCATCAAGGTGAGCTGCCCGGTGTCCAGGGCGCTCATGGCCGTCTGAGAGTCGATAGCGACCTTGGCAGCGGCCACAGCGTCTTTGGTGGTCGACAGCTCCTTGGCAACCTTGGTGGGGGAGACCCCCTCCAGGAGAAGCTGGTTGATGCCCCGCGCCCGTTCGGCCTCAGTCAGTTTGGCGCGGTGGTCGTTGAGCACGATCTGCTCGATGACGCGGTGGGTGCGCAGTGCGGCCTCGTCGCCTTCGGCGGGGTGGACGTAGACGGGGATGGTGGGCACGCCCAGCTGGCGCGCAGCTTGCGTGCGGCGCTGCCCATCTCGCAGGGCCACGCTGCCATCTTCCAGGCGCACCGCCGTCACCGGCGCGAGAACTCCGTGGGCCTCGATGGAGGCCAGGAAATCGCTATCCAGGCGGGGATCTAGGCGAACGTTCTCGCCGATTTCGATGGTGGTCGGGTCCAGGTGAAGCAGCTCGGGAGTGGTGGTGGTTGTCATCAGGTGCCCTTTCTTGGTTGTTCGAACCTGTTGCCTATAGGCTACACCATGATGTAGCCTATAGGCAACACATTGGTTCGACGAGGAGCACTGAAATCCGATGGCCCTGAACGACGACCAGCTACCCGGCATCACCGAAAACGACTGCGGGACAACCGTCGTGATGAGCTACGGCATGGGCGTCGACTCGACCGCGATCCTGCTGCGCTGGCTGACCGACCCGTCAAGTCGGGACTTCGCTCTCAGCGATTTGATCGTCATCACCGCCCACACCGGGGATGAGTTCGAGCAGACTCTGCGCGACGTCGAAGAGGTCGTATTGCCCGCGCTCCGTCACCACGGTGTGCGGTTCATCCAGGTCGGCCGCACACAGCGCAAGACGACCGCCGGCGGGGAGGGGGTCGTTGTGCTCGACGACTCCACCACACCGCAGCGGCTGTACGTCGATGGCTACAAGCCGTCCGACGAAATGCTTTCGGCTGGAACGCTTCCCCAGCTCGGGGGGGCCCGCATGTGCTCGGTTCACGCCAAGGGGAACTGCCTGGATCCGATCATCGCGTCGGTGACCGGAGGTCGTCGGTATCGCCACGTGCTGGGATTCGAAGCCGGTGAGCGGGCCCGCGCTGCCAAGGATGCGGTGTTCAACACCGAGCGCCGGACAGGGTGGTACCCGCTTGACTTAGTTGCCTCAGGTTCCCCTGATGTCGTCGCGATCGTTGCCAGCCGCAATTAACTCCTGATCAGCGCCAAATGTCGACGCGGACCGTTCTCTCCGCGATAGTGACTGAAATTCGGGAATTGTGAATATTTGTGCACTATCCTGATCCTTCTACTGGATTGGTGAAGTGAGGGATGCAGGGTGGCGCTAGCTGCTGTACGAGATCTGCGCGGGCTTCGGCGCGAGGCGACGGCCGAGGAGTTGGCAGAGTTCGAGACCGATGTGATGGCCGGCTTCGTGTTGGCTCGCGCGGCGGCGGGCATGGCCGACACCAGCATCGGCAATGATCTCGTTGACCTCGAGCAGATCCGCGACTGGTTCGGAGCGCCGCTATGGGAATTGCAGCCCCGCCACGCGGACGAGTATCTGGGCAAGGTTCTGCGGAACTCGGCGCCAGCCACTCGGCACGGGAAAGCGGGCACCCTGTCGCTGTTCTTCGACTACCTAGAGTTGCGGCACAAGGCCGAGATCTACAACCTCACCGGCATCGTGGTCGAATGCCCGGTCGACGAAATGAATCGGCCGGCTAGTGGTCCCGCCACCTCGATCCGGATACCCCCGTCGGAAGCTGAGATCAACACGCTCTTCGCGGGATGGCGTAGCGACTTGGTGCAGTGTCGCAAGTTCGCACCTATGGCTAGGAGTTACGCCGCAGCACAACTGATGATGCGGATAGGGCTGCGTATCAACGAGTGTTGTTACCTGGATCTCGACGACATCAGGTGGGAACTCGGTCGCTTCGGAAAATTGCACGTCCGCCGCGGAAAGGGCTCGCGAGGGCGCGGGCCCAAACAGCGCGTCGTTCCTTTAATCAACGGCGCCGACCGGACTCTGCGATGGTACGTCGAGGATGTCTGGGGGCATTTCGGAGACGGATGGGACCAACCTGGAACGCCCTTGTTCCCCTCGGAACGCCACCACCCTGATGGATCCCACATCCGCGTTTCCCGGGAGCCGCTCCGGGCAGCGCTGAGCCAGGCAGTCGAACGGCATCTACCGCAGTGGAAGGGGCGACTCACTCCCCATGTGCTCCGCCATTACTGCGCCTCTGAGGTCTATCGCTCAGGGATGGACCTGGTTGCGATCCAAGAACTTCTCGGCCATCAGTGGGTCGCCACCACGATGCGCTATGTGCACGTCCATCGAGAGCACATTGAAGACGCCTGGCTCAAGGGGCAACAACGCGCCGCGAGTCGACTGGAAGGACTCTTACCATGATGAAGTGGAACTTGCGTCTCGCCGCCGCCAACCGCGGAATCTGGAAAGCCAGTGAGCTCCAACGACTTCTGCGTGACCACGGGCTGGCCATCAGCGCAGGCAAGATGTCGGGACTATGGTCAGGGCAGCCGCACAGCATCAAGCTCGACGACCTCGATATCATCTGCTCGGTGCTTGACTGCGGGCCTGAAGAACTGCTCTTGCGTGACTCTTCGATCACAGCGCCCGGCAATGCGCCGGCAAGTGATGTGGCCACGGCGGTAGGCGACGAGCGCCGGCCGGTTGTGCGGCCACGCCCACCGAGTGGCCGCACGCTGCCTCCCGAGTAACGCCTCGATTGCGTGACAACGTTGAAAACCGGTAGTTGTGTCGACTGCCACGCCTGGGGACCGCTGCGGTGGTTTCCGCGCTGCGCTGCCTGCTACAGCTTCAACCGCAAACATCACGACTACCGGGGCCAGTGCGCTGCGTGTGGGCGACTACGGCACCGGCTCAAGGGTTACTGCCGAATGTGCTGGAGCGAGGCAAGCCGCCGAAACAGGGAACGGCCGGGGCATGGACGATCACTTCTTCCCGTCCTGGAAACCATCGACAGCCACCAGCTGTTCTTCGCGGACATGTTGCAAGCCTTGCGGATTCACTACCACTGCTCCCGTGATTCGGAGCCCGAAGTGCGCCGAACAGTCGCACCGCCGACGTCGTTCCGGCCAGCCGAGGGCGCTGGCCAATACAGCCTTTTCGAAACCTGTCGCGACCTCAGCAAGTTCGAGCGGCCGCCACACTCGCAGTGGGCGGCAGACGCCGTGCGAGAACCCCACATCACACTCGCCATGCGCACGGCCGACCGTATCGCCGAATCCCACGGCTGGTCGCAGCGACTGACCTACGATGTCCGGCGCGGCCTCATGATGGCGTTAGCGTGTCGTCCGCCCGACGAGCGCGTCCGCTACTCGGAGCTAGAGCCGCTTGCCGCGCTCAAGGGCATCAGCGTCACCCGCGTAGCCGCCGTCCTTGATGATGCCGGTCTGCTCCTCGATGACCGACCCGATGTCGCAGAACTGAACTGGCATCGCCGACTCACCGACATCTCGGATGGAATCAAAGACGACGTGCTCGACTGGCTGCGACACCTGCGACGTGGTTCCCGCCGTTCGAAACCACGCCAGCCTGGAACCGCCAACGAGTACTGCCGGGTAGCTGCCCCTATCCTGCGCGATTGGTCAAAGCGCTATGGCAATCTACGGGAGGTCACCAACGACGACATTTGCGTAGTCGTCGACGGCCTTCCCGCGAACCGTCGCAGCCATACCTTGGTGGTCTTGCGCTCGCTGTTTCGATACCTCAAGCGTGAGAAACGGATCTTCGCCAATCCGACCATCCGCTTGCGCCCCGGCCGCGTGGCCCCGGCCGCACTGCTGCCGGTTGACGCTGACGATTACCGAGAAGCCGTCGTGGCCGCCACCACTCCCCAGCATCGCATCGCGCTGGTTCTCGCTGCCGTCCACGCAGCCCGGCCAGCGGACATCCGGAACCTGCGACTTGATGACATTGACTTGGGCGCACGACGAATGACGATCAAGGGACACACCCGCCGTATTGATGAGCTGACGCACCGAATACTCATTCAATACCTCGACTATCGAAGAAGAACTTGGCCGTACACCGCGAACCGCCACCTACTGGTGACCTCCGTAACAGCCAACGACGCCCGACCGGTGAGCGACTACACGGTCACTCAACTCTTCGGTGGGCTGAAGGCCACGCTCGGAAAGCTGAGCGTCGATCGCCGACTCGAAGAAGCCATCACACACGGACCGGATCCACTCCACCTTGCCGCCGTCTTCGGACTATCTCACGGAACGGCCATCCGGTACTCAGAGGCCGCCCGGGTCCTGCTGAACGACGGCCGGGCCTGAACTGCAAGCTGTGTGCCCCAGTTGCGAGTTAGTTAGCTGCTGTGGATCTCTTGGCCATGAACGCGAGAACCCGACAGATGGAGGACGGGTTGCGGAGAATGTCTGACGACGGCGCCGTCGTCGCACGTACGGTTTCCGGCGGCAACTTCTGGCTGATTCCCCAAGCCGTTGTGGCCAGCGGCAGCGCCCCGCGGATACAGTGTTGTCGACTGGCGGCGACGTTTGTGCTCGCGCCTCGAAATCGTTGCAGCGGTGGGTAAGTCATGCCGCCTATACGCCTGCAAGATGCGTACCGAGACCCACTTCGATCAGAGCGGTCGGTGTAGGTATGCCGTTGCTGTCCCAGCCAACCAACCTATAGTAGAGGGCTACTGCGTCATCGAAGGCTTCTCGGTTGATCGCGATACCGCGGTGGCGGCCGTCGTCGATCGGGTCGGTGAAGAACCGGTCGGGAAGGGTGTCTTGCTCGGCGGTGATTCCTTCGCGTAGGTTGAATAGCCGCATCAGGTGCCATCGACGTCGCCCCCAGACGAACAGTTCGCGGTCGCTGGTGCGCCACCCAGTGACCAGGTGAATCAGTCGCGCCAGATCCGGTAGATCTAGTTCGCGCACGGGTGGGCCGGCGAAGAGCGATACTCCGAGTGCATCCATGCCGCTCCACATGTCGAGCAGCATCGTTGTTCGGGCGACACGGGCGTCGTCGAGAGTTTCCATGGGCTCCCAGTCCAGGGTGCCGAGTGTGCGCATCATTTCCAACCCGTGCCGCCAACCGCCGACTGGATCGAAATCGATGTCGTGTTCGACGATTTCGTAGCGGGGACCGACCGGGCTCACGGCGTAGGCCAGCGCTTGTCCGGCGGATGCTCGTGGCTCGAACGAGACCATCTCCAAGCCTTTGATGTGCATGGCGAAGTGGCGGGCCTCGACTGGGAGGTGGGCTACCGCTGCACGGACACCTTCGCCCAACCACGACACGGCCGCGACGCCGGTGGCGATGTCTGCCATCAGTGCTGTCAACGCCTGTGAGTCGCCGAACACCGGATCGTGACCGGCCAGATCGACACCGTCCAAGAGATGGTGCTGACGTGCCTCACAGAGCATGCTGACGGTGAAGGACAGGGATACCGGGTCGACGCCCCAGAGGTGGCACGATGCGTTGAGGTCCATCACCAGGTCGGGGTCGGTGAGGCCGAGGTTGAGCGCGAATGCGGCGACGGCCTCCTGGTGCAATCCGCCGGCGCGGTTGTCGATGGCGTTACGGAATGTCTTGATGCAGTCACCGGGGCATCCGGGGCAGCCACCTTCGGATACTTCGATCCGCTCGGTGAGCGCCTGTGCGGTGAGGTTGCCCAAGTCGACTATTCGGCTGGTGCTGTAGTTGGGGCCCTGGCCGTATCCAGCCAGTGAGCTTCCTTCGGTGGGCCAGGCGCCGAAGCCGGGTACCTGCTGTTGTGAGCGGGTCAGGTCATTGTCGGCGATCCGGCTTGCATAGGCGGAGGTCAGGACGGCCAGGCCTGCTTCGTCGGCGGGTGGCGGTGCTGTATCGGGCGATAGCACAACACCTTTGAGGTTCTTTGCGCCCATCACCGCTCCTAGGCCCATGCGGGCCGCGGCGAAGGTACGGTCGGTCTCGATGCTCGCGTAGCGCACCCCGCGTTCCCCGGCCGGCCCGATCACCGCGCAGTGGACATCAGACCCGTGCCGGAACTCCAAGGTGTCTGTGGCGGATCCGGTGTCGGTGCCCCAGATGTCCTTGGCCGGAAGGATGTGCGCCCCGCCGGCGTCGATGAGCAGGTAGCAGGGATGGGCTGCTCGCCCGGTGATGATGACGGCATCCCAGCCGGTCGCTTTGAGTGCGTGACCGTAGGGCCCTTCGACGCGGCACTCCCCAATGCCGCCGGTCATGGGGGATTTGGCGACGACGATGACACGCGCCAGTCCGATAGCCGGGTGGCCGGTGACGGCGGTGGACATGAAGCACAGGGGTGCCGGCGCCGACAGCGGGTCGTAACCGGGCTTGGTCTCGGCCAGAAGGAGTCGCGTGGCCTCCAGTCCGCCGCCGACATAAGTTCGGCAGTGCGCCGGTGTGAGGGTCTCGGTGCGGGTTTCGCCGGTGGTGAGGTCGATGCGTAACCGGCGGCCGGTGTGCCCGTCGCCGCAGCCGTCGTGTCCGGGGGTCACGGCTGCAGTCCGTAGACCGCGATGGCGGTGCGGCCGAAGAGACAGTGCCGTTCCTCTTCGGAGATGTTGTCGAGGCAGTCCCGTGCGGCCTCCATGACAGCGTGGTAGTCCGCGGCCAGCAGACACGCCGGCCAATCGGAACCGACCATCAGGCGGCGGGCACCGAACAGTTCGAGGAGCACCTTGACGTACGGCCGTAGCGTGTCCGGTGTCCAGGAAGTCCAGTCGGCCTCGGTCACCAACCCAGACAACTTGACGTAGATGTTGGGCAGCGACGCGAGATCCGCCATGACGGTTCGCCACTGGGCGAACGTTTCGTCGGTGTCCCCTGCTATGTCGGGCTTTCCTGCATGGTCGAGCACGATCCGGCACCGTGACTGGTTGCGGGCCAGCGCCGCAGCACCTGACAGGTGTTGCGGGCGGGCCACGATTTCCAGCACCCGGCCACGGTTGGCCAGTGCGGCGGCGGCCTCCTGTGCCTCGGGCTGTTCGAGGTGGTCGGCCGGTTCGGATTGGGCCTGAATCCGCAGGCCCATGAGCCACCGGTCCGCAAGTGGATGGGCGAATGCCCGTTCGATCTGGGTAGTGACGTTTCCGGTTGCGGTGTCCACCCAGCCCACCACGCCGAGAACCTCGGGGTACTCGGCGGCGACGGTCAACATGACGGCGAGTTCGTCGTGACGGCCGCTGCCGCATTCGACGAGCACTGTGCCGTCGACCTTTTCGCATTGCAGCAGCGGATGCAGGTCGGCCATGGAGTAGGGCCGACGCAGAACTTCGTGGCCAGGTTCGGCCAGCCACCCAACGCGGCCCGGAGCGCTCCACAGGTGATGGTGCGCGTCAATCACATTCACGACACCGCCACGTCGAACCTTGACGGCATGACTGACAGTGCCTGGCGGTACTCGTCCAGGCCGACAGCAACGGTATTGGACAGCACACCAACTGATTCCAGTTCAATCGAGACGACATCACCGGCTTCCAGGGTGAACGGCAGCTCCGGTACCAGGCAGGTGCCGGTCGAGACGATGGCACCCTCGGGGAAGTCGTCGGAGCTGAACAGACTCGCGGCCAGGTCAGCAGGCTGGCGCTTCAGCTGGCCGGTTGACGCCTCGCCCGTCCAGCGGACGGTGTCGTCGTGGCTGATGGTCAACGTGATTGCCAGGCGGTCCAGGGACTCGATCTCCCAGATCGGCCGGATCGACGGGCCCACCGAGCAGGACCCCGCGTAGGTCTTGGCCTGCGGAATGTAGAGCGGGTTTTCCGCTTCGATGCTGCGTGAGCTCAAGTCATTGCACACGGTGACGCCGATGATGTCGCCGAAAGCGTTCACCACCACCGCCGCCTCGGGTTCGGGGACATTGATCGGGGAGTCTGCACGCACCGCGATCGGCTCCCCATGTCCGCGAGCCTTCCACGACGTCGACTTGAAGAAGAGTTCGGGCCGCGCCGCGTCGTACACCCGAGCGTAGATGTCGGCGTCGTGTTCGCTTTCTTCCATCCGCGCCAGCCGAGAGTTCTCATAGGTCACCCCGGCCGCCCAGATCTCGGTGCGCCCATCGACCGGCGGAAGTAACCGGACGTCCGAGAGCGGAAGACGTGGCCCGTCGAGTTCGGCGCACCGGCTGCGGAGCGCATCCAGGCGCAACCCGAGTAGTCCGCTCAAGGTGACGTCCTCGGGGAACGCGGTGACGGCGTCGCCGGCCAGCAGCCCGATTCGCGGGGGGTTGGTGTGATCGGTGAAGCGAACGATGTTCATGAGTCTCCGCTCTGTAGGTCAAGACATTGGATGTATGAAGGTGATGCCAGCGCACGGAATATTGGGGTGGAGCCACGGTCATACGGCCTGTCCGGCGCTAAATCAGCACGTCCAAGGCCGAATCTACCACCAGTTTCACTTAGATGAAACAACTCACCGAAAGAGCTTGACAGTGAGGCAGCTCACCGTGCAAGCTAGACAGACATCCAATGTCTGTGATGAAACATCCCGCAGCCGCCCAGCTCACGCGGCCGACTTCCGGCCACCTTGTCAAGGAGAGAGAACTTGCCCCGGATCACTGCGCTTGAGGCCTTGGACCTCCGCTTCCCCACGTCGCTGTCGCTGGACGGATCCGACGCCATGAACCCCGATCCCGACTACTCCGCGGCCTACGCGATCATCCGCACCGATGCTGGGGACGGTCTCGAAGGTCACGGCTTCACCTTCACCATCGGCCGCGGCAACCAACTCTGCGTCTCGGCGATCGAGGCCTACGCCCCGTACGTGGTGGGTCGCGACCTCGACGAGGTGCTCTCCGACATGGGGGCGTTCTGGCGCAGCTTGGCCGGCGAGAGCCAGTTGCGGTGGCTGGGACCGGAGAAGGGTGTCGTGCACCTGGCCTTGGCTGCGGTGGTCAACGCGGTATGGGACCTCTACGCCAAAAAAGAGGGCAAGCCGCTGTGGAAGTTGCTGGCCGACATGACCCCCGAACAGATTGTCGCCCTGGTCGACTTCCGACACATCGGCGATGAGCTGAGCCCCGAGGCTGCGCTGGACATGTTGCGCCGGCTCGAACCCACCAAACAGCAACGCATCGAGTCCATCACGGCCAACGGGCTACCCGCCTACACCACCTCCGCCGGATGGCTGGGCTACGACGACGACAAGATGCGCCGCTTGGCCCGGGAAGCGATCGACGCAGGCTTCACCCACATGAAGATCAAGGTCGGGCGTGACCTGGATGACGACCTTCGCCGCACCGCGCTCCTGCGCGAGGAGATCGGCCCCGACCGCTACCTGATGGTCGATGCCAACCAGGTGTGGAACGTCGACGAGGCGATCAAGTGGATCCAGGCGTTGGCCCCCTACAACCCGTGGTGGATCGAAGAACCGACCAGCCCGGATGACGTCCTCGGTCACGCCGAGATCGCCCGCCAGGTGGCGCCCATTCGCGTCGCGACCGGTGAACACATCCAGAACCGGGTGATGTTCAAGCAGTTCCTGCAGGCCAAGGGAATGGGTGTGTGCCAGATCGACGCCTGCCGCGTCGGCGGGGTCAACGAGAACATCGCGATCATGCTGCTGGCCGCGCAGCACAACATCCCGGTCTGCCCCCACGCAGGCGGAGTGGGGCTGTGCGAATACGTCCAGCACCTGTCGATCTTCAACTACATCGCGGTGGCCGGGAATCTCGACGACGTGGTGGTGGAGTTCGTTGATCATCTGCACGAGCACTTCGTCGACCCGTGCATCGTCGACAACGGTCACTACGTCGTTCCGAGCCTGCCCGGCTACTCGGCGGAGATCCTGGCGGACAGCCGAGAGAAACACCGCTACCCCGACGGCCAGATCTGGGTGAGCCGGTCGTGAGCGCGTTCCTGCAGATGCGGGGAATCTCGTTGGCATTCCCCGGAACGCAGGCGCTGTCCGACGTCGACCTCACCGTCGAACGGGGCGAGATCCGCGCGCTGCTCGGCGAGAACGGCGCCGGAAAGTCCACCTTGATGAAAGTGCTGGCCGGGGTCGAGCGCCCCGACGCCGGCAGCGTCACCCTCGACGGTACGGCGATCGACCCCCGCAGCCCGAAGGAAGCGCACGCCGCCGGGGTCGCGATGGTGTTCCAAGAGATGAGCCTGGCCGACAATCTCAGTGTCGCCGAGAACATCTCGCTGGGAAGTCTGCCCAACCGCCTCGGGGCAGTGCGCTGGCGGTCGGTCCGCAAGACCGCCGCCGCGGCGCTGGCTCAACTGCACGTCGACATTCCACTAGGCACCAAAGCCGGTGAGCTGACCATCGCTCAACAGCAGATGGTCGAGATCGCCAAAGCCGTCACCGGCGAGCTGAAAGTCCTGATTCTTGATGAGCCGACCAGCGCGCTGACCGAGACCGAGACCGAGGAACTGTTCGCGCTGATGCGCCGCCTGTCGGACCGCGGCGTGTCCGTCCTCTACATCTCCCACAACCTCGAGGAGATCATCGCCGTCTGCGACTCGGTGACGGTCATGCGCGACGGCACAGCGGTGGCCACCCATCAGGTCGCCGACACCACCGTCGACATGCTCATCACCGAAATGGTGGGCCGCGAACTCACCGACATGATGCCCAAGCAGAGCAGCGAGGTCGGCGACGTGCTGCTCGACGTACGCGACCTGGTGGTCGACGGCAAAACCGAGCCGGTCAGCTTCACCGTGCGAGCCGGCGAAGTGGTAGGATTCGCCGGTCTGCTCGGAGCGGGACGGTCTTCACTGATGCGCTGCCTGGTCGGCGACATCCCCCGCACCTCGGGGCAGGTGCTCGTCAACGGACAACCTTTACAGCCCCGCCAACCCAAAGACGCCGTACGCCGCGGACTGGGGTACCTATCCGACGACCGGCGCGCCAGCGGGATCGTCGGCAAGCTCGGTATCCGCGAGAACATCGGGCTGGGATGTCTGTCCCTCAACAGCCAATTCGGCGTGATGAAATCCATCCAGGAACGCCGTCTGGCCGAGGACACCGTGGCCCAGATGCGCATCCGCTGCAGCAGCATCGAAAAGAGCGTCGCCGAACTCTCCGGCGGTAACCAACAGAAAGTGGTGCTGGGCCGGTGGATGGCTGCCGGGGTGGACGTACTGATCCTCGACGAACCCACCCGTGGTATCGACGTTGGCGCCAAAACCGAGGTCTACCAACTCATCAACACCCTCACCGCCGCGGGCAAGGCAGTGATTCTCGTGTCGTCCTACCTGCCCGAGGTCCTCGGGATGAGTGACCGCGTGATCGTCATGCGCGGAGGTCAGATCACCGGGGAACATCCGCGCGACGGCATCACCTCCGAAGCAGTGATGTACGACGCCACCGGACAGAAGCGTTCCGAGCAGCTGCCGCCGCTGACCACCGCCGACCTCGTAATGAAGGAGCACCAGTGAGTACCATCGAGGCGCAGCGTCAAACTGCCTCCGACGCAACCAAATCCACGTCGGCCCTGCGGCGCGTGCTCGGGCCGCTGGCCAACCAGCTGGCGCCGTTCACCATCGTGATCGTGATGTGCATCGGTCTGTTCATCCTGACCCCACACTTCCTGACCACCTCCAACATCAAGGGCAACCTGGTTCAGATGTCGAGCCTGGCCATCTTGGCAGTCGGGGCCACCATGGTCATCGTGGCCGCGGGGATCGACCTGTCGGTCAGCTCGATTGTCGCTCTGTCCGGAGTGGTCTCAGCCAAAGCGATCGTCGCCTTCGGTGTCGGCATCCCACTGGGCCTGCTGATCGGCATCGCCGTTGGCGGTGTTGTCGGACTGATCAACGGACTGCTGGTCAGCAAGCTCGGCCTGCCCGCCTTCATCACCACACTCGGGACCCTCAGCGTCTGCGCAGGCGCCGCACTGCTGATCACCAACGGTCAAGCGGTGTACGGGCTTCCAGCCGGGTTCGGATGGCTGGGCACCGGGGAGGTACTGGGAATCCCGGTGCCGGTCATCGTGATGGTGATCGTCGCGATCGCGGGCCACATGCTGCTCGCCCACACCACGCTGGGACGCGCCGCCTACGCCATCGGCGGCAACGCGCGCACCGCCCGACTGTCCGGCATCAACGTCGGCATGGTGCTGGTCACCCTGTTCGTCATCTCCGGACTGCTGGCCGGGCTGGCGGGTGTCCTGGAGGCGTCTCGTGTGGTCAGCGGTCAGCCCGCGGCCGGAGCCAACTACAACCTCCTGGCCATCGCCGCGGCCGTCATCGGCGGTGCCAGCCTCTTCGGCGGCGAAGGAAAGATCCTCGGCGCCATCATCGGCGCGACCATCCTGCAGCTCATCAGCAACGGCTCCAACCTGCTCGACATCTCCACCTTCTGGCAGAGCGTCATCGTCGGTGTCGTCGTGATCCTCGCCGTCCTCTATGACCAGTTCCGCCAGAGCCGAGCCCGCAAGGCCGGCACCCACCACCCCTAGCTGTAGGCACACCCCTGCAAGCCGTACGTCCCTTCTCCCGCAGTTCCCTCTCCCTGCAACGACGCACAAGAAAGAGACCAAAATGCAGATCCGTTTCAGCGCCTTGACCAGGAGGCGCATCCTCGCCTCCGCCGCGGCTGTGGTGATGGCCGCCAGCATGACCGCCTGCAACCGTGGTGAGGGAGGTGAAGCGGCCCAGCGGCAGTTCGCGGTCGTGCCGGGGTCCACCGGGTACTTCTACTGGGGCACCCTGCACGCCGGCGCGCAGAAAGCCGCCGACGAACTCGGCGCCGAACTGATCTGGCGTGGCACCGCCACCCAGAGCGACATCACCGGACAAATGAACATCCTGCAGGACTTCGTCAACCGCAAGGTCTCAGGGATCGCGTTCGCGGCCAACGACACTCAGGCTCTGCAGACCATCGTCGACCAGGCCGAGTCCAATGACATCCCGATCGTCAGCGCCGATGCCGGCATCGAGCCGCAGTCCATTCCGCTGATCGCCACCAACAACGAAGCCGCCGCCGGACTGGCCGCCGACTACATCGGCGAACAGCTCAACGGCCAGGGCAAGGTGGCCCTGTTGCCCTTCCTCGCCACGTCCGCCACCTCCCAGGCCCGGCTCAAGGGCTTCGAAGACCAGATCGCCGCCAAATATCCCGGCATCCAGGTGGTGGCCACCCAATACACCGACGGCGACGTCAACAAGGCGCTGGGCATCATGAACGACATCCTCACCGCCAATCCCGACCTCGACGCGGTATTCGGGCTCAACGAGCCCGGTGTGGTGGGCGCAGTCCAGGCCATCGAGGCACGCAACGCCGACGTGGTGGTGGTGGGCTTCGACAACGCGCCCGACGAGGTGTCCGCGTTGCAGGCCGGAACGGTGTCGGCGCTCGTCGTACAGGACCCCTTCAAGATCGGCTACGAAAGCGTGATGGCACTGAACAAGATGGCCGACGGTGAGACGGTTGACGAGATGATCGACACGGGCGCGACACTGGTGACGCAAGAGAACATCGACGACCCGGACATCCAGAAGCTGGTCAATCCGCCGGTCGTCAACTAACACATGACGCGGAGTGCACCCATGGGTCTGACCGACACCGCTATCGAGCGGCTGCGCGCGCTGATCGTCAACGGCGATCTGTCGCCGGGGGCGCGGCTCCCACCCGAGCAGCAACTGGCAGCGCAGCTGGGGATCTCCCGTGGGTCGACCCGCGAAGCGGTCAAGGCACTCACCCACGCCAGGATGTTGTCGGTCAAACGTGGCGACGGTACTTACGTCACCAGCCTCGAACCCGACGAGTTGCTCCACGGCATCACCCTGGCCGCCGAGCTGGCCCGCAACGAGACCGTGCTGGATGTCCTGGAGGTTCGCAGGCTGCTCGAACCGGGCGCCACCCGGTTGGCCGCAGAACGCATCAGTGACGGCGAGCTCGACGAGATCGCCACCCTGCTGACGGTGATGGACGACACCCACGACCCGCAGGACTTCATCAAGCTCGACGTGGAATTCCACAACCGGATCGTCGAAGGTGCGGGCAATGCTTGGTTGACCGCAGTTCTGCGAGGCCTGTCCGAACCAACAATCCGCGCCCGGCGGGAACGGCTGACCTTCGACCTGCAGGTCGAGGAACTCACCCGCGCACAGCACCGCGACATCTACACCGCACTGCGGGAACGAGACAGCGCACTGGCCGAGGCCGCCGCGCTTGCCCACATCTGCAGCGTGCAGCGCGGGCTGCGCACCATCCTCCTCGACAACGACAACACCCACCACAACAACAACCACCGACCGACGCTCGCACCGAGAAAGGACACATGACAATGGATTCCAAGCAGGCACTCATCGAATTGGGAGTCGATCCCACGCTGGACGACGACCTGCGCGAACAGTTGGACACCAACGGGTTCTTCATCGTTGCCAACGCGCTGACCCCGCAGCAGTGCGCAGCCATGCGGGAGGAGTTCGACCGGATCACCGAGCAGGAAGCAGGATCGGGGCTGGTGATGGATCCCGAGCCTGGTGCCACCCGGCTGTCAAATATCTTCAACAAATCCGAGGTCTTCGATCCCTCGCTGGTGCTGCAGCCCGTGCTGGCGGCGGCGCTGTACCTCTTCGACGATTTCAAACTGCATGGCGCGAACATCCGGGACCCGCACTCCGGGGGCGGCAATCAACCGCTGCACAGCGACGTCCCCAAAGCCCATGAGGAGGACTGGCGTCTGGTCAACGCGCTGATCTGCCTCGATGAACTGCGCCTGGACAACGGCCCCACCCGCATCGTGCCCGGCTCACACAAGTGGCCGCACAACAACACCCCGAAGCTGAACCTCGATGTCGCAGCCGGGGAGCAACAGCGCGGTGAGTACGGCGACCAGACCAAGTTCCCCGAGGATCCGCTGGCTCCCTACCCCGGCGAGATCCACCTGACCTGCCCGGCAGGCGGGATGGCCGTTACCAACGCCAGCCTCTGGCACGGCGGCACCGACAACATCTCCGGTGACCGGCGGCGCATGCTGCACCTCACCTACACCCGCCGTGACCTTATCCAGCAATTCGTGCAGCAGGACTACCTGACACCCGGTCTCTACGAACGACTTTCGCCGGCTCAGCGGTACCTGTTCGACGTCCACGCCTAGGAGAACTCCATGCCATTCCGCCCTGCGCTCGCACCGCTGTCGGGCAGCGGCGCCGTAGACCCCATTCCGCTGGGTCTGGGCGCCGCCCCGCTGGGGAACCTGTTCTCCACGGTCAGTGACCAGCAAGCCGAGGAAACCATCACTGCTGCCTGGGATCTGGGCATCAGGACGTTCGACACCGCCCCGCTCTACGGTTACGGCGAGTCCGAGCGCCGGCTCGGTGAGGCGCTGGGGCGGTACCCGCGCGACGAGTTCGTGGTGTCAACAAAGGTGGGGCGCCTCATCCGGCACGGCGCCCCACCCTCACCGGAACAGCTGTTCGGCGGAGAGCACTTCTACAAAGTCGACGGTGATGTCAATCCGGTATTCGACTACAGCCACGACGGCGTGCTGCGGTCGGTGGAGGAAAGCCTGCAGCGGTTGGGGTTGGATCGCATCGACCTGCTCTACATCCATGACCCCGACGAGCACTTCGCCGACGCCCTGGGGGGCGCTTTCCCGGCCCTGCGTCAGCTGCGTGACGAGAAAGTGGTGCGTGGCATCGGCGTCGGGATGAACCAGACGGCGATGCTGGCAGCGTTCGCCAAAGAGGCGGACTTCGACTACTTCCTGGTGGCCGGCCGCTATACGCTGCTGGACCAACAAGCCGCCGACGAGCTCTTCCCCCTGTGCGAGGAGCGTGGAATCGGGGTTGTCAGCGGCGGCGTGTTCAACTCCGGGATCCTGGCCGCACCCATCGACGACGCCACCTACGACTATGTTCCGGCGGCGCCGGAGATGCTCACCCGTGCCCGCAGGATCCAGGAAATCTGCCTGAGCTTCGGCGTCGAGTTGGCCTCTGCAGCCATGCAATTCCCCCACCGCCACGCCGCAACAGCAGCAGTACTTCTCGGCGCCCGCAGCGCCGAAGAGATTCGCACCAACGCCCAGCTGTACCGCAGCCCCATCCCCAGCGCACTGTGGGACGCGTTGGCCGACGAAGGCCTGATCCGCGAACAGGAAGAGGTTCGATCGTGACCGTCGTGCAGACCGTCAACCCGGCCACCGACGAGAGCACCACCACCACCGCCTCGGAAGCCACCACCGAGCAGGTTGCCGCCGCGTGTGCCGCTGCCGCCTCAGCAGCAAGGGAGTACGCCGACGGCGGCCGGGAAATGCGCGCGGCCCTGTTGCGGGCTGCCGCGGACGCGCTGGAAGCCCGGCGCGCCGAGATCATCGACATCGGCATCCGCGAAACGGCGCTGACCGAACAGCGCCTGGGTGGCGAGTTGAACCGAACGGTCTACCAGGCGCGGTTCTTCGCCGACGTCGTGGAGGAGGGCTCATTCCTCGAAGCCGTCGTTGACCATGCCACCGACACGCCGATGGGGCCCGCCCCCGACCTGCGTCGCATGCTCGTCCCCATCGGGCCGGTGGCCGTGTTCGGGGCCAGCAACTTCCCGCTGGCGTTCTCGGTACCGGGGGGCGACACCATGGCCGCACTCGCGGCGGGGTGCCCGGTCGTCATCAAGGCCCATGAATCACACCCGCTGATGTCACTGACCACCCACGCGGCACTGCAAGAGGCGGCCGAAGCCGTCGGCGCGCCACAAGGAGTGACGGGACTCGTCTTCGGTCGGCAAGCCGGGCTCGACCTGGTGTCAGACCCGGCGATCACGGCTGTCACGTTCACCGGCTCGCTCGGCGGCGGACGGGCCCTGATGGACGCCATCGCCGCGAGGCCACAACCGATTCCGTTTTACGGAGAGCTGGCCAGCCTCAACCCGGTGATCATCACCACCGGGGCTGCCGCCGCATGTGGCGCCGACCTGGCTCAGCAACTCATCGCTTCGGTCACCGGATCAGGCGGGCAGCTCTGCACCAAACCCGGGTTGGTGCTGGTCCCGGCCGACACCGCGGGCGACACGCTGGTGTCCGAGGCGGTGCGACTGCTCGCCGGCGCCAGCGCGCAGACCCTGCTGAACCGCAACATCTATCAGGCCTACAGCACCGCCGAACCCGGGGCGGGAATGCGGGTGATCGGTGAGGGCGGCGCCCCCGACACCATCGGCCTGTCGGTGTCCCCACGACTGCTCGAAGTTTCCGCCTGTGACCTGGTGGCCACAGACATCGAGGAATGTTTCGGCCCGACCACCATCGTTGTGCGCTATCAACAGGGAGAGGATCTCGACCTACTCAACGCCCTGCCAGGTTCGCTGACCGGAACCATCCACGCCGAACCCGCCGAGCGAGACACGATCTCACAGCTCACCCAAGTCCTGGCACCCCGTGCGGGACGGCTGTTGTACGCCGGTTTCCCCACCGGCGTGCACGTCGGATGGGCGCAGAACCACGGAGGCCCTTGGCCCTCGACCAACACCCAGCACACCTCGGTCGGAGCCACCGCCATCCGGCGTTTCCTGCGGCCGATGACCTGGCAATCTGCACCGGAATGGGTGCTACCCACTGAATTACGGGACGACTTCCATGCGGTTCCCCGCCGCGTTGACGGTGTCCTTCAGGTGGCCCGGTAGCGATGCGATTGATGCGACTGGGCGAAGCCGGCGCCGAAAGGCCCGCCGTCGAGCATGACGGCACCATCTACGACCTCTCACCGCTGACCACCGACATCGACGGCTCCTTCCTGGCGTCGAACGGCGTCGCCGCAGCCCGGGAAGCGCTGGTACAGCGGCGTCTCCAGCCGGTCGCAGCCCCGCATGAGAAACGCGTCGGTGCGCCGGTGGCCCGGCCGTCGGCAGTGGTGTGCATCGGACAGAACTATGCCGCACACGCCGCTGAGACCGGCTCGCCGCCCCCTTCGGCGCCAATCGTGTTCTTCAAACACCCCAATACCGTTGTCGGACCGCACGACACGGTGCTCATCCCACCAGGAGCGACCCGCGTGGATTGGGAGGTCGAACTGGCGGTCGTGATCGGGAAGCGGGCCCGATACCTCGACTCTGCCGCCGAGTCGGCCGACTACATCGCCGGCTATACGGTGTCCAACGACGTATCCGAGCGTGACTACCAGATCGTCGACTCCGGGGGACAGTGGTCCAAAGGGAAATGCTGCGAAACCTTCAACCCGCTCGGGCCCTACCTGGTACCCGCGGACGAGGTGCCCGATCCGCAGTCGTTACGGTTGTGGTCGTCGGTCAACGGGCAGGCGCGGCAGGATTCCTGCACCTCGGACATGATCTTCTCCGTCGCCGAAACTGTATGGCACCTCTCGCAATACCTGGTTCTCGAACCCGGTGACATCATCAACACCGGCACCCCACAGGGCGTGGCCCTCTCAGGTCGGTTCCCGTACCTCAGCGACGGCGACGTGATGCGCATCGGCATCGAACGCCTCGGCGAGCAGGCGCAACAACTGGCAGCAGCCGGCAGATGACCGCCGGCGAGTTCGACGGCTTGGTGGCCGCGGTGACCGGCGGCGCGTCCGGCATCGGAGCGGCCGTCGCCCAACGGTTGAACGGCCTGGGCGCAACAGTGGCCGTACTCGACCGTGATGACACCGCAGAGCCAGGGATAACGGCCATCCGCTGCGATGTCGGCGATGACACGTCAGTCCGTGCGGCAATCAAGCAGGTCGTGCGTCGATGGGGCGGTCTCGACATCGTGGTGAACAATGCTGGTGTCGGTGCTCAAGGTACGGTGACCGACAACGACGACAGCGAATGGCTACGGGTCTACGACGTCAACGTACTCGGCATCGTCCGAGTCAGCCGCGCCGCGCTGCCGCACCTCCGGCAGTCAAAACACCCTGCGATCGTGAATATCTCGTCGATCGCCGGAACTGCAGGGCTACCGAGAAGGGCGCTCTACAGCGCGACCAAAGGCGCGGTCCTGGCGCTCACCAGAGCAATGGCGGCCGACCATGTACGCGAGGGAATCCGTGTCAACTGCGTGAGTCCAGGAACCGTGGACACCCCCTGGATCCAGCGTCTGATCGAGTCCGCCGCCGACCCAGAATCCGAGTTGTCAGCTTTAGCAGCACGCCAACCGCTCGGCCGACTGGTTACCGCGGCCGAAGTCGCGGCCGCGGTGGCCTACCTCGCCGGCCCGTCCGCCGCCTCAACGACCGGCAGCATCGTGGAAGTGGACGGTGGCATCTCTGGTCTTCGCATGCCGACAAAGCTCGCCGGGGCGTCCTGACAACATAGACCAGCAGAGCCAGAACGTGCGGTCGCAACCGATGCGGGCTCCGCCGCCGGTTGCAAATTCGCACAGCGCGGTCGTCGAAACGCCCCGCCGTCTCATGGTTGCGGGTCAGCGTGTGCACCGAGAATGGCGGCCAGCATCCTCGCTCGTGCTCCCCGCCCCACAACAATAACGGCAGCACCCACAGCGCTGATGCAGTCCGACCCCCCTGCGCGGCGGCCGGTCCACACTTACGAAACATGTTGTTAGGCAGCAACTCGCGTTGTCACGATGCCTCGCCACGGGTTAGCATGGAATACGGCGCGTAGCTTCTCAAGTTGGGAGGCAACACGCGATCGTGATCAGGGCGTGCAGGTGATCTTTCCCCCAATTCTGCTGCCTGGCGAACATCTAACGGCGGGCGGCCCGAGCTGGGTCGGCATTGCCGGAGGCGACCGTCATATCTAGGCGTGGTATCGAGCTTAGGTAGAGGATCTGAGCCGTCTCGATTCTCTCGAAGTGAGACTGGCACCGTATGGTGACCGCGAGGTCGGACTGCCCCTGCCGCTCATTGCCGGCTCGGCTGTATCTGGCGCTGGCAACCTCCGCGAACTGATGCGATGGGTCCTGTTAAGACCCTGGGTTTCGCAGCAGACCGCCTTCAGAAAGCTTGAACTCCCGGCGGTCCCTGGAGTGGGGTTGGGATCGGGCCCGGTGCACAGACGTCATCGCTGAGGTGACCGGGCGCCGGTGGTCAAAATCGGCGTGTGGCTTCTGTCCCTTCGCCATGGCGACGGCCTCAGGTCGGCAGGCCCTCGTCGAGCGCTACCGCCGCGAACCACATGCCGGCGCCCAGGCGCTGTTCCTCGAGCTCGTTGCCCGCAGCCTGAACGAACGACAGACCCTCATCGCCGGTGGGTCGGCAGCCGAACTGGTGGATGCCGCCGGTCTGACCGAGGTTCAGGCGCACTACCAGGCACTGTTGGCAGACAAGCCTCACGCCGTCTACGAGGTTCGCCGGCTGACGCGCCGTTCGTCCAAGCGGACCGATGGTCGCGGCATCACCGCGCGTTCGGTACGCGCTGTGGCGCACGGTACGCGCGAGCAGATGACGAGGCAGCTGGCGGCTCAGCCCGGCGACCGCCACGACGGGCCGGACGGCATCACGCGTCACGTACTGCGGGCCCGCGGTACCGAATTGCCTTCTCTGGAACACTTCTACGTCGTCTGCCCGGCAGTGGTGGAGGACAAAGCGCGGCCCGGTTTCGACGAATGGTGGCAGGAGGCGACCAGCGATGCTGTTCTGTTCTGAGGTCAATCCACCCCGCCGCGACGGTGTAGCCTATGGGCAACGTCATCGGAGGGAGCTGGCCATGGACGCCGACACGTCCACAGACGACGGTTCTGCGATCCTGGCGGCGCTGGGTGCCGCGATCCGAGAGCACCGGACCGCGGTGGGTCTGACGCAGGCCCAGCTCGCGGAACGGGCGGGTATCGGCCGGCCGCATCTCAATCACATCGAGGGTGGGCGTAAGAGCCCGACTGTCGTGGTGCTGGTTCACCTGGCGCGCGGCCTGGGCGTCGACCCCGCGACCCTCCTGCAGACCCAGGCGGCTCAGTAAGGCGATATGCCGAGGCAGCGTGAGGTTTCGATCCGCTGAATCAGCGTGGCGGCCTCTGCGTGATTGGGGCACCCGGCGTCGTCGGTGCCGGTCTGGATCAGAGCCATCAATTCGGCGTCGACGCGGAGCTCATAGCGGGGCAGACCGGCCGACTCACCGGTCCTCGCGTCGTCGATCGCGTCCAGCGCGGCGGCCAAGACCGCCGTCACGGCGACTTCGTGGTCCTGGGCCGACCCGATCATCATGTCGACTCTGCGCGCGGTCGTGGTTGTCAGGGTCCAGTGAGCGGTCATGGCGCTGCCTCCTTGCGTGGGGGATACCTCGGCCACAGTGTGCGCCCCCAAACAGCAAAAACCGGGTCTGCCTTCCACTGGTGTGGATAAACAGACCCGGCTCTTGGCAGGCTGTGGATAACCCTTAACCGCTGGGCGGGGTGTAGTCCCGGTCACGGGGGTCGGCGGCGAAGTCGGGGCCGTCGAGGAAGATCTGCGCCCCTGTGCGGTGGGCTGTGGTCAGCAGGTCGACGGTGCTGACAGCACCGGCCTGGTCGAGAACCTGGAAGGTGATCGGGCCCATGTGCAGGTCGAGCCAGCGGAGTTGGCGCGAACGGTCGCGCGACAGCTCCTGGCGGGGCACCACGGCGTAGGCGGGGCGGCGCGTCCAGTCGACGGAAACGGTCGGCACGGCGAAGGGCTCGTCCGCCGGTACCGGCGCCGGGATCGACCGCGGGATCAGCGTCATTGCCGCCCGGGCTGCGCAGAACCCTTCCAGCACCCGCTGGACGGCCTGGGCCGAGAACATCGTCATCAGCAGGCCGCCCCACTGCAACCGCAGGCGGGCCTCTGGGGAGCAGGCGTGGAAGACGGCGATGTCGCCGCTCTGGTCGCCCTGGATGCGGACCATCGTGTGGGTGAGCAGGGCGGCGGGGGTGACATGGGTTTCGGTGGTGCGAGACTTCATCGGACTGCCTTTCGGTGGATGTTGCTTATAAGCAACAGTCTATCGCGTAATCCGTTGTAGTGCAACATGTTTCATGAACCAGCATGCGCGTGTTGGCTTGCTCCAATCACCGCTCTGATCAGGGCCTTTCGTTTCCTGCCCCCTCGACACCGCTGCTGCGGAGCAAAGGGGAGCTGCCCAGACCGAGGTGGCGGCAAGTCATGACCCGAGCTGAGCCGGGCCTGCATGCAACCAGAACCCGGTGCACGTGAGCGGCCGCCGGCGAACCTGGAAGCCTGCCCCCGCCGGAACTATTTTTCGGCGAAGTTGCTCGCGGTGGTGGACTCCGCTTCACGTTGCTCCGTACGGTCCGTCACATGACAGCTTCACTCTCCGGCGGCCTAGACGACGCCGAAAACGATTTGCGCACAGCGCAGTTTGAGACCGACTGGCACCGGCAGGGCCAGTACGCCCGCTCGGCTGCCGACACTGCCGCGCAAGTGGCCGTCGACAGCACGACCAGCGACGCCGACCGGGCCCGGGCTGTGGCTGTGATGGACACCGCCCTCGCGCTGGCAGCGCGCAGCCTGCTGCGCGAAGCGCAGTCGACGCTTGCAGATGCGCGCGGCCACGCTGACCCGCAGCGCCGGCGAGAACTGGCACGGTCGGCGGTGAGTAAGGCCCGTCAGGTCGCCCGTCACCGCGATGCCACCGAGGACGAGCGCGCCGAGGCTCGACAGATCATCGGCCACGGACGGATGCTCGCAACAACGGTGGGCGCTTCGGTGCGGCGCCAGCAGCGCGTGGAGCGTGAGCAGGAACAACCCGGCATCGCGATCTAAGCGCGGTCCGGGCCGCGCGGCATCAGGACGGTGCGTACGCTCGCCCGCGTGAGCAGGGACATCGAAGCGACGCCGCACCCGCGGTTTTCGGTACCCCTCACCGCTGAGTGCGTGGGCTGGGCTCGCACTGCCCACTACGTGACCACCGTGGCTGAGGATGGCGATGTTCAGCTGCGCTCGGAGGCGGGTGCCCCTACGCGGTACTTCATCCGGCGCCGCGGACCGGACCGACTCGAACTCACCCAGCTCGACGACGACGCCGAGCACCCGCTGCTGTTCGTGGCCGACACCGAAGTGCTGGAAAGACATTTGATCGGCCTGTTCGCCGATGACATCCGCGAGGATCTCGACTTGCCGCTCCTCGAAATAGGCTGGACTGTCGACGATTTGGCCAGAGGATACGAGGTCAGCGAGATGGAGCGGGGCTACCGCACGCTCAAACGGGTGGGTGGGGGACCGGTCGCCGCGGCACCGGATCCCGCCTTGAGCCTGCTCGCGCTGGTGCCACTGTCGCACTACCTGCAATGGTCGATTGCCGACCTCAAGCGCTCGTTTCTCAGTCCGACCGGCAGCCCGCTGCTGCGCCGCGGCGGCTACGCGGCACCTTAGCTGCCACTCGGCCACCCGATTATCGCCTCCATCTCACGATGTGGACACTTTGGAGGTCAATGCCGCTGCGGTGGTGGACGCCTCACACTCCGCGTTTATACGGTCCGGGCTGAAATAGCTTGATAGGTCCTGCAACACGCTGGGGAGCGTGCTGCATCGGAGGCCGGGGGCGGCATGCAACACACGCGACACGCGCGATGCGGCCACCCCGGCATGCCTGACGGCATCCCATCTCATGGCACACCAGCTCTGCGGCTTTCTCCGCCGCGCCGTCAGCGACCGTCGCCCACTTCGGGCGACGCAACGATTCGCATCGGCAAATCACTCACCACAGGCACAGGAAGCTGACCACCATCCATGGAAATCTCTACTCGCCCGCACTGGACAGCAGGGACCGCGGTGACCGCAGCGGCCATCACCCTCGCCCCGCTGATTGCAGGGCCCTCCGCTCTGCACGCCCCGACCCTGCCCATATCACTACCACCGGCGGTATCCGTGCCGCAGGTACAGCTCGCGGCCGTCATCAGCCCGACCGACATCGACAACCTGGTCGACAGGTTGAACTCGGCCCTCGCCTCGGTGTCCTCGACCGTTACCGCCGCGGTGGCGATGCCCGCCAACAGTCTGACTTCGGCACTGGACTCCGCTGTCTCGGTGAACAATTCGCTGTGGGACGGCCTGATCGATGCCACCGATAACCGGTCCCTCGTTGACCTGCTCAACGCATTGCGGGCGACGTCCTCGGGGAGCCTGTCCCGGCTGTCGACCACAGTGGGCGATACCGGGGCCGCTGTGGTGCTCACGACCGGGGAAGTCACCGACTTGCTGGCCTCGGCGCTGACCGGCTCTCTGAGCACCGCATTGCACGCGGTCGCCACCATTGTGAACAATCCGCTGGCGCTGGCAAGCTACACCGGCCTTCTCAACGCGCCCCTCGATATCGCAGGACTGGTCGTGAACAACGGACTGTCGCTGGTCGACAGCGTGGGATCGGGCGCGCTGTCGGTGACTAGCACCCTGGTTACCGGGGTGACGTCCCAGATCGACAACATTCTCCGCGGCGTGAACGGACTGATTGACGCGGCCAAGGGCGCGGTGCCCGGCGTGGCACTGCTCGACGGCGTACTGACCGCAGTGCAGGGGATCGTGTCAGCGCCGGTGACCGCAGCGCTGGCGGGGGTCGACGGCGTGGCCGGCACGCTTACTTCCGCCGCATCCCGCGTTGTGAGCAAGCTCGCCGGTGGCGCATCTGAGATCGGCGCAACCTGGCTCGGGGATGGCACGGCCAGCGGAGCCCTCCAGGAGGCGATCAACGCGATCGGCGCAGCTCCACTGAGTGCGGCGAGCTACACCCGTGCGCTCGGCGTGGTGGTCAGCGCTGGGATCAGCTCCGTGCGGTCGGTCGCGAGCGCCGGAGCCAGCCTGCTGTCGGTGCCATTCACCGCAGGCGCAGACCTCACGTCAACGGCTTCAGCCATGATCACCCGGTTCACTGACGGGGTGGCCACAGCCGCATCAGGCATCCTGCACGCAGCGGGTCTACCGTCCTTCGTCTCCTCGCTGCCGCACGCCCTGGCGACGACCATCAACATCACCGTGCGCGCTGTGAGCTTCGGAGTCTCAACGGGACTCAACGCCGTCGCTACCGTGCTCGACATCGGCTCGGCGATAGCGGGGCTCGTCGACTCCTACGCTGTCGCGCGAAGCGTCTAGCCGCGTGCTCATCGACGTCCCAACCCTCACCGCCAGCAGTGCGGGACCGACCGCCGGGGCGGAGGAGCCAAGCCCGGAAGCCGACACCGCGCCCTCACCGATGGCGGGGGAGGGACACCCTGCGACGGTCGCTGACGAAGCACCTCTTGCCAGCGCAGGTGCGCCGGAAGCACCGCACGCGGACATGGCCGTCTCGTTGCCGGCGGTGGACGGTACACCCGTGGAAGTGGAGCAAGAGCTCGGCGACGCGGACACGGGGCAGTTGACGTCTCTCACCAGCACATCCTCGGCCGGAGACCCATCGCCTCAGGGCAGCGCCGCGCTGGACCCAGACACCAGTGACGCCGAGGCGCTGACCCGGCCGACCGCACACAGCGCAGCGTCCGAGGGTGATGATGCCGCCACGACCCGCCCGACAGCCCGGCCTGCGAAAGACGCCGACGAGGCCTCGCCCGGTGACCGGGCCGACACGCATGGCCGGCATGCCTCCGGCGAGACCGCATCGAATTCTTCGGGCACGGCTACCGGACGGCACCGCAGTGACTCGCCGTCCTCCGCGTCGAACTCGCAGAAGCCCTCGAACAGCCGCGTCGGATCCGACAACGACCGCGCAGGAAAGGGCGAAGCCGCCGCCTGACGCCCAGCGCCGGTCATCCGTTAAATCGTTACTTATCAACGAAATATCGCAAAGAAGGGAACAGGTATGAACATTCAGTACACGGAGGACGATCGGCGGAGCACGCGCCGGCTCCTGGAGAACGAGGTGCTCATCCGGGCCCTGCAGCAAGCGCGGGACGGGATTCTCTCCCCGCAGTGGCGCGACACCTTGGAAGAGAACGGCGCCTTAGCGGATGCGCCCGATTTTCAGGGGGTCCACGGTGCAGTCATTGCCACCATCCAAGCGATGCCACTGGCCGCCTGGGAACCCGGAGTCAACTCGGAAACTCGGTCAGCTCTGGATCGGTGGTATCACGACGCGTCGGACGAACTCGGCAAGTCCTATGAACACCGCCTCCGCACACATGCCCGCACCGCCGCGATCGGCATCCAGGTGCAGAACTTGAAGCTGCTCAGCTACAGCCTCCGAGCGCAAGACCCAGCACCAGCACTCCGAATGGATGTCCCCATCGTCGACGATGTGCAGGGAAAAGCATTGCGGGAACTCGAATCAGAGTTCATCGTCAAACGAGACACCCTCCTTGCCTCCTACCTTGCTGCGCTGGCGACCACCGGAGTGGAAGTCGACTGGCGGTCGTGGTTCGAAGAGCGGATCGCGTCCTGGGAAGACCGGACGGCTGCCGACCTCGCCCGCATTTCACTGCATGCCAGGGTTTTTGAACAGATTCCGGCATACTGGTGACTCGCCCTACCGCGTGGTAGCCGACTCCCTATTGCAGTTGGTCGGGCATGCCGACATCGGCAATCCGGATCTCGCGCAATCCTTTCCAGGAGGCATGCCGCAATCCTCCGGGGCTGTTGTACTCCGGAAAGCCACTTCACCGACATACCGGGGACGAACCCAGGTGACCCCTCCGATCGCGGGTGCATCCGGCACCGGAGGGGCTTCCTGAGCAAGGCCGTCGAGAAGGCTATAGAGGCGCCGGCGCTCGGTGTCGCTGAACCCGGAGCCGACCTGGCCTACGAGAACGAGTTGACCATCCTCGCGGCGGCCGGCGAGCAAAAGGGATCCGACTCGCCCCGATCGAGTCGGTCCAGTGGGCGGCCACCAGCCGACGATCACCAGCTCGCAACTGCGCCGTACCGGCGACTTGATCCACGCAGAGGATCGTCCTGAGACATATGGCGAATTCAGGCGTTTGGCGACGACTCCCTCGACGCCATTTTCAGCGGCCGCCGCGAGCATGTCGACGGGCTTTGCATCGTCCCAGTACGGGGGGATCATCAACGGGTATCCCTGGGGCAGCGCACTCAGCATCTGGCGGCGCTCAACATAGGGACGGTCGGTGAGGTCGTCGTTGCCGCTGGCGAGTAAATCGAAAGCGAAGAACATCACCGGCACCTGCTCCAACAGGCTGCGGGTGGGACGTCGACGCATCGGCCATCGCTGCTGGAGCCTGGAGAACGACGGGCGGCCGAGCTGGTCCAGGGCGACTATTTCGCCGTCGAGCAGCAGACGTTGCCCACCGGTCACCTCATTGATTTTGGCGAGTTCGGGAAAGGTGGAGGTGATGTTCTCTTGGGCGGCGTCGTGTGTCGCACTTAGTCGCGCGCGACACGGCGCAGATGTGCTGGGATGGGTTCTCCGGGGGTGTTGACTCTGTCTCGACTCGTTGTGCAATCGAAGGCGGCGCGGCTATGCGAGCTTTTCCGGTTCGGATGCCATCTGGTGACCGCTACTGGACGGTGATCGATGACCGATACGAGGCGCAGCCGGTCGCAGATCAATTTCTCCGAGAGCTTCGATTCGGGCGTGACCGTGCGGAATCGACGTCGAAGGCGTACGCCGAGGGCGTGTCGTTGTTTCTGCGGTGGTGCTTGGCGACCGAACGCGACTGGCGCACCGCCGCCGGGCATTTAGGACTTTTCATTACTTGGCTCAAGTATCAGCCGACAAGCGGATCACGTGTCATTCCCGGCCCCGGCGCAAAACCCGTCCGCAGCGTCGGCCGGATCAATCGGGTGCTCGTTGCAGTTCGCGGGTTCTTGTCCTTCGCCGTTGTCGCGAAGGAACTGCCACCTGAAGTACTCGACCAGCTCTACGAGATGGGCGACTCGCGGGATCTTCCGAATGAGGCGCACGGTGAGGACACGACCCTTCGGTATCGGCTGCGGGCCCGTCATCGGATGAGCGAACCCAGGACGACGGTTGACCGAGCCACTGACGAGGAGATCGTCGCCATGCTCGGGGCGTGCCGATCGGCCAGGGACCGCCTGATCGTCTTGTTGTTGTCACGGGTGGGGTTGCGCCGCGGAGAGGCAGCCGGGTTGCGCCGTTCGGACGTTCACTCGTTGCCCATCAACGATGTTCACGGATGCGCGATCACCGGAGCGCATCTGCATGTCGTACGCCGGCCGAATACGAACGGGGCCTGGGCGAAGTCCCGGCATCCGCGAGCGGTGCCGATCGACTTCATGGTGGTACGGAGTTTGGACGTCTACCTGTTGGAGCGGGAGGACCAGCCGGCGGCCGCAGAGTGCGATTACCTTCTTGTGAACCTGTTCCGGGCGCCGCTTGGGGCACCGATGCAGCCAGGGGCGTTCAACGAACTCTTCGCGTCGCTGTCTCGCCGAGCGGGCCTCGAACGCGCCGTCACGCCACATCAAGGACGCCACGCTTTCGGCAGCAACCTCGCCGACTCCGGGGCGCTGCTCGACGAGATCCAGATGCTGATGGGACACGCCAGCCCGACGTTCGTCGCAACCGTATCTCCATCCGTCGGCGGACCGGCTTCGCGCGGCGGTGGAACGGGTGGGACGCCCAGGGCGACGGTGCACCCAACGTGACCGTGGCTGCGGATTTACCGCCTTCCCCCTCGCCGACTGACCACGATGCCGTCGGCGCACAGCTGTGGAATGCGATCTCACAGGACTTCCTGGCATCGGTGCACTGGTCGGCCGACGATCAGGTCCTGGTGTTCCCTCGCGATCACCCCGTGCTCGGCTGGAGAGAATGCATCGTTCCGGAGTGCGACCAGAGAATTCTCGTTGTGACCGAAGCCCTCTGTGCGGCATGCAATCTCCGATGGAGGCAATTGGCTCGTCCGGAACTGGCTGACTTCGTTCGAGTGCCTCGGGTGCGGCTCAAACGAATCGGCGCAGACCCGTGCGGGGTTGAGGTGTGTGAGCGAACGGCGCGAGCCGCCTCCGGTTTGTGCGGCGCCCACGAGCGCGCGCGCAAGAGGCGCGATATGGCGGTCGAGGATTTCGTGAACCAGCCAGGTCTCGAAGGTTTCGCCACTTTCGGCGAATGCGCGGTACGTGCGTGCGACCGAGAACGCGTTGCGAGCACTAATCCGTACTGCTCCCCTCACGACGGCCGCTGGCGAGAGCACCGTCGGACATGCGAACTTGCGAGCCCCGACGAGGAGCAGTTCCGGCGGGTGCAGCCGGCGATCACCATTCGCGGGGAGATCACGCTGCGCGGACTGCCGGACCGGGTGATAGCCGAGATGCTGTACGGATTGCAGCGCAACGTCGACCAAGGCGCCCGTCTCGACGCGTCGTACTTCCGCACGCTGGGCCGCCAGCTGCTAAGCCAGCAGGTGCTCACCATCGATGACGCGGACGTAACTCAGTTCACTTTCGAGGTCGCGAAACTGCATCGCAAGTTCGTGACCAGTGCTCGCAGGTTGCGCTCGACACCCGAGATCGAGGCCGTGAAGGACGTCTGGGATCTCGCCGTTTTCGGTTACCCAGGGACGTTGAGATTCGGATCGATCACGCAACCGTGGCTGCGCGCCGCAGCGAAAGTAGAGGTGTACAACGATCTTCCGCGCCGCCGCGGGAAAGGAGGTAAGAGCCACTGCCAAACCCGCATCAGTTACCTGGGTCTCCTCAGCGAGAGCCTGGTCATCCAGCGCGAGGACGCCGGCATGGACATTCATGCCCTTGGTCGCGGTGACATCACCGCCTTCTTGAATCGGCTGGCGTTCCTGCAAAGCGAAGGTCAGATCTCCGCGAAGCTCAGGCCGCGTGCGGTCCGCGAGCTGCGTCGCACGCTCGGACAGATGCGGGCCCTCGGCTTAACCCGTAGTGGTCAACCACTACACGGCCTGCCCGACGACTTCTCCATCGCCGAGGGAGACGTCCCCGGTGAATCCGAGGAGCAGGCCGCCGGCCGAGATCTACCCATTGAAGTAGTCCGGCACCTGTGCGAGCACCTCGACGAACTCGAGGCTCAAGCCGGCGTCGAAGTACGGGTCGCCGTGGAGTTGATGATCGACACTGGCCGTCGCCCGGAGGAGATCTGCGCACTGGCGATGGACTGCATCACCCGCGACGGCACCGGGAAGCCGGTGTTGGTCTATGACAACCTCAAGGCCAACCGCTTGCAACGCCACCTGCCGATTGCAGCGGCGACGGTCACCGTAATCGAACGGCAGCAGCGGCGGGTGCGTCAGCGCTTCCCGCAGACCCCTGCAGCGCAGCTGAAGCTCCTCCCCACCTGGATCAAGAACCCCTACGGCGCGAAGGGCTTGCGGGACGAAACCGTCGGCACACGGCACCGGATGTGGGTTGATTCCCTGCCCGACGTGCTGGTGTCAACACGGTCGACAGACGACGGTCGCGCGGCCGACACGATGCCGTTCGACAAGGGCCGCATATTCCCCTACGCCTACCGACACACCTATGCCCAAAGGCATGCCGATGCCGGGGTTCCGATCGATGTGCTGCGCGAACTGATGGACCACCTCAATCTGATCACGACACAGGGCTACTACCGCGTTGGAGAGCTGCGGCGGCGCAATGCCGTCGACCGGGTGACTGCGATGCAGTTCGACCGGCACGGCAACCGCACGTGGAGCAACGCCAAGCGCCTCTTGGACTCCGAGCATCTCCGAAGGGCGGTCGGCGAAGTCGCCGTCCCCTACGGAATGTGTAGTGAACCAACCAACGTCGCAGCAGGGGGCCAGGACTGCCCTGTCCGATTCCGCTGCGTCGGGTGTGCTCACTTCAGCACCGACGTTTCCTATCTGCCCGATCTGGAGAGCTACCTCGCCGATTTGCTCCGGACACGCGAGAAGCTGCTCGGCTTCCTTAACGCCGATGAATGGGCCAGAAACGAGGCGACACCTTCCGATGAGGAGATCGCGCGGATCCGCCGCCTCATCGCCCGCATCAAAGCCGGTGTCGACGAACTCTCCGAAACCGAGCGCGCACAGATCGAGGAGGCTGTCAGCGTCGTCCGACGAGCCCGAAACGGCGTCACGAGCCTCAACATGCCCGGCATCCGCCAACCCGTCCCCACCATTCGCCCCGACAGAACGGCATGACGGTGACCGACGCAATGATCAACGGCCGACGCGCCGACTCACACCGCCGCCGTGAACGCGTCAGACTCGCGTTGGCTCAGGCCCACGATCAGGGCCTGGTGTTGAGCGTCGCCTCGATCGCGAGAACCGCCGGCGTGGACCGCAGCTTCCTATACCGCCACCCCGATTTACTCGCCGAAATACACGAGTCGCAGGTCGCGCCCCCGCGTCGACAGCAGCAAGCGTCCGTAACCAGCGAATCACTCAAGGCCGACCTGGCCAACACTCAGCAGCGGATCGCCCGCATGGCCGCCCACAACCGGCAGCTGGAACGCAAGCTGTCCGAGGTCCTCGGCGAGCAGGCGTGGCGCGAATCCGGCCTCGGGGCTGCACCTGACATCGATGCACTGCAACGGCAAGTGACCGGACTCGAACAACGAAACCTGGCGTTGCAACGACAGCTGGAGCAGCGAGATGGCGAACTCGACGCCGCCCGCGCCGCCAACAGAGAACTCATCGCAGCCCTGAACAGGTCGTCCTGAGATTTAGGTCAGGGCCGGCACGCATACAGCGTCGGCATCGACAGCGACTACGCCTTTCCACGCCGCGTGTCGTAGCCGACCGGTGTACTCGCGGAATTCGACGCGTCCCACCACAAGCGGCTCAACCCAACATATGCGGCTCTCATCCAATGAGGTAGCAACGGACCTGAAAGGTGAAACCACCCGGCGTAATTGAGCGAGTGCCGCCCCCATGTCGCGGCGTGCACGGTCGGTGAACCCGATAGTGACGGTTCCGCAATACGTCAAGTGGCCGGCTTGGTCGTACGCGCCGACCAGTAATGCGTTTACTGCACCCGCTGCTGAGGCGGCGTAGCCCCCGACCACAAAATGGCCGCTATGGCGGTAGGGCGTTTTGATCCATTGCCGACTCCGCCGACCCGACCAGTAAGAGGAGCCGGCCCTCTTGCACACGACACCTTCCATCCCAGCATCGACCATGGCTTTGAGGACGTCGCGCCCATCTAGCCCAGCCCAGGCCGGCGACATCGACAGCGCGGGCGCGGCTACGGCGAAATCGAGATCCTGAAGGATTCCGCGACGCTCTCGATATGGGAGGCTCGTGAGGTCATGGCCGTCTAAGCCTCGATCCGTGGACTGACCTGATGGATGTGGTTCTGAGGTGATGGCGCCGGTCGGTCGTTGTGCTGGCAGCGGGTAGCTGCTGGTCTGCCCAGCTTTTCCTGTGTGCTCCGGTAGGGCCTG
>NZ_JBARXZ010000002.1:0-1949 GCF_049647605.1 Mycobacterium sp. | reverse complement strand
CCCCGTCGTGCCGGACCCGCCACGACTCGCGGCGCTGCGTGCGCCCGCCGCCCGCCGCGACTGGTGGCTGGCCCGGATCCGGACCTGTTACGCCGAAGGCGGCTCGCCCGGCATGTCCTGATCTGTGGGGTTCTGGTCGTAGACGCCACGCTGCGCAGCGGCCACGATGAACCATCATGAGGCGAACGGTGCTGATCCTGGGCTATCCGGGCATCCAGTCGCTGGACCTGGTGGGGCCTTTCGAGGTGTTCACCCTGGCCACGCTGTTGTTGGCCGCCGATCACGGCGCCGACGGTTACGAGCGCGGGTATGACGTGCACGTCGCGTCCGCCGGGGGCCAACCGGTGGCCACCGGAACCGGGCTGACGTTTGTGGCGCGGCCGCTGCCGGCCCCCACCACCGGGCTCGACACCGTGGTGCTACCCGGTGGAGGAGGCGCCATGGCTCCGGACCCGGAGATCCTCGACTGGATCCGGGCCGTCGCTCCGCACTCCAGGAGAATCGTCAGCGTCTGCACCGGAGCTTTTCTCGCGGCGGGCGCCGGCCTCCTGGACGGCTGCCGGGCCACCACCCATTGGAGCTACGCCGACCAGTTGGCAGTTCGGTACCCGCAGGTGCAGGTGGATCCCGAACCGATCTTCATCCGGAGCTCCGAGCAGGTGTGGACGGCGGCCGGCGTCTCCTCGGGGATCGACCTGGCGCTGGCGCTGGTGGAGGAGGACCACGGCACCGAACTGGCCCAGGCCGTCGCGCGCTGGCTGGTACTGCCGCTGCGCCGCTCGGGCGGCCAGACACAGTTCGCCGCGCCGGTGTGGATGCCCCGGGCCAAACGTGCGCCGATCCGCCAGGTCCAAGAGCGCATCGACAACGAGCCCGGCGCCGCGCACAGCGTCGCCGACCTGGCCGGTCGCGCCGCCATGAGCACTCGACACTTCACCCGGGTCTTCACCGAGGAGGTGGGTGAGGCGCCGGGAGCGTACGTCGAGCGGATTCGCACCGAAGCTGCCCGTCGCCAACTCGAGCAGACCGACGACACCGTGGTCGCCATCGCCACCCGCTGCGGTTTCGGAACCGCAGAAACCATGCGCCGCAACTTTGTTCGACGTTTGGGTGTTTCGCCAGATCAGTATCGCCGCATGTTCGCCTGAAAGGCACCGACAAATGACACAGATCGCCATCGTGCTCTATCCGGGTTTCACCGCACTGGATTTCATCGGCCCGTACGAGGTGCTGCGCAATCTCCCCGATACCGAGGTGCGGTTCGTCTGGCACCAAACCGGCCCTGTCGCAGCCGATTCCGGGGTGCTGATGGTCGGTGCAACGCACACCTTCGAGGAGACCCCGACCCCGGATGTGCTGTTGATCCCCGGCGGCATGACCACCATCGAACATGCCCGCGACAAGAATCTGCTCGGCTGGGTGCAAAGTGTCCATCGGCACACCCTGTGGACCACGTCGGTGTGCAGCGGCTCGGTGATCTTGGCCGCCGCCGGTGTGCTGGACGGCAAACGCGCCACCTCGCACTGGGCGATGCTGCCGGCGCTCAAGACATTCGGGGTCCAGGCCGTCGGTGATCAGCGGATCGTGTCCGAGGGCAAGGTGCTGACGGCTGCGGGTGTCTCGGCAGGAATCGATCTGGGCCTGTGGCTGGCCTCCCGGCTGGCGGACGAGAGCACCGCCAAAGCCATCCAGCTGGTGATCGAGTACGACCCGCAGCCGCCGTTCGACTCTGGCCACTTCTCCAAGGCGTCGACGGCGACCAAGGCGGCGGCCGCCATGGTCCTGGGCCGCGAGCTGCCCCTGCCGCAGACGCTCAAGGCCAGCACCCTGCTGCTCTGGGAGCAGGCGATCGCCCGGCTCAAAGGTGCGCCCAGCCGGGCCCGGCGGTGGGGGACGTGAGCCGGTCGACGAGCCCGAGGGACGAGGGGGAGGGAGGGCCGGCGGTGGGG
>NZ_JBARXZ010000001.1:0-65904 GCF_049647605.1 Mycobacterium sp. | reverse complement strand
CCGCGAGCTGGCCGAAGCTGCTCGGGGCGGAGAAGGGGTGGCTCAGCGGGCATTTCAACGAGCCGCCGACGCGATTGCGGCGATGATCGCGTCCGTCGGTGCAGTCTGCGATGTGGAGCTGGCAGTGATCGGGGGAGGAGTGGCCGAAGCCGGCGCGGTGCTCTTCGACCCGCTGCGCGAAGCGCTGGCCGGCTACGCCCGACTCGATTTCCTGGCCGATATGAAGGTGGTGCCCGCCGCGTTGGGCGCCACCGCGGGACTGGTGGGAGCGGCCGCGCTTCTTGGCTGAGCTTCCCTCGACGGTCTGCTGGCGGCGACACGTTTTGGCTGATCGGCGGTCGGCAGGCTAGTCTGATCGACGATCCACCAAAGACCGTAGGTCACCGAGCAATCGGTTGAAGGTCGGGAACATCCCGACGGCCCACGCAGGAGGACGAGGTTAGAACTTCGGACAGTAGTCCGTCGCCTTTCACGCCCCGGCCGCATCCTGCGCCGGGGCGTTTGTGATTTTCCGGCCTGCCGTTTCCGGCTGAGGTGGCAGAACGTTCGTAGATACCACCGAGGAGGCATGCATGGCCAAGGCTGACAAGGCCACTGCCGTTGCAGAAATCACTGAGCAGTTCAAGGCCTCGACTGCCACTGTCGTCACCGAGTACCGCGGTCTGACGGTGGCCAACCTGGCCCAACTTCGTCGCTCACTCGGCGCTTCGGCCACCTACTCGGTCGCAAAGAACACGCTGGTCAAGCGTGCTGCGGCTGACGCGGGTGTCGAAGGCCTGGACGAGATGTTCGCCGGCCCCACGGCCATCGCGTTCATCCAGGGAGAGCCGGTCGATGCCGCCAAGGCGATCAAGACCTTCGCCAAGGAGCACAAGGCGCTGGTCATCAAGGGCGGCTACATGGACGGCGCACCGCTGTCCGTCGCCCAGGTCGAGGCCATCGCCGATCTCGAGTCGCGCGAGGTCCTGCTGGCCAAGCTGGCCGGCGCGATGAAGGCGAAGACCAGCCAGGCTGCGGCGCTTTTCCAGGCGCCTCTGTCGCAGGTCGCTCGACTCGCTGCAGCGCTGCAGGACAAGCGCACCGAGGCCGAAGGTGCCCCCGCGGCGCCGGCAGCCGAGGAAGCTCCCGCTGCGGAGACCGCCGAGGCGGCCGCAGAGACAACCGAATAACCCGAATCTCTCTACCGTTTTAGAAATCACGAAAGGACCACACAATGGCCAAGCTCAGCACCGATGAATTGCTCGATGCTTTCAAGGAACTGACCCTGCTCGAGCTCTCGGAGTTCGTCAAGGCGTTCGAGGAGACCTTCGACGTCACCGCGGCTGCCCCCGTGGCCGTCGCCGCTGCCGGCCCCGCCGGTGCCCCCGCCGAGGCCGCTGAAGAGCAGTCCGAATTCGACGTCATCCTCGAGGGTGCCGGCGAGAAGAAGATCGGCGTCATCAAGGTCGTCCGTGAGATCGTCTCCGGCCTGGGCCTCAAGGAAGCCAAGGACCTGGTCGACAGCGCCCCCAAGCCGCTGCTGGAGAAGGTCAACAAGGAAGCCGCCGAGGATGCCAAGGCAAAGCTCGAGGCTGCTGGCGCTTCGGTGTCCGTCAAGTAATTTCCCCGCTTCACAAAACCGCCCGGGACCATGTGGTCCCGGGCGGTTTTCTGTTTCATGGCCGATTTCGATCCCTGCCGGCGGTGCGACGGATTTGCAGTGCTGCGAAGAGGTATCGATACAGGTAATGGCACAACTGAGGTCGAGGCCAACGGCGTACGCTACAGTGACTCAAGCCACAGGCGGGAGGCCGGTGGCGGGTGTTTTCTGGACCGGAAGGATTTGGCGTGGGCATTGGAATCCAAGTCGAGGGGCTGACCAAGTCTTTCGGTTCCCAGCGAATTTGGGAAGATGTCACGTTCGATCTGCCCCCGGGCGAGGTCAGCGTGCTCCTGGGGCCCTCCGGTACCGGCAAGTCGGTGTTCTTGAAATCGTTGATCGGTCTGCTACGGCCTGAGCGCGGCAAGATCATCGTCGACGGCACCAACATCATCGAGTGCTCCGCCAAGGAGCTCTACGAGATCCGCACCCTGTTCGGGGTGATGTTCCAGGATGGTGCGCTGTTCGGGTCGATGAACCTGTTCGACAACACCGCTTTCCCGCTGCGGGAGCACACCAAGAAAAAGGAAAGCGAAATCCGTCAGATCGTGATGGAGAAGCTGGATCTGGTCGGTCTCGGTGGCGACGAGGGCAAATTCCCGGGGGAGATCTCCGGTGGTATGCGCAAGCGTGCCGGGCTGGCGCGTTCGTTGGTGCTGGATCCGAAGATCATCCTCTGTGATGAGCCGGACTCCGGTCTGGACCCGGTCCGTACCGCGTATCTGAGCCAGTTGCTGATCGATATCAACTCCCAGATCGACTGCACGATTCTGATCGTCACGCACAACATCAACATCGCCCGCACCGTTCCGGACAACATCGGCATGTTGTTCCGTAAGCATCTGGTGATGTTCGGGCCGCGTGAGGTGTTGTTGACCTCGGATGAGCCGGTGGTCAAGCAGTTCCTCAACGGTCGTCGTATCGGGCCGATCGGGATGTCGGAGGAGAAGGACGAGTCGACGATGGCCGAGGAGCAGGCCTTGGTCGATGCCGGCCACCACGACGGTGGTGTCGAAGAAATCGTCGGCGTGCCGCCGCAGGTCACACCGACCCCGGGAATGCCGGAACGCCAGGGTGTGGCCCGGCGCCAGGCCCGGGTGCGCGAGATCCTGCACACCCTTCCGCCCGCCGCCCAGGAAGCGATTCGCGACGATCTCGACGGCACCCACAACTACAGGGCATCTGAGCTGGGTGAGGACACCGTGGTTCATCCCCACGAGGATGACGCACCTACTGCCTCGATCCCCGCGCAGCGCGAGGCCTGACACCCCGGCTCATCATTGCGACGGCCGGCACCTGTTGACGGGTGCCGGCCGAGCTATGTGTGCATCGGGTCGCCGGTCACGACATCGGTGATCGTCACGTCGATGGGGCGTGCGGTAGTGACATCGGAACCATCAGAGGCTCCGAGGATTCGGTTGATGAGATCAACAACCGTGTGGCGAACCTCGTCGCCCAATTCGCGCAGCGAAGTGTTGTAGCTACCGGTTACTTCGATGACCACTGAACGCAGCGCGGTGCCGTCGAGTGTGAACTTGATGCTGGTCGGCTGACATAGGTAACGGCGCCGCAGCTCTCGGGCAAGGATGCTGCGCAGCGCGTGGTCGGTGATGTAGACCGAACCTCGTTCGGCGGCGTCCATGATGCCGCCCACCCGGAGCGGCCAGCCGACGCGAGGAACCGCGTGCACGGCGGCGAGCACCCGGTCACTGATCGCATCCCAGCCGGGTTCTGGAGCGGAACGCAGAAAAGTGGCCGCTCGTTTCAACAGGGGATCTGGCTCAGTCACTGCCACCTGCTCAATAAAACACGAAGCGTCCCGGTTGCGCGGTGATGGTGCCCCCGCACCGCGTCGGCGCTGAGCTGGAGAACTTCTCCTATCTCAGGAAATGTCATCTGCTCGATCTCTCGCATCATCCACGTGGCCCGCTGTCGTGCTGGCAACTCCGCTAAAGCTTGCTCCAGTGCCGCCAGGAATGCTGAGTTCGAGACTTTCGCAAAAGGGTCTGCGGTCGTGTCGACGGCAGCGGGTTCCAGAATCCAGTCTTCCACGGGCTGCGCACGCTTGACGCGATAGGTGTCGACGATTTTGCGGTAGCAGATCGAGAACAGCCAGGTGCGCAGCGAGGAGGACCCACGGAACGCTCCGATCTGTCGCCAAGCAGCAACGAATGTGTCCTGCACGACGTCGGCCTCATCTGCCAGCATCCTTCGTCCGTACCGATGCAACATCGGGCCGTAACGCAGGACAATCACGTCAAAAGCTTCCCGATCGCCCAGAGAGGCTGCGGTTCGCAGCGCATCATCGTCGGCGATATGGAGCTCGCCTTTGGACCCGCCCGTCACGACGGTCCGTCTCTGGCTACGTCCACAACTGGTGTAGACGCCCCCCCGTTCACCACCAAGCGGATATTACTCGTCGGTAGTAAAGATCGCCAAGGGCTTTGCTGTTGTGTCGCTCCTCACAGAAATCGGACGTTCGGTTTCCGGTGCCGTGCTCGACTACATCAGTGTTCGAGCAACGTGCCCAAACCGCCAACGTGAGGAGAGCAAAATGACGAGCGCGCAAACTACTGCTGTCGCCAGCAAAGATATCGGTCCGTACCAGGGTGCGGCACTGGTCAGCTCACAAGGCAAGACGTCGATCGCCGACACCGTGGTGTCCAAGATTGCCGGGATCGCCGCACGGGAGGTCAGTGGTGTCTACAACCTGGGTGGCGGAGCCTCCCGAGTTGTCGGTGCGCTCCGGGAGCGGATCCCGGGAGCCAGCGTGAATCATTCCCAGGGGGTCTCGGTCGAGGTCGGCGAGAAACAGACCGCCATCGACATCGACATCGTCGCTGACTACGGAGTATCGATTGGCGATCTCTCGGCCGGAATCCGCCGCAACGTCATCGCGGCGATCGAACGCATGACAGGTCTGGAAGTGACCGAGGTGAACATCACCGTCCACGACGTTCACCTCGAAGACGACGGGGCCGACGACGACGCCGAACAGACGACGGTCGCCCGAGTTCAATGAGCGTCGACGGCCGCGGCGAGAGGACTTCCCGCCCCGCGCAACCTCGACTCCGCACCGGGAGCGAACCGGCTGAGCAGATCGCCGCCGCGGTCTGCTCGGTCCCGGGTGTGGTGTCCCTGCATGGCGGGATGTTCGGCGAAGTCGCCACCTACCTTCCCGGGCGGCGGGTGCCAGGGGTGCGTATCGGCGACGACAGAGTTGCGGTACATGTGAGCTTGGCCCTCGGCGCGCCCGTGCGGGAGACGGCCGCGGCGATTCAGCAGGCCGTCGCAGTCGGCACCGCACTTCCCGTCGATGTCACCATCGAAGACATCGTGCCCACTGTCACGGAGACAGGCTCCGGCGATGTTCGATGACGTCCGGCCCGAAAGCGCACCCGGGGACAGATCGAACATCTCGGAACGCAAGCGCGCCCGCCGGGTCGCGGCGCTGGCACACCATCCTGATCGGGGCGGTGACCACGACGGCTTCATCGCCGCGCTCCGGGCAGCCGAACGTGGCCTCCCAACCCCCGAGGTGGCGGTGCCACATCGGCGGCGCAGGCTCCGTCGGCTGCGGCGTGCCGTCCGCGTGCTGATGCGGCGCCGGCGCCGGTATATCGAATTGTCGCAACGTATTTGAATGTTCAGGCCGTATCCCAGTCGGCCGTCCTGCTTTCGGAGGAATAGACAATGACCACATCGACTTTGGGGCTGATCGCGGGGCTGCTACTCGGGATCGCGGCAGCGGCAGGGGGATTCTCGGGTTTTCTCATAGCGCTGCTCCTCGGGGCGGCCGGATACCTGATCGGCGGCCAGCGCGATGGCGAATTCGACCTGACCGCACTGTTGCGGGGACGCGGCCGTGGTTGAGGGGACCACCGAGGTGGCGCCACCGGAGGACCTCATCTCGGGAGATGAAATGCCCAGGCCGCCAACGGATGTTGCCGAACGTGGCGTCACGATCGTGCAGGATCGTGCCGCCCAGCGGGTAGCGGTCCGGGCGGCGCTCGACACCGCCCATGTCCAGCGGTATTCCAGCGGGCTGGACAAGATCACCGGTCACGCGTTACCCCACGCGCAGCTGAACATCGCGGCCAATCGGGTGAGCGCCGAGGTGAAGATCGCCGTTGAATGGCCCGCCCCTGCGGCGCAGGTGGCCCGGGCCGTCCAGCGCAATGTGGCACACGCGCTGACCGACCTGGCCGGACTCGAGGTCAACCGCGTCGACGTCACGGTGACACACGTGAACCCGCCGGCAACAACACATTCGAGGGTCCAATGACGCCCGTCACCGACAACTCTGCAGCACCGACTGTCACGGTGTCGCCGGCGGAGGGGCGAGATCCCACGCGTACGCCGACTGCACGCTTCATCGGTGTGTTCCTGGCTCTACTGCTGCTGACACTCGGAGTGGTCGCACTTCGCGACACTGCCGTGGCGGTGGGCCGGCTCGACGGTGCGCAGTGGTTGACCAGCCTGGCCTCGGCGATCGACGGGTTCGGGTTCCAGTGGTGGTGGTTGCCGGTCGGAGTCGTCTCAGCACTGGCCGGAATCTGGTGCATCGGCACCGCGGTTCGCCCGCGTCCGAAGTTCGCGGCCAGGGTCAAAGCCGGAACCTCACAATGGATGTCACCGCAGTCAGTGGCCCGGCTGTCCTCGCATGCGGCCGGCGCCGTTCCGGGAGCCTTGAGCGTGCGCTCGACCGCCACGCGTCGCAAAGTGGTTGTTGTTGTCGTCCCCGTCGACGTTGCTACCGCCGATCAGACCAAAAACGATGTCGCCGAGGCGGTCTCACGGGCTCTCGGTGTTCTGCAGTCACCACAGCGGGTCACCGTCCGTATCGGCAAAGGCGGTCAGTGATGGTCACGCGGGTAGCTGACATTCTCGACCGGCTGGCAGTATTCGTATTCGGTGTGGTTCTGCTCATGCCTGCCGCGGCAGTGCTGCTGTGGCGAACCGACCTCATTGCCGAAGTACCCGGTACGGTCACCCTCGAACCGCTGTTGGGCGCGGCTGCCTCGCCGTGGTGGCCCTGGGCACTCGGGGGAGCTGGAGCCGGTTTGGTGGTCACGGCAGCCGCCTGGTTGTTGTTGCATGTGCCGCGCAACCGGGGTGTGGTCTTGCGTGCGCGCCAACCCGGTGACTGTGGAACCATCACCGTGGACCTCGCTGCAGTGGCCGCCGCTGCGGCCGCCGTGCTGGAGGGCAACCGCGAGATTCGCGGGGCCCAGGGAAAGGCGATCGAAGAACGCCGGACTCGCGTCATCGCCTTCTCGGTGACGGTAGAGCACCCTGGAGCGCTTGCCGCGGTGATCGACGATATCGACGCCACCTGTTCCGAGATCGCCGGAGTCACGGGCGACCCGTCGATCGCGGTCCGCACCATGATCGAGCTGCCGAAACGATCACGGACTCGCCGACAGCTGGAGTAGTCGAACTGCGCTGCACACCAGGGTAATCAGTGATTTTGCGATGGCAGGAAAGGATCGGGCTCATACTGACGACCATGCTGGGGGCGGCTGTTGCAGGACTGCTGATCGGCCTGCTCGCCAGGCGCCTGCTGCCCGGCGCGCAGCGGCTCGGCAGCCTGGCGGCTCCTCTGTTGGGTGCGCTGGGATCGGTGCCGGCGTCATGGCTGACCTACGAACTGGGCGCCGCGGTCGACGGCTGGGGGTTCGAGATGATTCCCTTCCTGATCGGGGTGTGGACATCGGCGATCTTGGTGGCCGTGTATGTCGCCGGACGGTTGCAGGCCGGACCTGAGCAGAGTGAAAAACGTTGTGATGGAACGAGTTGAGAGCCGGGTACCGCATGTCGAGGTGCCCGGCCAGGAGGCAAGTTGAGCAGTCGAAATCCCACCCCCGACGACGACCTCGGCGAGCAGCTGTTCGCCTGGGCCATTGTGGCGCCGGTGCTGACCAAGCATTACTCCGTCATGGTTCCCGCCGACCAGGACGTTGCGGTGTGTGCGTGCTCGCCGACCACCCGGCGGACCATCGAGCAATGGGCCCGTCACGTTTGTGACGAGATTGCCCGGAGCGTCGTGTAGGACGTCAGGACCGACAGTGGGGCGGCCCGAGTATCGCTTCGCGACAGAAGCACTGCGCGCCGGGGGACACCTCCGGTGGCTGCGAATTGCAATCGGCGTGCTGCGCCTGTCGATGGCGGTCGTCGGCTGGATAGTGCAATTCCACCCGCTGGGACCACAGGGGCCGGTAGCACGATCGATTCATCTTGTTGGCGGCCCACGCTGTCGTGACCACCGGGGTGTCCTGGTTCGACCCGTTCATCTACATCGCCCCGGCGCTCTCGTCGGTGGTGTTGTTGCCCGTAACTATTCAAGCGATCATCGAAGGAGGTCGAAGTATGGTGCTGACAACCGTGCGTGAGGCCATGCAGGATCCCATGACGGGGCTGTACAACCGCCGGGGCATGTACTCGGCCGCGAGGCGGCTGGCGCCGGCACGCACATCGGTCATCGTCGTGGCAGCGGTTATCGATCTCGATGGATTCAAAGATCTCAATGACACCCATGGCCACGAGCACGGCGATTCTGTGCTGCGCGATGTGGCCGACGTGCTGCACAGCTGCGTCCGGGCCGGCGACGTGGTGGCCCGCACCGGGGGAGACGAGTTCGTGGTGGTCGCCGCACTGGGTTCTCCGTCGGCAGTTGACGGATTCATCTCCAGACTGCGCTCCGCGCTGTACTCGGCCGCCGATACCGTGACCGCAAGCGTGGGGATCGCGTGGTGCTACAGCCATGATGGCTGTGACAACCCCACGCTCGACGAGGTCCTGCGGTTGGCCGACACGGCGATGTATGAATCTAAACGCACTGGGGGCAACCGCATCTCGTTCTCGGAGCGGGTCCCCGGCTAGCGTTCCCGCAAGGTGCTTGCCACCTGGACTGCAAGCGGGCGGCCGGGTGAGCCCGGCGTTCCGATAATCGCAGACCGGCGTCGTCTCGTCCGGCCAGCAGTTACCGTGACCGGATGAACTCGGCCGGTCGGGTGCGGTGGTGGGTGGCCACAGGTGTTGTCGGTGTCGGCATCGGGGCCGCGCTGTTCACCGGAGTGGGTATCGCCGGCGCCGACACCGGTGGCTCGGACTCCGGGGCCACAAAATCGTCATCGTCCACGGAACGTCCGTCGCAACGCGCGTCGCAACGCTCCACGGAACGCTCGTCGCAACGCTCAACGGAACGTTCCACGGAACGCTCGTCGCAACGCTCAACGGAACGTTCCTCGCACCGTTTGTCGGCAACCGACACCAAAATCCGGCGCGCCTCGAAGAGCGTGAGGCCCGAGGTCGAGAACGAGTCGCCTGCCAGGCCGCAGCGGCCGGTGAAGTCGCGGGAGTCGGTCTCCCAGGCCAACTCCGTCGCCGCCGCGGCGTACAAAACCGCTGCGGCCGCAGCGAAGGAGCAGCGGAGTTTCGACGGGCTGACTCTGGCCGCGACGGAGCGAGCAGCCACGGATCCGGTCGCAGCGGCACCGAAGATCACGGACCTCAGACCGGAGCAGGTGGTCATCCGGTTCCTGCGTGATCTGAACCTGTGGCGCAACACCGCGCCGCAGGTCACCGTCATCGCGGGAACCGATCCCACCGAACAGACTGCGCAGGGCACCGTCCGGGGCGCCGACCTCGAAGGGGACCCGCTGTCGTACAGCGTCGTCCGGGGTCCGCGCACCGGTACGGTCGCCGTGGACTCGATCACCGGCGCTTTCACCTACACCCCCGGAGTTGTGGCGGCGCAAGCAGATTCGTTTGCGGTGGCCGTCGACGACGGAATGGCCGGCGGCGTCCGGGTGGTGGTGGTCAGCGTGAACCTGGTCGGTGTGCCGACACCGCGCCAGGTTGGGGTGACGGTGGGCCACTCCGGGCTGCAGATCCCGCGACCCGGTGGTGGTTTCGACGTGCCCGCGGACTGGTATTTCCCCACCGGAGACGAGCCGCCCCGAGGCATCATCTGGTTGCAGCACGGATTCCTCGCCGACAAGGCGTTCTACCCGGCATTGGCGACCACCCTGGCTGAACAGACCAACAGCATCGTCATCGCGCCCAGCATCACCTCGGATTTCCTCACCTCGGGTGGCTACTGGCTCAACGGCCGCCCCATGCAGCGTGCCGTCGCCGACCTGTTTGTCGGGGACCGTGCCCAGCTGCAGTCCAGCGCGGCCGCCGCCGGATACACCGGCGTGCTGCCGCAGGAATTTGTCCTCGCCGGCCACTCCGCCGGCGGCGGCTTCGCCGCGACCGTCGCCGGTTACACCGTCGACAACGGTGCCGTCGAGCACCTGGCCGGCGTGGTGATGTTCGACGGAGTGGCGATGAACGAAGCGCTGCCCGACGCGCTGGCCAAACTCGGCACCGTGCCCGTCTACCAGATCGCAGCGCCGTCCCAGCAGTGGAACGCCTTCGATCGCGGTACCGATCAGCTGCTGGCGGCACGTCCGGACCGGTTCACCGGGGTGGTGCTCAACGGCGGTTCGCACGTCGATGCGCTCCTCGGGGGCAATCCGTTGATCGACATCGCCGCTCAACTGGTCACCCAGATCTCACCGCCCGGCAATCACCAGGCCGCCGGGAGCGTGGCCGTCGGGTGGATCAACGACTTCTACGACGGCACCGAACTCGGCGTCTACGGCCTGCCGGGGCAGCAGCTGGTGATCGACCATGTGGGCGTGACAGTTCTGTCGGCTCGCACCCAGCTCGGCCAGTTCGAGCTGCTGGTGAAGGCGGTCACCTCGACGATGATGCGGTTGCTGTTCGACGGCGGCGGCGAAGCCCCGGCCGGGGTTCGTGTCGGGCACTCCGGATTGGAACTGGCCGACGGTGTCAGCGTCGATGCCGCCTGGTACTTCCCGGACGGGGAACCCACCGGCGTGATCTACCTGCAGCACGGCTTCTTCCGCAGCAATGCCAACGTCAGCGCCTTGGCTGTCGACTTGGCCCGGCAGACCAACAGCATCGTCGTCGCCCCCACCCTGTCGTCGAACTTTCTTGGTACCGACCCCTATTGGATCAACGGAACCAAAGCTCAGGTGGCGGTGGCCGGGCTGTTCGCCGGGGACCGTGACGGCGACATGGCTCGGGGACTGAGCGAGCTTGTGGGTGTACCGGTGTACCAGATCTCCGCGGAACCCTGTGTGTGCAATGCTTTCGGCTCCGGTCCCGCGGTGTTGGAGCAGCGGCGCCCGGGGCAGTTCACCGGCGTACGGTTGGCCGGCGGGAGCCATGTCGACGCCGAGGGCGCGAGTACCGATCTGTTGGGTGCACTGGCTTGCGGATTCTCTCGACCGGGCAATCCCGCTGCCCTGCAGAGCATTGCCGCCGGCTGGATAACCGACATGTTCGAGGGGACCTCCAACGGTGTGTACGTCGGTGCCGGCGAGCAGGTTCGGGTGGGGCAGGCGGTGGTGGTCGGACTGGGATCGGTGGCCACCGGCGTGTCCACACTTGTTGCGTAACCGGCGAAACGCCACCACACCTGACACATTCGGCTAACGGGCCACCAACCGTTGGCGACGCCCGGATGAACAAACCTGGGAATCAATGTTCATCTGGCGCAGGTCGAATGTGGGGCTGGCCCTGCCGAAAGGTCGGGGGAAACCGGTCGAGGGGATAAGCGGTGGTGTCAACAAATGCGGGCCTGAAGCCGTCCGCGAGCCTGAAAGACGCAGTGGCGTCAGGGCAGTCGGACGTGATCACGAGTTGGATGCGCGCGGTCACGGATCCAACTGAGCGTGCGCGTCAGGTGGCCGCGTTGGCGCCGGCAGAGATGCGCAGCCTCGGCAACCTCCTCGATGCGAAGGCCGGAATCCAGCTCTACGTCAGCGTCGATGACCAACTTGCCGCAACGGTGTTGCGCACGCTACCCGCACAACGAGTCGCCCAGTTCCTCGACCTGCTCGACTCCGACCATGCCGGCAACGTGTTGCGCGAGGTGGACGGCAACCAGCGCGAGGAATGGCTGACGGCGCTGCCCCTGGAACGGGCCAACGTGCTTCGTGGGCTGCTGTCGTGGCCGGAAGACAGCGCCGCGGCACACATGGTGCCCGAGACGTTGACGGTACGTTCGACGATGACTGCTGCGGAAGCGGTCGACGCCGTCCGGGCGCACTCCTCCCATGTGCGCCACGATTCCCGTACCGGCGCCTACATCTACGTCACCGACGAGGACAATCGTCTTCTCGGTGTGGTGCCGTTCCGGGCGCTGGTGCTGGCCGGGGCCACCCGCACCGTCACCGACCTGATGGACGAAGACGTCATCGCGGTCTCGCCGCTGACCGACAAAGAGGATGCCGCGCAAGTCCTCATGGACTACCGGTTGGTCGCACTGCCGGTCATCGATGCGGACCGCCGCCTGCTCGGCGTGCTCACCGAGGACGACGCGGGCGACATCGCTGAGGAAGAGGCCACCGAGGACGCCGAAAAGCAGGGTGGTTCGGCACCATTGGAGGTGCCTTATCTCCGTGCCTCGCCGTGGCGGCTGTGGAAGAAGCGCATCGTGTGGTTGCTGGTGCTGTTCGCCGCCGAGGCCTACACCGGAACCGTGCTGCGGGCGTTCGAGGATGAGCTGGAGGCGGTGGTTGCCCTGGCCTTCTTCATCCCGTTGTTGATCGGCACCGGCGGTAACACCGGCACCCAGATCACCACCACGCTGGTGCGGGCCATGGCGACCGGTCAGGTCCGCTTCCGGGATCTGCCGCAGGTGCTTGCCAAAGAAATGTCGACCGGTGTGCTCATCGCCTTGGCGATGGCCGGCGCGGCGCTGATTCGTGCCTGGACGCTGGGGGTTGGCCCCGAGGTGACGTTGACCGTCACGATGGCGGTCGCCGCAATCGTGATGTGGTCCTCGCTCATCGCTTCGGTCCTTCCCCTGGTGCTCAAGAAGGTCGGTGTGGACCCGGCCGTGGTGTCGGCACCGATGATCGCCACCGTCGTCGACGGCACCGGCCTGCTCATCTACTTCTGGATCGCCTCGGTGACGCTCTCGGAACTCGCCGGGCTCTGACCGATCACCGAACCGGTGTGGAGACGCCGAGCTCCTGAAGTCGGCTGCGGTAGCGCTCGATACTGCGGAGCTTGACGTCCTCATACCCTCGGATAAGGTCGGCGGCTTCGGCGATCGAGGTGGCGGTGTCATAGTCGGCGGTACTCAGCCGTGCCGTCACGTCGTCGATCATCGACTGGTACTGCGCCAGCAGCTCCCGTTCGAGGCGTCGCATGCGGGTGTGGCCAAACGGGTCGAAAGGTGTGCCGCGCAGTCGTTTCCCGTGCTTGAGGACTCGCAGCGCGGCGTGGGTCTTGGGGCCGAAGCCGATCTTCCGGTTACGTCCCAGCGACTTGAGTGTGGGTGGGTGCAGCCGGTAGGTGAGGTTCTGCGCTCCCGGTAGCTCGGCTTTCACCGAGTCGAGGAAGCCCGGATCGGTGAGCAACCGGGCGACCTCGTACTCGTCTTTGTAGGCGGTGAGCTTGAACAGCCCGCGCGCCACTGCCTCGCTGAAAGCGGTGGCCGACCCGAGGGACCGTTCCTTGCGCCAGACACTCTCGACTCGACGAACGTAACCGGCGGCCACCCCGTGGCCCTGATAGGCGATCAGCTCGGCGGCGCGGCGCGCGACCAGCCCCAAGGTCACACCCGCCAAGGGTGAGGTGCGCAGCAATGGATGTTCCGGTGCCAGCGTCGGTGGTGACACCGGGGTGGGACCGCCGACGGCGACCGTGAACGCCGCCGGGTCGGCAACCGCCACTCGGCCCCACTGGAATGCTGCTCGGTTGGTGGCAACGGCAACACCGTTGATCTCGATGGCTTCCATGAGGAACTGTTCCGGGATCGGCAGCGCGCCGGCCTGATACGCCGCACCGACCAGAAGGAAATTGGCCACCATGGTGGAGCCGAACAGGGTCTCCGACGCTGCCAGCGCATCCATGGTGACAAGGTTGTGCGATGCGGCGTCGAGCCGGTCCAGCAAACCGGCGGTGGCGGGGTAGGCCACTCCGGCGTCGTACACCATGTCGCCGGTCGCTGTCTGGCTGGTCGATGCGACGGAGGTGGTGCGTTCCGGGGATGCCAGCGCGACGTTCTTGTTGTCGGTGGCGGTCAGCAGATCGAACGCCAGCACGCAGTCGGCAGATCCGGGTCCGACACGATTGGACGTAGGTGTCGATTCCATACTGACCCGCAGATGTGAAGTGACGGGTCCGGCTTTTTGGCTCAAGCCGGTCTGGTCGAGACCCTGGACGTACAGTCCGGCACGCAGGGCGGCCGTGCCCAGCACCTGGTTGACGGTCACGATGCCGGTGCCGCCGATGCCGGCCAAGAAAATGTTGAAAGGCGTTTCCGCCGAGGCAATCTCGGGATCAGGCACCGATGGTGGAGTCGGTGTGGACCGTTTCACCGCCACCGGGTTGTCGGGTAGTTCGACGGTGATGAACGACGGACACTCACCGTCGAGGCAGCTGTAGTCGGTGTTACAGCTGGTTTGGTCGATCCGAGTTTTTCGGCCCATCTCCGTCTCCACCGGTTGTACGGAAAGGCAGTTGCTCTTCACCCCGCAGTCGCCGCAGCCTTCGCAGACCGCTTCGTTGATGACCACCCGGGTGCGCCGGACCGGGAGCTGGCCGCGCTTGCGTTTCCGCCGGGCCTCCGCGGCGCACTGCTGATCGAAGATCAGCACCGTCACACCGGGGATCTCCCGCAGCACCCGCTGTGCCTCGTCGAACCGGTCGCGGTGCCACACCCGGGTCCCGGCGGCGAACCGGGCGGCGGCATGGCGCTCTGGTTCGTCGGCACACACGATGATGGTCGCGACACCTTCGGCGGCCAGTTTGTGGGTCAGCTCCGGGACACTCAGGCCCCCTTCGGCGTCTTGGGCCCCCGTCATCGCAACCGCATTGTTGTACAGGATCTTGTAGGTGATGTTCACCCCTGCGGCGATGCATGCCTGCACCGCCAACTGCCCCGAGTGGAAATACGTTCCGTCGCCGACATTCTGGAAGATGTGATCGATGTCGGTGAAGGGTGCCTGGCCGATCCACTGCGCCCCTTCACCGCCCATCTGGGTCAGGCCGGTCACCTGCGAGTCGGTCCGACCGGACATCGTGACCAGGGTGTGGCAGCCGATTCCGCCACCGGCCAACGACCCCGCCGGCACTGCCGTCGACCGATTGTGCGGACAGCCGGAGCAGAAGTACGGGGTGCGTTTGGTGGTCAGGAGCGTCAACTGCACCGGACCTCGGGCGGGGGAGGGGAGCTCGGTTCTGCCCTGCAAGATGCGCCGCAGCGGGGACATCAGCCGGGCCGCCGTCAGTTCACCGTCGGCCGGGACGAGAGGGCGGCCGTCCCGGTCGCGCTTGCCCAGCACATGCGGGGCCGCTGCTGATCCGTACAGGGCTTCCAAGACTTGGGTTTCGACGAACCCGAGCTTGTCTTCGACCACCAGAACGGTCTCGACTCCCCGGGCGAGTTGTCGGACCTTCTTGCGGCCCAACGGGTATGGCATACCAACACGCATTATCCGGATGCCGGCTCGAGTCAGGGCGTCGTCGTCGAGCCCAAGATCGGCCAGGGCCCCGCGTACCGCGTCATGCGCCGAACCGACGGCCACGATGCCCAGCCAGGCCTGCGGCGGGTCGATCTCGATCCGGTCCAGATCGTTGGCGTCGGTGAACGCCCGGACCATCTCCCATCGCGGGCCGTACAGGTCGGCTTCGGCCAGCACACTGTCCGGCGGCGAGGCCATGACCCGCTGCCGGTAGGCCCACGGGGCGCCCTCCCATTCGATGCGCGGCACGGTGATCGGCTGCGTGCTGACATCGGTGTCGAATGTCCACAGCCCGTCGGCGACATCGGCGACGAGTTTCATCGCGACCGAACAGCCCGAGGCCCGCGACAGGGCGATGGCGTGCAGGCCGAAGGTGACGATCTCTTCGGCATTGCGCGGAAACACGATCGGCATGTTGAGGGCGGCCAGCGAGCGTTCGCTGGCCGCGGGCACGGTCGAGGACTTGGCGGCAGGATCGTCGCCGACGAGGGCCAGCACCCCGCCCTTGGGGTGGGCGCCATAGGTGCTCAGATGGCGGATCGCGTCACTGGCCCGATCCAGACCCGGCCCCTTGCCGTACCAGACGCCCACCACCCCGTCGTGGGTGCGGGTTCCGGACGGCAGCTCGACCTGGCTGCCCCAAACCGATGTTGCGGCCAGCTCCTCGTTGAGGCCGGGCACCAGTCGGATGTCGTGGTCAGGACCCAACCACGGGATGCCGGCGAGCAGGGTGTCGAGACCGGCCAGGGGGCTGCCCTGATAGCCGGAGACAAACGTCGCGCTGCGATGGCCCTGTCTGCGGTCACGTTTGTGCTGTTCGACCAGCAGCCGCGCGATGGCCTGGACTCCGGTCAGCAGAACGGGCCCGGAGTCGGTGCGGTATCGATCGGTCGGACCGGCGGCCCTGGCCGGTACCGGTGTCACGTCGTCGATGGTGCTCACGTGTATTCAACCTCGCGTTCCGCGCAATCGAGCTGCCGATTCAGAGGCTTTAACTCTTGTTCTGCGGATAGATTGGTTCAACTATTTCGCCCACAACTGAGCGAAATGGTCAGGCAGTGATGTCCATCACGTTACGAGGTGACCGCTTTGCTCAACATCGACCGACTCGACGCCCGGTTGCTGACCGCGCTGTCTCGCGACGCCAGGGTGGGGGTCGGTGAGCTGGCCTCGACGCTGGGGGTCGCACGCAACACGGTGCAGGCCCGGCTGCGGAGGCTGACCGAGGCCAAAGTGCTCCGCGGATACCGACCCGAGATCGACCTCGCGGAGGTGGGTATTTCGGTGCAGGCATTTGTGGCACTCGAGATCCGTCAGAGCGAACTGCAGGCCATCGTCGCTTCCATGGCCGATATCCCGGAGGTGCTCGAAGTCCACGCCACCACGGGGCGCGAGGACCTGCTGGCGCGGGTCGCCACCGGGACACAGGCGGAGCTGCAGCGGCTGGTCGAGCAGATCGTCTCGCTGCCCGGCGTCCGGCATTCGAGCACCACGCTGGCGTTGACGACACCGCTGCCGTATCGGATCAATCCGCTGCTGGAGGCGCTGACCCGGCGTTCCGGCTGGGGGCGGGCCACCCCGGCGCCGGAGGCGTGACCCCGGCTCGGCGATGGCGTGCGCGCCGGAGTCTGGTGCTGTCATAGCTGTTGCGGCGCAATCGAACTGTGGCCCCGGGTGCGCGATCGCTCCGGGCCACTGCCCATCACTGCTGGTCGTCTGCGGCTGTCCCGATGGTCCTGGTGAACCAGGTGCGCACGGTGGTCAGGTCGACGAGCTCGACAAATCTGTCCATCACGGGACGAAAGGCCGGGTCGTGGTCGCGGACCTGCTCCCAGGCCGCCCAGTCGCTGACGTGCATGATCTCGATGATGTCGGCCGGTGCTCCGTCGGGGGCCACCTCGACCCGGCGGACATCGAACGACTTGACGAGATCGCCGATCGCCCGGCAGGCCGGCTGGTCGATGTCGGTGGAGAAGCGCTCGAAGTCGGCCGGGTCGACTCCGGGCAGTAGCGAGAACATGTTGACGGCAAACACGTCGCCCTCGAAGGCAGGTGTGCTCATGTGGGTCGGCTCCAGGGCTGGGGAGGTGTGGTCGGGCGGACCTTCCCGATCGCCGGCTCGAGGGTGGTGAGCGCAGTGTCGAGAGGCTACCCGGGCCTGCTCGCGGTGGAATTCGCTGACACGCGCGTCACCTCTTGACGGAATTGCGCGAAGGGGTCAATCTATTTCGCAGCATGTTTGCAACGGGACCCAGAGACGCCAGCCAGCGCCTGATCCGCCTTGCGGCGGGCTAGTTGAGGAATGCGCCGACTTGCGCTATTGTTGGACGTTGCGCTGGCTGCCTCCTGCCCACTCACCGCCTCCGACCGCAGAACTAGCCTGAGCTCTGCTCAGAAATCTAGTTGCGTGCCGTGCGTCTGTGATCCGGACAGGCTGCCTCCAGCCAAACCGAAGCAGATAGCGCGGCGAGAAGGTCCGGTCAGAACCGGCACCTGATCGTCGCCTGAGGTGCTGGAAGGACGCATCTTGGCAGTCTCCCGCCAGAACATTAGCTCTAATTCCTCCGTACCCGGTGCTCCAAACCGCGTTTCTTTCGCCAAGCTCCGCGAGCCTCTCGAGGTTCCGGGGCTACTCGACGTGCAGACCGCATCGTTCGAGTGGCTGATCGGCTCCGATCAGTGGCGTGAGAAGGCGTTGGAGCGCGGTGACACCGTCGACCCCGTTGGCGGTCTCGAGGAAGTTCTCACTGAGCTATCGCCGATCGAGGACTTCTCCGGCTCCATGTCGCTGAGCTTCTCCGACCCTCGCTTCGACGAAGTCAAGGCGCCGGTCGACGAGTGCAAAGACAAGGACATGACGTACGCGGCCCCGCTGTTCGTCACGGCCGAGTTCATCAACAACAACACCGGTGAGATCAAGAGCCAGACGGTCTTCATGGGTGACTTCCCGATGATGACCGAAAAGGGCACCTTCATCATCAACGGCACCGAGCGTGTTGTTGTCAGCCAGCTGGTGCGGTCCCCGGGTGTGTACTTCGACCACAGCGTCGACAAGGGCACCGAGAAGGACCTGCACTCGGTCAAGGTGATCCCGGGCCGCGGCGCCTGGCTGGAGTTCGACGTCGACAAGCGCGACACCGTTGGCGTCCGGATCGACCGCAAGCGTCGTCAGCCCGTCACGGTGCTGCTGAAGGCGCTCGGGTGGAGCAACGAGCAGATCACGGAGCGCTTCAGCTTCTCCGAGATCATGATGTCGACGCTGGAGAAGGACAACACCGCCGGCTCCGACGAAGCTCTCCTGGACATCTACCGCAAGCTGCGACCGGGCGAACCCCCCACCAAGGAATCGGCGCAGACCCTGCTGGAGAACCTGTTCTTCAAGGAGAAGCGTTACGACCTGGCCCGGGTGGGTCGCTACAAGGTGAACAAGAAGCTGGGCCTCAACGCCGGCAAGCCGATCACCAGTTCGACGCTGACCGAAGAGGACATCGTCGCGACCATCGAGTACCTGGTGCGCCTGCACGAGGGACAGACCACGATGACCGCCCCCGAGGGCGTCGAGGTCCCCGTCGAGGTCGACGACATCGACCACTTCGGCAACCGTCGTCTGCGCACCGTGGGCGAGCTGATCCAGAACCAGATCCGGGTCGGCCTCTCCCGTATGGAGCGTGTCGTCCGCGAGCGGATGACCACCCAGGACGTCGAGGCGATCACGCCGCAGACCCTGATCAACATCCGTCCCGTCGTGGCGGCGATCAAGGAGTTCTTCGGAACGTCGCAGCTGTCGCAGTTCATGGACCAGAACAACCCGCTGTCGGGTCTGACCCACAAGCGCCGTCTGTCGGCGCTGGGCCCCGGCGGTCTGTCCCGTGAGCGTGCCGGCCTCGAGGTCCGCGACGTGCACTCCAGCCACTACGGCCGCATGTGCCCGATCGAGACCCCTGAGGGTCCCAACATCGGTCTGATCGGCTCGCTGTCGGTGTACGCCCGGGTCAACCCGTTCGGCTTCATCGAGACGCCGTACCGCAAGGTCAACGACGGCAAGGTGACCGACCAGATCGATTACCTCACCGCCGACGAGGAGGACCGCCACGTCGTGGCGCAGGCCAACTCGCCGACCGATGACGAGGGTCGCTTCACCGAAACCCGCATCCTGGTCCGCAGGAAGGGTGGCGAGGTCGAATTCGTCACCCCCGCCGACGTGGACTACATGGACGTCTCGCCGCGCCAGATGGTGTCGGTCGCGACGGCGATGATCCCGTTCCTCGAGCACGACGACGCCAACCGCGCCCTGATGGGTGCCAACATGCAGCGCCAGGCGGTTCCGCTGGTCCGCAGCGAGGCGCCGCTGGTCGGTACCGGCATGGAATTGCGTGCCGCGATCGATGCCGGTGACGTCGCTGTGGCCGACAAGGCCGGCCTCATCGAAGAGGTCTCGGCCGACTACATCACCGTGATGGCCGACGACGGCAGCCGGCAGACCTACCGGATGCGCAAGTTCGCCCGGTCCAACCACGGCACCTGCGCCAACCAGCGTCCCATCGTGGACGCCGGCCAGCGTGTCGAGGTCGGTCAGGTCATCGCCGACGGTCCGTGCACCGAAGACGGTGAGATGGCCCTGGGCAAGAACCTGCTCGTGGCGATCATGCCGTGGGAAGGGCACAACTACGAGGACGCCATCATCCTCTCGCAGCGCCTGGTGGAGGAGGACGTCCTGACGTCCATCCACATCGAGGAGCACGAGATCGACGCCCGCGACACCAAGCTGGGCGCCGAGGAGATCACCCGGGACATCCCGAACGTCTCCGATGAGGTGCTCGCCGATCTCGACGAGCGCGGCATCATCCGCATCGGTGCCGAGGTCCGCGACGGCGACATCCTCGTCGGCAAGGTCACGCCCAAGGGCGAGACCGAGCTGACGCCGGAGGAGCGCCTGCTGCGTGCCATCTTCGGTGAGAAGGCCCGCGAGGTCCGCGACACGTCGCTGAAGGTGCCCCACGGTGAGTCCGGCAAGGTCATCGGCATCCGCGTGTTCTCGCGCGAGGATGACGACGAGCTGCCCGCCGGTGTCAACGAACTGGTCCGCGTCTACGTGGCCCAGAAGCGCAAGATCTCCGACGGCGACAAGCTCGCCGGACGCCACGGCAACAAGGGCGTCATCGGCAAGATCCTGCCGATCGAGGACATGCCGTTCCTTCCGGACGGCACCCCGGTGGACATCATCCTGAACACCCACGGTGTGCCGCGTCGTATGAACATCGGCCAGGTCCTGGAAACCCACCTCGGGTGGGTGGCCAAGACCGGCTGGAACATCGACGTTGCTGCCGGTGTGCCGGAGTGGGCGAGCAACCTGCCCGAACAGCTCTACAGCGCACCTGCCGACACCAAGACGGCCACACCGGTGTTCGACGGAACCCGCGAGAACGAGCTGACGGGTCTGCTGGGCTCGACGCTGCCGAACCGCGACGGCGAAGTGATGGTCGACGGCGACGGCAAGGCGACGTTGTTCGACGGCCGCAGTGGTGAACCGTTCCCGTACCCGGTGACGGTCGGCTACATGTACATCCTGAAGCTGCACCACTTGGTGGACGACAAGATCCACGCTCGCTCCACCGGCCCGTACTCGATGATCACCCAGCAGCCGCTCGGTGGTAAGGCGCAGTTCGGTGGGCAGCGGTTCGGCGAGATGGAGTGCTGGGCCATGCAGGCCTACGGCGCGGCGTACACGCTGCAGGAGCTGCTCACCATCAAGTCCGACGACACGGTGGGTCGCGTCAAGGTGTACGAGGCGATCGTCAAGGGCGAGAACATCCCTGAACCCGGTATCCCCGAGTCGTTCAAGGTGCTTCTCAAGGAGCTGCAGTCGCTGTGTCTCAACGTCGAGGTGTTGTCTTCGGACGGTGCTGCGATCGAGATGCGTGACGGAGACGACGAGGACCTGGAGCGTGCTGCTGCCAACCTCGGGATCAACCTGTCGCGTAACGAATCTGCGTCTGTCGAAGACTTGGCCTGATCGCGGCGTAGCCGCGGCGCTGAATATTTATCTAGTCCCGCAAGGGGAAAGGGAGTTACGTGCTAGACGTCAACTTCTTCGATGAACTCCGCATCGGTCTCGCGACCGCGGACGACATCCGTAACTGGTCCTTCGGCGAGGTCAAGAAGCCGGAGACCATCAACTACCGCACGCTCAAGCCCGAGAAGGACGGCCTGTTCTGCGAGAAGATCTTCGGACCGACTCGCGACTGGGAGTGCTATTGCGGCAAGTACAAGCGCGTGCGCTTCAAGGGCATCATCTGTGAGCGCTGTGGTGTCGAGGTAACTCGTGCCAAGGTGCGCCGTGAGCGGATGGGCCATATCGAACTGGCCGCGCCGGTCACCCACATCTGGTACTTCAAGGGCGTGCCGTCGCGTCTCGGCTACCTGCTGGACCTGGCGCCGAAGGATCTCGAGAAGATCATCTACTTCGCCGCCTACGTCATCACCAGCGTCGACACCGAGATGCGTCACAACGAGCTCTCCACCCTCGAAGCCGAGATGGTCGTCGAGAAGAAGTCGGTCGCCGATCAGCGTGACGCCGACCTGGAGGCCCGGGCCCAGAAGCTCGAAGCCGACATGAAGGAACTCGAGGACGAGGGCGCCAAGTCCGATGTCAAGCGCAAGGTGCGTGACGGCGGCGAGCGTGAGATGCGTCAGCTCCGTGACCGGGCCCAGCGTGAGCTGGACCGGCTCGACGAGATCTGGACCACCTTCACCAAGCTGGCTCCCAAGCAGCTGATCGTCGACGAGAACCTCTACCGCGAGATCGTCGACCGCTACGGCGAGTACTTCACCGGTGCCATGGGTGCGGAGTCGATCCAGAAGCTCATCGAGACCTTCGACATCGACGCCGAGGCGGAGTCGCTGCGCGACACCATCAAGAACGGCAAGGGCCAGAAGAAGCTGCGTGCGCTCAAGCGACTCAAGGTCGTCGCGGCGTTCCAGATGAACCGGAACTCGCCGATGGGCATGGTGCTCAACGCCGTCCCGGTGATCCCGCCGGAGCTCCGTCCGATGGTGCAGCTCGACGGTGGCCGCTTCGCGACCTCCGATCTCAACGATCTGTACCGCCGCGTCATCAACCGCAACAACCGCCTCAAGCGACTGATCGACCTCGGTGCCCCCGAGATCATCGTCAACAACGAGAAGCGGATGCTGCAGGAGTCCGTCGACGCACTGTTCGACAACGGCCGCCGTGGCCGCCCTGTCACCGGGCCGGGCAACCGTCCGCTGAAGTCGCTGAGCGATCTGCTCAAGGGCAAGCAGGGTCGATTCCGTCAGAACCTGCTCGGTAAGCGTGTCGACTACTCCGGCCGTTCGGTCATCGTGGTCGGTCCGCAGCTCAAGCTGCACCAGTGCGGTCTGCCCAAGCTGATGGCACTCGAGCTGTTCAAGCCGTTCGTGATGAAGCGTCTCGTCGACCTGAACCACGCGCAGAACATCAAGAGCGCCAAGCGCATGGTGGAACGTCAGCGTCCGCAGGTGTGGGATGTCCTTGAAGAGGTCATCGGTGAGCACCCGGTGCTGCTGAACCGGGCACCTACGCTGCACCGTCTCGGTATCCAGGCCTTCGAGCCGCAGCTGGTCGAAGGCAAGGCCATCCAGCTGCACCCGCTGGTCTGTGAGGCGTTCAACGCCGACTTCGACGGTGACCAGATGGCCGTGCACCTTCCGCTGTCCGCGGAGGCGCAGGCCGAGGCCCGCATCCTGATGCTGTCGTCGAACAACATCCTGTCCCCGGCGTCGGGCCGGCCGCTGGCCATGCCCCGTCTGGACATGGTGACCGGTCTGTACTTCCTGACCACCGAGATCGAAGGCGACAAGGGCGAGTTTGCTCCTGCCACCAACGATTCCCCGGAGACCGGTACGTACAGCAGCCCGGCCGAGGCCATCATGGCCCTGGACCGCGGTGCACTGAGCGTCCGCTCCAAGATCAAGGTCCGGATGACGCAGCTGCGTCCGCCGGCCGAGGTCGAGGCCGAGCTGTTCCCCAACGGCTGGAAGCCGGGCGATGGCTGGAACGCCCACACCACCTTGGGTCGGGTGATGTTCAACGAGCTGCTGCCGGTGAGCTACCCGTTCGTGGACAAGCAGATGCACAAGAAGGTGCAGGCCGCGATCATCAACGATCTGGCCGAGCGCTACCCGATGATCGTGGTCGCGCAGACCGTCGACAAGCTCAAGGACGCCGGTTTCCACTGGGCGACCCGTTCGGGTGTCACGGTCTCGATGGCCGACGTGCTGGTGCCGCCGCAGAAGGCGGCGATCCTCGATCGTTACGAGGGCGAAGCCGACGGGATCGAGAAGAAGTACCAGCGTGGTGCGCTGACTGCAGACGAGCGGCGCGAAGCGCTGGTCAAGATCTGGCAGGAAGCCACCGACGAGGTGGGTAAGGCTCTCGAGGAGTACTACCCGGCGGACAACCCGATCACCTTGCTGCCCAAGTCGGGTGCGACCGGCAACATGACGCAGGTCCGCAACCTGGCCGGCATGAAGGGTCTGGTGACCAACCCGAAGGGTGAGTACATCCCGCGGCCCATCAAGTCCTCGTTCCGCGAGGGCCTGACGGTGCTGGAGTACTTCATCAACACCCACGGTGCCCGTAAGGGTCTGGCCGACACCGCGCTGCGTACCGCCGACTCGGGTTACCTGACCCGCCGTCTGGTGGACGTGTCACAGGACGTCATCGTTCGCGAGACCGACTGTGGTACCGAGCGCGGCATCATCGTCACCATCGCCGAGAAGACCGATGACGGAGCCCTGCTCCGCGATGCGCACGTCGAGACCTCGGCGTTCGCTCGAACACTGGCCTCGGATGCGGTGGACGCCAGCGGCAACGTCATCATCGAGCGGGGTCACGACCTGGGCGACCCGGCGATCGACGCGCTGTTGGCTGCCGGCATCACCGAGGTCAAGGTCCGTTCGGTGCTGACCTGCACCACCGGCACCGGCGTGTGCGCCACCTGCTACGGCCGCTCCATGGCCACCGGCAAGCTGGTCGACATCGGTGAGGCCGTCGGTATCGTCGCCGCGCAGTCCATCGGTGAGCCCGGTACGCAGCTGACCATGCGTACCTTCCACCAGGGTGGTGTCGGTGGCGACATCACCGGCGGTCTGCCCCGCGTGCAGGAGCTGTTCGAGGCCCGCATTCCGCGGAACCGGGCCCCGATCGCCGATGCCACCGGGCGGGTGCGTCTGGAGGAGACCGACAAGTTCTACAAGATCACCCTCATCCCCGATGACGGTGGCGAAGAAGTTGTCTACGACAAGCTGCCGCGTCGTCAGCGGCTGCGGGTGTTCAAGCACGAGGACGGCTCCGAGCGTCCGTTGGCTGAGGGTGACCACATCGAGGTCGGCCAGCAGTTGATGGAAGGCTCGGCAGACCCGCACGAGGTGCTGCGCGTCCAGGGTCCGCGTCAGGTCCAGGTGCACCTCGTCAACGAGGTGCAAGAGGTCTACCGCGCCCAGGGTGTGTCGATCCACGACAAGCACATCGAGGTGATCGTCCGGCAGATGCTGCGCCGCGTCACCATCATCGATTCCGGGGCAACGGAGTTCCTGCCCGGCTCGCTCACCGAGCGCGCCGAGTTCGAATCCGCCAACCGGCGGGTGGTCGCTGAGGGCAACGAGCCCGCAGCCGGCCGTCCGGTGCTGATGGGTATCACCAAGGCATCGCTGGCCACCGATTCGTGGCTGTCGGCGGCGTCGTTCCAGGAGACCACTCGTGTGCTCACCGATGCGGCGATCAACTGCCGCAGCGACAAGCTGCAGGGTCTGAAGGAAAACGTGATCATCGGCAAGCTGATCCCGGCCGGTACCGGTATCAACCGCTACCGCAACATCCAGGTGCAGCCGACCGAAGAAGCCCGCGCTGCGGCGTACACGATCCCGTCCTACGAGGATCAGTACTACAGCCCGGACTTCGGCCAGGCGACCGGTGCTGCGGTGCCGCTGGACGATTACGGCTACAGCGACTACCGGTAGTTCGACAACCGGCAGTAGTTCTCACGAAGAGGCCCCTCGGGATTCGTCCCGGGGGGCCTCTTTGTTGTCGGTGTCCCTCCTCATCCTTGGTGCCCGTTGCGTAGGGCCCGCAGGATCAGGCAGTGATGCCGTAGATCTTGAGCTTGCGGTACAGGCTGGAGCGGGCCATGCCGAGATGAGACGCGGCTGCCACCCGGTTGCCGCCGGCCTCGTGCAGCGCCGCGACGATGGCGTCGCGCTCAGCGGTCTCCAGTGGCGTCAACGCGTGCCGTGCCACCGTCTGGCAGTACCCGGGTAGGTCGGTGTCCTGGATCTCGCCCACCGGCCGGCGACGCAGCGCGTGCACCAGGGCCTCGCGGAGCTGGAAGATGTTGCGCGGCCAGGTGTATCGCGCGATGAGGCGCTGGGCGTCCGGGCTCAGGCGAACTTTGCGGTCGGGTGCCGCACCGCGCAGCAGCGCTGAGGTGATGGTCGGCAGATCATCGGTACGGCACCGCAGCGGGGGCACCGTGATCGACTCCTCGAAATGATGCAGCAGCTCGCGGAACGGCAGGTCTGCCGTCGACGACGAGTCCAGCCCGGTGGCCACCACCCAGGCCTGCCCGTCGAGGGCCTCCACAGCGGAGAAGTAGGCCTCCAAGCGTTCGACACCGTCGGTGCTGGCTTGGTCGATATCGCGGATGATGTGCAGGGTGGGCTCGCCTGGGCTGGCCAGCAGGGTACTCAAATCCGAAGGCGGATCATCGATTCCGAGCTGGGAGGCGTCCACCGAGATGCTGCGGCCACCGGGGTAGACGGAATGGAACAGCTCGGCGACCAAGGTGAACTTCCCGACTCCGGTCTCACCGACCACCAACGTGGCCTTGCCCTGTTGCAGGGCCGCGCGCAGCTCCGCGCAGGCCCGTACCCACGCCGGTGAGCTACCGCCGGCCAGGGAGTCACGCGAGCGGGACAAGCCACCGACGATCTGGGAGGTCTCGGGCGCGGCCATCGCGATCTGGGGGAGTTGCTGCTCGCTGAAATCGCCGGGCGACCCGTTCTTGCGGGTGGTCACCAGATCGGCGATCACCACCATCCCGGCCACCTCCGCACCGGCGAGGATCCGGGTGCCGCGGATGTGGACGAGTCGGTCCCCGCCCGGCATCGTCAAGGTGTCGCTGGCCCGGTCCTTCCTGGTCATCAGGAACGTTGCGTGCTCCCGAAGCAGCCGCTGTTCGGCGGCATCGAACAGCTGTTGGGCGGCGGTGTTGGCGATGAACACCGAGTCGCCGAAGGCGAACACCGCCTGGCGGTCCGACCGCGACGTCACCTTCAGATAGGTGTCGAACACCGCCCGCTGCGACTGGCTGCGATCCAGCAGGAGGTTGTGTCCGATGTCCTTGGCCGCGCTCTTGACCAGCGTGTGCATCAACGGGCTCCACGCCTGCGACAGCGTCGAAATGTCGAGCACACCTTCCACGCGCCCGGTGATCGGATCGATCACCGGAGCCCCGGTACAGGCAAACATGTGCAGGTTCTCGCAGAAATGCTCGGGCCCGACCACGCTGATCGGTTTGCCGGCCTCGAAGACGGTCCCGATGCCATTGGTGCCCATGGCGGACTCCGAGTAGTCGAACCCCGGCGCCAGGTGCACCCGGTCGAGCAGCCGGGCCACCGCCGGAGAGCTGTCGATGCGCTGCACCACCCGGGCCTTGCTGTCGGTCAGCGCGATCACCATCGGCAGATCGGCAGTGTCGACCTCCAACTGTTGGAGCACCGGCCGCGCGCAGCGGACCAGCAGCGAACCGGTGTTGATCTGATCGGTGAACGTGCCCTGCGGGTGGGATACGTCGACACCCGCGGCCTGACTGCGCCCCCACGACGCGGCGACGACATCGGACACCCCGGCTGCACCGGATTCACCGTATTCGAGAAAGTCCGCACGGGCAGCGGCCACTCGCAGTAGGCGGGCCGGACTGTTCGGCATGGGCGGCTCCTGGCTAGGTCACATCGGCATATCGCGATGTCTGATCCCAGTTTGAGGGAGAGCTGCGTCACAGCCAAGTCCCTGGTGTGTCCGAACTTGGGACGCCGGGCCGCCCTGAGACATCGGCAAGGTTATCGCCCAGCGGTGTGGTGCAGAGCACACGCACTCGGCAGGAGACGCACTTTCCATGAATGGAGCGGTATGGACACTCTGATCAACATCGACAACGGCGGGACGCTGACCGACATCTGCGTCTGGGACGGCAACGCCTTCACCTTCACCAAGACGTTGACCACCCCACACGATTTGTCGGAATGCCTGTTCACCGGCATCGAGAAGGCCTCGGCAGCGCTCTACGGTGACGCCGACATCACGCGGCTGCTGCATGCGACCGCGCATATCCGGTACTCCACGACGCAGGGCACCAATGCCCTGGTGGAACGTCGCGGGCCCATGATCGGCATCCTGACCACGATTGCCGGGCTGGCGGATGAGCTACAGCAGAGCGCCGCCGAGCGGAAGCTGTTCGACGGGCTGGTGGCCGAGCGCATCATGACCATCGACCCCGATTCCGATGAGGAGACCTTCGAGTTCGACGCGGTGCAACGGATCAACCGGCTCACCACACTCGGCGCCGCCCGGGTGGTGATCGCCGGTTCCAGCCCGGACGAGGAACGCCGGCTGCGGCACGTGTTGCTGCGCAAGTTCCCCCGGCAGCTCCTGGGATCGGTACCCCTGATCTACAGCTGGGAACTGGCCGGCGACCGCAACGACTCCCGCCGGGTGTGGTCGTGTGTGGTCAACGCGTTCCTGCATCCGACCATGGAACGGTTCCTCTACGGCGCCGAGCGGCGGCTACAGGCCTACAAGGTGATCAACCCGCTGCTGGTGTACCGCAACGACGGCGCTTCCTCTCGGGTGGCGAAATCGATCGCACTCAAGACATATTCGTCAGGTCCCCGGGGCGGGCTGGAAGGCACCGCGGCATTGGCCAAGGTCTACGGCCTCGGGCACGCCCTGATGATGGACATCGGGGGCACCACCACCGACATCGGTGTCGTCGAGAACGGTGCCGTGGCCGTCGCCGACCGCGGTGGCATCGAGGGAGTGCACATCTCCTACCCGATGAGCGATGTCTCCTCCGCGGGTGTGGGCGGCTCATCGGTGATCCAGGTCGTCGACGGAGCCATCACCGTCGGACCGAAGTCGGTGGGCGCGGCACCGGGACCCGCGTGCTTCGGGTTCGGTGGCAAGCAGGCCACCATCACCGACGTCAACCTGCTGCTGGGTGTCCTGGATCCGGACACCTATCTCGACGGCACGTTCACCCTCGATCCCAGCAGATCGCGTGCGGTGATCACCGAGACCGTCGCCGAGCCGCTCGGGATCTCGCTGGAAGAAGCGCTGATCCGCATGGAGCACGCCTACTTCCAGGCGTTGTCGGCAGCATTCGCGCCGCTGGTCCGCGAGGACACCACCCTGCTGGCGTTCGGCGGTGCCGGTCCGATGAGCGCCACCGGAGCGGCCCGCCTCGCCGGGGTGAAGCGGGTGCTGATCCCGCGCACCGCCGCAGTGTTCTCCGCCTTCGGGATCTCCTTCTCCGACATCGGCAAGACCTATGAGGTGATCGTCGCCGAACCCACCGCCGAGTCGGCACGCGAAACCTACGAGGCACTGCAGGCCCGCGCCGAGCGAGACATGTTCCAGGAAGGCTATGCCCTGGCCGACTGCCAGACCTCCTGGCAGCTGCTGGTGGAGGATGCCGAAGCCGGCGACGCCGGCGTCACCCGGCTCCCGTACACACCCGGTGACAGCGTCGACTACCCCAACAGTGTGGTGGCCCTGCAACTGACGGCGGCCGCTCCGCTGCCGCACCCGGAACTGACCTCCGACACCGCGACCGAAGAAACCGCCGCCGCGGCGATCGGCACGCGTGCGGTGCGCTCGGGCGCCGAACAGGTCGACGAAGTTCCGGTGCACGTCCTCGATCAGCTTCGCCCCGGTGACACCGGGGCGGGCCCGGCGATCGTCGAGGGTCCGTTCTTCACCACCCGGGTACTGCCGGGCTGGTCGTTCCACGTCACCCGCGCCGGCGATCTGCTGCTGGTCGACAACGGCTGAACATCCACCACATCTTCTTGAGAGAAAGGACACTCCGATGAGAGTCCCCATGACCGAATACCTCGTCATCGACCTGGACACCGAACGCTGGGTCTGCCGGGTGTGCGCCCACGACATGGGTTCCGCCCACGGGAACTACAAGCCGGGCACCCTGGTCTACGACCGGGATCCCCGCGAGATCCACCAGCCGATCATCGATCCGGACCGCTACGAGTACACCTTCAGTCCGGACCCGACCTACTGCCGCATCCTGGAGTACTACTGCCCGGGCTGCGCCACCCAGATCGAGTGCGAGTACCTGCCTCCGGGCCATCCGCCGAGCGTCGACATCATCATCGACGTCGCTGCGCTGCGCGCCCAATGGGAAGAGCGGGGTCAAGACGCCGAGAAGGTTCACAACTACGGCCCCGGCGAGGACGCGGCAAAGCACACCGCCGCGCTCAAGGCCATCGGCCACATCCACTGACATCCGACACACTCCTGGAGATCTGAAGACATGAAACGCATTTCAGTCGACATCGGTGGCACGTTCACCGACTGCTTCTTCGTCTGGGACGACATCTACGTCGATGCCAAGGCACTGACCACCCATCACAACCTCGCCATCGGTTTCAACGAGGCGCTCGACTTGGCCTGTAAGCGAGCCGATCTGGACCGCTCGACAGTGCTCTCCGAGGTGGACTCGGTGCGGTACGCCACCACGCTGGGCACCAACGCCCTCATCGAACGCAACGGGCCCAGGGTCGCGGCCATCGTGACCCACGGCTTCGAGGACACCATCCCGCTGTCTCGCGGACGTGGTTACGGCGAAGGCCTGGACTACGCGATGCAGCAGAACCTGCCCGCCGCCGAACGTCCGGAACCGCTGGTGCCCCGGGCGATGATCCGTTCGGTCAAGGAGCGGATCAACTCGGCCGGCAAGGTCGTCGCCAGACTGGATCCCGACGATGTGCGGGCCGTGGTGCGTGAACTCGTCGACGCCGGTGCCGAAGCGATCGTGGTGTCGCTGGTCAACGCCACCGAGAACCCGGACCACGAGCTGGCGATCCAGGAGATCATCCTCGACGAGTTCCCGCCGCATGAACTCGGCGCCATCCCGGTACTGCTCGGCCACCAGGTGTCCGGCCGCAAGGGCGAATACGTGCGCGCCACATCGACGATCATCGACGGCTACCTGCACGAGATCATGTTCCACGCCCTGGCACAGTTGTCGAGCAACCTGCGGGACTTCGGCTATGACCGGCCGATGCTGGTCATCCACAACTCCGGTGGCATGGCGCAGATGAACTCCACCGACGCACTCCAGACCATCCATTCCGGTCCGATTGCCGGTGTCGGTGCGGCCGAGCACCTTTCGAACGAAACCGGAATCGGGCACGTGATCGCGACCGATATGGGCGGCACCTCGTTCGATATCGGTCTGGTGCCCGAGGGCGGGGTCAAGCACTACGACTTCCTGCCGACGATCGACCGGTGGCTGGTCTCGGTGCCGATGGTGCACCTGGACACCCTCGGGGCCGGCGGCGGATCGATCGCCAGCTACGACCGCATCCACAACTCGGTGAAGATCGGCCCGAAGTCGGCCGGCTCCAACCCCGGCCCGGCCTGCTACGACCGTGGTGGCTTGCGCCCCACCGTCACCGACGCCGACCTGGTGCTGGGCTACCTCGATCCGGACAACTACGCCAACGGGTACATCAAGCTCAACCCGAAGCGATCGCTGTTTGCCATCGAAGAAGACCTGTGCGACCCCCTGGACATGGATCCGATCACCGTGGCGAAGGTGATCAAAGACGGGGTCGACGAGCAGATGGCGATCGGGATCGGCAAGGAGCTGCGGGTGCGCGGCTACCTGCCCGAGGACTTCACCATGCTGGCCTACGGCGGCAACGGCCCGCTGCACGCCTGTGGCGTCGCCCGGCACGCGGGAATCAAACGAGTTCTGGCACCGCCGTTTTCGTCGGTGTTCTCGGCCTGTGGGGCCGGCAACATGAAGCAGCTGCACTTCCACGAGCGTGGTGTGCACGTGACGATGTACAACTCGACCACCCGGGCCCTCTATGACGACTACGCGGAGTTCAACGCTGTGGTCGAGGAGCTGGAGGCACGCGGCCGCGAAGACCTCATCCGGCAGGGCTTTTCGGGTGAGGACGTCCGCTACCGTCTGGAACTCGACATGCGCTACGGCAACCAGTTGCTCACCCAGGCGGTCGCCCTCTCCGACATCCACCGGATCAACGGTGTCGGGGACGTCCTGGAGATCATCAAGACCTTCGGCGATGTCTACAGCCACCGGTTCGGGGCGGCCTCGGCTGCTCCCGAAGCGGGAATCCGCTGCAGCACCGTGCGGGTCGCCTCCTATGTCGACGGTGACGTGGTCAACTTCCAGTCTCTCGAGCACGGCGGCACCCGCACCGCTCCCGAGGCGGTGGGCAGTCGTAAAGCGCACTTCATCGGCATCGACGGTGCGCTCGATACCCCGGTGTTCGACCAGAACGCTCTCACCGATGACCGGGTGATCGCCGGACCGGCGATCGTCACCACCGAGAACACCACCTTCCTGGTCGAGCCGGGTTGGCGTCTGGAGCCGACGGCGCAGGGCGCCGTGTGGTTCCTGCAGGACTGACCGCAGCCGAAATCTACTGAAAGACAAAGACAATGACAGCAGTCAACGAACGTCCGGCCGCCGACCTCACCTCCGAGGAGCAGCAGTGGGTGGACAAGTTCATGGACGAGACCACCCTGTTCCTCGGACCGGATCCCGAGATCATGCGCAGCCACAGCATCTCGGAGCGGTCGCTGCACGAGGATGTTGCCATCGCCGCCGGGGTGGATCGGCTACAGGTGGAACGGATCCGCAAGCGGATCGCCGGCGCCCTCGACGAGGGCTACGAGATGTGCGAGGCACAGGGAGCGGCGCCCGGCGCCAAATGGGGTGACCTGACCACGGCGATCTACACCGCCAGCGGTGACGTGTCCTACCTGTCGTGCCACGGCGTCATCGCCTTCAGCGCGATTCTGCATCACCCGATCCGGTACATCATGAAGTACTGGAAGGATGAGCCCACCGTCGGCGTCAACGAGGGCGACGGGTTCATCCACAACGACGCGCGGTACGGCAACGTCCACAACACCGATCAGTCGATGATCATGCCGATCATGCGCGACGGCCAGATCATCGCCTGGGTGGCGGCCACCATTCACGAGGGCGAGAACGGTGCGTGTGAGCCGGGCGGGATGCCGTCGGGCTCGGAGACCCCCTTCGACGACGGACTGCGGATGAGCCCGTTCAAGATCGTCGAGCGGGGCGAGCTGCGCCGGGACCTCTTGACCTTCCTGCAGCATTCGGTGCGCGACCCCAAGCTGCAACTGGCCGACCTGAAGGTCAAGATCACCGCGGTGCGCAAGATCATGGAGCGCATCGACAAGGTGATCGACGAGGTGGGTGTCGACACCTTTGTTGCGGCGCTGCGCACCACCGTCGAGGACGTCGACGTCGAGGTGCGTCGCCGTATCGCCGAACTGCCGGACGGCACTTATCGTTTCGACCAGTTCATGGACAGTACTCTCAAAGAGAACATCCTGATCAAGCTCGCGTGCACCATCACCGTCAAGGGTGACAAGATGACCGTCGATCTTCGGGGGACCGGGCCGGAGATCCTGAACCGTGCCATCAATTCACCGCTGTGTTCGGTCAAATCGATGATGATGCAAGCCATCTTGGCGTTCTGGTGGCCTGACCTGCCGCGCTGCACGGCGGCGATGAGCTGCATCGAGATCATCTCCGACGAAGGCACTTGGGCGGATGCCTCCTACGATGCCCCGATGGGTCAGTCCCTGCAGGCGTCGTTCCGGGGATTCTCGGCCATGCAGGCCCTCTACAGCCGGATGTCGTTCTCCACGCCCAACAAGTACAGCAACGTGGTCGCCAACTGGTTCAACCAGATCAACACGTTCCTCTGGGGTGGGGTGACCCAGCACGGCGACATGGTGGGCAATCTCTGCGCGGACCTCAACGGAATGCCCGGTGGTGCCAAGCCGTTCCGTGACGGAGAGGATGCGATCTCCCCACTGTTCTGCGCGATGGCAGACACCGCCGAGCAGGAGGTGATGGAGGAGGAGGTGCCGTTCATGCAGCTCGTCGCCAAGCGCCTGGTTCGCGACAACATGGGATTCGGCAAGTTCACCGGCGGCATGGGCTACGAGATGATCGTGGCCGCGGAGGGAACCCCGCAGTGGGGATTCATGACCGTCACCTCGGGAGCCAAGTTCTCCTCGGTCTACGGCATGTACGGCGGCTACGGATGCGGGACGTACCCGCTGTCGATGGTCAAGGGCACCAACGTCTACGAGCATTTCCGGGCCGACAACAAGAAGTTCGACCTGTCCATCGAGAAGGTCATGAACGAGCGGCCGTTCCCGGACGGCCGGTACTCCACTTATCACATGGGGTTGCAGTTCGACATCGCCAAGGACGGCGAGCTCTACATGATCAGCCAGGGCGCCGGCGGCGGCTACGGCGATCCGTTGGAGCGGCTGCCGGAATCGGTGATCCGCGATGCCGAACTCGGCCGAATCAGCCAGAAGGTGGCCGAGGACGTCTTCGGGGTGCGTTACGACGCGGCCACCCTGCGGCTGGATGTGGCCGGCACCGAGGCGGCACGTGCGGCGGCGCGGCAGGATCGCCTCAAGCGCGGCAAGCCGTTTGACGAATTCTGCGCAGAGTTCGTCACGCCGGAACCGCCGCAGGACCTGGCCTACTACGGTTCGTGGGGCGCCTGGGCGCCGGGGGCCGAGGACATCACCGCAACCGTCTACACCATCGATGGCCCACAGCGAGTGAGCGCGCCGTTGGCCGAGTTGCCGATCGTGATGGTGCCGGATCGCCGCGAGGTCAAGATCGCCAAACTGGAGGCCCGGATCGCCGAACTCGAGCAGCGGCACGGCGAAACGGTTGCGCGCCTGACCTGACAGAGGTGGCGGTCTGTCCTCCTGGGGGTGGGGACAGACCGCCACCACATCTCTCGATCTCAAAGGAACTCTCATGAGTGTGAAATCGCTTGTCGCTGCAGCACCGAGCGGGCGCAGCAGGCCACTGTTGATCGACGACGCCGAGTACTCCACGACGGTGATCCGCCAGGGCGCACCGATCCCGTGGGCCGACACCACCTCGGTGGTCGGGCATTTCGGGCAGGTTCGCGGCTTGCTGGACCCGGACGCCCTGTGGGTGGATGCTCGCCGGTTGCACGCGGCCCACCACAGCCTGCGACCCGATCTGGTCACCGCGATGGGCGCCCGGACCCGAACGGGGTATCCGCTGCGGACGCTGTTGGGCGATGACGACCTGCTGGGCGCCACGGTGGAGACGCTGACGACATTGGCCACCACCTCGCGGCGAGAACTGGTGCTGGCCGTGCCGTCACCGGCGCAGTGGCTGGCCTGGGCCCACGATGTTGCGGGCAACCCCCTCGACGGCGTGGATGCCGATCGTGCCGACAGTGCCTCGATGTACATCGCCGAGTGGCTGGGCCGGTTGGGAGCGGTGCCGGTTGCGCTGGTGCTGATGGACGCGCGGGGGCAGGCCGCCGAGACGGCCGAGCTGCTGGAGTCCTACACCGCGATCGCCAATGTGGCCTCGCATTTCGGCTGGTCCCTGGCATTGCGGAACAACACCGGGATCGAGACGGCGCCCGGGGATCCGCAGATCGGTGTCATCGGCGACGACTATTGGACCGGCGAGGCCGATGTTCCCGCCGCTGACGTGCTGGTGACGACGATTCCGGGGACGGCAGCACCGGAGCAGGTGCTCGACCGGCTGGCGGCGCTGCGCTGAGCAGCGCCGGTTCGGCGGTCAGGCCACGTAGACCTTGCGCAGCGTCTCGGTGACGGTCCAGGTGGTCTGGGCGCCGGCGGCCAGACGGGCCATATCGCCGGGGCCGAGCACCAGGGTGGGGCTGCCGTCGGCGAATTCGACTGTGGCCGAACCGGACAGCACGATGAAGAGCTCTTCGACCTCGACATCGGTCATCACTCCGGGAGTCATCTCCCAGATGCCGAGTTCCAGGCCGTCGAAGTCGACAAGGGCCCGGGTGCCGGTGCTGGGGGCGCCGCTGACGGTCTGGTCGGCGGGCACGGGCTGGTGGGCCAGCTCGGTGGTGGCGGCATGGATGAGGGTGTTGGGCTGCACGCTCGAAACCTTGCCACGCCTGCGCGAGCGCACCCGTTTGTACACAAACTGCCGCGTGTCGGCGTACAGACGCGCGCGCTCGGCCGGGAGACATTACGGGTCTTGTGCGGCTGTTGAGAATTTGTAACAGTGGTGGGTATGACCGACACCCATGTCGTCACCAACCAGGTGCCGCCGCTGGAAAACCACAACCCCGCGACCTCCCCGGTGCTGACCGAAGCCGTCATCCGCGAAGGTGGGGGATGGGGGCTCGACGAGATCCACGAATTGGGGGCGCTCTCGGGCACTCGGCAGGCGCAACGCTGGGGTGAGCTCGCCGACCGCAACGTCCCGATCCTCCACACCCACGACCGCTACGGGCATCGCGTCGACGAGGTCGAATACGACCCGGCGTATCACGAGCTGATGACCGTCGCCGTCGGCCACGGCCTGCATGCCGCACCGTGGGCAGACGACCGCCGCGGATCCCACGTGGTCCGGGCCGCCAAGAACTCGGTGTGGACACCTGAGCCCGGGCACATCTGCCCGATCTCCATGACCTACGCGGTGGTCCCCGCGCTGCGGGCCAACCCCGAGCTGGCCGCGATCTACGAGCCGCTGCTGAGCAGCCGGGTCTACGACCCCGAACTGACGGTGCCGGCGGCCAAAGCCGGTATCACCGCGGGCATGTCGATGACCGAGAAGCAGGGCGGCTCGGATGTGCGTGCGGGCACCACGCAGGCGATTCGCAACGGTGACGGTACCTATTCGCTGACCGGGCACAAGTGGTTCACCTCGGCGCCGATGAGCGACGTCTTCTTGGTGCTGGCGCAGGCCCCCGATGGGCTGTCGTGCTTCTTCCTGCCCAGGGTGCTGCCCGACGGCACCCGCAACCGGATGGTCCTGCAGCGGCTCAAGGACAAGCTCGGCAACCACGCCAACGCCTCCAGCGAGGTCGAATACGACGGTGCCACCGCGTGGCTGGTGGGGGAGGAAGGGCGCGGGGTGGCGACCATCATCGAGATGGTCAACCTCACCCGGCTGGACTGCACGCTGGGCAGTGCCACCAGCATGCGCACCGGGCTCACCCGGGCGGTCCACCACGCACAGCACCGCAAGGCTTTTGGTGCGTACCTGATCGATCAGCCGTTGATGCGCAATGTCCTGGCAGACCTGGCAGTGGAAGCCGAGGCGGCGACCATCGTGGCGATGCGGATGGCGGGGGCCACCGACAACGCGGTCCGCGGCGACCATCGCGAAACCATGCTGCGGCGGATCGGGCTGGCGGCCAGCAAGTACTGGGTGTGCAAGCGGGCCACCGCCCACGCGGCCGAGTCCATGGAATGCCTGGGCGGTAACGGCTATGCCGAGGAGTCGGGAATGCCTCGGCTGTACCGGGAGGCGCCGCTGATGGGCATCTGGGAGGGTTCGGGCAATGTGAGTGCCCTCGACACGTTGCGGGCGATGGCAACTCGTCCCGAATGTGTGGAGGTCCTCTTCGACGAGCTGGACCTCTCCGCCGGCCAGGATCCCCGGCTCGACGCCCATGTCGGCGCGCTGCGACTGGTGCTCGGGGCCCAGGCGGACCTGGCCACCATCGAGTACCGGGCCCGCCGGATCGCCGAGGACATTTGTTTGGCGCTGCAGGGGTCGCTGCTGGTCCGGCACGGACACCCCGCCGTCGCCGAGGCGTTCCTGGCCACCCGGATGGACCGGCAGTGGGGCGGGGCTTACGGCACCCTGCCGACGGGCCTGGACCTGGCGCCCATCATCGAACGCGCGTTGGTCAAGGGATGACGCTGCCGCCCGCGGCCCGGCCAGTTCTCCCGCCGAGCAGACGCAAACTCGCGCCGAATCCGCCTCGAGAGCCCGGGTTTGCGTCTGCTCGCCGGAAAAGGGCGACCCACCGCGGCCAGGTGCGCGATGGCCATGGCCGCCGGGTGTCGGGCGAATGAGCCGGCAACCGGTCCGGATGACGGCCAGGTCGGTGGTGCTGTCGGTGTTGCTGGGTGCACATCCGGCGTGGGCGACGGCCGCCGAACTGATCCGGCTCACCGAGGATTTTGGTATCAACGAGAACGCGTTGCGAGTGGCGTTGACGCGAATGGTGGGCACCGGAGACCTGGTCCGTTCGGCCGACGGCTACCGGCTTTCGGATCGACTCCTGCTGCGGCAGCGCCGTCAGGACGAGGCTCTGAGCCCGAAGCTGCGGACCTGGGACGGCACCTGGACGACGCTGGTGATCACCAGCGTCGGTATCGACGCGCGGGCCCGGGCTTCTCTGCGGAAGGCGTTGCAGCAAGCCAGATTCGGTGAACTCCGTGAGGGTGTGTGGCTACGCCCGGACAATCTGGCGTTCGAGCTGCCCGACGAGATCGTCGCGCGGGTGCGGGTGCTCACCAGTGTTGATGCCGCTCCGGCGGACCTGGTTGCGGCACTGTGGGATCTGCCGGCCTGGAATGCCGCCGGCCGCCGGCTGCTCGACGAGATGGCCGCTGCCGACGGGGTTCCGGGCCGATTCGTCGCGGCGGCCGCCGCGGTGCGGCTCCTGTCGACCGACCCGCTGTTGCCGGAAGAGCTTCTGCCACCCGGCTGGCCGGGCGGGGAACTGCGCGCCGGATACCAAGAATTTGCGGCCGAGCTGACCGGTCGTCGGGATCACGCCGAAGTGGAGGCCTCATGAGCGGTGGTGTGCGCGTCGAGCGCAGCGGACCGGTGACCACGGTGATCATGAACCGGCCCTCGGCCCGCAACGCCGTCAACGGCCCCGCGGCCGCCGAACTGCACGCTGCGTTCGACGATTTCGACAACGACAGCTCCGCGTCGGTGGCGGTGCTCTGGGGTGACAATGGCACATTCTGCGCCGGCGCCGACCTCAAGGCATTCGGCACCCCGGAGGCCAACCAGGTGCATCGCAGCGGCCCCGGCCCGATGGGGCCGACGCGCCTGGTCTTGTCCAAACCGGTGATTGCCGCTGTCAGTGGATATGCCGTCGCCGGCGGGCTGGAGCTGGCGCTCTGGTGCGATATGCGGGTGGTCGAAGAGGACGCGGTGTTCGGGGTGTTCTGCCGGCGCTGGGGGGTACCGCTGATCGACGGGGGCACGGTCCGGCTGCCACGGTTGATCGGGCACAGCCGGGCCATGGATCTGATCCTGACCGGTCGGCCCGTCGATGCGCCGGAGGCGTTGCGGATCGGATTGGCCAATCGGGTGGTGGGCAAGGGTCAGGCCCGCGACGAGGCCGAGCGGCTGGCCGCCGACCTCGCTGCGCTTCCCCAACAGTGTCTGCGCGCCGACCGGCTCTCGGCGGTGCAGCAGTGGGGGATGCCCGAAAAAGAAGCCATGGAGCTCGAATTCGGCAGCATCGCCCGAGTCAAGGACGAGTCATTCTCCGGAGCCAGACGGTTCGCCGATGGGGCGGGACGCCACGGCGCGACGGCCCAGTGAGCGGAGCAGGAGAATCAGCCTTTTTCGATCTTGTTACCTGAACCGAGATTGTCCACCTTCGGATCGCCGTCGGCGTAGGTCACGGAGTTGTTGATCCCGACCACCGACAGGCTGTTGTCGACGGTGTCGAAGGCGATTCGGTTGTCGGCGCCGCCGATGTTGACCGACGCGCAGGTCCCGGTCACGGTCAAGGTGTTGTTGGAGCCGCCGACGTTGAGCGATTTACCGTCGGCGCAGTCGATTTCGGCAGTGGTGCCGAAGGAACCGTAGTTGATGGTGTTACCGACCTCGACTTGTGCGCCCGAGGTTCCGGCTGTCGCGGTGGGGCTGGCGGTGTCCGAGCTTTCCGACCCGCAACCGGCCAGCGCCGTTACGCCGATCGCTGCGGCGAGCAGGACTGTGGCATGTCGCCGGAACATGATTCCTCGATTCCTGGAGGTGCGGTGCCCGTCAGGCGGGGACGCGGGCGATGCGATTGGTCATCCCCAGTTCCCGTCCTCGATCGATGAGCGCCGGTGCACCGGTTTTGAAAAATGCGGTCTGTTCGAACCCGTAAACGGTGATGTCATTGACCACGTTATCCGCGACGACGGTGTTGTACGACCCCTGCATCGTCACCGCCCAGCAGTTGCCCAGTGCCGTGATCGTGTTGTTGAAGCCGTTGACGAACAGCACCGAGTCGTTGCAGTCCACTGTCGTGGTGACGCCGACGCCGGTGACGTGGGTGTCGCCGTTCTTGGCGCTCGCCGTCGGCGCGCCCACGACGCAGGCGGCAGCGAGCAACGTGGACCCGGTCAGCGCACCCCACTTCGACATCGTCTTCATCGACAGTCCTTTCGCCGGCATCCCGTATGTGCGGTTGAGACTACGTCTACCGCAACTGTCACTGAGGCAGTTCGAATCACCGTGTTCGGTGGGCTCGCCCGAATCAGCGTCGATCAGTACGGTGATGGGCGGTGAACAGGTGCGTGGTGGTGCTGGCAGTTGCCGCAGGTATTGCGGTGACTGGGTGCTCGCATACCGTCGACGGGTCTGCCGAGCGGGCGCAGCCGCAGGCCGACGATGCCGGCCGCAATTTCGGTTACATCGACGACAGCTGCGGCCGACTGACCGACTCGACCGTCCGGGACACCATCGAGGCCGATGAAGTGGTTCGTCCGTACAGCGGCGCCGTCTGTCAGTACGTGCTGTCCCGGGGGGACTCCACCATCGACGCCACCTTCTCCTGGTTCGACACCGGCACCGTCGACCGCGAACGTGAGGTGGCGCAGGCGCGCGGGGCCGAGATCACCGACACCGTGATCCAGCGATATCCGACCTTCTTGGCCCGCACCTCGATCACCGGGGCGGGGTGCTCGGCGACGGCTTCGGCCAACCCGGGTGTGCTCAGTTGGTGGGTTCAGTATCGCGCTGAGCAGGTCGGCGACCCGTGTGCGGACGCCGAGAAACTGCTGGCCGCCACCCTGTCGTCGGAGATGTGATGGCCTTCGGGCGGAATGCGGCGGCCGGGCTGGCCGTCCTGGTGTTGACGCTCACCGGCTGCGGGTCGCCGACGGAACCGGCGCCGTCGGGGGAGTCCACCGCGCCGGTGGACGGGTTCCACAGCGGGCCGTGCAACCTGGTCACCGACGACGAGGTGGAGGAAGCGGCGGGGACCGCCATCTTCCGAAAGGTGCTCAGCTCCGACACCGGGTGTTTCTGGCAGGAGGACACCATGCTGGGCTCGGTCGGCGCAGGTATGGGCATCTCCACCTGGTGGTACCGCGGCAGTGATCTGGACCTCGAACGACAGCTCGAGCGCGATGCCGGCCGGACCATCACCGAACTGGAGATGAGCGGAAACCAGGGGTTCCAGGCAGAGGACGTCAACGCGTGCAGCATCTACGTCGACAAGGGCAATGACGTCATCGCGTGGTCCATCCAGACACTGAACCCGGCCAGCCTGGCTGACCTGTGCGGTATCACCGCAGAGCTGGCGCAACTGTCGCAGGACCGTGTCAACTAGAGTCCTTCGCTGACCGAACTATTCGGTCCGGACACACTGGGGGCAATCGGATGGCATCACGGCCCGACCCGTCTCAGACGGGAACTCGGGCGCGCACCGGTGCTCGGCCCACCAAGCTCAGCCGCGACATCATCGTCAACGCCGCGCTGAGCTTCCTGGACCGCGAGGGTTGGGACGCGCTGACGATCAATGCGCTGGCCAATCACCTCGGCACCAAGGGGCCGTCGCTGTACAACCATGTCCACAGCCTCGAAGATCTGCGCCGTACGGTGCGGATGCGGGTGATCGGCGACATCATCGGGATGCTCAACAATGTGGGCGAAGGCCGGGTGCGCGAGGATGCGGTACTGGCGATGGCCGGGGCCTACCGCAGTTACGCCCACCACCATCCGGGCCGGTATTCCGCCTTCACCCGGATGCCGTTCGGTGACGACGACCCCGAGTACTCGGCGGCCACCAAGGACGCCGCGGCTCCGGTGATCAACGTCCTGATCTCCTATGGTCTCCGGGGGGAGGACGCCTACTACGCGGCGCTGGAGTTCTGGTCGGCGCTGCACGGGTTTGTGCTGTTGGAGATGACGGGCGTGATGGATGACATCGACACCGACGCGGTGTTCTCCGACATGGTCCTGCGCCTGACAACCGGGCTGGAGCGCCGTACGTGAGTGCCTTAGTTGGCTGGTAAAACCGCCGGTCGGTTGACCTGCGGGAAGAGTCGCGCCGATGGGTTCCATCGCGGTTTTGTCACCATGGCCGCCCCTGGTATCGTGGGAGCTCGTGCCTGGCCCGGTTGGGCGCATGCCGCCTTTTTCGACGGTCGGTGTGCGCGCACGCCAGGCCAATTCGCATGTCTTCAGGCATCGAGGTGTCGCCGACGAGAATCGGCCGTCTACTCGAGCCGACCATGTGCGACACGCCCGATCGCGGGGTGCGTAGAACGGGCAAAACTGCAGTACAGAGACTTAAAGAGCGCGCAAGCGCGACAACTGAAACACACCAAGTAAGACAGCACTACATAGGAAGCCGGTACATGCCAACCATTCAGCAGCTGGTCCGCAAGGGTCGCACCGATAAGGTCGCGAAGGTGAAGACCGCGGCCCTCAAGGGCAGCCCGCAGCGCCGCGGCGTGTGCACCCGCGTGTACACGACCACCCCGAAGAAGCCGAACTCGGCGCTTCGTAAGGTTGCGCGCGTGAAGCTGACCACCGGCGTCGAGGTCACCGCTTACATCCCCGGCGAAGGCCACAACCTGCAGGAGCACTCGATGGTGCTGGTGCGCGGCGGTCGTGTGAAGGACTTGCCGGGTGTGCGTTACAAGATCATTCGCGGCTCGCTGGATACCCAGGGCGTCAAGAACCGCAAGCAGGCCCGCAGCCGTTACGGCGCGAAGAAGGAGAAGAGCTAATGCCGCGCAAAGGTCCGGCGCCTAAGCGCCCGTTGGTCAACGATCCGGTCTACGGTTCGCAGCTGGTGACCCAGCTGGTCAACAAAGTCCTGCTGGACGGGAAGAAATCGCTGGCTGAGCGCATTGTTTATGGTGCGCTCGAGCAGGCTCGCGAAAAGACCGGTACCGATCCGGTCGTGACGCTGAAGCGCGCGATGGACAACGTCAAGCCGGCTCTCGAGGTCCGCAGCCGTCGTGTCGGTGGCGCCACCTACCAGGTGCCCGTCGAGGTGCGCCCCGAGCGTTCCACCACCCTGGCACTGCGGTGGCTGGTCAGCTTCTCCAAGCAGCGTCGTGAAAAGACCATGGTGGAGCGCTTGGCCAACGAGCTCCTCGACGCCAGCAATGGGTTGGGTGCGGCTGTCAAGCGCCGCGAGGACGTCCACAAGATGGCCGAAGCGAACCGGGCCTTCGCGCACTATCGCTGGTGATTGCGGTCCGCGGTGGCTTCCCGTGGATTCGGGAAGCCGCTTACCGGCGATGCGCAGCGACGCGGGTCGCCGAGCGTGAGAACACACTTCATCTAGCAAGCGAAAGAGTGGGAATTTAGCCGTGGCACAGGACGTGCTGACTGACCTGAGCAAGGTCCGCAACATTGGCATCATGGCGCACATCGACGCCGGTAAGACGACGACGACTGAGCGGATCCTCTACTACACCGGGGTCAACTACAAGATCGGCGAGACTCACGACGGCGCCTCCACCACCGACTGGATGGAGCAGGAGCAGGAACGTGGGATCACAATCACCTCGGCGGCGGTGACCTGCTTCTGGAACAACACCCAGATCAACATCATCGACACGCCTGGTCACGTCGACTTCACCGTTGAGGTGGAGCGGTCGCTGCGGGTGCTCGATGGTGCTGTTGCCGTGTTCGACGGCAAAGAAGGCGTGGAGCCGCAGTCCGAGCAGGTCTGGCGTCAGGCCGACAAGTACGACGTCCCGCGTATCTGCTTTGTCAACAAGATGGACAAGCTGGGCGCCGACTTCTACTTCTCGGTTCGCACCATGGAAGAGCGCCTCGGTGCCCGCGCGATCCCGATCCAGCTGCCGATCGGCGCGGAGAACGACTTCGAGGGCATCATCGATCTGGTCGAGATGAACGCCAAGGTGTGGCGCGGCGAGACCAAGCTCGGTGAGAGCTATGAGACCGTCGAGATTCCCGCTGATCTCCAGGAGAGGGCTGCGGAGTACCGCACCAAGCTGCTCGAGACCGTCGCCGAGACCGATGAGGCGCTGCTCGAGAAGTACTTCGGTGGCGAAGACCTCTCCGTCGAGGAGATCAAGGGCGCGATCCGCAAGCTGACCGTCAACTCCGAGATCTACCCGGTGCTGTGCGGCAGCGCGTTCAAGAACAAGGGCGTGCAGCCCATGCTCGACGCGGTTGTCGACTACCTGCCCACGCCGCTTGACGTCTCGGCTGCCGAAGGCCACGTGCCCGGCAAGGAGGACGAGGTCATCACCCGTCGTCCGGCCATCGACGAGCCGTTCTCGGCGCTGGCGTTCAAGGTCGCCACGCACCCGTTCTTCGGCAAGCTGACCTACGTCCGGGTGTACTCGGGCAAGGTTGACTCCGGTGCCCAGGTCGTCAACGCGACCAAGGGCAAGAAGGAGCGCCTGGGCAAGCTGTTCCAGATGCACGCCAACAAGGAAAACCCGGTGGAGACCGCCTCGGCGGGTCACATCTACGCCGTGATCGGCCTGAAGGACACCACGACGGGTGACACCCTGAGTGATCCGAGCAAGCAGATCGTGCTGGAGTCGATGACGTTCCCGGATCCGGTCATCGAAGTGGCCATCGAGCCCAAGACCAAGAGCGACCAGGAGAAGCTGTCGCTGGCGATCCAGAAGCTCGCCGAAGAAGACCCGACGTTCAAGGTGCACCAGGACTCCGAGACCGGCCAGACCGTCATCGGCGGTATGGGCGAGCTCCACCTCGACATCCTCGTTGATCGCATGCGTCGCGAATTCAAGGTCGAAGCCAACGTCGGCAAGCCGCAGGTGGCCTACAAAGAGACCATCAAGCGTGCCGTCGAGAAGGTCGAATTCACCCACAAGAAGCAGACCGGTGGCTCCGGCCAGTTCGCGAAGGTCCTCATCGCCATCGAGCCGTTTGTCGGCGAAGACGGTGCGACCTACGAATTCGAGAACAAGGTCACCGGTGGACGTATCCCGCGTGAGTACATCCCGTCGGTGGATGCCGGTGCGCAGGACGCCATGCAGTACGGCGTGCTTGCCGGCTACCCCTTGGTGAACCTGAAGGTGATCCTGCTCGACGGCGCTTACCACGACGTCGACTCCTCGGAAATGGCCTTCAAGATCGCCGGTTCGCAGGTACTGAAGAAGGCTGCCGCGCAAGCGCAGCCGGTCATCCTCGAACCCGTCATGGCCGTCGAAGTCACCACCCCGGAGGATTACATGGGTGAAGTGATCGGCGACCTGAACTCCCGCCGTGGTCAGATCCAGGCCATGGAGGAGCGCAGCGGTGCGCGTGTCGTCAAGGCGCAGGTGCCGCTGTCGGAGATGTTCGGCTATGTCGGCGACCTCCGGTCGAAGACCCAGGGCCGGGCGAACTACTCCATGGTGTTCGACTCCTACGCCGAAGTTCCGGCCAACGTGTCGAAGGAAATCATCGCGAAGGCGACCGGAGAATAATCTCCGGTTCCCTTGCGGGACCACGCAACTGAATACCGAATCACTGCCAAACACATCTGCTTTAGAAAGCACCGACAAGTCCAGGAGGACAAGAAGTGGCGAAGGCGAAGTTCGAGCGGACGAAGCCGCACGTCAACATCGGGACCATTGGTCACGTTGACCACGGCAAGACCACGCTGACTGCAGCAATCACCAAGGTTCTGCACGATAAGTACCCGGAGTTGAACGAGTCGCGCGCATTCGACCAGATCGACAATGCGCCCGAGGAGCGTCAGCGCGGTATCACGATCAACATCTCCCACGTGGAGTACCAGACCGAGAAGCGTCACTACGCCCACGTGGACGCCCCCGGTCACGCTGACTACATCAAGAACATGATCACCGGTGCCGCCCAGATGGACGGCGCGATCCTGGTGGTTGCCGCCACTGACGGTCCGATGCCGCAGACCCGTGAGCACGTGCTGCTCGCTCGCCAGGTCGGCGTGCCTTACATCTTGGTCGCGCTGAACAAGTCGGACGCAGTGGACGACGAGGAGCTCATCGAGCTCGTCGAGATGGAGGTCCGCGAACTGCTGGCCGCCCAGGACTTCGACGAAGAAGCCCCGGTCATCCGCGTCTCCGCGCTGAAGGCGCTCGAGGGCGACCCGCAGTGGGTCAAGTCCGTCGAGGACCTGATGGATGCGGTCGACGAGTCGATCCCGGATCCGGTTCGCGAGACCGAGAAGCCGTTCCTGATGCCCGTCGAGGACGTCTTCACGATCACCGGTCGTGGCACCGTCGTCACCGGTCGCGTCGAGCGTGGCGTGATCAACGTGAACGAGGAAGTCGAGATCGTCGGTATCAAGACGACCACGACGAAGACCACGGTCACCGGTGTCGAGATGTTCCGCAAGCTGCTGGACCAGGGTCAGGCCGGCGACAACGTTGGTCTGCTGGTTCGTGGTGTGAAGCGTGAAGATGTCGAGCGTGGCCAGGTTGTGGTCAAGCCCGGCACCACCACCCCGCACACCGAGTTCGAGGGCAGCGTCTACATCCTGTCCAAGGACGAAGGCGGCCGCCACACGCCGTTCTTCAACAACTACCGCCCGCAGTTCTACTTCCGTACCACGGACGTGACCGGCGTGGTGACCCTGCCCGAGGGCACCGAGATGGTGATGCCCGGTGACAACACCGACATCTCCGTCAAGCTGATCCAGCCCGTCGCCATGGATGACGGCCTGCGCTTCGCGATCCGCGAGGGTGGCCGTACCGTCGGCGCCGGCCGCGTTACCAAGATCCTGAAGTGATCTAGCTCTACCGCTGAAGCGGCGCTCACCCGAAAGGGTGGGCGCCGCTTTTGTTTTGGGTGCAATCCCGTAGCTGTCGGCGCCTGCGGGTTGCGCCCCCTCCGTCGAACAACAAACAGTTCCAGCAAACAACGGCAACGGCAGCAGTAGCAGCACCGGGTAGCTCCTGCCGCGCGTGAACCAGCCGGGCTGCCGCGACGCAGCTGCATGTCGGCCTGAAACCGGAAGCCGCCGCGGATGACAGCCGTCGAATCCGCTGCGGGGGAGAAGCGTTACGCTGCGCCTGGGCTGACACTGGCTCAGGAAGGGGCCAGGCGATGTTGTGGCGTTACCTGAAGGCGCAGATCTGGGTGTTGTTGTGCGGCGGCCTGGTTGGCCCGATCTTCCTGACGGTGTACTTCGCCGCCGGCAAAGACCCGTTGATGAAGTGGATGTTCTGGGTCGGCTTGGTGGTGACCGCCATCGACGTGCTGCTGGCACTGCTGTGGGCCGGTTACGGAGCCAGGGCAGCGGCCCGGTCGCAATACCTGGAACAACGCGGGGTTCTGGGCACCGCGCGTGTCATCGGCAGGCACGAGACCGGCACCGAAATCAACGGGCAGCCACTGATCAAGCTGGACCTGCGCATCGAGGGTCCCGGATTTGCGCCATTCACCGCGGAGGACCAGGTGATCGCCTCCGTACCTCGGCTGCCGTCGATCACCGGCGGTAACCTCGTGGTGCTTGTGGACCCGGACACCCAGAGATTCGAAATCGACTGGAACCGAGCCGCATTGGTCAACGGAGTGACGCCTGCGCAGTTCATCCTGGATGAGGATGGCAGCACCTATGACCTGACCGGTCAGGCCGGGCCGTTGATGGAGATCATGCAGGCTCTCAAGTCCAATAACGTGCCGTTGACGGGGACCATCGACATTCGTTCCAACCCGGTGTTACGCCAGCAGGTGATGAACATCGTTCGCCGGGCCACGACCGGACCGGTATCGCCGGAACCGGCGCCGTCGTACCGGCCTGCGGCGCCCGCCCCGTCGACCGCGGCCCGACTTCAGGAGCTCGAGACATTGCGGGCCACCGGTGTGATCACCGAGGCCGAGTACCGGACGAAGCGGGAGCGGATCATCGCCGAGCTGTAACACCGACGGGCCACCGACGATGAACCAGGCAACGTCCGTGTGGTGTGAAGGGTTGTCGGATCTTGGGATTTTCTCGGTTTGTCACGGTGGTGGGCACAGCCGCCCTGGTGGGCGCAGCCGCCGTGGTGGGTGGGCCGGCCGGCTCTGCGGGAGCAGCGCCTGGCTGCCCCGACCTGCACTGGATCGGCGCCGCCGGTTCCGGTGAACGCGGCTCGGAAACCGCGGCGAACGGCGGTATGGGCCGGGTGATGTATCAGTCCTACCTGGCGTTCCGGCAGCAGGCGGTCCGCAACGGACAGACCGTCACCGCTGAGGCGGTCAGCTACCCGGCCGCGGAGGTTCCGCTCGATGGCGGCATCCGGGCATGGGCGGGTTTCATCGGTAGCGTCGACCAGGGCACCGGCGCCCTGGCCAACCAGTACGCCAACTTCGTGCAGCAGTGCCCGTCGACCAAGGTGGTGCTCGCGGGCTATTCGCAGGGCGCCATGGTGGTACACCGGAATCTGCAGGCACTCGAGGCCAGCCCGAACCTGTCCACCGCGTTGCTGATCGCCGACGGTGACCGGCGCCCCGACAATCCCACTCTGAACCTCGGTACGGCGGCCGGTATCCCCGGTGAGCGTCTTGGTGTCGCGCAGGACTGGCCGATCCTGGCACATGCGCCGGCGCCGTTGAGCCCGGCCATCGGGAGCCGCACCATCAGCGTCTGCGACTACGGCGACGCCGTGTGCGATTACGACCCCGATGCCGACGAGATCACCGACCAGGCGGTTGCCATCCACACCAGTTATGCCGATGGCAGCTACAACTGGGTGTCGCCGCTCTACCAGCTGGCCAGCATGGCTCCGGCGCCGGCTGTGGTGCCGGCGGCTCCGATGCCCGCCAGCGGAGCCTGAACCGGCCCGGCGCCGGCGGGCTTGCCGTGCGAGCGGAGTTCCCGGCGTGTGATTGTTAGAACACGTTCCAGTTCTACTGCTAGCGTGGTCCCGTACCGCGTGAGCGCGCGGCTTTGTACGTGACACGCCGGTGGGCGACGTACAGACACGCGCGCTCGCGCTGAGATGTGTAGGTGGGAAGGGACGGGGCACATGGCCGCTGGTGGACAGGTCGAGGGACCGCTGGGGGGTCGGGTGGCCTTCGTGACCGGGGCGGCACGTGGCCAGGGCCGCGCGCATGCGGTCCGGCTCGCCGGCGACGGCGCCGACATCATCGCGATCGATATCTGCGGCCCCATCTCCGACTCCATCACCTATCCGCCGGCGACATCCGAGGAGCTGGCCGAGACCGTCCGCCAGGTCGAGGCGACGGGTCGTAAGGTGCTGGCCCGCGAGGTCGACGTCCGTGATCTGGCCGCCCAGCAGCAAGTGGTCGCCGACGGCATCGAACAGTTCGGCCGTCTCGACATCGTGGTGGCCAACGCCGGCGTGCTCAGCTGGGGTCGGATGTTCGAGATGTCAGAAGAGCAGTGGGACAGTGTTATCGAGACCAACCTGTCCGGAACCTGGCGCACTGTGCGGGCTGCGGTGCCCGCCATGATCGCTGCCGGCAACGGCGGGTCGATCATCGTGGTGAGCTCGTCGGCGGGCCTGAAGGCCACCCCGGGCAACGGCCACTACTCGGCCTCCAAACACGGCTTGGTCGCCATCACCAACGCGCTGGCTCTCGAGGTGGGGGAGTTCGGGATCCGGGTCAACTCCATCCACCCGTACTCGATCGACACACCGATGGTGGAGCGCGAAGCGATGATGCAGGTCTTCGGGAAACACCCGAGCTACCTGCACAGCTTTGCGCCGATGCCGCTGCACCGGGTCGATCAGGCGGGCAAGGCCGGCCTACAGGAGTTCATGGCCCCCGAAGAGGTGTCGAATGTGGTGGCCTGGCTGGCCTCCGACGAGTCGATGGCGATCTCCGGTTCGCAGATCGCCGTCGACCGCGGTGTCATGAAGTACTAGCTTCGGCCAGTGTTGCGGCGAACTGGTCTACTGCCCAGTCGATTTCGTCTCCGGTGATCACCAGCGGTGGCGCAAACCGCAGTGTCGAGCCGTGGGTGTCCTTGACCAGGACGCCGCGTCGCGCGAGCCGGTGACTGAGATGCCTGCCGGTACCCAGCGCCGGGTCGATGTCCACTCCGGCCCACAATCCGAGGCCACGCACCGCAATCACGCCGCGCCCCATGAGGCCGGCGAGCCGGCGGTGCAGGTGCCGGCCCAGTTCTGTTGAGCGCTGCTGGAACTCGCCGGTTTGCAGCAGCTCGACGACAGCGGTGCCCACCGCGGCGGCCAGCGGATTGCCGCCGAATGTGGAGCCGTGTTCGCCCGGGTGTAAGACACCGAGGATGTCGGCGTCGGCGACCACCGCGGACATCGGCAGCACACCGCCGCCGAGGGCCTTGCCGAGCAGGTACACATCGGGCACCACATCCCAGTGATCACAGGCGAAGGTGCGTCCGGTACGGGCCAGGCCGGATTGGATCTCGTCGGCGATCATCAGCACATTGCGTTCGGTGCAGATCTGCCGCACCCGCGGTAAGTAGTCGTCGGGCGGGACGATGATGCCGGCCTCACCCTGAATGGGCTCGAGCAGCACCGCAACGGTGTTGTCGTCGATGGCGGCGGCGACGGCGTCGGCGGCACCGAAGGGCACCGCCCGGAAACCCGGGGTGAACGGGGCGAATCCGCCACGGGCCGACTCGTCGGAGGAGAAGCTCACGATGCTGATGGTGCGGCCGTGGAAGTTGTTCTCCGCCACCACGATATTGGCCAGCCCCACCGGAACACCTTTGACGTCGGTACCCCATTTGCGGGCCACCTTGATACCGCTTTCGACGGCTTCGGCGCCGCTGTTCATCGGCAACACCAGGTCCTTGCCGCACAGCTGGGCCAGGCCCGCGCAGAACGGCCCCAGGCGGTCGGAATGAAAGGCGCGGCTGACCAGGGTGACGCGGTCGAGTTGAGCGTGCGCCGCAGCGACGATCCCCGGGTGCCGGTGTCCGAAGTTCACCGCGGAATAGGCCGCCAGGCAATCGAGATAGCGGCGACCGTCGACATCGGTGATCCAGGCGCCTTCGGCGTTGGCCGCGACCACCGGCAATGGGGCGTAGTTGTGCGCGGTGTGTGCCGACTCCACAGCGATGGCGGCGTCGGCGGCGTCCGAGGCGGTGGGCACGGTGTCAACGATCGTCACGGTAGATCTCCAATGTGGCGCATTTGACGGAACCGCCGCCCTTGAGCAGTTCGGACAGATCCACGCCGATCGGCTCGAAGCCGCCGGCCCGGAGTTGTTCGGTTAATCCCGCCGCGGCCGCAGGCAACACCACGTGCTTACCGTCGGAGACGACGTTGAGGCCCAGGACGTAGGCGTCGGCGCTGGTGACCTCGATCGCCGTCGGGAACAGGCGCATCAGGGTGACGCGCGCGGCCTCGGTGAACGCCGGCGGATAGTAGGCGATCGTGTTGTCGTCCAGCACCGCCAGCGCCGTGTCCAGGTGGTAGAACCGCGGATCGGTGAGTTCCAGGGTGACCACCGGCATCCCGGTCAGCTGCGCCACTTCGGCGTGTGCGGCAGCGTCGGTGCGAAAACCGGTTCCCGCCAGGATCATCGAGCCGACGACCAGTAGATCGCCCTGACCTTCGTTGAGATGCTCGGTGAACTGCGGCCGGTAGCCGGCGGCGGACATCCACTCGGCGTAGGCGGCCGCCTCACCGGCGCGCTCGGGGTGTCTGAAGCGGGCGACGATCGCGGTGTCGCCGACGATCAGTCCGCCGTTGGCGGCGTACACCATGTCCGGCAGCCCGGGCTCGGGTGGCACCAGGTCGACGGTGTGGCCGAGGCTCAGGTAGGTCTGGCGCAGGGTGTTCCATTGGGAGAGCGCCAGGTGGGTGTCGACGGGCGTGGAGGTGTCCATCCACGGATTGATGGCGTATTCGACGGAAAAGTGGGTGGGCGCGGTCATGACGTAGCGGCGAACGGTGGCTGTTCGTGGTGCTGATTCCGGTGTCCGATCGGGGGCGGTGACATCAGAGATCGACATGAGCCGAGGATATTTTTGTCTGGCGGCGCAATCAATCTCTACCTGTTGCGTATCGACGTAGGATTCCATGCATAGATCCGCAGAATGCGGCGTTTTGTTGCGTGAGGGGAGGGTTGACTCGATGGATCGGCTGGACGAGACCGACGAACTGATCCTGGCGCAGCTGGCCGAGAACTCTCGTGCGACGTTCGCCGAGATCGGGGAGCGGGTCAACCTGTCGGCGCCGGCGGTGAAACGGCGGGTGGACCGGCTGATCGGCAACGGGGTGATCCGCAACTTCACCACGGTGATCGATCGGCAGGCGCTGGGCTGGACCACCGAGGCCTATGTGCAGGTCTACTGCCACGGAAACATCTCCCCGGAACGGCTGCGGGCGGCGTGGGTGGCGATGCCCGAGGTGGTGTCGGCAGCAACGGTGACCGGTACCGCGGATGCGATCCTGCACGTGCTCGCGCGCGACATGCGGCACCTGGAAGCAACATTGGAGCAGATTCGGTCCAGCGGGGACATCGAGCGCAGCGAAAGCATCGTGGTGCTGTCGAGTCTGATCGACCGGTCGCCGCCGGCCGGCTGAGCAGTTGTACCGAGGGTGGCGAACCACGCCGCCGCGACATCGTGTAGACAACTTGCGTGGGAATTGTCATCGTTGGTGGTGGACTGGCCGCGACCCGGGTCGCCGAGCAGTTGCGCCGTGCGGAGTACACCGGACCGGTCACGATCGTCAGCGACGAGGTGCATCTGCCCTACGATCGGCCGCCGCTGTCGAAGGAAGTGCTGCGGGCCAAGGTCGACGACGTGACGCTCAAACCCCTGGAGTTCTACGACGAGAACAACATCACGCTGCTGCTGGGATCGGCCGCGACCACCATCGACGGTGATGCCAAGACCGTGACGCTGGCCAACAACACGGTCCTGGCCTACGACGAGTTGATCATCGCCACCGGTTTGGTGCCCAGGCGCATTCCGTCGTTCCCGGACCTGCCCGGTGTCCGGGTGCTACGGACCTTCGACGAGAGCCTGGAGCTGCGCAAGCATGCCGGCGAGGCGCATCGTGCGGTTGTCATCGGGGCCGGTTTCATTGGCTGCGAGGTTGCTGCCAGCCTGCGTGGACTCGGTGTCGAGGTGGCGATGGTGGAACCGCAACCGACACCGCTGGCGTCGGTACTCGGCGAACAGATCGGTGAACTCGTCGCCCGGCTGCACCGTGGCGAGGGTGTCGACGTGCGCACCGGAGTCGGGGTCGCCGAGGTGCTGGGCGCCGGTCGGGTGGAGAAGGTGGTGTTGACCGACGGGGCCGAGATCGAGGCCGACCTGGTGGTGGTGGGCATCGGTTCCCGCCCGGCCACCGATTGGCTCGAGGGCAGTGGGGTGGCCGTGGACAACGGCGTCATCTGCGACAACGTGGGCCGCACCGGAGTCCCGCACATCTGGGCTCTCGGCGATGTGGCTTCGTGGCAGGACGCTCTGGGGCATCAAGCCCGCGTGGAACATTGGAGCAACGTTGCCGAACAGGCCCGGGTGCTGGTGCCGTCGCTGCTCGGCATTGAGCCGCCGCAGGCCGTGGTGGTCCCGTACTTCTGGAGCGATCAGTACGACGTCAAGATCCAGTGTCTGGGGGAGCCGGAGTCCGACGACGTGGTGCACCTGGTCGAGGACGACGGCCGCAAATTCCTGGCGTACTACGAGCGGGAAGGCGCGGTCGTGGGCGTGGTCGGCGGCGGGATGCCGGGCAAGGTCATGAAAGCGCGGGCCAAGATCGCCGCCGGCGCCGCCATCTCCGAAGTGTTGGGCTGACTTTCGCTACCCACAGGAGCTAGCGCGTTGTCCATTCGCCGCCGTTGACGGCGATGGTCTGCCCGGTGATCTGACGTGCGCCGGGTGAGGCCAGAAACCGGACGGTCGCGGCGATATCGTCCGGCGTGCCCGCACGATTGGTCATCGCCGCTTCGATCAGAGAACCTCTGCGTTCATCGGTGAGCTTGTCTCGGAAGAACTCCGTGTCGGCGATGTAGCCGGGCGAGACGACGTTGGCGGTGATGCCCCGATCGCCGAGTTGCCGGGCCAGGTCGACGTTCCACGATGCGACGGCCGCCTTGGCGGCTCCGTATGAGCCGGCCCCCTTGTCTGCGGCGATGGAACCGATGGTGATCACGGATGAACCGCTCGGCATGGCGGGAAGCAGCGCCGTTGTCATCAGCACCGCGGTGAGCACGTTGCTGTCCAGGTTCTGGCGCCATGCATCGGCGAGTTCGTCCAAGTTGCGCGGTGTCTGCCGGTCGAAATCGGTGTTGCCGCCGGCATTGTTGACCAACACGTCGACGGCGCCGATCTCCTGCGCCGCTGCAGCAGTCTGCTGGGGGTCGGTCCCGTCCATCGTGATCGCCCGGGCCGAGCTGCCGATGGTTTCCAGCGCCGCCCGGAGCACCTCCGATCGGCGTCCCGTGATGACAACATCGCAACCTTCTGCGGCGAATCGAGCGGCGATCTCCCGGCCGATACCGGTGCCGCCGCCAGTCACTACGACAGAGCGCATGGGTAACCCACTTCCTGCTATGTTTAGGTCTAAACAACAGTAGCAGGAGAGCCCGTGGACGCCACACCAAGCGATCCCGTCGACGCGATTGCCGCGGCGTGGAAGCGTGAGTTACCGGATCTCCCGGTGGATTCCATCGGGATCGTCACCCGGGTGTGGCACATCGCGAAGCTGCTCGGCGACGACCGGGCGCGCCTGCTGCGTGACCGTCGCGCCGATATGGCCACCCTCGACCTGCTGTCCACGCTGCGCCGCCATGGCCGGCCCTACTCGATGACCACCCGTGAACTGGCGGCAGCTTCGCTGATCACCGCCGGAGCGATCACCCAACGCGTGGACCGGGCGGAGGCGCAAGGTTTCGTGAAACGGACCGGGCGCCGTGACTCGCGAACCGTGGACGTCGAGCTCACCCCGCTCGGTCGTGCAGAAGTCGACGATCTTGTCGGCGCCGTGCTGGCGCGGGAATGCGAGTTGCTCGACGGGCTCTCCAAGGATCAGCAAGAACAGCTGGAGAACACCCTCAGACTGCTTCTCCAGCACCTGTCGCTCCTGCTCGGAGATGGTCAGCGGCCCGGTCACGTCGGGCATTCCGCTGCCGGCGTTGATGCCTGAATGGTTGGTGAACGAGCGTATTTGTACGCCCGGCACGGAGTGCCGGCGTACAAACACGCTCGTTCAGGGCGGTGATGAGAGCTCCCCGGCTTCAGAACTCGCCCAGATAGAACCGGCCGCCCTGGTCGTCGGTGCACTCGGCCATCAACCCGTAGGACTGTCGGTTGGGTTCTTGTTGCACCGTGCCACCGGCCTCCCGGACGCGGCCGACGGCGCTGCCGATGTCGGCAACCGTCCACATCGGCATCGTCACCGCGGTGGTGGAACCGCCGGCGGCACCGGCCATCGGATGGGTGCCCGATATCTCCCAGCCGTCATCGACCCGACCCGGGGCAAATGTCCAGAACAGCAATCCGCTGTAGAACGACCGGAACTCCGCGGCATCGGGTACCTGGTAGGTGATGTACGAGAGTTCGCCGGGCCCAGTGCCGTTGAGCGCCGGGCGGGGTGTGCCGGGTTTCGGGGTGAACACCGCGAACGCCATGCCCTGCGAATCGGTGGCGTCGAGGACGGTGCCGAAATCGAACTCGGTGATGGCGCCGGGTTGCCCGCCACCGCGCACGATCGACCGGCGGGCCCCCTCGAGATCGGTGACCGCATAGCAGCAGAACAGCGTGCTGGACCCGGCGTCGTGGATGCCGATGGGTTGCGTGGTGTTGGTGACCTGACCGGTGTCCGGGTCGAATACCCAGCCCAGAACGTGGCCGTAGAACGCGGCGGCCCGGGCGGCGTCCGGTGCCCACACCGATACGTACCCGACATCGCCGTGGGCGATGGTCGCGGCCGCTTCCGTCGTCGGCCCCGTCAGCATCCAGCGATGGCCGAACGGATCGATGATGCTGGCGTTTCGGGCGCCGTGATCCTCGTAGGGTTCGCGCTGCACCCGGGCGCCGCCGCTGCGGGCTCGCTCCAGCACGGTGTCGGTGTCGGCCACCGGCAGCATCAGGCTCACCGAGGTGGCCCCCGGCGCCGGAGCCGTCAGGCCCAGCTCGGGGTAGGCGTCGGCCAGGTACAGCACCCCGGTGCCCACTCGGAGTTCAGCATGGCCGATTCGGTTGTCGTCCATGACAATCGGGTCACCCAGTACGGTGGCGCCGAAGATGTCGAGGTACCAGCTGATCGCGGCCCGGGCATCGGCCACGGTCAGATAGGGGTGCAGCGCCCCCGCGGTGCTCAGGTTCTTGATGGCGGTGTCGGTGCCGCTCATGATCACTCCTTCGGGAAGGGTCCGTGCCGTCTCGAGGCGGCGGCGCAGACGTGCGGCGAACTGTGGGTCGGGTTGCACCGGAAGGTCGTCACCGTGCAGCACATGCAACGGATCGCGATCGTTGATCTCGCTGTCGTTGATCATGGTGCACCTCCTTCCGGGTATTGCTGTCTGAACGCCCGGCGGGCCCGGACCAAGAGTGCTTCGGTGGCGTGCACGGTGCGGCCGATCAATTCGGCGCACTCCGGTACCGACCGGTCATCCATGTAGCGCAGGGCCAGCACGGTCCGATGTGTTTCCGACAATCTGGCCAGCACGCTCTCGGCGATCAGTCGGTCCAATTCGGCGTCCCAGGTATCGGTTTCGGCGATGAGCTCGGTCAGGTCCGCCACCGGAACGGTGAACCGGTCATGCCGGCGCCGGTAGTGATCGGCGAGTTTGTGCCGGGCCACCCCGAGTAGCCAGGGCACCGTGACCGGCGGCGGATCGACCTTTCTGGCGGCATCCATGGCCGCCAGGAAGGTCTCCGATGTCAGGTCCTCGGCCGTTCCGCGGTCGCTGCAGCGCCGCACGAAGTACCCGTACACGATCGGCAGCGCCTCGTCGTACAGCCTCAGCAGCACATCCGGGGCGCCCCGTTCGGCCCTGGGTCGCTCCGATTCGGCGCTCACATCCTCATCGTCGCCATCCGGAGTCGGACTCCGTCGCCTGTTTCCGCAATTTTTCCCGGGCGCCACCGAGCGGCCGCGCTACAGACCTGACGCGACGACCTCGAAGGCTTGGCCCAACGCTTCGGTCAGGGGCATGGCATCGTCGGCCAGCCAGTGCTCGTAGGCCGACAGCGCAACTCCCAGCATCATCCAGGCGACGGCCTGAGGGCCGATATCGTCGGGCAGCTGGTTGCGGCGGTAGGCCACGAACTCGGCGATGACGCGTCGCCAACCGGCGTACATGGTCATCGAATAAGCTTGTAGCTCGGCGGTTTCCAAGATCATCCGCATACGTTCGCGGTGCCGGATGGCCTCCTCCTCGTCGAAGGTGTTGAACGCCAGCAGCCCAGAGCGCAGAGCTTCTCGCACCGGCACATCCGGGTCGATGGCGGCGAACAGCTCCCTCAGCTGCGCCAGGTGGACGTCGAAATCCCCCCAGGGGATCGCGCTCTTGGAGGCGTAGTACCGAAACAGTGTGCGGCGCGCGATGCCGGCGGCCTGGGCCACGTCGTCGACACTCACCGCATCGAAGCCGTGGGTGCAGAACAGATCGATCGCGACGTCGGCAATGTGGTCGCGGGTGGTGGAGCGCTTCCTGCCCAGGTGGGCTTGCCCTTGCCGGGCAGTGGACTCAGCCACCAATACCCCTCCTCTTCCGTTTAGGCACTCGATGCCATATTGTGGTCCGCACCCGACGCTGTGTCGAGTGTCACATCAAGAAAGGCAGGTCAGTATGGAACACGATTCGCAGGTTGTATCAGATACCGAACTGGTCAGTGAGTCACTGGTCGAAGAGGTGTCCATCGACGGGATGTGTGGGGTCTACTGACCATGGGTAGCGCGCCGACGGTGATGTTCGATCCGGGCTGTGGATGGCGACTGCATCCCCAGGTGGCGGTGCGGCCGGAGCCGTTCGGCGCGCTGCTCTACCACTTCGGTACCCGCAAACTCTCGTTCCTGAAGAACCGCACGATCTTGGCGTTGATCGAATCGTTGGGTGATCACCCCGATGTGCGATCCGCCTGCCGCGCAGCCGATATCGACGATGACGCCCAGCAGCCCTACCTGCGTGCGCTGGCCACTTTGGTGGCGTCGAACATGCTTGTCCCGAAGGAGAACTCATGACTGCAGTGCTTCCCGTTCCGCGTCTGGTGGATCAGTTCGAGCGCGGCCTGGACGCCCCGATCTGTCTGACCTGGGAATTGACCTACGCCTGCAACCTGTCGTGTGTGCACTGCCTGTCGGCCTCCGGCAAGCGTGACCCGCGGGAGCTCTCGACGCAGCAATGCAAGGACATCATCGACGAGCTCGAGCGGATGCAGGTGTTCTACGTCAACATCGGTGGCGGGGAACCGACGGTGCGCCCGGATTTCTGGGAGCTGGTCGACTATGCGACCGAACACCATGTGGGGGTGAAGTTCTCCACCAACGGGGTGCGGATCAACGAGAAGGTGGCCGCCAAGCTGGCCGCGAGCGATTACGTCGATGTGCAGATCTCCCTCGATGGTGCGACTGCGGAGATCAACGACGCGGTGCGCGGTGCGGGGTCGTTCGCGATGGCGATCAAAGCTCTGGAGAACCTCAAAGCTGCCGGCTTCAAGGATGCCAAGATCTCGGTGGTGGTGACCCGCCACAACGTCGACCAGCTCGACGATTTCAAAGCCTTGGCCGACCACTACGGCGCCACCTTGCGAATCACCCGGTTACGGCCGTCGGGACGCGGGGCCGATGTGTGGGATGAGTTGCATCCGACCTCGGCGCAGCAGGTGCAGCTCTACGACTGGCTGGTGCTCAACGGTGAGCGGGTGCTCACCGGCGATTCGTTCTTCCACCTCGCCGGGCTCGGTGAGCCGGGTGCGCTCGCCGGTCTGAACCTGTGCGGGGCGGGGCGGGTGGTGTGTCTGATCGACCCGATCGGCGATGTGTATGCCTGCCCGTTTGCCATCCACGACAAGTTCCTGGCGGGAAATGTATTGGCAGGCGCGAGTTCCGGTGCGCCGGGATTCCAGGGTGTCTGGCAGGAGTCGCCGTTGTTCCTGGAGTTGCGGGAGCCGCAGTCGGCGGGTGCGTGCTCGGGATGTGACCACTTCGATGCCTGCCGCGGTGGCTGTATGGCCGCGAAGTTCTTCACCGGGCTACCCCTGGACGGGCCCGACCCCGAATGTGTCCAGGGTTTCGGTGAGCCGGCGCTGGCGATGGAGCGCGACAAGCCCAAGCCCAGCGGGGATCACTCCCGCACCGGCAAACGCAAGACCAGTGGTCCGGTGATGTTGTCACTGGCCGCCCCTCCGAAGAAATTCTGCAACGAAAGTCCCGTCTGATGGCTCGTGATAAGTGGTTCGAAACGGTGGCGATCGCCCAGCAGCGGGCGAAGAAGCGGCTGCCGAAGTCTGCCTATTCGTCGCTGATCTCCGCCAGCGAGAAGGGCGTGAGCGTCGCCGACAACGTGGCGGCGTTCTCCGAGCTCGGTCTGGCTCCGCACGTCATCGGTGCGACCGAGAAGCGTGAGCTCGCGACAACGGTGCTGGGTCAGGACATCTCGATGCCGGTGATCATCTCGCCGACCGGTGTGCAGGCCGTCGATCCCGACGGGGAGGTGGCAGTGGCCCGGGCGGCCGCCGCACGCGGTACCGCGATGGGACTGTCCTCGTTTGCGAGCAAGCCCATGGAAGAGGTCACCGCTGTCAACGGCAAGATCTTCTTCCAGATCTACTGGCTGGGCAGTCGCGACGAGATCCTGGCACGCATGGAGCGCGCCCGGGCCGCCGGTGCCGTCGGGCTGATCCTGACCACGGACTGGAGCTTCAGCCACGGCCGGGACTGGGGTTCGCCGAAGATCCCGGAGCGGATGGACCTCAAGACCATGGTCAAGATGTCTCCCGAGGTGCTGACCAAGCCGCGCTGGTTGTACAGCTTTGCCAAGACGCTGCGGCCACCGGATCTCCGGGTGCCCAATCAGGGGCGCCGCGGTGAGGCCGGGCCGACCTTCTTCGAGGCCTACGGCCAGTGGATGGGGACACCACCGCCCACCTGGGCGGACGTTGCCTGGTTGCGTGAGCAATGGGGTGGCCCGTTCCTGCTCAAGGGCATGGTTCGGGTGGACGATGCCAAACGCGCTGTAGATGCCGGTGTTTCAGCGATCACGGTGTCCAATCACGGTGGCAACAACCTGGACAGCACTCCGGCGGCCATCCGGTGTCTGCCCGCCATCGCCGACGCGGTGGGTGACCAGGTGGAGGTTCTGCTGGACGGCGGGATCCGCCGCGGCAGCGACGTCGTCAAGGCGGTTGCGCTCGGCGCCCGTGCGGTGATGATCGGCCGGGCGTATCTGTGGGGTCTGGCGGCCAACGGACAAGCCGGAGTGGAGAACGTCCTCGACATCCTGCGCGGCGGGATCGACTCCGCGCTCATGGGACTCGGGCACTCCTCGATTCACGATCTGACCCCGGAGGACATTCTGGTCCCCGACGGCTTCACCCGTGCCCTCGGCACCTGAGCGCCGGCACAACTGATACAGGCGAGACAGGCGGGGCTGTGGTGAACCAATGGTTCCCGTGGCCCCGCCGGTCGTGAAAGAATTCCGTCCGCTGTGCCAACAATCGGGGCGTTCCAGGTGAATTCGGCCTACCATCGGCAAGTGCCTGCCCCCACGGTCCTCGGGAACATGACGTCACCGCAGTTGCACAGCACTTCTCCCGTCGTTGTCGTCCCGGTGGGGTCCACCGAACAGCACGGGCCGCATCTTCCGCTGGATACCGACACGCGAATCGCGACTGCGGTGGCGCGCGCGATGATCACCCGCGTGGCCGATCCGGCCTATCTGCTGGCACCCCCGGTGCCTTACGGCGCCAGTGGCGAGCACGAAGGATTTCCCGGCACCGTCTCCATCGGTTCGGAGGTCCTGGAGCGGGTACTCGTCGAGTTCGGCCGGTCCGCGTGTCGCTGGGCTCAGCGGCTGGTGTTTGTCAACGGCCACGGCGGCAATGTCACGGCATTGCGCGCGGCGACCGCGCTGCTGCGATATGAAGGCCGTGACGTCGGTTGGGGCTCGTGCACCGTCCGGGGTGGCGACGCGCACGCGGGCCATGCCGAAACATCGGTCTTGCTGTATCTTTCGCCATCTGATGTCCTGGTCGAGGAGTTCTGTCCAGGTAACAGCGCACCGTTGGCGGAGTTGATGCCGAGGATGCGTAGCGGGGGAGTGGCAGCAGTGAGTGAGGTGGGAGTATTGGGGGATCCGACCACCGCGACCGCGGATGCGGGCGAACGGTTGTTCGAGGAGATGGTCAGCGGCTGCGTCGAGCGGGTGGTGCGGTGGACACCCAACACCGACGGAATGCTCGTATGAGGCCGACAACCGGAACCGGGTCCACAGTGGCCCGGTTGCCGGACGGGTTTGCCGTCCAGGTGGACCGTCGGGTGCGGGTGTTGGGTTCCGGAGCGGCCCTGCTCGGCGGTTCGCCGACACGCCTGCTGCGGCTGGCGCCGGCCGCGCAGACGCTGCTCGACGATGGCAGGCTGGAGGTGCACGACGCCACCAGTGCCCAACTCGCACGCACGCTGCTCGACGCCACCGTGGCACATCCGCGGCCGGCTGGCGGGCCGTCACACCTGGACGTCACCGTTGTTGTTCCAGTGCGCGACAACAGTTTTGGGGTTCAGCGGCTGGTCTCCTCGATGCGTGGGCTGCGAATCATCATCGTCGACGACGGCTCGAAGTGCCCGGTACAGGCCGGCGACTTCGCCGGATGTCACTGCGACGTCCAGGTGATCCGCCACCCGGTCAGCTGCGGCCCGGCGGCCGCCAGGAACACCGGGTTGGCAGCCAGCCACACCAATTTTGTCGCCTTCCTGGATTCCGATGTGGTGCCGCGCCGGGGCTGGCTGGAGGCGCTGCTCGGACATTTCTGCGATCCGTCGGTGGCGCTGGTCGCGCCCCGCATCGTGGGGATGTCGCAGACCGACAACATGGTGGGCCGGTATGAGGCCATTCGCTCCTCGCTGGACTTGGGGCACCGGGAAGCTCCGGTGCTGCCCTACAGCACGGTGTCCTACGTGCCGAGTGCGGCCATCATCTGCCGGCGCAGCATCGTCGCCGACCTCGGCGGCTTCGATGAGGACATGCTCTCCGGAGAGGACGTCGACCTGTGCTGGCGCCTGGTCGAGGCCGGCGCCCGGTTGCGCTACGAGCCCATCGCTCTGGTGGCCCATGACCACCGCACCAAACTGCGAGACTGGATGACGCGCAAGGCGTTCTACGGGACTTCGGCGGCGCCGTTGTCGGCGAGACACCCGGACAAGACGGCGCCCATGGTGGTGTCTGGCACCACCGCGGTGGTGTGGCTGCTGATCGCCGTCGGCACCCGGCTGAGCTATCTGGCCTCGCTGGTCGCCGTCGCCCTCACCGGGCGCCGGGTGGCCAAAGCCATGAAGGCCCCCGAGACCCAGCCCCGGGACGTCGCGTTTGTCACCGGCCGCTGGCTCGGCTCGGCCGTGCTGCAGCTGACCTCGGCCATCTGCCGGCACTACTGGCCGGTGGCGATGGTGGCGGCCGTGCTCTCCAAGAGGTGCCGCCGTATTGTGCTGCTGGCAGCCGCGATCGACGGCGTGGTGGATTGGCTGAGCCGCCGGCACCACACCGAGGACGACGCCAAACCCCTGGGGCTGATCGCCTACCTGCTGCTCAAACGTCTCGACGACATCGCCTACGGCACCGGATTGTGGACCGGGGTGGTGCGGGAACGCACCCTCGGCCCGCTGAAGCCGCAAATCCGGTCCTGACGGGTGACTGCGCTCTCACACAGCGACGTACTGATCGTCGGCGCCGGTAGTGCAGGATCTGTGCTCGCGGCAACGCTTTCCACCGATTCGGCTCGTACCGTCACGGTCCTGGAATCCGGGCCGGGGCCGGCCGAGTGCGGGGTCGGCGCGCTGACCCGCAACGGTCTGCAACTGCCCATCGGCGATGTCAGCCCGGTGGTGGCGCGCTATCAGACCGAGCTGACCGATGCGCCGCGGCGGGGCGCGCAGCTGGTGCGCGGTGCCACCGTCGGCGGGTCGGGCGCGGTCAACGGTGGCTACTTCTGCCGGGCGATGCCCAGCGATATCGCCGGATGGGACTTGCCCGGCTGGTCCTGGGCTGACGTGCTGGCCCACTACCTGGACATCGAAACCGATCTGGACTTCCCGGAGCATCCCGAGCACGGCCACACCGGTCCCATCCCGATTCGCCGCACCCGCGAGTTCACCGGTAGCAGTGCGACCTTCATCGAGGCCGCCGAACAGGCCGGGTTCGGGTGGCTGCCGGATCTGAGCTCCGGGACGGCGCTGAACTCGGGAGTCGACGGGGTGGGTGCGGTACCGCTGAACATCGTCGGCGGCGTCCGCACCGGGCCCGGGGCGGCTTTCCTGGAACCGGCGATGAGCCGGCCGAACCTGCGGATCCGAACCGGCGTGCGGGCGGTCCGGATCCAGATCTGCGGGCGCCGGGCCACCGGTGTCGAGGTGATCGGACCTGACGGACCCGAGGTGTTGACCGCTGATCGAATTGTATTGTGCTGCGGTGCAATCGGCTCTGCGCACCTGTTGATGCTGTCCGGGGTGGGTGATGAGGCGCACCTGCGGGAGATCGGGATACCGCTGATCGTTCCAGCGCCGGTGGGGCGTCGGTTCGCCGACCATCCGGAATGGGTGCTGCCGACGAACTGGGCCGTTGCGCCCAGCAGGCCGGTGCTGGAAGTGGTGCTGAGTCTGCAGGGTGAACTCGAGATCCGGCCCTATACCGGCGGTTTCATTGCGATGGTGGGCAACTCGGTCAGTGGGCACCCGGATTGGCCACATCTGGGGGTGGCGCTGATGCGGCCCCGGTCGCGGGGGCGACTGTCGCTGCGGTCCGCCGATCCGGCAGTGCCGCCGCGTATCGAACATCGTTATGACAGCGTGGCCTCCGATGTGGAGGCGCTGCGCACCGGTGCCGAGATTGCGCGACACTTGGCCAGTGCCGCAACCGAAATCGGTGAGCCGGCCTGGGCGACGTCGCAGCACCTGTGCGCCACCGCGCCGATGGGTGCCGATGGGGACACGATGGCGGTGACGGATCCCTCCTGCCGGGTGCGGGGGGTTGACGGACTGTGGGTGATCGACGGCTCGGTGCTGCCCGCGGTGCCGAGCCGTGGTCCCCACGCGACGATCGTGATGCTGGCGCACCGGGCGGCGCAGTTGCTGTCCGGCTGACCCGACAGCGGGGCCAGGGCCTCGGCCAGCAGCGTGGCGGCCACCACTCCGTCGATCACCGGGACGCCGAGTTGTTGGCGCAGCGGTTCGGCGAAGCGCGCCATGGCCGCACATCCCAACACGATCGACCGGCTGCCGTCGGCCTCGAGCGCCTGGGCGCACAACCGGCCGATCGGTTCGATGCTGCCGGGATCGGAGTCGATCCGCAGGACGGGGATGTCGCAGACGTACCCCCCAGGCAGGCGGTGGGGGTGTAGGCCCTGGGTCGCCGAAACCGGCGATCACGTACGCATCCGGCCGATTGTCGGCGGGCCGTTGTCCGGTTGCCGCCGACCGCCCGCCGGTGACGAAACGGCTTCTGCTGCAGAAGAGCCGAGCCGGGTAGGCTTGCCGGGCCGGGTGAGGTGCCGACCGTGGCGTCGCGTCTCTGCGGTGAATGCATTTGTGCGACTGGCAGTCGTCTCGAGAGGGCTGCGGTCATGCTGGTGAGAAGGGTTCTGCAATGACGATCGGACCGACGGGGCTGACCGGGTCTGCGACGGGGCCGACCGAGCCGACCACCGGCCGGAGCGATCCTCGGCCGGCGCGATCGCGTGCCCGGCTGCTCGAGTCCGCTACCGCACTTCTGCGCACGGGTGGGCCCAGCGCGGTCACCGTCGATGCGGTGTTGCGTGGGGCGAACGTCGCTCGCGCCACCCTGTACCGGCACTTTCCGAGCGGTAACGACCTACTGGCCGCAGCGTTTCACGCGCTCATCCCGCCGGCGCTGACGCCACCGGAGCAGGGGTCGCTCCGGGACCGGCTGATCGCGCTGGTGCAGGCGCAAGCCCAGCTGATCGCCGACGCACCGGCCAGCCTCACCGCGTTGTCGTGGCTGTCGCTCGGCGGCGATCTGGGGGGGTACCCGTTCTCGCCGAGCGGCACGGTCGCTGACAGTGCCGAAGTGCGCACCCTGCGGGAGCGGGTCGCCGAACAGTACGCCGCACCCTTCGACGCCATCCTCCGCAGTGATCAGGCCATCGCCGAACTCGGTGCTGTCGACCACGGCGAGGCGGCGGCGCTGCTACTGGGCCCGATCACGCTCGCCAAATTGAGCACTCTGCCCGATGTCGACTACCGCCGCCTGGCGGAGTGCGCAGTGGACGGTTACCTGGCGACGCACTCCCGGCATACGCCGCTCACCTCAGCGAACAACGAATAGGTACGAAGGCGCTCGAGGCCGCCGACAGATGTGTTGGCCGAGAGCCTCGGGGGCCGGACCTCACGTGACCGGGCTCGCGCGCGCAGATGCGTTCGAGCAAGTCGGCGGGTGTCGGGTTGTCGGTGTGGGGATCGTCGGAGCCGCCCGGAGGAATTTCGGGCTATTGTCCGTTTACTTTGATCTCCAGATCTCGGGGGTGTTCCCCCCGCCGGCGCTGGGCCGTCCTGGTGGCGGTTCTACTTGTGGTGTTCGCAGCCGGCTGCGGACAGGGGCAGACGTCGGACGGTGAGCAGGCGCCGACGCCGGACGCGACCCTCGATTCCGGGGAGGTGCACACCGGGGCCGGGGCAGTGCGCGGTCTCGTTGCGCCGGATCATGTTCTCTTCCAAGGTATTCCGTACGCCGCGCCGCCGGTGGGGGAGCTGCGTTGGCGGCCTCCGGCTCCGGTGCAGGCGTGGGACGGCCTGCGCGACGCCACCAAACCCGGCGTGCGCTGCGTCCAAGGCAACATGCTCGACCCCGACTACGGATTGGCCGTGGGCGAGGACTGCCTGACGCTCAATGTCTGGGCGCCCACCGGCGCGGCAGGCCTGCCGGTGATGGTGTGGATTCACGGCGGTGCCTTCGTCAACGGCAGCTCCGACCTCTACCGGGCGCAGTTGCTGGCTGCCCGGGGCCAGATCGTTGTCGTCACCATCAACTACCGGCTGGGAGCCCTCGGATTCCTGGCCCATCCCGCTTTCGGGCCGCCGGCCGACGTCGGTAACTACGGTCTGGCCGACCAGCAGGCGGCACTGCGTTGGGTACAGGAGAACATCGGCGCCTTCGGGGGCGATCCGCAGAAGGTCACGGTGGCGGGGCAGTCCGCCGGCGGCATGTCGGTGTGTGACCATCTCGCCGCGCCCGGATCCGCCGGGCTGTTCCGGGCCGCCATCATCATGAG